>JAWLEW010000006.1:0-74413 GCA_041685925.1 Wenzhouxiangellaceae bacterium | reverse complement strand
GGAATCGTTGCGGTTTTCGGTCTCGCTGGCCTCGGCCATCCCGCGCATCCAGGCCAGGTCCGCGCCGGCCGAAAACGACTTCCCCGCGCCCGTGACGATCACCGCACGCGGCGGCTGCTGCGCCAGTTCATCCAGCGCCGAACTCAACTCGCCGATCAACTCCGCGTTGAACGCGTTGTGCACGTCCGGCCGGTTCAGCGTCAGCGTCGCGATATTCTTATCGTCAAATTCGTTGGTCAACATGGGTAAAGGCAGTCGGTTGGTGTTATCAGGAAAAGCGTTCCACAGATTACACAGATGGACACAGAGTTAAAAACCAAGTCAACCAAACATCCTGGTCGACTGCTACTGCCCTGTACTTTTTTCCGGATCGACTGGACAGAAGTTTGGCGTTCAAGAAAACGTTTATCGCCCTCGCGGTTTGCATCACCAAAAAAACATCTGTGCAAATCGGTGTAATCTGTGGACTGCCTTTCGATGAACGGTCACATCCGGAACACGCCGAAGCGATCCTTTTCGATCGGGGCGTTCAGCGATGCGGAGATGGCCAGGCCGAGCACGCGGCGGGTATCGGCCGGGTCGATCACGCCGTCGTCCCAAAGCCGCGCAGTGGCGTAATACGGGTGTCCCTGGCTTTCGTACTTGTCGCGGATCGGCGCCTTGAACTGCGCTTCTTCCGCTTCGCTCCATTCCTTGCCGGCGGCCTCCAGGCCGTCGCGCTTGACCGTGGCCAGCACGCTGGCGGCCTGCTCGCCGCCCATGACCGAGATGCGCGCATTCGGCCAGGTCCAAAGAAAGCGCGCACCGTAGGCGCGCCCGCACATGGCGTAGTTGCCGGCGCCGAACGAGCCGCCGATGATGACGGTGAACTTGGGCACGTGCGAGCAGGCCACGGCCGTGACCATCTTGGCACCATCCTTGGCAATGCCGGACTGCTCGTACTTCTTTCCGACCATGAAGCCGGTGATGTTCTGAAGGAAAATCAGTGGGATATTGCGCTGATTGCACAACTCTATGAAGTGCGCGCCCTTCAGCGCCGATTCGGCGAACAGGATGCCGTTGTTGGCGATGATGCCGACCGGGTAGCCGTGGACGTGAGCGAAGCCGGTAACCAGCGTGGTGCCGTAGCGCGCCTTGAATTCCTGGAACTCCGAACCGTCGACCAGGCGCGCGATGATCTCGCGGACCTCGAACGGGTAGCGCGTGTCGTCGGGCAGGATGCCGTAGATGTCTTCGACCGGGTAGGCGGGCGCGGTCGCTGTCCTGCAGTCCAGCCGATCCGGGCGGGTCCGGTTGAAGTGCGCCACGATGTCGCGCGCGATGGCCAGGGCGTGCGTGTCGTTTTCGGCGAAGTGATCGGCGACGCCGGACAGGCGGGTATGCACATCGGCGCCGCCGAGCGTTTCGGCGTCGACTTCTTCACCGGTGGCGGCCTTGACCAGCGGCGGCCCACCGAGAAAGATGGTGCCCTGTTCCTTGACGATCACGGCCTCGTCGCACATCGCCGGCACGTAGGCGCCGCCGGCGGTGCAAGAGCCCATGACCACGGCGACCTGGGGAATGTTCTTCGCCGAAAGCCGTGCCTGGTTGTAGAAGATGCGGCCGAAGTGTTCCTTGTCCGGAAACACTTCGTCCTGCAGCGGCAGGAAAGCGCCGCCGGAATCGACCAGGTAGATGCACGGCAGGCGATTCTCCAGCGCGATTTCCTGCGCCCGCAGATGCTTCTTGACCGTCATCGGGTAATAGGTGCCGCCCTTGACCGTCGCGTCGTTGGCCACGACCACGCACTCCACGCCCTGGATGCGCCCGATGCCGGCGATCACGCCGGCGGCCGGCGCCTCGTCGTCGTACAGCCCGTGGGCGGCCATGGGCGAGATTTCCAGGAACGCGCTTCCGGGGTCGAGCAGGGTGCGGACCCGCTCCCTGGGCAGCAGCTTGCCGCGCGCCAGGTGCTTTTCTCGCGACTTCTCCGGCCCGCCCAGCGCAGTGCGTTCGAGCTGGGCGCGCAGTTCGCCGGCAAGCTTGCGATGGTGTGCATCGCGGGCGCGGAACTCGCCGTCGTTGCGGTTGATCTGGGTTGGAAGCTTTGGCATCGAAAGACTGCCTGCGGCAAAACCGCTAGTGTAGCGGCTGACCGGCAGGCATGGTGGGAAAGCGGCCCGGCGTGCAGAGCCCCGGATTGTCCGGGCCGTGTTTCTGACCGGCCCGTGGAAAAACGATGAAGTTTCTCGACAGCTTCGACGCACGCCATCCGGCATGACCGAATCGTCCCGGTCCCGGAAGCGCCTCGGACAAGAATCCGTCGAATGCGGCTTCGGTTTTTCGCTCCCGGAGCGATCCGGGTTCCGTGGCTTTCGCTCACCAGTTCCGCAAGGCCCTATCCCGACCCCGGGCCGGGTTTGCAATTCGGGTAAACTTGGTGTGCTCTGGCGCACCGCGTTCAATCGCTTTTCAGCGTTGCAGGGTCACTTCTCGGTCAGCACGACGTGCACGCGCCGGTTCTGGCGGCCTTTCTTTTCGATCTTGACGACTTCGGCCGGTCCGATTTCGTCGGTGGAGCGCACGTGCGTGCCGCCGCACGGCTGCAGGTCGACATCGGGGATTTCGAGCAGCCGGATCCGCCCCACGCCCGACGGCGGCTTGACCGACATGGTGCGGACCAGCGCCGGGTCCAGGTCTTCCTCGTCGATCCAGCGCGACTGGACCGGATGAGCCGCCTGGATCAGCGCGTTGAGCTTGTCCGTGACCGCGGCCTTGTCCGGCGCTTCGGGCATGTCGAAATCCAGCCGGCTCTTTTCGGCGCCGATATTGCCGCCTGTGACGGGATATTGCAGGACCGCGCCCAGCAGGTGCAGGCAGGTATGCATGCGCATGTGGCGCTGGCGCAGGTTCCAGTCGATCTCGGCGCGCACCGTTGCGCCCGGCTCCGGCAGCGGCGCATCCTGTTCCGGGATGTGCGCGATTGCGCCGTCCTCGCGGCGCCGGCGCGTGTCCCGGATCGCCAACCGGACACCGTCGCCGGTCGTGAGCGTGCCGCGGTCGCCGGGCTGGCCGCCGCCCAGCGGATAGAACACGGTCCGGTCGAGCACGATGCTGTCGCGGGTCGATTCCAGCACGGTGGCGTCGCACGAGTTCAGGTAGGCATCGTGCTCGAAAAGGGCTTCGGTCATGTCGCCTCGCTTCATGGTCTGGTCTGGTGGTCATTCTAAATGAACCCCGAACGCACGCCGCACGGCGGGCTTGACTTGAATTGCGCGCCGCCCATACTGTTGGCCTTCTGTCCTGATTTCCTCTTGGAGCCAAGTCGATGCCCCTGAAATTGCTGTTCGCGCTGTTTCTCACGGCGCTGCTCGTCCTCGGTTGCGGCGATTCCCCCGAGGTGCCGCCAGCCCCACCCACCGATCAATCGGAGGCGGCCGATACCGGGTCGCGGGCGGCGCCCGATGGCGCGGAATCGGTGCGCGAAATCCCCGAGTACTCGATCGAGCAGTTCATGAACACCGAGCAGATCGGCGGCGCGAGCTTTTCGCCCGACGGCAGCCGGGTAGCCTTTTCCAGCAACCGCAGCGGCGTCTACAATGTCTACGCCAAGCCGGTGGGCGGTGGCGAAGCCGTCGCGCTGACCGAATCGACCACCGACCCGAGGTTCGTCCAGGCCTATTTCCCCGACGACGACCGGCTGATCTTCAGCGGCGACCAGGGCGGCAACGAACTGGATCACATCTACCTGCGCGAACCCGACGGCAACGTCACCGACCTGACGCCCGGCGAAGGGCTCAAGGCCGGTTTTGCCGGGTTCTCGGCCGACGGCAGCAAGTTCTGGATTTCGACCAACGAGCGCGACGACAGCGTCTTCGACCTGTACGAATACGACGCCGAAACCCTGGAGCGCGAGATGGTGCTGGAAAACACGGTCGACGCCTACCTGGGCCCTGTTTCGCCCGACGGCAGGCTGGCCGCGCTGAGCAAGGTGCATGTGCGAAGCGATACCGACATCCTGCTGTGGGACCGCGAATCCGGCGAAATCACCACGCTGATCGCCGACGAGGGCGAGGTCGCCAATCAGGCCGCGACCTTCAGCGCCGATGGCAAAAGCCTGTTCTACCGCACCGATCGCGGTTCGGAATTCGACTACCTGGTCAAGCGCGATCTGGAAACCGGCGAAGAATCCACGGTGCTTCAGCCCGACTGGGATGTCATGTACGCCAGCCGCTCGCGCGGCGACGACTACCTGGTCGTCGGCATCAACGAGGATTCGCGGACCAGGCTCAAGATTCTCGACGCCGCCGATTTCAGCGAAGTCGAAATACCCGAGATGCCCAACGGCAACGTCACCTCGGTGGAGTTCTCCGCCGACGATTCGCAGATGGCGTTCTACGTCAGCAGCAGCCGCAGGCCGAGCGACCTGTTCGTGACGGACATGGACGATCCCGATGCCAAGGCGCGCGCGCTGACCTCGTCGCTCAATCCGGAAATCGACGCCGAGCACCTGGTCGACGGCGAAGTAGTGCGGTTCGAGTCGTATGACGGCCTGGAGATTCCCGGCATCCTGTATCGTCCGCACCAGGCCTCGAGCGACCGGCCCGTGCCGGCGCTGGTGCGCGTCCACGGCGGTCCCGGCGGCCAGGCCCGCATCGGCTACTCGGCGCTCAACCAGTACCTGCTCAATCACGGCTACGCGCTGTTCGACATCAACAACCGCGGCAGTTCCGGTTACGGCAAGACCTTCTATGCCGCCGACGACCGCTGCCACGGCGAATGCGATCTGGGCGACGTGATCGAGGGCAAGCAGATGCTGGCCGGCCTCGAATGGGTCGACGGCGAGCGCATCGGCATCCTCGGCGGCAGCTACGGCGGCTACATGGTGGCCGCGGCGCTGGCCTTCGAGCCCGAGGAGTTCGACGTCGGGGTCAATATCTTCGGCGTCACCAACTGGCTGCGCACCCTGGAAAGCATCCCGTCGTGGTGGGGCCCGCAGCGCGAAGCACTGTTCGCCGAACTGGGCGATCCGGCCGAAGACGCCGAACGCCTGCGCCGGATCTCGCCGCTGTTCCACGCCGACAACATCACCAAGCCCATGATCGTGCTGCAGGGCGCCAACGACCCCAGGGTGCTGCAGGCCGAATCCGACGAGATCGTCCAGGCGCTCGAGGACAACGACGTGCCGGTCGAATACGTGCTGTTCGACGACGAAGGCCACGGCTTTCGCAACCGCGCCAACGAGATCGAGGGCTATCGGGCGATCCGCCAGTTCCTTGACACCCATCTGGCCGGCGAGAACGGGCCTGAGCGAGAGTAAGTACGTCGACAGAAATCGCCGTTTCGGTTAAACTCGACGGCTTGAATCGGGCCGGGCTGAGCACCGCCGAACGGCCGGACTCGAGGTTTGACAGTTTCAGGAGAGGTGGCAGAGTGGTCGAATGCGGCGGTCTCGAAAACCGTTAAGGGGTTTACGCCCCTTCGGGGGTTCGAATCCCCCCCTCTCCGCCACATACGAAAAAGCCCGCCTTGAGCGGGTTTTTTCGTGTCCGGCGGAAAGGCGACCGGCGCTGGAGGTCCTGGAAGATCCAGTTTTTCGAATCCACTGTTATCGAATGTAAAAGATTGTGTTCCTTTTGCCTGGCGAGCCTGACATTGGCCCGGGTGCTGCCCGAATTCCGATACGCTTGGGCGAATCGCGGGCAAGTCGAGTACATTCTGGCCGCGGAATTGCAGGCAATCGAGGAAACAGCATGATGGGAAAGCTCGAAGTTTTGCGCATGGCAGGAGCATGTTTGGTCATGGCCGTGTTGACGGCTTGCGACCACGAAGGCGCAACCGCCCCCGGCGCGGCCGATGAAGCGAATCCAGCCTCCAGCACGTTTACAGTCGTCGAGGCGAGCTTTGCGGAGCTGCAGGCCGCCATGGATGCGGGACAGATCACGGCACGCTCCCTGGTAGAGGAATATCTCGCTCGCATCGAGCGCTACGACGACAAACTGGGCGCGGCCATAGCCGTCAACCCCGAAGCGCTGCGCGATGCAGAGCGACTGGATCGCGAGCGTGCCGAAGGCCGTGTGCGCGGGCCGCTCCACGGGGTGCCCATCGCGCTGAAGGACAATATCCACACGACCGCCATGCCCACGACCGGCGGCAGCCTGGCCTTCGCGGACTATACGCCGCCGTATGCCGCCACACTTGTGCAGCGGCTGAAAGATGCAGGGGCGATCATCATCGCCAAGACCACGCTGACCGAGCTTGCCAACTGGGTCGCCACCGGTATGCCCAATGGGTACAACGCGCTCAATGGGCACAGCCTGAATCCCTACGATGCTCGTCCGGATCCGCGATCGTGCTGCGATGACGGCCGCGGCGTGCTGGATACCGGCGGGTCCAGTTCCGGCACCGGTACAGCGGCCAACCTGTGGGCCGCCAACGTGGGAACGGAAACCTCCGGGTCGCTGCAGATTCCGGCCAACAACACGATGCTTGCGGCCATCAAGCCCACCGTCGGTCGCGTCAGCCGGCATGGCATCATCCCGATCACCGCCGACCAGGACACTGCCGGCCCGATGGCGAAGTACGTGGCCGACGCCGCGGCCCTTCTCATGGCCATGGAGGGGGTGGATCCGAACGACGATGCCACCGGCGCATGCCGACCCCTCGCGGAAGCGGGCCCGGACGAACTGTTCCGCAACGATAGCCTGGCCGGCGCACGGATCGGAATTCCACGCCCTTTCTATTACGACGCGGTGATTCCGCCCGGCGAGGAGGATCCGCGGGGCGGACTCGCGCCGGCGGAGGCCGAGGTGATGCGCAAGGCAATTGCGGCCCTCGAGGCACAGGGCGCGATCATCGTCGATCCGGCCCCGATACCCAGTACGGTGAGCGACGATCCCGAGGATAACCAGTTACTGTTCGGCAACTGCTACGACCTGCCCCAGGGCAAGGGCGGCGACGCGAAGTGTTCGGTCGTCATGAAGTACGGGATGAAGCGCGACTTCAATCGCTGGCTCGCCACGCTCGGGAATTCGGCGCCGGTGGCGTCCCTGGCCGCGCTGCGCGGATTCAACCTGGCCCATCGCGCACAGGGGGCCATTCGTTATGGCCAGGCGCAGCTGGACATTTCCGACGAGATGGACGTCGAAGCCGACCGGGCACGCTATGAAGCCGACCGGCGAAAGGACCTTCGTCTGTCGCGCGAGGAGGGCATCGACGCCGCGCTTGAAGGCCATGACCTGGATGCCTTGCTCATGCCCGCGTGGAGAGGCGAGAACATCATCAACAAGGCCGGCTATCCCGCCGTGAGCGTGCCCTTCTCGGTGGTTCCCAACGTGACCGATCCGCCGCTGCCGGCAGACTTCGACGCCAAGCCGATGCCTTTCGGCGTGACGTTTGCCGGCACTGCCTGCAGCGAACCGCGCCTGGTGGCGCTGGCCTATGCGTTCGAACAGGCCACCCAGTCGCGCAGACCGCCGGCGTTGCCATGAAGGGCCGGGCGGTCGCGCTCGTCGTTGGCCTCGCCATCCTGGTCGGGTTTGCCGCGTCCGCGGGCGCCGAGATCAATCTGCAGGCGGCGCTGGAGCGGGCGCACCGCGAGTACCGCGGGCTCGACGAGGGCCGGAACGCGCAATATATCCCGGCGCTGGCGGAAGCTGATTCGAACCGCTTCGGCCTGGCGGCGGTGACTGTCGACGGCGAAGTGTTCACGGCGGGCGACGCCGACGTCCCGTTCGCGATCATGTCCGCGGCCAAGCCCTTCACCCTGGCGCTGGTCCTCGAGCAGCACGGCCGCACCTTCGTTCAGGAACGGATCGGTGTGGAGCCTACCGGGGAGCCCTTCAACGCCCTGGATGAGGACTTCGCAACCGGCAGCGGCCCTCTGAACCCCATGGTCAACGCCGGCGCCATCGCCACCGTCAGCCTGGTCGACGCGAAGGATTCCGATGCGCGCTGGTCGCTGATCCTCGACCGCTACCGCGCCTTCTCCGGGGATCGCCTCGACATCCTCAAGCCCGTGTATGACTCCGTCGGCGGCAGCAACTTCCGGAATCGTGCGTTGGTCAACCTGCTGGAGGAGAAGGGGCGCCTGGGCGCGGATCCCTTGTCGACCCTCGATGTCTACAACCGGCAAAGCAGCGTGGCAGTCACCGCGCGCCAGCTGGCCACCATGGGTGCGACCCTCGCCAACGGCGGCCTGAATCCCCGGACAGGCAAGCGCGCAATGGCGGCCGCATTCGTCGATGAAGTGCTCGCGCTAATGCTGATGGCAGGGTTTTACGACGAATCCGGCCGCTGGGCCTACGATGTCGGGCTACCGGCAAAAAGTGGCGTCGGCGGCGGCATCGTTGCCGTGGTGCCCGGCCGCATGGCCCTTGCGGCTTACTCGCCGAAGCTTTCTCCAGCGGGCAACAGCGTTAGAGGCATGCGCGCCCTGGCGGCGATTGCCGACGATCTTGGCTTGAGCATCTTCAAGAGCGGCCAGAACGAGCACGCGACCGGGTCAGGACAAGCAGCCATTCAGGCAGATAAGCGCGATGAGTACGAGCGCCGGTGACCGCGGGTTCCACGCAGGGATCGGCGGTCGAAGGCCGCCATCAGTCCGAAGGGAACGCTTGAAGGCCCGGATCAGAGCGCCGCGGCGCCGAACGTGTCGCAACGTGCGGTGGCACCGTGCTCGAAGCCCCTGCGAAACCAGCGCACACGTTGTTCGGCGCTGCCGTGGGTAAAAGCGTCCGGCACCACTTCCCCCCGAGAACGCCGCTGCAGCGTGTCGTCTCCGATGGCCGTGGCGGTTGAGAGCGCTTCCTCGATATCGCCTGGTTCCAGCCATTCATGCCGCTTCTGGGCGTGATGGGCCCAGACGCCGGCAAGACAGTCGGCCTGCAATTCCTGGCGGACCAGGAGTCCGCCGCTGCCTTCGACGTTGCGGCCGGCGCGCCGGGCCACGGTGACCGGAGTCGACATGCCGGTTACGGTCTGCACATGATGACCGACTTCATGCGCGATGACGTAGGCCTCGGCAAAGTCCCCGCCGCCGCCCAGCGAGCGACGCATTTCGGCAAAGAACGAAAGGTCGATATAAATCTGCTGATCGGCCGGGCAGTAGAATGGCCCCATGGCGCTTGAGGCGCCCCCGCAGGCCGATTGAACGCGATCGCTGAATACGACCAGCCTCGGCGTCGGGTAGCGCTGCCCGATCAGTTCCGTCCATACATCTTCGGTTTCGCCCAGAATGCTTTCGACAAATGCGATTGCCGGGTCATCCGGGTCGGGCGCCGGACCGCGCGCCTCACCGACCGGCGCCGCGCCGCTCATATCGCTCACGAGGCCGAGCATTTCGATCGGATCCTTGCCCAGCAAAAGGCCAATGACCATGACGATTGCGATTCCGACCAGTCCAAGACCACCGCCCGCCGCGACACGACGCCCGCGGCGATCCTCGACGTTGCTGCTTCTGCGCGCACGCTTCCATCGCATTTGAGGACTCCCTGGGGGTACGAATCCAAAGTTTACACGGCTGGCCATTCGCGTTCTCGGCCGCGCGATTCACCGTCCTGCCTGGCGCTGTGACCGCCGCGCCTGCTTTTTCACCCGGTGCATTCGCACTACCGAGATCCTGCCCGTCCTTGCCTTGTCTCCAGTGACTCTTCCTGTCTTCTTCTGGTCGAGGTCCGGCGGCCAGTCCGATGCCCGTGCGCTCGAAGGGGTTGTGACCGAAACTCATTTGCGCGGGGTGGAGCGAAGTCCGGGCCACGAGCGAACCGACGCGACGAATGGCTCATCGACTGCCGTGAGCAGGCCCGGGTGATTTGTGCAAAAATCAGCGATGAACTCGATGTCGGGATGCGATTTTGCTGCTTTGCAGGTGGCTGTATCGACACACTGGAAATTCCAAAAAGGCGGGGCCAGCGTGCCCGTGCTCGCCCGTTAGCCGATATCGCTTCGGTCTCGAGCGTACGCCGATTCCAGATCCGCGCGGATGGGCGCCGGTGAGTCATTGATGTTCAGGCAGATCCTCGCGCCGATGATGGACAGCGTTCGGGACTTGCTGCCGATCGTCCTGGTGATCGCGTTTTTCCAGCTGGTGGTGCTGCGCCAGCCGCTGCCGAATCTTGCCGAACTCCTGGTCGGCATGTTGTTTGTAGTCCTGGGCCTGACGCTGTTCGTGCGGGGCCTGGAACTGGGCCTGTTCCCGATCGGCGAGTCCATGGCCTATGCATTCGCCAAAAAGGGCAGCCTGTTCTGGTTGCTGGCATTCGCGTTTGCGCTGGGGTTTGGGACCACGGTTGCGGAACCGGCGCTGATTGCGGTCGCCAAAGAGGCCTCGATCGTTGCCGCGGAAGCCGGAATGATCGCTGACGACGAAGCGTCCCTTGGCCGCTACGCCGATGGTCTGCGCCTGACTGTCGCGCTGGCGGTCGGTTTTGCAATCGTGGTCGGCGTGCTGCGCATTCTCAAGGGCTGGCCGATCCAGTACCTGATCATCGGCGGATATCTTGGCGTCGTCTTGATGACGACGATGGCACCGGACGAGATCATCGGCATCGCCTACGATTCCGGCGGCGTGACGACGTCGACGATTACCGTGCCCCTGGTCACAGCGCTGGGCGTGGGCCTGGCGAGCAGCATCCATGGACGAAACCCGATGATCGACGGCTTTGGACTGATCGCTTTTGCATCGCTGACGCCGATCATTTTCGTGATGGCCTACGGGATGCTGGTCCAATGATCGAGATCTCGAACATGATCGATGTACTGGTCGGCACCTTGCGCGACGTCTTGCCCATCGCCGCGCTGATTCTCGGGTTTCAACTTTTCGTATTGCGTCGCCGGCCGCCGAATCTCGGCCGGCTCATGCTTGGCTTCGTTCTCGTGATCGTCGGTCTTGCGCTTTTCTTGCTCGGTCTGGAGCAGGCGCTGTTCCCGCTGGGAAAATTGATGGCCGAGCAGTTGACCGATCCGGATTTCATCGAGCTGGGCAGGAGTTTCGGCGCCATGGGGCCAAGCTGGGTCGATTACCTGTGGGTGTACGTCTTCGCGCTGTGCATCGGCTTTGCCACCACAATCGCCGAGCCGGCGCTGATCGCCGTGTCGATCAAGGCGCACGAAGTATCAGCCGGAGCGGTCAGCGTATGGGGTTTGCGCGTAGCGGTTGCGATCGGAGTCGCCGTCGGAATTGCCTTGGGGGCGTTTCGGATCATCACCGGCACGCCATTGCAATACTACATCATCGCCGGTTATATTCTGGTGATCATTCAAACGGTGTTCGCACCCCGCAACATTGTCGCGCTCGCCTATGACAGCGGCGGCGTCACGACTTCCACGGTTACCGTGCCGCTGGTGACCGCGCTGGGTCTCGGGCTTGCCAGCAACGTGCCGGGAAGAAGTCCAATCATGGACGGCTTCGGGCTGATCGCGTTTGCCAGCCTGTTTCCGATCATGGCGGTAATGGGCTACGCCCAGATTGGACATCGTCTGGCGGCTCGTCGAAAGCCTGAACCGAAAGGAGAATGAAATGCATTTCAAACTGATCATCGCTTTTGTCGAGGACGAGCGGACCGAAAAATTGATGGAAACGGCGCGCAAGGCCGGTGCCACCGGTGCAACGGTCGTCAATCAGGCACGCGGTGAGGGCCTTAAAAAGAGCAGGACTTTCTTCGGGCTCAGCCTGGACACGCAGCGCGACATGATCATGTTCCTGGTCGAGGAGCACCTGGCGCGCAAGGTCATGGAGGCGATCAATGCCGAGGCCGAAATGGACGCTAAATCCGGTACCGGCCTGGCCTTTCAGCTGGATGTCGAAGACGTGGTCGGAATCAGCAGGCAGGCCGAATATCTGAGCGAAACCGTGGAGGAAAACCTGTGAATGAAAAAAAGCCGGCCATTCGGGTCCGCCAGGTAATGCAGTCGAATTTCACGACCATCGGCGGCATGACGACGGTCGCCGATGCATTGGAGAAACTCACCATCGAGAATGATTCGGCCCTGCTGGTCGACAAGCGTCATGACGACGACGAGTACGGCCTTTTGCTGATATCGGATATCGCCCGCCACGTGCTTGCAAAAGACAAGAACCCCGAGCGCGTCAATGTTTATGAAATCATGGCAAAACCGGTCCTGTCCGTGCACCCGGAAATGGATATCAAGTATTGCGCGCGTTTGTTGCAGCGTTTCGATCTGACCCGCGCGCCGGTGCTGGAGAATCAGATTGCCGTAGGGCTGGTCAGCTTCGAGAATCTGGTGCTCAGAGGGTTGTCGGACCGCTGATTCACTTAATCCATCATTTCCGCCAGCCGCGTTCGCGCCTCGTCGAATCGCGCCTGCAACCGGCTGATCTCGACGTCGCGGTAGGCTTCGAGCGCCTGTTTTTCCGCTGCATCGATCGCGCGCGTCAGGTCGCCTGCGGCCGCCGCTCGCGCCCCGGCCTCGGTGGAGCCGATTTCGCCGATCCAGATCGGGGACGAATGCGCGAACGGCCGGGCGTGCATCGTGGGCCATGAATCCTGGCGCTGGTCTCCAGCGTAAGCGCGCGCGGCGATCCAGCCGCCTTCGGGCAGTTCGATTTCGCCGTTCAGCGTTCGAGTTTCTCCGGCTTCCACGCCGTCGAGACGATCGACCACGTTGCCGTTGACGATGATTTCGAGCACTTCGATATCGGTCGTGCTGGCCAGCGTGGCGTTCCAGCCACGGGTGCCCGACCGGGTGACGTCGCCGGGCCGCACACCGTCTTCCATCTCGAAAATCAGCGCCGGACCGGTGGTCAGGAAACTTCGACCGGCGGCCGCGGCCTCGATGACGGCCTCGGCGGAGGTGTCCGAGCTGCCGGTTCTTACGTAGGCGCGCCCGGTGCCCATGGCCGGGGTCCGGTGGAAATCGACCCAACCGTCGGTGCCGGACATGGCGGCGATGGGCCTGCCGATGTTGAGCAGGCGGTACCAGACCTCGGCGTTGCCCAGCGGGCTGGTCCAGGCGCAGACCAGCTCGATGCCCATGCGCTCGGCGAGTATCCCGTCTGAAACCAGCTCGAGCGGAATCGGGTTGTCTTCGAGGTGCGTGAACGGATCGCGGTCGGTGCCGATGGGGTGGACGTAGGTGGCGAAGGCGCCGTGCTTGTCTGCGAATTCGAAAACCTCGCCATTGGTGCGGTCCGGATCGCCCAGCGTGGGGTTATCCGGCCCGAAGAACCATGGTGCGAACGGGGTCTCGACGTTCAGCAGCCCGATATGGCCGTGGAAGTGCGAGCGGACTTCCTGGCCCTGATGCACGGTGCGGCCGTCGCGGGTGGTTTCGGTGCCGAGAATGCCGCGATCGATGCGCCGCTCCCAGCGGTTCCACGACATCGGTGCGAGCTGGTCCAGTGCTTCTCCGGCCATCAGGCGCAGCGCGTCGCCGTGGTCGGCGCGGTGGTGGCCGTCGCCGTTGAGGTGGACATGATGGTCGGCCGACACAAAGCCGGCCGCACCGGCATCCCAGATTTCCGAAATGGCCAGTTCGGCTTCTGCCTCCTGGTCGCCGCGAACTCGAACTTCGGTTTCGGCGACCTGCGACATCGGCCCGCGGGCGGCGAGAATGGTGTAGCGGCCGGCCGGGAGCGTGAATTCGGTATTGCCCGCGACGTAGAAATAGTGGCGTCCGGACTGCGGGTCGGAATAAGTGGCGTCGCCGGAATGCGCGACCGGGTGACCGTCGGCAGCGGTCAGGGAAACCCGTGCGGTGACGGGCTCTCCCTGGCCATCGGTCAGCGACAGCGAGAGGCTGCCGGTCGCGGCACCGTAGTTCCAGGTCTCGATCTCGACGGGTTCCGGCGCGCCGCCATAGGTCGGCATGCGCATCAGGCGGAACTGGCGGCGGTCGTCGAGATCGACGAAGTAGACATACTCGCCGTCGGCGCTGAATGCCGGCGTCGTGGCGTAGCGAGCGCCGTCGGTCAGGCGGTGCTTCACTCGAGGGTCGTCGAGGTCCATGGTCCACAGGTGGTAGTCGTTGTCGATGGGCGCGCTGTAGACGATGAGCCTTCGGGTGGGGTGGACGTCGGCGGTCAGGTGGTAGGTCAGCGTTTCGGCATGCGCGATGCGGTCGTAGCCTTCCACGAAGTCGCGCTCGCGCAGCACGCGATGGGGGCCGTTGCCGTGGAGGTAAAGCAGGCCTCTGCCGCCGGGCAGCCGGCGTGCGTTGCGCACCACCTGGTCCAGGTCGGTCAGCGTCTCGTCGGTGCCGGCTTCGAGGTGGCGCCGGCGCAGTTCGAGACTGCCGCTTTCGCCGGAGGTGTAGAACACGAATTGCCCGTCGGCAGAGAATTCGGGGTCGAGGTCGATGGCCGGGGTGTCGATGACCTGCTCGTTGCCGCGGTCGATGTCGAGCAGCACGATGGAAGTGTCATCGCCGTGGTCGCGCACGAACGCGAGCCGGCGGCCGTCCGCCGACCATCTTGGGCGGCCGTCCACGCCGGCTTGGTCGGTCAGGCGCTTGGCCTCGCCGGTTGCCAGGTTCATGCGCCAGATCCAGCCCTGTGCGGCGAAGGCGATGCTGCGACCGTCGGGGGAGGGGGCGGGGTCGGTAGGGCCGTGCGCCAGGATCGGGAGTTCGTGCTGTTCGAGGTAGACGTGATGGCCGAAGTCGTCGAGCTTCGGGTAGTGGTGGGTCCACTGGGCGTCGGCCGTTTGAGCGATGCAGGTTGCCAGCAGGACGACCATTGCGGCGAAGGCGAGGGCTTGGCTGTTCGTCATGGTTTTACCCGAGTTCGGAATTGCTGAGTGCAACTATTGCACAAATGAACACTACACCGATATAGACGAACCCGGTTAGCCCGGACCGGGCGGACCCCTGGAACCGTGCGTTCCGCCTTCGGCTCCAAGCACTTTACGCGGGTAATAGCGGTTTTGTACGGTGTGTGGAGCGAAACGAAACGAAACGCACCAACCCTCGTGGTCCGGATAAGCGCGCAGCGCGCATCCGGGGCCGGAGGCTTGGTCGGGTATTGATCCCGGGTGCGCTGACCTTCCCCCGCTAGCGGGGAAGGGATGCAAGCGGATCGCCCCACCCAAATCCTTCGCCGCAATCAGGGGAGGGCCGGATTAATACTTGGGCTTGTGGAAGATCGCGATGTTGGGGCGGGGGATTTCCATCGACCATCCAAAACGCTCAGCGACGATCGCCAGCGTGGATTCGCGGTAAAAGACCACGTGTGTCGGGTCGCGCCGATAGTGCCAGTCGGCGAACCGGGCATCGCAGGTCTGGAAAATGGTCATCACGCCGAGGATGCCGCCGGGGCGGAGCAGGGCGTCGAGGCGCCGGAATTCCTCGGCCGGGTGGTGCATGTGTTCGACCACTTCGGTGCAGGTGATGAAATCGTAGCGGCGACCCAGCGCGTCGGGATGGGGCTGATAGATGGGATCCCAGACGTGCACGCGGTGGCCGGCTTCGCGGAGCATCGCCGCCAGCGCGGGTCCGGGGCCGCAGCCGTAGTCCAGGCCTTCCGAGTTCGGGGACAGGCGCTCGAGCAGCGGGGCGCCAAGACGGGCGAGGAAGCGGCGATAGCCATCGTCGTCGACCTCGTTGCGGTGCCGGTCGTATTCCCTTTTTTCGTCTGACGGCTCGGGACGCTGAGCGGGCGACAGGAATGTTGCCGCGCACAATCCGCAGCGCCAGTACTCGCGGCCGCCGACGTCGGCGAAGAAATGCGTCCCGGCCTGCTCGCAGACCGGGCAGGCCGGGACGGCGCCGCGCATGGCGCTCTACCCGGCGTCGAGGTGGTCTCCAAGGTCGTCGAGGTAGTCGCGAATGCGCTCGGCGTTCTTGCCCAGGTCGCTGACGCCGACCCGGGACTTGGAGCGTACGTCGAGCACGCTTCCGCCATCGATCGCGCGAACCCGGATCACGATGTCGTCCCTGAATCCGTACCACAGCGTGGTGTCGGTGGCCTCGATGCGTCCGTCTTCGGTGACCGCGCTGACGATTTCCCAGCCCTGTTCCCGGGCGGTGTCCAGCGCCAGTTCGACCAGCGCGCGGGGGTCCATTTCGGTTTCGAGCGGCTGAATGTCGGGATAGGCCTCGCGCTGCTGGCTGGCGATCTCGTCGCCGGCATATTCCGGCGGGTTGGGCGCGTCCTCGCGAAGCGGCCGTACGTCGACGAACTCGGGCGGCTGGTCGGTATTGGTGCTGATGTCGTGAATCCGCGGGACGCTGCCCGCCTTGTTGCCGACGTACAAAGGTACCGCTGCCACCAGGCTGCCCAGGACCAGCGCCATGACCAGCGTGACGGTCTGGCCGGCACGGATCCTTGGCACCAGCAGGAAGACGACGGCCAGGATCGCGCCGGCGGCGCCCGCGTAGAGCGCGTAACGCATGGCATCGAGCAAGCCGAATCCAAGCCCCCACAGGCCCATGCGATATCCGGGGCCGCCGATCAGCAGCAGCAAAAGGGCAATCACGGACAGCGCCAGGGCGAGGTGTGAAATTCTCATCCGGTGTTCTCCCAGGCAAGTTTGGCCATCGATTGTGCCACGGCTGGGCGATACGTCACCGGATCTTGTCGCATAATGCAATGGAACCCGAAGCAACCCGATACGGCGATGTCGAAAGCTCAAGCAGGCAAGCTCCGTTGCGCGCTTGTTCAGGCCGATACGCGCTGGGCCGATACGGCAGCGAACCGCGCAAACCTGTCGCGCCTGATGGACACAGCGCCCGGGTGCGATCTCTACGTGCTGCCGGAGACCTGTACCACCGGCTTCCTGGGAGACCGGGAACACCTCGACGACATGGCCGACGGCCGCGACCTGAAATGGCTGAACGACGAGGCGTACGAGCGCGGTGCGTCGATCGCCTGCAGCGTCGTCGCGGTCGATTCCGGCCGGGTATTCAATCGCTTTGTCCTCGCCCAGCCGCAAGGACAGAGCGTGTTCTACGACAAGCGCCACCTGTTCGCGTTCGGCGGCGAGGACAAGCGCTACAGCGCGGGCGACCGGCGCGTGCGCGCAGAACTGGCGGGCCGCCGCGTGGACCTGCAGGTCTGCTACGACCTGCGATTCCCGGTCTGGTGCCGCAACGACGACGCCTTCGACCTGCAGATCTTCGTCGCCAACTGGCCGGCGCCGCGCGCCGAGGCCTGGCGCACGCTGCTCAAGGCGCGCGCAATCGAGAACCAGGCTTTCGTCATCGGCGTCAACCGGGCCGGTGTCGACGGCAAGGACGTCGAATATCCGGGGAGTTCGGGGGCGTGGAACGGATTCGGAGATGCCCTCGTCGGCCCGCTGGACGATCGCGAGCAGGTCGCGACCTGCGAACTGGATTTCGCCGCGCTGGACAGGATGCGCGAGAAGTTTCCGTTTCTGCCGGACCGGGACCGGTTTTCGATCCAGCGCTGATCGGTTCGAGTCGGACTGTTTTCGTGCAGTCGGGTAAAGATTGGCCGTGCTACAGGTCGCGCAGGACGCCGACGGCCAGGCCTTCCAGCGCGAAGTCGTCCCGGCTGGTGACCTGGATGTCCTCGTACTTCGGATTTGCAGCCTCGAGCACGATCCGGTTTCCTTTTCTGCGCAGCCGCTTGACCGTGACCTCGTCTTCGATGCGCGCGACCACGATCTGGCCGGAGCGGGCCTCTGCGCTGCTGTGCACGGCCAGGAGGTCGCCGTCGAGGATGCCGGCGTCGATCATGCTGTCGCCGGTCACGCGGAGCAGGTAATCCGGCCTGGGCTGGAACAGCAGGCGGTCGAGGTCGACCATTCGTTCGCGGTTTTCCACGGCCAGCAGCGGCCGGCCGGCCGCCACCCGGCCGATCAGCGGAATTCCTTTTTCGATCGATGTGCCGCGATCGGAGACCAGCGGCACGATGCCGCGCGCCAGGCGCGGGTTGATGCGAACCGCGCCCTTGCGCTCGAGGGCGTGAAGGTGGGATTGCGCCGCGTTGGGAGAAGAGAAGCCGAAGTGCCGGTTGATTTCAGCCCGCGTCGGCGGCAATCCATCTTGTTCCACGCGGTCCTGAATGAACGCGAGAATCTCGCGCTGGCGGGGCGAAAGTTTCATGGCGTGACTATATCAAAATACAGCAACCTGTGGAACCTGCCGCCGTGGCGCCTGGATTATTTCATCTTGGTCTCGCGGCCGGCGGAGCTGCCGGCGGAACTGCGCACCGCGCCGGAACCATGGATGAAGCCACCGCGCGAATAGGGATAGTAGATATGCGTACCGTAACCGCCGTAATAGAACGGCGAGCGGTAATAGGGCCAGTACGGATAGCCATATCCATAGTAGCCATGGCCGTAAAAGCGCGTATCCACGCGCTCCGGCCAGAGTTCGACGGCGTCGGCCTCGACGACTGGATAAACGTAATTGAAGTCGCCTATATTGCCGTCGCGAAAAGAATCGATTTCCCCGACAACGGTCACTTCGCGCCCGTTGACGAAGATTTCCGGGTCGATGAATTCGTTCCGGCAGGCCAGAAATCGGCCCAGATCGTCGTCCGACGGTACCGGGCGGGCGCTGCGGTCGAGGCGCTGCGCCAGGATCTCGATGCACGTCTGGTCGGAATCGGGCATGGTTTCGATCACCGTCCCGCCCCAGCGCACGTTGGCGCCGATCGACTTTTCGTCGGCCTGCTTCGGGAAAAAGGCTTCCGAGTAGTTTCCCTCGAGCCGATCGGGCACCGAAGCGCAGCCGGTGACAAGACCTGCAACCAATAAAAGTGTAGCGCGAAGCGGATTCATGAGGTAAGCCTCCTGATGGCGGTCCGGACCCTGCAGCCCTTGCGTATTAGGACTGTTTCAACGGGCTCTGGTTCAGCCGGGATGGCCGCCAGGCGGCGCTCTCGGCCTCGAATCTGTCAAATTCCTCGATCGCCGTTGCGGGTCCGTACTTGAGTCTGCAGTATTTCTCCGTCAGCGTGATCAATTCGTCAGCGTTGGTCAGGCGATCGGTCGAGCGTGCCGCCAGCTCCAGCGGCGTTTCGCCGGACCTTGGCTGCACGCCGGCGCGCTGCAGCCGGCGGCGCAGGCGCTGCCAGCCCCGGTCCAGCCGGTCGGTCTTTCGAACCAGCCGCGCCAGGCCTTGCGCCAGGAACACCAGCGGGACCAGCACAATTGCGGCCAGCGCGACGAGCACGGCCGCGCGTGCCCCGGTGGGAAGATCGTCGAGGCCGATGCGGGCCAGAAAATCGCGTTGCCGCTGTGCGTCGAAGCCCAGGATCGACTTGTTCCACAGGTTCTGCAATCGGTCGTATTGGTTGCGCAGCTGGTACAACCATTCGGCGCCGAACCACCCTGCGCCATCCGACAGCGCACTGCGCGCGCCCTGGTCGATGCGCGTGGGCGATACTGCGGCGGTCGGGTCGACCCGGGTCCACCCACGCCCCTCCAGCCAGACTTCGGCCCAGGCATGCGCATCCGACTGGCGCACCAGCAGATAGCCGTCCGACGGCTGCCACAGGCCGCCCTGGTAGCCGGTGACGATGCGTGCCGGAATGCCGGCCGCGCGCATCAGCACCACGAAGGCCGAGGCGTAGTACTCGCAGTAGCCCACCCGCAGGTCGAACAGGAATTCGTCTGCGCCGTGGCGGCCGAGCGGGACGGTTTCCAGGCTGTAGAAGAATTCTTCCTGGTTGAACCATGCCAGTACCGCGTCGATCAGCGCCTCGTCGTCGGGGTAGCGCCGACGCAGCTCCTCCGCCCGCTGTCGGGTGCGCGGATTGCTGCCGTCCGGCAGGTGGAGCGCGATGCGGCGAAGCGTCTGCTGGAGTTCCGGCGCGTCCCGGAAATCGGGCTGGCTGATGACGTCGTAGGACATCAGCGTGGTCACGGGCCTTTTTCGGATCAGTTCGAAATCGGCGCTCAGCCGGGCGTCTGCGGGTGCGCCTACCGGGTAGTCCAGCGCGAACAGCCAGCGGCGTTCGCTGGGTTCCAGCTGTACCGAATAGGCGAAGGCGCCATCGTTCGGGCGCGGCGTTCGTTCCGGCGCACGGTTGGAATAAAACAGGCGACTCCAGGTGCGGCCGTCGAATCGCCACAGCACCGGGCCGCGCCAGTAGAGTTGGTCGCGCGGCGGCACCAGCCCATCGAACTCCGCCCGGAATGCCGGCGAGTCGTCGGCAAACAGGTTGGCGATCGTGCCGGGCGACATCTCGTCGGAAAGGCCGGTACGTCCGTCCAGCGCATTTTCGGGCATTCCCCACAGCGGCGAGCCCAGCCGCGGAAACAGCGTGAACATCACCAGCGCGAATGGAATGGCCATCAGCATCAGTATCGTGCCGTCGCGCGCGAGCCGGGCAACGCGGATGCCATCCGGTGCGCCGTCATCGGCTGGCGGAGAAATCTCGTCGGCGTCGCGCTGGATGCGCACCAGGGCGGCGGTGACCAGTGCGCAGCCGACCAGCAGGTAGCCGAACAGCAGCAGCTGCTGGCTGAACAGGAACTGGGTGGCGATGAGAAAATAGCCGAGCGTGGCCACCACGCGCGCGTCGCGCAGGCGAAACATTTCCGAAAGCTTCGCCGCAACCATGACGCACAGCAGCACGGTGGCAGCCCGTCGGCCCCAGAAGGTGCCGTAATGCAGGATCACCAGCGCCAGCCCGCCGAAGGTCAGCGCGCTGCGCACCAGCCATCCCGGGCGACGGAGATCCAGCAGCGCAATCAGCGCGCGCCAGACGGCAGCGCCGACAATCGCCAGTGCGAGCCATCCCGGCATGGCGGTCAAATGGGGCAGGGCCGCGACCAGGAAAGCGGCCACGACCAGCAACACGGTCGGCGAGGAAAGCGTCTGGTTCATCCGTACGCGGCCAGCGCATCGAGACACGACACCCGGTGGGCTTCGCCCCGGCCCGACGGCACGTTTGTCGAGCCCAGCTCGAGGCCGTAGTCCAGGTCGCGGCGGTCGGCTTCCAGCACCCAGCGCGTCATGATCGAAATTCGCTCCTCGAGCGTGCGTCCCGGCGCATCGGTCAATCGGAGAACGATGCGCTCGCGCTCGGGACGGGTGAACTGGCGCGCCAGCAGGTGCTGGTGGCGCTGGCTGGCTTTCCATGCAATGCGATGCAGCGGATCGCCCTCGCGCCAGTCGCGCAGTCCGTGAAATTCATCGCTTTCGTCGCCGGCCTGGCTGTGGTCATCGCTGTTTCCGCGGGTGATCAGCGGCGGCGCGTGTTCGGCCGGGCGCGGCCATACCAGCACCCGTTGCGCAGGCCAGAACCAGCTCCAGGCCTCGAACCAGCCGATCGGATGGCGGGTGCGCAGGCGGATCCGGGGCAGTTCGCGCCAGCCTCGTTGCTCGGTCGCGATGGAAACCTTCAAATCCGCGCTGGCCGAGGACGGCAGGTCGCTGCCGCTGGCCGTATCGCCGCCCCTGATTTTCGCGACGAGTCCGCTGCGGCCGCGTCCGCGGGTGTCCTGGAGGGTAATGGCCAGCGGTAGCAGTTCGCCGGCGAACGCCTGTCCCGGGCTGACGGCCGCGATCCGGACGCCGTCCAGGTTGCGGTGGGCGATGTGCATCGATAACAGGCCGATGCCTGAAACCAGGAAGGTGGTGAAAAGGCCCAGGTTGTTGTTGAAGTTCAGGCTGCCCAGCAGCATCGCGAAAAGCAGCAGCCCGACCAGCCAGCCGAACCGTGTGGGCAGGATGTAGATCTGCCGATAGCCCAGCGTAAACGGCGGATGGACCGGGCCGCGGCGCCGGATCCAGCCGTCGAGCCGGCGCTGCAGCGCGTCGATCAGTGGTGCCAGTCCGGCCTCAGGGAACGCGCGTTTCGTCGAGGATCTGCTCGACGACATGTTCGGGTTCTCCACTGTTGGGGTTGCACTGCAGCCGGTGGCCGGCCAGCGGGGCGAAGATCTGCTTGACGTCGTCGGGCAGTACGTAATCCCGCGCCTCGAGCAGGGCCCGGGCCCGGGCCGTTGCGAGCATTGCCAGCGCCGCACGCGGCGAGAGGCCGGCGCGCAGGGCGGCGTGCGTGCGGGTCGCCTCCACCAGCGTCTGGATGTAGTCCAGCACCGGATCCGAAACGTGCAGCGAGCCGGCCGCGGTGCTCAGTTCGAGAACATCGGCCGGCGACAGCACGGGCTGGAGGCCGGCCAGCAGCGTTCTGCGATCGGGCTCGACCAGCAGCGCGCGTTCCTGTTCGCGCGCCGGGTAACCCAGGCTGATGCGCAGCAGAAAGCGGTCGAGCTGCGAGTCAGGCAGCGGATAGGTGCCGACCAGGTCCAGCGGGTTCTGCGTGGCGATCACGAAGAAAGGTCGCGGCAGGAGGTGGGTGTGGGCGTCCATGCTGACCTGTTGCTCGGCCATGGCTTCCAGCAGCGCGCTCTGGGTGCGCGGCGTGGCGCGGTTGACTTCATCGGCCAGCACCACGTTGGCGAATATCGGGCCCGGCCGGAATTCGAAAGATTCGGCCTCGCGCCGCCACACCGATACGCCCAGGATGTCGGCCGGCAGCAGGTCGTTGGTGAACTGGATGCGCTGCCACTGGCCGCCGGTCACGATCGCGATGGCATGGGCCAGGGTCGTCTTGCCGACGCCGGGCAGGTCCTCGATCAGCAGGTGGCCGCCGGCCAGCAGGGCCGAGAAGGCCAGTTCGATCTGGCGCGACTTGCCCAGGATGACCTTGTTGACCGCTGTTATCGCCTGCTCCAGGCGCTGTACCGGACCGGACCGGAGGTCACCGGCCCGGTCGGCGGAATCATTCATCCAGCAACGCGTTCAGCTTGGCCGCGCAGATGAAGTCGTTGTCGCTCAGCCCGTCAATGGCGTGCGTGCTGAAGTTGACCAGGCAGAAGTTGTAGCCACCTTCGAAATCCGGGTGGTGGCCTTCCTGGTTGGCCACCCAGGCCATGGCGTTGATGAATGCCATGGTCTTGTAGAAGCCCTTGAATTCGAAGCGCCGGAAAATCCGCTTGCCGTCATCGCTGACTTCCCAGCCTGGAACCTGTTCCAGCAGGTTGTTGATGCGGTCTCGCTCGAGCGGTTTCGTTCCGCCCTCGCAGGGCGCACATTTCTGGTTTTGAAGATCGTCGCTCATATCAGGCGGCTTCCTTTTCTTTGGGCGGGAAAGTGGGTTCGAATTCGCCGAGTGCGCGCGCCTTCCGGATCAGGCCCAGCAGGTCCTGCTCGGCGAGCTCGAACAGGTCGTTCATGTTGTCGAGAACGTAGTAGACGGTCTGGTAGATATCGATGCGATACGGCGTGCGCAGCGCATCGATCGGATCGAACGGCCGGCGGATCGGTTCGGGGCTTTCGGTCGCAAAGAGGGTTTCACCCGGCGAGGAGGCAATGCCGCCGCCATAAATCCGCGGCCCGGCGGGGCCGCGCAGCAGTCCGAACTCGACCGTGAACCAGTACAACCGGGCGAGAAACACCCGCTCTTGCTTCGAAGCGTTGACGCCGGCCTTGCCGTAAGCCTCGGTGAAGTCTGCGAAGGCCTGGTGCGTCAGCATCGCGGTATGGCCGAAGATCTCGTGAAAAATATCCGGTTCCTGCAGGTAGTCCATCTCTTCCCTGGACCGGATGAACGACGCGGCCGGGAACTTCCTTTCCGACAGCAGCTTGAAAAAGCGGTCGAAGTTGATCAGCGCCGGGACCGGCGCGACTTCCCAGCCGGTCTTCGCGCGCAGTTTTTCCGAAACGTCGGTCGGCTGCGGAATCCGGTCGGCGGGGAGATTCAGCGTCTCCAGACCCTGCAGGAACTCGTCGCACACGCGTCCGGGGATGATTTCCATCTGGCGTTCGTAGAGATCGGCCCACACGGCGTGTTCTTCGTCGGTATAGGGAATGATGCCGTTTTCGTCCGGCACCTTGGCCTCGTACTTGCTGGATTTACCCATGCGCTACCTCCGAAATTGATTTGTCGCTGTTTGTCAGCCACTATTGAATTCTACCAGTTGACCCGGAATCCGAATGAACAAGACCGTGACGAAGCTGCCGCGATTTCATGCCGGGACCTGGTACCGGCATGCACTGGGCGATCCCGGTCCATTCGACGGGCTGGCCGCGGAGCGGCGTGTCGGCACGGTAGTGGTCGGCGCCGGCCTTGCCGGGCTGAGCACTGCGCTGGGCCTGGCCGAGCGCGGCGATTCCGATGTGCTGGTGCTCGATCGCGGCGAGCCGGGCGAGGGCGCGTCGGGCCGCAACGGCGGTTTCGTGTTCGGCGGGTTCTCGCTGGACAACCTGGAGCTCGCCGGGCAGCTGGGACCGGCGCGGGCTGCACGAATGCATGGCTGGACGCGCGCGGCGGTGCAGCTTGTGCGCGAGCGCTGCGGGCAGATGGGCGTTCCGGTTTCAGATGGTGCCGTGCTGCTGGCCGACTGGTTCGAAGAGCCGCAGCGCCTGCAGCGTTTTCGCGAACGCATGCGCGAGCTGCTGGATTTCGAACTCGACTGGGTGTCCGAACGGGAAATGGTCGGGTATGTTCGCTCGTCGCGCTACGCTGCCGGGTTGCTGGAACCCGGTTCCTTCCATTTCAATCCGCTGGCCTATGTCCGTGCCATTGCGCAGAAGGTTCGCGGCGCGGGTGCGCGCGTGGCCGCCAATTCTCCGGTCGCGGCAATGCACCGGACGGGAGGGGACTGGCTGCTGACGACTTCGGATGGCGAAGTCCGGGCCGGGCGCGTGGTGCTGGCCACCGGCGGCTACGACCGGCGGCTGGCCCGTCGGCTGCAGCGCTCGATCCAGCCGATCGGAACTTACGTGATGGTCACCGAGCCGCTGGGAGATCGGCTGGCCGAGCTCATCCCCGGCGGGGTCGCGGTCTACGATACCCGCTTTGCGTTCGACTATTACCGGCCGCTGCCCGACGGACGCCTGCTCTGGGGCGGTCGGATATCGACCGCCGACCGCGATCCGGAAACCATCAAGCGGCTCTTGTATCGCGACATGCTGCGCGTGTTTCCGTCGCTGCGGGGCGTCGAAGTGGATTTCGCCTGGGGCGGCTGGATGAGCTATGCGCGCCACCAGATGCCGATACTGGGCGAGATGGAGCCCGGGTTGTGGTCCGCACTGGCCTTCGGGGGCCACGGCATGGCCACCACCACGCTGGCCGGCGAGGTGCTGGCCGAGGCAATGAGCGGCGATGAGCGGCGCGTGCGCGAATTCCAGCGCTACGGCGCGAGCTGGGCCGGCGGTCCGCTGGGCCGTGCGGCAGTGCAGTCGATCTATTGGGGGAAGCAGCTGCGCGATCGCGCTAAGGGCTGGCTGGGCTGATTCGATCGAACAGTTCGAGCAGCGTGGTGCGCACGATCTGCCAGTTCGGCGATTCCGGCGCCACAAGTTCGAAGTGGCCGGCGTCGGGCATCACTTGTCGCTCGATCGGGGCCCCGGCGGCCAGGGCCGCCTCGAAATAGCGCTCTGCCGGAGCGCTCCAGGTTTCGTCGAGTTCGCCGTTGACCAGGGCCTGCGGTACATGCAGGGGCGGCAGGTGGACCGGCGAGCCTTCGACATAGCGTCGCGGCCGTTCGCTCGGGGTGCCTTGCATCAGGCGCGTTGCCGCGTTGCCGCAGGTCTGCTGCTCGGACAGGTATTCCAGATCGGCGGCAGCGGCCAGCGCAAGTACGCCTGCGATCGGCTGTGGATCATGGGTGAAAAGCGGGCTGGACTCGGGAAGTCGGGCGCGCCCGGCAAGCCACAGTGCCAGCTGGCCGCCGGCCGAGTGGCCGATGGCCAGCACGCGCTCGACGTCCAGCGGATAAGAGGACGCGAGTTCGGGCAGGAAATCGACCGCCGCGCCGGCATCCAGAAAGGTGTTGGGCCAGCCACCGCCGGGCTCTCCGACGCGTCGGTATCCGATCGTCCAGGTGGCCAGCCCGAGGTCGGTGACGGCCTCGGCAAACGCTGCCATGTAGCCGTGATCGTAGTCCGAGACCCAGCAGCCGCCGTGGACGATGACCGCCACGCCGAAGGGGCCTTCGCCTTCGGGCATTCGCAATTCACCGAACTGTCGCGCCAGTTCGCCGTAGCGAATCACCGCGTCGGGTTCGGGCTGGGGCAGCTCGAATGCCTCGCGCGCCGACATCGGCTCGCCCCTCGTCGCACCGGCAGCGACCAGCAACAGCAGCGCGAGAGCGATGTTCAGGGGCTTTTGCATGGGAACGATTATGCATCAGGCCGGCGCGACATGCGGCCGGAGAGCGGCTGAGTGTCGCCGGACGATCGGCGTGGCCCACTAGCGGTACTTCCTGAGGTAATTCCATTCGAAGATTCGCTTGGCCCAGTGAAAACCGAAAAAGACGGGCAGTACCCGACTGGCTTTCTCGGTGCGGGTGATCAGCATCCCCTTGTCGAGCGTGTCGATGATGCACACCAGCTCGGCCTTGTAGCGGTGAGCCGGTGCTTTACCGTCCAGTTCGTCACACAGGTTCCGGGCGGCCGCTTCGGCCTGCAGGTCGGCGGTGTGCGCCTGCTTGGGCAACCATTCCGGCCCCGAATAGCTACCGGCGTCGCCGACGACGTAGACGCTTTCCATGCCTTCGGCCCGGCACTGCGCATCGGCCCGGATCAGGCCGCCCGGCGAGCGGGGCAGCTCGGTCCGGTCGAACCAGGGATTGCCGGTCATGCCGGGCATGAACAGGATGAGATCAGCGGGAAATTCGCCCTTGTCGGTCACCACGCGATCGGTTTCGAAGCGTTGGGGCTTCTCACCCAGGCGCATTTCGATATCGCGCTTGGCCATTTCCCGGCTGAGCACGTCCACGGCCTTGTCGCCGAGCCGCTTGCCGGGTTCCTGCGCCGGGGTGAAGAACACCAGTTTGAAGCTGTCGCGGCGCTTGCGGCGTCGAAGCCAGGTATCGATGCCGAACATGAATTCAAAGACCGGTCCGCCGCGCATCGCCGAAGGCTCGTCGGGGTTGGCGGCAAATCCGAATGCCAGTGTGCCGCCGTCGAGTTGTTCCAGCCGATCACGAAGCCGGGCGAGCTCATCCACGCCGCCACAGGGCAGGAACGAGTGCTCCAGACCGGGCAGCTTGTCGAGGAAAGAGCCGCCGCTGGCGATGATCAGGCCGTCGTTTTCGACGCTCGAATCGTCGGATAAGACTTTCCGGCCGCCATTTTCGATGCCCGTTGCCGTACCGGCGTGATAGCGCACGCGCATGCGCTCGAAGAATCGTTCGAGCGGGATTTCGAATTGCGCCGGATCTCGCTTGGCGGTGGGTATCCAGATGGTACCCGGGTAATAGACGAACACCGGGCGTGGCGCGATCAGGTCGATGCCGACATCGGGTCTGACTCGGCGCAGCGTGCGCACGGCGGTGAGTGCGCCGAAGCCGGCGCCGATAATGGTGATTCGGTTCATTTGGAGGCTTGGCGTGTCGCAGGGCGGATATGCGAAAATACTAGCATTGCTGCCGTGCCTGCCGTCGCTGCCGGGCCCGGACACTGCAGCGCGGCCTTGCATTCGGCCCGGATCAGCTATAGTTCCGTGATTGTGTCCACTCGAAGCGATCGCATGAAGTCCACTGCCCAAATACGTCGTGAATTCCTCCAGTTCTTTGCCGAGCGCGACCACCGGGTCGTGCGCTCGAGTTCACTGGTGCCGGCCAACGACCCCACGCTCTTGTTCACCAACGCCGGAATGGTCCAGTTCAAGGACGTCTTTCTCGGCGCGGAGAAGCGCGACTACACGCGTGCGGCCTCGTCGCAGCGCTGCGTGCGCGCCGGCGGCAAGCACAACGATTTGGAAAACGTCGGTTACACCGCGCGCCATCACACCTTCTTCGAGATGCTGGGCAACTTCAGCTTCGGTGACTACTTCAAGCGCGAAGCCATTGAATTTGCCTGGGAATTCCTGACCGAAAACTGCGGTTTTGCGCCCGAGCGGTTGTGGGTGACGGTCTACGAGGACGACGACGAGGCCGCCGCGATCTGGCTCGACGAGATCGGCGTGGATCCGGCTCGCCTCTCGCGCATCGGCGACAAGCCCGGCAAGCGCTTCGAAAGCGACAATTTCTGGGCCATGGGCGATACCGGTCCGTGCGGGCCGTGCAGCGAGATCTTCTACGACCATGGCCCGGACGTGCCCGGCGGGCCCCCGGGAACGCCGGAGGAAGACGGCGACCGCTATATCGAGATCTGGAACCTGGTGTTCATGCAGTTCGACCGGGCCGCCGACGGCACCATGTCGCCGCTGCCCGGGCCGTGCGTGGACACCGGAATGGGCCTGGAGCGGCTGGCGGCGGTGCTGCAGGGGGTGCACTCGAACTACGAGATCGACCTGTTCGCGCACCTGATCCGGGCCGCGGCCGAAAAAACCGGCACTGACGATCCGGAGCAGGCCTCGCTCAAGGTCATTGCCGACCACATCCGCGCCTGCGCGTTCCTGATTGCCGACGGCGTGCTGCCGGCCAACGACGGCCGTGGCTACGTGCTGCGCCGCATCATCCGGCGCGCGATCCGTCACGGCTACAAGCTGGGCTGCAGGCAGCCGTTTTTCGCGGCGATGGTCGAGCCGCTGGCCGAAGTCATGGGCGAGGCGTACCCGGAACTGGTGCAGAAGAAGACCCAGATCGTCGATGTGCTGGCGCGCGAGGAGCGGCGGTTCGGCGAGACGCTGGACCAGGGCATGAAGCTGCTGGAAGGCGTTCTGGCCGACCTGGACGATTCGGTGATTCCGGGTGACGTGGCATTCAAGCTTTACGACACCTTCGGCTTTCCGCTGGACCTGACGCGCGACATCGCGCGCGAGCGGCGGCTCAGCGTCGACGAAAATGCGTTCGAGGGCGCGATGCAGGATCAGCGCGAGCGCGCGCGGGCCGCCGGCAAGTTTTCGGCTCGCGACGGAATTTCGGCCGACGTCGTGGCCGGCCTTCCGGCCACCGAGTTCCTCGGCTACGCGCAAAGCGAATGCGATTCGGCACGGGTGGTGGCCATCCTGGTCGACGGCGGCAAGCGTGAATCTCTGGCGGCAGGCGAAGCGGGGCAGGTCATCCTGGACCGCACGCCGTTCTACGCCGAATCCGGCGGGCAGGTGGGCGATACCGGGGTGCTGGAAGACGCCGCGACGCGATTTCGCGTCGAGGATACGCGCAAGCTGGCCGGCGTCTACCACGCTCACGACGGCACGCTGGAGGCGGGTGTGCTCAAGGTCGGAGACACGGTTCGCGCCCGGATCGACGAGCAACGCCGGGCCGACGTCGTCCGCCACCATTCCGCGACGCATCTGCTGCACGCGGCGTTGCGCGACATCCTGGGCGAGCACGTGCAGCAGAAAGGCTCGCTGGTTGCGCCCGATCGGCTGCGCTTCGACTTCTCGCATTTCGAGCCGGTAACGCCCGAACAGCTGCAGCAGATCGAGAACCGGGTCAATCGGCAGATCCGGGAAAACGCGGCCGCATCGGCCGAGGAAATGGATTACGACCGGGCGATGGAAGCCGGTGCGCTCGCGTTTTTCGGCGACAAGTACGGCGACCGGGTGCGGGTGCTGCAGTTCGGCGATTACTCCACGGAGCTGTGCGGCGGTACGCACGTGGAGCGGGTCGGCGACATCGGCGCGTTCAAGGTCGTCTCCGAGACGGGCATTTCGGCCGGCGTGCGCCGCATCGAGGCGGTAGCGGGCCGCCAGGCGGTTGCCTGGATGCAGGACACCGAAAGGACCCTGCGCGACCTGGCGGCCAGCCTCAGGGCTTCGCCTGACCAGGTCGGGCCGCGCGTCGAACAGCTGCTGGAGCGTTCGCGCGAACTGGAACGCGAACTGGATCGCCTCAAGCAGAAGCTGGCCTCGGCGCGGGGCTCCGATCTCGGGGCCAACGCGCGCGAAATCGACGGCGTCAATGTGGTGGCCGAAAAGCTGGAAGGCGTCGACCCCGACAGCCTGCGCGATACCGTCGATCAGCTCAAGAACAAGCTGGGTTCCGGCATCGTGGTGCTGGGCACCGATGCCGGGCAGGGAGTGCGGCTGGTTGCCGGCGTTACCGCCGACCTCACCGACCGTTTCAAGGCCGGCGAACTGGTCAAACACGTGGCCGGCCAGGTGGGCGGGAAAGGCGGCGGGCGGCCCGATTTCGCCCAGGCTGGCGGCAGCGAGCCGGCGAAGCTGGGACAGGCGCTGGAATCGGTTTACGACTGGGTGGCGGGCAAGCAGTAAGCGGCACGGTCGAACCCGTTGTCTACGGCGTTGGCCTGTGGTCGAGGCAGCCCCCCGGCATCGTACGGCGGACTTTCGTTACACTCGCGCAACCGATGTTCTGTTAGCCTGAAGGTTCTCTTGCACAAGGCGTAAACCAATGGAATTTGCAATCTCGTTGATTGTTGGTCTGGTTGTCGGCGGCGCAATCGGAGCGCTCGCGACCTGGTGGATCAGCCGAGCCCGCGGCGGCGCGGTGTCGGTCATGCAGCTCAAGCAGGAAAACGACAAGTTTCGCAACGAAGTTACCGACCATTTTGTCGAGACTGCGCGTTTGATCAACCAGATGACCGACAGCTACAAGCAGGTCTTCGACCATCTGAGCAGCGGTGCCGAAAGACTGGTTGACGACAAGAAGCTTGCCGAACGCCTGCCGCCGGCCAGCGGCCAGGAAGTGCGGCTGGGTGGCTTCGGAGCGGCCTCGCCGGTGGATTCGGACGGCCATTCATCGTCGACGCGGACGGGAAGTGACGACAGCACCACCGCGCATTCGCCTTCACCGGCCGGCACACAGCAGGCCGGGAAGTCGGAGAGCGAGAAGTCGGAGAGCGAGAAGTCGGACAGCGCGAAGTCGGACGACGGCAAGAACAGCAGCGATGGCCCGGACGAGAAATCCGCCGATCGTGATCCGCTGAAGGCCACGTCGGCTTCACGACCCGCGTCATCGGGAAGCAAGGAGCAGGGCGCTGAATCCGCTGCCGGCAGCAGCAACCCGGCCAGCGACAAGTCGGCCAAAGACAAGTCTGCGAGCGCCGATTCCAAAGCGTCGAAATCGGACTAGTGGTCCCTGCGGTCGCGTTCCAGCGCGTCCAGCGACAGGGAATCGGGCGTCACGGTGAGCACGCTGCCCTGGGTGTACCAGTCGCCAAGCACGATGCGTTCGGCGGGTCGGTCCAGCACTCGATGAATATGTCTGAACGGCCGATGGGTATGGCCGTGAATCATCCGGCTGGCGCCTGAGCGCCGGAACAGTTCTTCGGCATCGGCGTCGACGACATCCATCTCGATGGCGGCCGGGTCTCGATTGCGCAGGCGGCTTGCCCCGCGCAGCAGGGCGGCCACGCTGCGTCGGAACCAGATCGGCCGGGCAAGCATTCGGTTTTGCCATTCCGGCGCACTGACTCTTTTGCGGTAGCGTTGATACTGAAGGTCCAGGCTGCACAGCTGATCGCCGTGCAGCAACACGGTACGCGTTCCGTACAGTTCGATGACGTGCGGCTGATCCAGAAGCGTCATGCCCGCGCGCTCACAGAATTCCGTGCCGAGCAGGAAGTCCCGGTTTCCGTGCAGGAACGCCAGCCGGGTGCCTTGACCGGCCAGCCCCCTCAGTGCACCGGCAATCCGGTTTTCGAATTCACCGGCGGCGTCATCGCCGATCCAGGACTCGAACAGGTCGCCGAGGATGTAAAGCGCCTCTGCCTTGCGGGCCGGCCCCGCAAGGAACGCCTGAAACTGCTCGGTAATGTCCGGCCGCGACCGCGCGAGATGCAGGTCCGATATGAAGAGCGTTGTCGGCGGCGTATCGATCGGCGCGCCTCAGGGCACTTCGACGCTTTCGATCGTCACCGGCTCGATGGGCGCGTTCTGGTGCGGCCCGCGCGCCTCGGTCTGAACGAACCGGATCTCGTCGACCACATCCATGCCCTCGGTGACGCGGCCGAAGACGGCATAGCCCCAGGTTCGCCCGGATTGCTTCCCGCGATGGTCCAGCGAAGCGGAATTGTCGACCACGTTGATGAAGAACTGCGAGGTGGCAGAATTCGGGTCGTTGGTGCGCGCCATCGCGATGGTGCCACGCTCGTTGGAAAGCCCGTTGTCGGCCTCGTTTTCGATCGGGGCGTCATTGGGCTTTGGCTCCAGGTCGGGTGTAAATCCGCCGCCCTGGATCATGAAGCCCGGGATCACGCGATGAAAAATGGTGCCGTCGTAAAAGCCCTTGCGCGCATAGGACAGGAAGTTCTCGACCGTAACCGGCGCCTGGTCCTCGTACAGTTCAACCGTGATGTCGCCTTTGGAAGTATGGATGATCACGCTCGGCATGTCCTCTTCAAACGGGTTGGAGGTCGTTTGCTCCGATTGCTGGGCGGCCAGGAGCGGCGGCATCAGCAGGAACAGTGAAATGAGCAGACTTTTCATGGTCGGGTCCGATGATTGATACAGTGACGTTGGTTGATGAAATGATAATGCAAGCCCGCCGGCGATGGTTGGCCGGCCCATTGCCGGCGCGTGATCGCTTGTGGTACGACAGGGACGGTCGCAGCGCCGGCACGCGCTCGGAATGATGCCATGGATGAGCATGGAGTGGAATCGATTCTCTGAAACGCAAGGTCGGGACATCGATACTGGCCGTCCTGGCGCGTCAAATCGGTGCGCGCATGATCGTGGTCGCCGGTCGTCACCCCGAAACGCCCGACGGCGGCCGGGTCGTCATCGAGGTGGGTCCGGCCGGCGAGATCCGGAACAGTGCCGGGCTCGACGCGCCGCCCGCCTGCGTCGAAGCGTTCAACCCGGTCTTCGACGTGACCCCTGGTGGACTGGTGGATATCATCGTGACCGAACGGGGCGTTGTCCAGCCCCGGTTCGAGGGCCGGATCGCGGTGCTGAGCGAGGCTTCCGAAGCCCGTTGACGGCGGGCGCACAACCCCCGCCTGTGCTAGAATTTCAGGATTGTTTCAGGAGCTGAATCGGCGGATCCACCCTTTCGTGGAAATGCTTGAAATTCAGTAGCCTGGAAGCAGTTCCTGGCCCAAATTCACAAGACCAAATGCATGGCTGAACTCGCGCAGGAAATCCTCCCGGTAAACCTCGAAGACGAGATGCGTCAGTCCTACCTCGATTACGCCATGAGCGTGATCGTCGGGCGCGCCCTTCCGGACGTTCGAGACGGGCTCAAACCGGTGCATCGCCGGGTGCTTTTTGCCATGCACGTGCTGGGCAACGACTTCAACAAGCCCTACAAGAAATCGGCGCGCGTGGTCGGCGACGTCATCGGTAAGTACCACCCCCACGGCGACACGGCGGTCTACGACACCATCGTGCGCATGGCCCAGCCGTTCTCCTTGAGATACATGCTGGTCGACGGCCAGGGCAACTTCGGCTCGGTCGACGGCGATTCCCCGGCGGCGATGCGTTATACCGAAGTGCGCATGGCCAAGCTGGCCCACAAGCTGCTGGCCGACATCGACAAGGAAACGGTCAACTGGCTGCCGAATTACGATGAATCCGAGTACGAGCCGGCCGTTCTGCCGACCCGGGTACCCAACCTCCTGGTCAACGGCTCTTCCGGCATCGCGGTCGGTATGGCGACCAACATCCCGCCGCACAACCTCAACGAAGTCGTGGGCGCGCTGCTCGCGCTGGTCGACGACCCGGACCTGGACCTCGACGGCATCATGGAGCACATGCCCGGCCCGGATTTCCCCACCGCCGGCATCATCAATGGTGCGGCCGGGATCCGGGAAGCCTACGAGACGGGCCGCGGCCGGATCTACATGCGCGCCCGGGCGCATTTCGAGGACGAGGACAGCGGCAAGACCAAGATCGTCGTCACCGAGTTGCCGTACCAGGTCAACAAGGCCCGCCTGCTCGAAAAGATCGCCGAGCTGGTCAAGGCCAGGAAGCTCGAAGGCATTTCCGAATTGCGCGACGAATCCGACAAGGACGGCATGCGCATGGTCGTCGAGCTCAAGCGCGGCGAAGTCGGCGAGGTGATCCTCAACAACCTGTTCCAGAACACCCAGATGCAGTGCGTGTTCGGCATCAACATGGTGGCCCTGGTCGACAACCAGCCGAAGCTGCTCAATATTCGCCAGGTGCTGCAGGCCTTTCTCGCGCACCGGCGCGACGTGGTGACCCGGCGCACGCTGTTCGAATTGCGCAAGTCGCGCAGCCGAGCGCACATTCTCGAGGGCCTGACCGTCGCGCTGGCGAATCTCGACGAGATCATCGCGCTGATCAAGAATTCGCCGACGCCGGGCGAGGCGCGCGAGCGGCTTCAGGCACAGCGCTGGGAACCGGGTCCGGTGGCCGCGCTTTTGGGGCAGGCCGGTGCGGAGCTTTCCCGGCCCGAGGATCTGCTGCCCGAGTTCGGGCTGGGCGAGGACGGCTACCAGCTCTCGCCGAACCAGGCCCAGGCCATCCTGGACCTGCGCCTGCAGAAGCTGACCGGGCTGGAGCAGGAAAAGCTTTCGGACGAATACCGCGAAATCCTCGAGCAGATCCGCGAGTTGATCCGCATCCTGTCCGAGCCGGATGCGCTGATGCAGGTGATCCGCGAAGAACTCGAATCGATTCGCGACGAATTCGGCGACCGGCGGCGCACCGAGATCGTGACCGATCAACTGGACCTGACCATGGAAGACCTGATCACGCCCGAGGACGTGGTGGTCACCTTGTCGCATGCCGGTTACGCGAAGTACCAGCCGCTGGATCGCTACCGCAGCCAGAAGCGCGGCGGGCGCGGACGCAGCGCGGCAAAGACCAAGGACGAGGATTTCGTCGAACGTTTCTGGGTCACCAACACCCACGACACGCTGCTGGTGTTCACCAGTGCCGGCAAGGTCTACAAGACGAAGGTCTACGAGCTGCCCCAGGCCGGCCACAGCAGTCGCGGGCGGCCCATGGTCAACCTGCTGCCGCTGGACGAGGGCGAACGCATCAACGCGGTGCTGCCCACGCGCGAGTTTTCCGACGACTGGTTCGTGTTCTTCGCCACACGCTCGGGGCGCGTGAAGAAGACGCCGCTTTCGGATTTCGCGCACATCCGTTCCAACGGCATCTGGGCAATCGAGCTGGAGGGCGATGACGAACTGGTCGACGTGTCGTTCACCGACGGCAGTCGCGACATGCTGCTGTTTTCTTCGGCCGGCAAGGCGATCCGTTTCCACGAGTCGGGCGTGCGCGCGATGGGTCGTCAGACCCGCGGCGTCGTCGGCATCCGGCTCAAGCCCGATCAGCGGGTGGTGTCCATGCTGGTGGCTAACGAGGGTGATGTTCTGCTGGCCACTGCGAATGGCTACGGCAAGCGCACTGCGCTCGAGGACTTCCCGGTCTACAACCGCGGCGGCCAGGGCGTGATCGGCATCCAGGTCACCGGGCGCAACGGGGAACTGGTAGCCGCGCTTGCGGTTGCCGAGGAGGACGACGTCATGCTCACGTCCAATGCCGGCACGCTGGTACGCACCTCGGCGGCTGAAATTTCGCGCCTGGGCCGAAATACCCAGGGCGTCACGCTGATTCGGCTCGGTGAAGACGAGCAGCTGATCGGCCTGGCCCGGATTGCAGTGTCCGAAGACGAAGCGGAACCGGACGAACAAGACGCATCCCCGGCTTGAGGCACCCGTGCCTGAACAGGCCGCGGAAAATCCGTTGGAGCAATCGGGGACGCTTCAAGATGCGGATTCCCGGGGGCCTCGACAGCGTGATTGTGTTCGTGAGCCAGCCGGTACACTCTTTTCGGGCTGTGCAGGGCCGATCTTTCTGCAATCGCCGACGTATCATCCGGGTCCTGTCCGGGAACATCCAGCGATCGGGCGCCCATGTGTTCTGATCTTTCCCTGGCTGCTTGCCCACGCGGCGGTGATCCTGGATGCGTAGACTGATCAGCGCAGACACGGGAACGACTTGGCGGGTTTCAAATGAAAAAAACGATTTCGGTTATCGGCATTCTTTTTGCGACAGCGTTTCAGATAGGCATAGTCGAAGCGCAGGTCGTCAACGTCAACAACTACGCGCAGAACGCACCGGGCACCCAGTTTCTGGAACGCGGCAACATGTTCTTCCGCCAGGGCGATTACGATGCGGCGCTCGGCAATTTCCGGTTGGCCGCGCACTGGGCCGACAAGCTGGCGCAGTTCAACCTCGGCATGATGTACGTCAATGGCGATGGCGTGGAGCGCGATCCGCTGCGCGGCTGGGCCTGGATCCAATTGTCGGCCGAGCGCGGCTACCCCAAGAACGCTGCGGTCGCGGCCGACATCTGGAACCAGTTCACCGAGGAGCACAGAAAAGTCGCGAAGGAGATCCTGGAAAATGAACTGAAGCCGCGGTACGGCGACGAAGTGGCGATTCCGCGCACCACCAACGACATGAAGCGCACGCTGGCCCGCGATCTCTCGGGCGGCTCTCGGGTGGGGGTCAATCGCGCGGTTTACGTCACCGGTCGAGACGGCACGTTCATTTCGGGCGACCAGTTCTTCCGCGACGAACTCTGGAATTTCGAGAAGATCGTTCAGTTCGAAACCCGACTGCACAAGGCGATCGGCGTCGGCAACGTGATCCTGCGCGATTTCCAGACGCTCGAAGACGGCGAATCGGCGCCGCAATCGTCGGACGCCGAAGACGCCGAAACCGTAGAGTGAATTGCCGACGGCCCGATCGGCCCGCCTGGCCGGCCGTTTGGTTGGACGGCCATCAGGCCAGTCGGCTCTCCACCCGGATCTCGTTTTCAAGCGTTCGGTGCACCGGGCAGCGATCGGCGATTTCGAGCATGCGCGCGCGCTGACTCTCGTCCAGGTCGCCCTCGATGGTGATCACACGAGTCAGGCGATCGATCTTGCCCTTGCTTTTCTCGCAGTCTTCGCAGTCTTCGGCGTGAATTCGCTCGTGGGAGACTTTGCACTGCACCCGTTCGACCGAAAGCTTCTTGTGGCGGGCGTACATGTTCAGCGTCATGACGGTACACGCGCCCAGCGCGCTTGCCAGGTAATGGTAAGGGTCCGGCCCGAAGTCCTTGCCGCCGTTTTCCTGCGGTTCGTCGGCCAGCAGTGCATGCTTTCCGGCCTGTACCCGGCAAAGAAACCCGTCCGCGGTTCTTCCGGCAACATCAACGTCTTTCGAAGGTTCCGGGCACTTGAATTCCAGGAAACGGCTGGCCCAGGCGGAAATGATCTGCCCGGCGTAATTCGAGTCGGCTTCGTCGGATAGCAGGTGGTCGGCATCGTCCAGGCTGACGAAACTTTTCGGGTGCAGCGCGGCGGCGAAGATCTTCTGCGCATTTTCGACGCTCACGGTCTTGTCCACGGGTGAATGAAGTACCAGCAGGGCGCGCCGCAGCTTGCGCAGCCGATCCTCGATCGAATGGCTCCTGGCGTCGTCAACGAAGTCCTTGCGAATCCGGAACGGCCGGCCGGCGAGCTGGACCTCGGCACTGCCCTCGGACTCTATGGTGTCCAGATCGTCGCCGAACTGCGCCAGGATGTGATCGGCGCTGGCCGGCGCGGCCAGCGTCGCCACGGCGCGCACGCTTTCCATGCGCTCGGCTACGGCCAGCACCGCGGCGCCGCCCAGCGAATGGCCCACCAGCAGTTGCGGTGCACCCAGGTTCTCTTCCATCCAGGCGGCGGCGTCTTCGAGATCGTCGAGATTGCTGGAGAAGCTGGTGTCGGAGAAATCGCCATCGCTTTCTCCGAGGCCGGTGAAGTCGAACCTGAGTACGGCAAAGCCTGCCTTGGCGAGTTCGCGCGTGATGTTGCGCGCGGCCTTGATGTTGCGCGTGCAGGTAAAGCAGTGGGCGAAAAGCGCGGTGGCCTGCCAGCTGCCGCCGGCCGGCAATTCGAGGTTTCCGGCCAGTTCGAGCCCGGCGCGGTTGGTGAATTTGATTTTCGACATGCAGGAATGCGCTCCAGGACGTGGCCAAACCGCTAAAGTGTACCAACGCGGGCAAGGGAGAACGTAGACCGGCTGGCGGTCAGGTTCCACTCGAATATCGTTTTTGGAAGTAAAATATGGTCGGAAACGAACCCGGTTTCCTTCTTCGTGCCCTTAGTGATTGATTGCCTCTCCCGGAAAATCGCACTTTGCTTGATTCCGGTGGCGCTGTTGTGCATCGCAGTACCGGCGCTCGCGCAGCAGGCCTGGCTGATGACTTACGGGACGGCCGAACGGGTCGAGGAGCAGTTCGGGCACAACGCGATCTGGATTCGCGATCCGGCGCGGGGCATCGACGAGATTTACAACTTCGGTTTTTTCGATTTCGACCAGCCGGGGTTTTACCGTGATTACCTGTTCGGCGAGATGGTTTATTTCGCCCTGGCGCGCAGCCCCGAAGATGAACTGGCTTATTACCGGTGGCGCGATCGCAGCGTGCGCGCGCAGCTGCTGAATCTTGAACCCGAAGCGATCCGGCGCCTGACCGACTGGCTGGAGGCCCGGGTGCAGCCCGAGACCCGGGATTTCCGCTACGACTATTACTTCAACAATTGCTCCAACCGGGTGCGCGATGCGCTTGATTTCGCGCTCGACGGTGCGTTGTCGGCGTATTCGAAACCGCGGCCGGCAAGCGCCGATTTCCGCACCCACACCCGGCGCCTGGTCCAGGACGATTTTCCGCTATACCTTGGCATCGAGGCCGGTCTCGGGCGGATGGCGGACAGGCCGCGGTCGGTGTGGGAGGAAATGTTTCTTCCGGCCGTCGTGGCCGAGACGGTCGCCGCGATGCGCATCGCCACGCCTGGCGGCGAGAGCTTGCCGCTGGTGGTCGAAGACCGCATGCTTTACGAATCCAGCCGGCAGGCGCCGCCCGATCGACCTGATTTCCATGCAGCAGCCTTCCTGACCCTGGGATTGGCAAGCGTCTTTCTGATCGTGCTGCCGGCGCTGGTGTTCCGGTCTCGCCTGCCGGCCCTCATCGGCGCGCGCGGCTGGATCATCGTGTCGGGGCTCGGCGGCGGGATGTTGCTGTTCCTGTGGCTTTTCACGGCGCACGAGGCGGCCTGGCGCAACGAGAACCTGCTTTTGCTGAACCCGGTGGCGCTGCTCCTGTGGCGTTTCCGCGGCGCTGCGTTGGAGCGGGCGGCGGCGATGGTCATGGCCGCGGGGCTGGTCGCGGCATTCGTGCTCAAGCTGTTCCCGGGCGCGCAGTGGAATTACGACATGATGGTCTGGCTGGTGCCGGCCCAGCTCGCGCTGCTTTGGACCTGGTATCGGGAAAGCCGTTAAAAAAACGCCCCGGTGCGTGGCCGGGGCGGTGAGGTCTGCGGTCGCGTGATCGCGACTGTTTATGGTCGCATTCTTATTGTTTGCGCTTACCCGCGTCGGCGTCGAAGGCGCCCGGTTCGTCCTCGCGGGTGTAATCCGGCGGCAGTTCTTCCAGCGCGGCCATTTTCTTGAGGTATGGCGTGGCGATCAGGAAAGCCACGCCGACCGCGCCGCAGAAGATCACGACCTGGCGGAAACGTTCCGGGAAGGCCGAGACGTCGTCGCCGTTGAACTCGCCGGCCAGCAGGCCGGCCAGCAGGTTGCCCAGTGCGGCGCCGAAGAACCACATGCCCATCATCTGGCTGTAGTAGCGCCGCGGGGCGAGCTTGGAGGTGGCCGAAAGACCGATCGGACTCAGGCACAGCTCGCCGGTGGTGTGGAACAGGTAGGTCAGCAACAGCCAGGTCGGCAGCACCTGGCCGCCGTCCTGGATCAGCGAGGCGGCAATCCACATGAAGCCGAAACCCAGGCCGAGCTGCAGGAAACCCAGCGCGAACTTCAGCGGGATGGACGGATCCAGGTTGCGCCGCCCCAGGTTGATCCACAGTGCCGAGAAGAACGGCGCGAAGATCAGGATGTAAAGCGGGTTGAGCGACTGAAACCACTCGGCGGGAATGAGGATGCCGAACATTTCGCGGGCGGTGTAGCGCTCGGCGAACAGGTTCAGCGATGATCCGGCCTGCTCGAAGCCCGACCAGAACAGCGCCGCACCGATGAACAACGCGACCAGCACCACCACCCTGCGTCGCTCCAGCCCGGTCAATGCCTTGTCCAGGAGCACCCGGCCGAAGAACAGCGCGGCCACGCCGACGATCACGTACACGCTGGCTTCGGAGAGGCTGCGCGCGTCGATGGTGATGACCCCCTCCAGGCCGAGCACGGCAGCCAGCAACAGGACGCCCGTGCCTGCGTATATCGCCAGCTTCACGTTGCGCGTGCGGCGTTCCTCGCCGGGGGGCGTCGGGTTGGGCAGCTTGCCGTAGTCGCCCAGGTGCCGCTGCGTGGCGCGATAGACCACCAGGCCGGCGATCATGCCGACGGCGGCGGCGGCAAAGCCGTAGTGCCAGCCGAAGTCGACCCGGAGCCAGCCGCAGATCAGCGGGCCCAGGAACGCGCCGACGTTGATGCCCATGTAATACAGCACGTAGCCGGCGTCGCGGCGCGAGCCGCCCTCGGGATAAAGTTCGCCGACGCAGCTGGAGATGTTGGGCTTGAGCAGGCCGGTGCCGATGACGATCAGGATCAGCCCGAAGAAGAAACCGTAGTGCTCGCCGACCAGGCCGAAGCCGGGCAGCGCCAGCACGATGTGGCCGGCGGCGATGATGATGCCGCCGTACCACACCGCGTCCTGCTGGCCGAAGATGCGATCGGCCAGCCAGCCGCCGGGCAGGGCGGCCAGGTAGACGCCCGCGGTGTAGAGGCCGTAGATCGCGGTGGCGGTCGGGTCGTCGAAGCCCAGCCCGCCCTCGGCCACCGTGGCGACCATGAACAGCACCAGCAGCGCGCGCATGCCGTAGTAGCTGAAGCGTTCCCATAGCTCGGTGAAAAACAGCGTGCCCAGCCCGGCCGGATGGCCGAAAAAGGTCTTGCCGGGCGTGCCGGCCGAGGGTGAGGGTTGGTTCATTGGCAAATTCCCGAAATGGTTATTCGAATTGTCTGGAAAGAAGCAGCGCTACAAAATGCCCGATAAGCGATGATCGTGTCAACCGGAAAAGACGCTGACCACGACCTTGCGCGTATGCGGCGCCGTGCGGTGTTCCCACAGGAACAGGCCCTGCCAGGTGCCCAGCGCAAGGGCACCGTCGGCGATCGGGATAATGATGCTGGTCTGCGTGAGCACCGAGCGCAGGTGGGCCGACATGTCGTCGGGTCCTTCGGCGGTATGCACGTAGCGCCGATCGCCATCGGGCGCCAGGCCGGAGACAACGGTTTCGAGATCGCGCAGCACGTCGGGGTCGGCGTTCTCGGTAATCACCAGCGAGGCCGAGGTGTGGCGTATGAACGCGTTGCACATGCCGTCCCGGATTCCCGATCGGGCGACGATCTCGCCGGTCCGGCCGGTGATCTCGTGGAAGCCGCGCCCGCCGGTTTCGATTTGCAGCGATTCGCGGTGCATTCAGGCTGCTTTCTCGCAGGTGCTGGCGTCGTCCATGGCCTCCAGTACCTTTTCGATCACGTCGGCCAGTTCCGGCACCCAGCGCAGCACCACGACCAGGTCGTTGCATTCGTCGACGTAGACGTAATTGCCGCCGAAGCCGGCCGCCCAGTAGGCGGATTCGGGCGCGGCCGGGATCGCCTCGCGGTCGGTGTTCAGCCACCACAGCAGCCCATAATCGCGGCGGGCTTCGGTCGGCTCGCGGATCATGTCGAACCAGGCGTCGGGCAGCAGGCGCTCGCCGTCCCAGACGCCGCGGTTTTCCATCAGCAGGCCGAACCGGGCATGGTCGCGGGCCGAGACGAACATGCCGCCGCCGAAGTGGCCGCCGCCGGAAACCGACTGCATGCGCTGACCGTCCAGCACCACCCAGGAGTTTTCGTAGCCGTGCCAGCGCCAGGTGGTCGAGGCGCCGATCGGGTCCATGATTTCGCGTTTCAGCACGACCGGCAGCGGTTCGCGGTGGACCTGGAGCAGGCCGTAGGCCAGCAGGTTGATGCGCACGTCGTTGTACTTGAAGTATGTGCCGGGTTCGTGCATTTCGCGGTTCGGCCACTGCTCCGGGTCGTCGCCCTCGGGGCGGTCTGCCCAGTCGGGCACGTCCCACAGCGTGCCGGACCAGTCCGAGGTCTGGTTGAGCAGATGACGCCAGGTGATCGGCGCATTGTGTGCGCTGTCGAACTTGCCGTCGCGCACGTAGTCGGCCGCGCGCTCGTCGATGGACTGGATCAGCCCGTCGCGCAGGGCCAGGCCGGCGACGGTGGCGAGATAGCTCTTGACCGCGCTGAAGGTCATGTCCACCCGGTGCACGTCGCCCCATTCGGCCACGATGCGGCCGTCTTTCAGAACGATGCCGCTGTCGCCTGCGCGCGGCCTGGTGGGCCCCAGGATGCGGAAGTTCGGTTCGCGCGGCGCAAACGAATCCGTGATCACCTGGTGCAGGTCGGCCGGTTCGGTGACCGCGGCGCCGCGCGCGAAGGCGATCGCCGCTTCGAGTTTCTCGGGGTCGAAGCCGGCTTCGGCCGGGTCGACGCCGTTCCATCGATGCCGATCCGGGAAATACGGCTGGGCCATCGCCAGGGCGGGCAGCAACAGGAGGACAAGCGCGAGTCGAACCATGAAAATCTCCAGAAAACGGATTGTCTCGGGTAACGGCACAGTCTATACAATCCCGGAGGACCGTTCACCGCTCAGGCACATGGATGCTTGTACGTCATTTCGCCCGGCTGCCCACAGGACTGATCATTCTCTGGTGCTTCCTCATCTGGTATCTGGTGATGGCCGCGCTCCACCTCGAGCCGTCCCTCCCTCTGTGGCTGAACGCGCTGGCCATGTCGGCATTGATCGGCACGGCGCTGATGCTCAGCGCGCGCGACCGGGACGCTTCGGGCCAAGGGTTCTGGCGCGTCTTCCGGTTGTACGCCATTCCGTTCTGCGTCGCCAGTTTCTCCGCGCTGGTGCATGACGAGGGTTTCTACGCGATGTTCGCGCCGGAGTGGTCTTCGAACCTGCTTGCGTTGGGCGGCTGCCTCGCCTTTCTGGCCTGGATCGTGCTCGCGCGGCGATTGAGCGGGGACAAGTCGTCGGCGCCGCCGAAGTGATCTCGAACCGGCCCGGTGCCGAGGAAAGATCGTGATGGTGCCCCGTCAGGCGTCGGGATTGGAGGGATCCGTGAACGGGTGGTCCGGCGCTTCCAGCCATTCGTGGTAGTCCTCGATGCGCCCCGCGGCGACGTCGCTGCGGTGAAATCGGGCAATGTGATAGACCGCGTCGCCCTCGTTGACCAGCGGCAGATGGAGTTGTCCGATGACGATCCCCGAGAACGGCGCCCTGATTTCTTCCTCGTGTTCGCCGAATGGATCCGAGACCGCCCCGAGGATGGTTTCGCCCCGGACCACGCGCTGGCCGTACTGGGTAAACGACCGGAAGATGCCGCTCTGGGGCGCCCGTACCCAGCTGCTGGAGCGCGCGATGACCGGATCCGGCAGGTTGGGCTTGCGGCGCGCCGGCGGCAGCATTTCGAGCTTGCGCATGACGCGCACGATGCCGTTGACGCCACCGCGGATCGAGATTTCATCGAGCCGCAGCGCCTCGCCGGCCTCGTAGACGAGTACCGGCACCTTTCCGGTCGCTGCACCACGCAGTGTTCCCGGCCGTATGGCGGCGTTGAGAATCACCGGCGTACCGAACGCCCTGGCCAGTTCCAGCGTGTCCTCGTCATCCAGGTTCGCTCGGATCTGCGGCAGGTTGCCGCGATGAATCGCGCCGGTGTGCAGATCGATTCCGTGGGTGGCCTGGCTGACGATTTCGGTCATGAACAGGTGGGCGATCCGGCTGGCAAGGGATCCGGTCTCCGAGCCCGGGAAGGAACGGTTGAGATCGCGTCGATCCGGCAGGTAGCGGCTCTTGTCGATGAAGCCATGGAGATTGACGATCGGTACCGCGATCAGGGTGCCCTTCAGTCGCTTCAGCGCCTTGATCCGCAGAAGGCGCCTGATGATTTCCACGCCGTTGAGTTCGTCGCCGTGAATGGCGGCACACACGAACAGCACCGGCCCGGTCTGGCGGCCGCAGACGACCTGTATCGGCATGGTGGTCGGCGCATGGGTGTACAGGCGCCCGACTTCCATGTCGAGGCTGTGGCGGGATCCCGGCTGTATCGTTACGCCATCGATCGTGATCGGAGAATTCGCTTCAGCACGTTTCCGGGTGCTTTTTTTGGACATGTAATTCCATTTTCTGTCGGGCGTTTGACGACGAGCATAGCCAACTTCGGTTCCCCAGAGTGCCTGGATCTCTCGATCCGGCGCACAGGCCCATGTCCGCAGACCCGGCGTCGCCGCCGAAAAGCCGGGATTGCCAGGCATGAGTGGATCACGGGATTGATTTTGCGCTTGCTTTCTGTCATCTTGACTGGCTGGAATGTCGAGGAATCGAATATGAAGAGGCTGTGTGCGGCCGTCCTGATGGGCGGCCTTTTATTGTCGGGATCCGTTGCCGCGGAGATCCGCGCGTTTGCCGGCGCTACGCTGATCCCGATCGACGGGCCTGAAATTTCCGATGGCGTGCTGCTCATCGAAGATGGCCGGGTGCGTGCCGCTGGTGCCCGCGACGCGGTGCGCATTCCGCGTGGCGCCAAAGTGACCGAGCTCGAAGCCGGCAGCGTGATCATGCCTGGCATCGTCGATACCCACAGCCATGTCGGCGAGGTGTCGGGCGCCGACAGTTCGGCGCCCATTCAGCCGGAGGCGCGCGCGCTGGATTCGCTCAACGTGCGGAGTTCGGGCATCAAGCGTGCCCTGGCCGGCGGGATTACCTCGGTCAACGTGATGCCGGGCTCGGGCCACCTGATCAGCGGCCAGACGATTTATCTCAAGCTGCGCGAAGGCGACCAGATCATGGACCTGGTCTACCGCTTCGAAGACGGCAGCCCGGCCGGCGGCCTGAAAATGGCCAATGGCACGAATTCGATCGGCGAGGCGCCGTTTCCGGGTACGCGCGCCAAGTCCGCCGCGCTGGTTCGGGCGGCCTACATCAAGGCGCAGGAATACGCGCAAAAGGTTGCGAATGCCGAGGACGAAGACGGGCGGCCGGCGCGCGATCTTGGGCTGGAAGCCCTGAACGAGGTGCTGTCGGGCAAGCGGGTGGTGCATTTTCACAGCCACCGGCACGATGACCTGCTGACCGCCATCCGGCTGCGCGACGAGTTCGGCTTTCGCATGGTGCTGCATCACACCAGCGAAGCCTGGCGCGTGGCCGACCAGATCGCCGCGGCCGAGGTGCCCGTGTCGCTGATCATGATCGACAGCCCCGGCGGCAAGCTCGAGGCCCTGCACCTGGAAGCGGAAAGCGCGCCGGCGCTGGAACAGGCCGGCGCCCGGGTTGCGTTCCACACCGACGACTGGATTACCGATTCGCGCTATTTCCTGCGCATGGCCGCCATGGGCGTGCGCGCCGGCATGTCGCGCGAGGCCGCGCTGGAGGCGATGACCCAGGCCGGCGCCGACATGCTGGACCTGGGTGACCGGGTAGGGTCCTTGACGCCGGGCAAGGACGCCGATTTCGTGATCCTGTCGGGCGACCCGTTCAGCGTCTACACGCGGGTGCTGGAAACCTGGGTCGAAGGTGAAAAGCGGTTCGATCTGGACGATCCCGACGATCGGCTGGTGGCCGAGGGCGGTTTCAACGCGCTGTCCGATGACGACGGGGCGGGCCATATTCATGGTCAGGGGCCTCACCGGACCCACGCAGGACAGGGAGCAGGACGATGAAGACGCCGAAAAACGAAATTTTTCGAACGGCGATTTTCGCAACGACAATCGCGGTGACAATCGCCGTGCTGTCGCTTGCGTTCGCCGGCACGGCCCTGGGTCAGAACCTGGCGGTGCGCGCCGACCGGCTGCATACCGGCACCGGGGACGTCATCGCCGACGGTGTGGTCGTGATCGAGGACGGCCTCGTCAGCGCGGTCGGAACGGCCGACAACACCGATATTCCCGACGCCATGGAATTGATCGAAGTGCCGGTCGCCACGCCCGGCCTGGTCGATGCGCGCAGCACGGTCGGGCTGTCGGGCGCGATGAACCAGCCGCACGATCAGGACCAGCTGGAGCGCTCTGCCGCCATCCAGCCCGAGCTGCGGGCGATCGATGCCTACAACCCGCGCGAGCGGCTGGTCGAATGGCTGCGCGAACACGGCGTGACCACGGTGCATACCGGCCATGGGCCCGGCGAGATCATCTCCGGCCAGACCCTGATCGCCAAGACCTTCGGCGATACCGTGGATGAGGCCGTGATCGAACCTGCGTTCGCGCTATCGGCCACGCTGGGCGAGGGCGCGACGGGCCATTCCCGCAAATCGCCCGGCAACCGCTCGAAGGCGGTGGCGATGATCCGCGAACAGCTGATCAAGGCGCACGAGTACCTGGACAAGCGCGAGCAGGCCGGGGACGACGAGTCCGGCGGTTCGCGCGACCTGGCTATGGAAGCGCTGACGGCCGTGCTGCAGCGTGAAATGCCGCTGGTCATCGAAGTCCACCGCCACAACGACATCATGACCGCGCTGCGCCTGGCCGAGGAATTCGACTTCGATCTCGTGCTGGCCGGGGCGGCCGACGCCCACCTGCTGATCGACGAGATCAGGGCCGCCGAAGTGCCGGTGATCCTGCACCCGACCATGATCCGGGCCTGGGGCGGCAGTGAAATGGCCAACTTCTCGTTCAACACGGCGGCCCGGCTGATCGAGGCCGGTATTCCCGTGGCGCTGCAGTCGGGTCACGAAGGATACGTGCCCAAGACGCGCGTGGTGCTGTTCGAGGCCGCGGTATTGCTGGGCTATGGCGTGGCGCCGGCGCAAGCACTCGAGATGATCACGCTGGCGCCGGCGCGCATCCTCGGCATGGCCGACAGCATCGGTTCACTGGAAGTCGGCAAGCACGGAGACGTGGCACTGTTCGACGGCGATCCCTTCGAATACACCAGTCACGTCATCGGCACGGTCATCGAAGGTCGGCGGGTCAGCGATACGGTGCGCTGACCGCATTGTCCGATTCGACCCGGGCGGCCCGGGTCAGCTCTTTCCAGGCGACCTGATTTCCGGCGTCTGCAGCCGGATCTGCAGCGGGCCGGGGCTGTCGAGCTCTTCCTTGATCGCGTGACGCATCAGGTCGCGGAAATCCGATACGGCCATGAAGAATTCGCGCATGATCAGGATCCAGATCCGCATGCCGTAGCGGGTCAGCACCAGCCGGTCGCCCTCGTCGCGGACCGCACCGATCAGCCTGAGACCCAGGATTTCCGGGGCCAGCTTGCGGAAAAATCCGGGATAGCGCCGTTCGGCCAGCTGCTTGTCCAGCGAAAGCCCGAACAGGTTCATCAGCATGAAGTAGCGCAGCCGGTCGCGCCGGGTCAGCGGCTGCTTGCGGCTGATGCCGAAGCGGCCGGCGGCGACCTGTCGGTTGTAGTTGTTCAGCGAGAAAGTGCTGGAATACAGCACTCCATCGAGATAGCTCAGCGATCCGCTGCCCAGGCCCAGGTATTCCTCGTTTTCGATGACGTATTCGTCCACGGTGCCCTTGGATTTGCTGAAGCACCAGGCCGAAGACGGACTGTATTCGGCAGGCAATGCATCCAGGATCATCCGGTACATGTGGCCTTCGCGGTCGAAATCCACGTTGCCCATGGTCTTGAGCATCTTGCGCTGGGTGCTCTCGGCACTCATCAGCGGGTAGAAGGTCACCTGGTTGACGCCGGCCTGGCGCGTGATCAGATCGACGTCGCGCAACAGCGAGGCCTCGTCCTGTTCCGGCAGGTTGAAGATCATGTCCGCATTCAGCGTCTCGAAATAACCCTCGGCCGCCTCCAGCCGCTGCATCACCGACTCCGCGGACCCGTACTTCTCATAGCGGTCCATCTGCTTGAGCAGATCGTTGTCGAGGCTCTGGATGCCGACCGACAGCCGAGTGACGCCGGCGTCGCGCATGCGCCCCATGATTTCGGGCGTCAGGTCGTCCGGGTTGGTCTCGATCGAAATGCTGTCGATCGGGCTGAGCCGACGAACCAGCTCCAGTGTTTCGGCCAGTTCTGCCGGCATCACGGTCGGCGTCCCACCGCCGACGTAGATGTCGGAAAAACGATAGCCGGCCTCGTGCGCCATGCGGATTTCCTGGCGCAGGCTGGCGAAATAGCGGGTGGCCTTGTCCTCGCGGAAACACACGCGGTGGAATGAGCAGAAGGGGCACAGCACGACGCAGAACGGCACGTGCAGGTACAGCATGTAGGTTCGGTTACGGTCGGGTTCCGGCAACGCTTCGCTGGGTTGCGGCGCCTTGAAGCGGGTCAGCCGTCTGCTGTTGTGGCGAAAGCCGGCGGTGAACAAGCGATCCATCAGGGGCACGACAGGAGGCCTCCGGCCAGGGTTTGATCAAAACCGTAGTTTCGCATGCCGCAGCGTCCAGGATGCACGCATCTTTCACGATCGCGCCCCGGTCCTGCGGCAAGCATTGCAGGGCCGGGGCGCGCCTTTTTTCACGATTGCAGCCCGGGGGGCTATCAACCCACCTTGATTTCCACGGCGTTCTTGCCGTCCTTGTCGGCAACGTGTACCGCGCAGGCAAGACACGGATCGAAACTGTGGATGGTCCTGAGAATCTCCAGCGGCTGGTCCGGAACGGCCAGTTCATGGCCCACCAGGGACGCTTCGTAGGGCCCGACCTCACCCTGGGCGTCGCGCGGACCCGCGTTCCATGTCGAGGGCACGACCGCCTGATAATTGGCGATCTTTTCGTCCTTGATCACGATCCAGTGGCCCAGCGCGCCGCGCGGCGCTTCCATGTAGCCGGCGCCGCGTGACTCTTTCGGCCAGGTCTCCGGCTCCCACATTTCGTTATTGTGGGTACGCGTATCGCCAGCGTTGATGTTGCCCATCAGGTTGTCGAACCAGGTGGACATCTCGTCGGCGATGATCTTGGACTCCAGCGTGCGCGAGGCCAGTCGGCCGCCGGTGGAGAACAGCGACTCGATCGGCAGATCGAGCTGGCTCAGCGCCATCGATGCGAGTTCACGGGTGGGCTCGTGGCCGGCCGCGTACAGCGTCAGGACGCGCGCCAGCGGACCCACTTCCATGGCCTTGCCGCGCCACCGCGGAGATTTCAGCCACGAGTAGTTCGAGTCGCCGTCGAGATGGTCGAACGGCGGGGTAGGTCCATCGTAGGCCAGCTTCGTTTCGCCATCGTAGGGATGCAGGCCCTTGTCCTTGCCACCCTCGTATTCGTACCAGGCATGCGAGACGAATTCCTGGATCTCGTCTTCGGCATGCAGGTCGATCTCGTGCAGCTGGCTCAGGTCGCGGTCGAGAATCACGCCGCGCGGAATCAGCAGGTTGTCGGTTCGCCAGACCCCGTCGGCCGGAAAGTCGCCGTAGCACATGAAATTGCCGACGCCTTCGCCGTGGAACGGCTTGAACCAGTCCTTGTAGAAGCCGCCGATCGCCAGCGTGTCGGGCAGGTAGACCTGGTCGACGAAGGACTTCATCTGTTCGATGATGTTCTTGACCTGCTGTAGCCCGGTGGTGTTGACCGAGGTCTGGGCGGCACCGGCTTCTGTGGCATGCACGCTGATGCCGACCGGCGCGCCGCCCACGACGAAATTGGGGTGCGGGTTCTTGCCGCCGAAGATTGCATGCAGCTTGACGACTTCGCGCTGCCATTCCAGCGCTTCGAGGTAATGCGCGACCGCCATGAGGTTGGCTTCGGGTGGGAGCTTGTAGGCCGGATGGCCCCAGTAGCCCTTGGCGAAGATCCCCAGCTGGCCGGCTTCGACGAAGTCCTTGACCTGTTTCTGCACGTCGCGGAAATATCCGGGCGACGACTTGGCGTAGCCGGAAACCGACTGCGCGAGTTCGGAGGTTGCGCCCGGATCGGCGTTCAGGGCCGAGACCACGTCCACCCAGTCGAGCGCATGCAGGTGATAGAAATGCATGACGTGGTCGTGGATGAACTGCGCGCCGATCATCAGGTTGCGGATCAGCTGTGCATTCGGGGGAATATCGATCTTGAGCGCGTCTTCGACCGAACGCACCGACGCGATTGCATGGACCAGGGTGCAGACGCCGCAGATGCGCTGGGCGAACACCCATGCATCGCGCGGGTCGCGGTCTTTCAGGATGATCTCCAGGCCGCGCACCATCGTGCCCGAACTCAATGCCCGCGTGATCTTGCCCTGTTCGGTTTCCGCTTCGATCCTCAGGTGACCCTCGATACGGGTGACCGGGTCGACAACGACAGTGTTACTAGCCATGGATTACTCCTTTATCTGTGTGGCGACCAGTTCGATGAGGCTCTCGGTCTTCTTGTTCCAGTCCTGGTTTTCTCCGGCCTCGTTGAAGGAGACGCGGCAGTCCGAGCAGCTGGTCAGGAAGCGCTTGGCGCCGGTATCGTCGATTTCGCGCAGTTTCATTGTCTGTGAACGGTTGCGCAGGTCTTTCGCGCTCTCGAGATCGTTGACCCCGCCACCACCGCCGCAGCAGAAACTGAAGCCTTTCTTGTTGTGCATCTCGCGCAGATCCACGCCCATGGCGTCCATGAGTTGACGCGGAGCGTCCATGATGCCGCCCTTGCGCACGAGCTGGCAAGGATCGTGAAACGCGAATGTATCGCCGTTGAGCTTGGAAAGCTTCAGCTTGCCGGCCTCGAGCTGTTCGGCCAGGAACTCGGTAACGTGGCGGACCCGGAAGGGTAGTTCCTCCCCGAGAATTTCAGCCGCTTGCCACCGCAGGGCGGTGTAGGCGTGACCGCATTCGGGCACGATGACCAGCGACGCGCCGAGATTTTTCGCCGCATCGGTGATCCGGCCGGTGATGCGCTTTTGCAGGCCGCGGCTGCCGGCATAGTAGCCGTAGTTCTCGGCGATCAGGGCGTCGCTGCGGAACGTGTAGTTCGCGCCCAGCTGGTCGAAGATCTTGATCATCGCGGCGACCGATTCAGGGTTCTGGTCCAGGTCGGTACGCGGCAGGCAGACCAGGATATCGGCCTTGTCCTTGTCCAGCGGCACTTCGAGACCGTATTGATTGCCGATTTCGCGCAGCACCTCGGGATAGGGCTTTTCGCTTTCTTCCGGCTGGCCGGTCTCGGCCTGGTGGCGGGCGCGGTCCATCAGGGCCTTGGGCGCCAGTCCGGCCGCGGCCATGCCGCGCCGGCCGATCTCGATCATTTCGGCGACTTCGATGCCCATCGGGCAGATCAGGCTGCAGCGACCGCATTGCGAGCAGCTGTCGAACAGCAGTTCCTGCCATTCCTCGAGCTGTTCGACGGTGACCTTCTTCTTCAGGCCGAGCAGCTTGTAGAACGGGGCGAATGCGCCGGACTCACGTCGGTAGGCCTGCTTGAACGGCTCGGCCTTGAGGATCGGCGTGTACTTCGGGTCGCCGGTGGCGATGTAGAAATGACACGCGTCGGCGCACATTCCGCAGTGAATGCAGGATTCGAGGTTGGTTGCCGTGTAGGCCCCGAAATGATGGGCGAATTCGCTCATCGCGCGCTCTTCGCGGTCGGTCGGCGAGAGCCGTTCCTCGGCCGCGGGTGCGCCGCTGAAGTTCTGGGTGGCAGTGCTCATGTGGATGCTCCCTTTTTCGCATGCGTATACCCGATGAAGAAGCGGGCGGGAAGAATGTAGAAAGCGTGCATCAGCTTGCTGAACGGGAACCAGATCAGCAGTACGTTGAATGTGATGATGTGTACTGCCTGGATGAATTCCTGACGTCCACCGAGGCCGTATACGGAAAGGACGCCGCTAATCATCAGCGCAAAAAGAATGACCAGCGTGAACCAGTCGTCGAAATTCGAGATCCGCCGCAGCGGCGGGTGCATGTATCGCCGGATGGTCGCGATCACGAGCAGGAAGATGGTGACCACGGAAATGACGTGAATAATGCCGCTGGGAATCGTCGGCCACCAGGTCGCGCTGATCCCGAACAGGTTCTTCCAGAAGATCACGTGCGGCGCCCCGAGCAGGACGATGGCGAACAGGCCGATGTGGTAGCCGTAGCCGACCGCCTCGCCGAATGCCGTGCGTTCGAGGAACTCCGGATGCGGCCAGGAGCGGTTGCCGACCGCGATGGCGCCTTTTATGGCCGACTTGCCGGACGTGGTGCGCCATTCGCTCTTGCGCTCGCGCCAGCCCAGCGTGAAGGTCGCGATGAGTCGCCACAGCACCCCGAAGACGAATACGATCAGCGCGAAGTGCAGCATGGGCCCGCGGGAAAATTCGTCGAGTGTCATGATGATGTCTCCTTGTCGGTCTCGCCGGAAAGTTTTTTCTTGCGCCGGTTGGCAGCCACCGCGGCTGCCGCGCCCACCGCCACGCCGGCGGCGGCGCCGGCTGCGATCTGGCCGGTATCGTCGAACAGCTTGGCGGTGACCGGCTCATAGAATCCGCCCTTATCCCAGAACTCGGGCTCGGAGCAGCCCAGGCAGCCGTGCCCGGCCTCCACCGGCCACGAAGTACCCCCATTCCACTTGATGGTGGCGCAGGCGTTGTAGGTGGTCGGGCCGCGGCATCCGAGCTTGTACAGGCACCAGCCGTTGCGCGCGCCTTCGTCGTCGAACGCTTCGGCGAACAGGCCGCGGTCGTAGAAACGGCGCCGGTAGCAGCGGTCGTGGATGGTGTTGCCGAAAAAGGCCTTGGGCCGCAGATGCTTGTCCAGGTCGGGCACGCCGGAGGCCAGGAAACTGACCAGGGTGCCGGTCATGACTTCGGGAATCGGCGGGCAGCCCGGCACGTTGATGATCGGCTTGTCCTTGATGATCTCGGACACGCCGACTGCGCCCGTCGGGTTGGGGTAGGCTGCACCGACGCCACCATAGGACGCGCAGACGCCGACGGCCACGATGGCGGCCGCGCCCTCGGCGGCTTCATGCAACTGGTCGGTAAAGGAGTGACCGGCGCTGGTGCCGTAAATACCGTCCATCTTGGTCGGAATCGAACCGTCGCAGATCAGGATGTATTCGCCCCAGGCTTCTTCCATCGCTTCGTGGCGGGCTTCCTCGGCCGCGTCGCCGGCGGCAGCCTGCAGCGTGTGGTTGTAGTCGAGCGAAATGGTCTCGAACATCAGGCTTTCCAGCGAAGGTGCAAACGAGCGGGTCAGCGACTCGAGACAGCCGGTGCATTCCTGAAAGGGCATGTAAATGATCGTCGGTCGACGCGCCGCCCGCAGTTGCTGGGCAAAGGCGGCCGTCATGCCGGGCGGCATCGCCATCAACGCCGTGATGCCGGCGCAGTATTTCAGAAAGCGACGGCGTCCGACGCCGTTCTGGTCCATGATCTGACCGATGGTCGGTCTTTCCTTGCGGTTATCGATGCTCATTTATGCTGCTCCTTGCGATTGTTCTTCCAATCGGTCTCGCAGGTGCCGGACTGATTCGGCGATATGATCGGGTTGGGCGCTCAGGAAATCGGGGAAACGGGCGATCTCGATATATTCGGCCAGGATCCTGTCGTTCTCGCCCTTGTGCTGGACCCACCAGACGCCGGCAAAGGCGGTTTCCCGGATCCGGGTGGGGCCGTCCATGTCCACGGTCAGGTCCAGCTCTCCCTGGCCCAGCATCTTCTTGATGCCGTGGAACTCGTCCGGCGCCATGGGCAGGCTCTTGAGATCGATGGCCGCCGTCTTCCCGGTTTCATGAAGCTGTTCGAGATGGGAAAGGATTTCGTAGGCCATCGCCTGGACCCCGCCGCCAATGGTGGCGGCCTTGCCCGGCGCCGATTTGATCGTCAGCGGGATGGTCTGGGTCATGCGTCTTCTCCCAGCATGCCGACGATGATTCCGACGGCCTCGTCGACCGCCTTGTCGACGGGCGCGCTGGGTGTGCAACTCCAGCCGACGTCGCGCGGCTGGATGCCGACCATCGCATAGCGCGGTGGCAGGCGCCCGCGCAGGCGCGCCGCGGTGAGCACGTCGAGCAGGTTGACTTCGTGAACGCTGGGCCGCGCGCTGTTGGAGAGGTACGCGTCCATTTCGGCGTTTCTGAAGACCCGGACCGTGCCGGGCTCGTCCTCGAGTTCGGCGGCGTCGACGATGATCAGGCGCTCGGAGGCTTCGACTTTTTCGAGCAGGGTGAACGAAAGCGTGCCGCCGTCGACCAGTTCGACATGCGGCGGCAGGCTCTGCCCGCCCAGCCGTTCGATGGCGTGTATGCCGGCGCCGTCATCGCCAAGCAGATTGTTGCCGATGCCGATGATCAGGGTGCCGGAGGGCTGCGTCCCTTCCCGGGGCCGGGCGGCATGGGCGGATTGGGTTGTTGCTGTGGCTTGCATCGACTCCTCCCGTGAAGCGACAGAATCGATAGTAAAGGCGGGGCAGGACGATGCGTTTGATGCAGGTCAATCAAGGCCGATGCCGGGTTTGATCTGAATCATGTCTGCCGGTGTGCACCACTGCTAGTCTCGCTTTCGAAAGCCCGATCCGGAATCCGGAAAATGCACGAACTTGCCGTTTGCAATGCGCTGATGAACCAGGTGCGGGCGACCGCGCTGCAGCATGGCGCCGAAAGCGTGGGGCGGATTACCGTTCGCGTCGGACCGTTGTCCGGCGTGGAGCCGGACCTGCTGCGCCACGCCTTCACGATTGCCCGGGGGGGAGACTACACGGAGCAGGCCGAGCTGTTGATTGAAACGACAGCGATTCGCATCCGATGCCGCGCCTGCGGCCATGAGAACGAAGCGGCCGCCAATCGCATGCTTTGCGCGGCCTGTGGCGCTTACAATGTGGCGGTATGCAGCGGCGACGAACTGCTGCTTGCCAGTATCGAGCTACACGGCATTCCCGAGTCCGGCACGAACCGAAAATCGACGAATGCCCAAGGAGAAGAAACCCATGTGTGAAACCTGCGGTTGTTCCATTCCAGATCATACGCATCCCGAGCCCGCCGACACGCATACGGTGGACGTACTCAAGGGGTTGATGAGTTCGAACGATCATGCCGCCGGGCACAATCGCGAGCATTTCGATCGCGCCGGCGTACTGGTCGTCAACCTGATGTCGTCGCCCGGCGCCGGCAAGACGCGATTGCTGGAACAGACGGCTGCGGCGCTCGATGGACGTTTGAATATTGCAGTCATCGAGGGCGACCTCGAGACCGAGAACGACGCGGAGCGCCTGCGCCGCGGGGGCATCCGCGCTCACCAGATCACCACCGGAAGCGCCTGCCACCTGGACGCCCACCTGATCCACCAGGCCCTGCATGAATTCCCGCTGATTCATGATGACAAGCCCGTGGACGTCCTGTTCATCGAAAACGTGGGCAACCTGGTCTGCCCGGCCGCGTTCGATCTCGGCCAGCACCTGAACGTGGTGCTGCTGTCGACGACCGAGGGCGACGACAAGCCGGCCAAGTATCCGGTAATGTTCAGGGCCGCCGACCTGGTGGTCGTGAGCAAATGCGACCTGTTGCCCATGCTCGACGACTTCAGCGTGGAGCGTGCGAAGGCGTCCCTCAAAGGACTGGGCAACGAAACCCCGGTGGTGCAGGCCGGGGCCGGCCGCCAGGTCGAAATCGGGGAATGGGTCGAGTGGCTGGAGCAGAAGCGGGCCGAGCATTTGCCGGCCTCCGCTTCCCCGCACAGGGCCGAAGCCGCAACCGTCGCCTGACGCAGCATCCTCCGAAAAGAAACCGGAAACGGGGCCCGCGCGGCCCCGTTTTCATCAGGTGCCCCGGTGAATGCTGAATACGCCGATGTACGTCAATCGTCGCCGACGGCGATGCCGACTCGCGGCAGCAGCTTGCGATGCACCAGCACGATCAGGCCGGCCACGGCGAACGCGCCGAAAAACACCCCGATGGCCGGACCGGCCTCGCTCATGATGTCGGGTTCGGTCACCAGCACGATCGCGAGCGCAATCATCACGACGCCGCCGATCAGCTTCAGTACCCGTGCCTGGCCTTCCTGGAATTTCTCGATCCTGAGCTTGGCCACGGCGATGAAGAAAATCACCAGTTCGTCGAGCAGGTAGATCAGCAGGTAGGCGACCAGCAGGCCGAAGAACGCGGCGGTACCGACTTCCTGGGCGCTGACCAGGCCGCTCCAGATGACCGGAAAGCCGGCCGTGCAGGGCAGTTCGATCAAGGCAATTCCCGAGGCCATCACGATGGTTGCGGCGCCCAGCGCCAACGGTGAGCGGCCGTCGGTCATCAGGGCCCGGAATTTCTGATAGATGCCGGGCTTGTGCCGGTCGTCGATCGTGAACGAAAAACCGCGCTTGAACCAGAAGTAATCCTTGATGTTGACCAGGCCGAAGGTCAGCGCGAACAGCGCCACGATCCAGTACATCCACGGCAGGTACGTGGCATAAGCAAGCACGCTGAATACGCCGACGATGAACAGGCCGTAGATCAGCGCGGTCGTGAACAGGAACGCCAGTCCGACGATCACCACGCGCTGGCGCGAGCCGGAATGCAGGACCAGCGCGATCAGGATGGTGAGCAGCCACAGCGAGCACGGATTGAAGCCGTCGACGAACGCGATGATGGCGGTGCTCAACAGCAAGGGCTGAACGCTGAGATCCATTTTGCCGAGCAGCGGGATGTCGATGGTGGCATCGCCCGCCTCCGGCGACGACGCAGACGACTGCTGCGCGATGGAGCGTTCGCGCGCATCGGGACAGCCCTGGTCCAGGCAGCGCTGGAGCTGGCTTTCGATCTCGGCGCGGATCTGCGGGCTGTCCCCGACCCAGACCGAACCGCCGAGGAACACCATGGGCACCGAGCCGGGCTTGACGTCATGGGCGCGCGACATTGCACGAAGCAGGTCGTGGTGTTCGCGGGTTTCCATGATTTCGTAGTAGCGCACCTCGACGTCTTCGTGCTCGCGCGCCAGCGCATTCGTGAATTCACGCTGGGCATTGCAGTGCGGACAGGTCGCGCTCTTGAATACATGCAGCGTGATCGGCGCCGCTTCTTCGCCTGCGGGGCGATCCTCCGCCTGGGCGAGGGCATTGTTGACCTGCAGCGTCGACAGCAGGACGACAAGCGGCAGCGCCAGGCGCAGGAAAAGAGGGCGATTCGATGCTGCCGCAGGCGCCCGGGCGACGGCCCGCGTGCCTTCGCGAAGCGGCGGGCCGGTGTCTGTCGGTGTCATCGGTAACTGCACCTTGGTTGGAGCCGGAATGACGAGGCGTAATTGTCGCTGCGCCAGGGCCCGCGGTTTTTGTCCTGCATCAAACCCCGGCAGCAAGGCGCGGGGCGCGTCGGGTCGTGCATAATGCGGAAGTCGAACCCGGAAGCATGGCGATGACCGAACGTTTCACCGTTTCGCTGGACAAGGAACTTGCCGAGGCGTTCGAGCGCTACCGGCAACGCCTGGGATACGAGAGTCGCTCGGAGGCCGTGCGCGACCTGCTCAGGGGGTTTCTGGCCCGTCAGCGCGCCGAAGAGGACCCGGATGGGCATTGCGTCGGCATCCTGACCTATATCTACGACCACCACCAGCGCGACCTGGCCGGCCAGCTGACCGACGCGCAGCACGAACATCACGACCTGTCGGTGGCCACGCTGCACGTCCACCTCGATCACGATCATTGCCTGGAGACCAGCGTATTGCGCGGTCCGCTGGGTCGGATCCGGCGTTTTGCCGAGCAGTTCATCGCGCGCCGGGGGGTGCGCCACGGCGACCTGCACCTGGTGCCGGTGACGGTGGAAAGCGAAAGCCACGGGCACGGCGGCGATCGCCAGCGACAGCGCGCGCGGCACGAGCACATCACGCCTCACGATTGATCGCGGCATGCGGCAATCCACGGGCTGCGCGCCGGCGGATGCGCCGGAGATTTGACCTGGCGCATTTTCGGGTATGAACAATCCTGATATATTTCATACCACAGCCACGTCAGCGGGGTCTCCGATGCATATTCGCTTTCCTTTCCGGCCGATTCGGCGCCCGGGCTTCGGGCCCGACGGAGCGGCGTCATTCCTGCTTTGTTCGTTGGTGCTCTCGAGCCTGGCCGTCAACGTGCACGCACACGGCGTTGATTACCGGATCGAGCGCGGCGAAGCCGTGGTCGTGCATTTTTCCTCGCACCACGACGGCGCCATGGTCGGGGCCGGCTTTCGCGTCTTCTCGCCTGACCGACAGCGCATGTTCGTCAGCGGCCGTACCGATGCCCGGGGACGCGCGCTGTTCATGCCCGATGCGCCGGGCAACTGGCGGTTGCTGATGGCGACCGAAGACGGACACGGGGCCGAGGTGGAAGTCGTCGTCGACGCGGACGAAGTCGCGGCGCGGCCGGCGCGCGATCCAGATCCGTCGGCGGGACCGGCGATGAGGACGGGGCGGCTTTCGGCGACCGCCGCGGGCGTCGGCTACCTGTTCGGCCTGGGTGGTCTGCTTGCCCTCTGGCGCCGGCGCCGCTGATCCTGCTGGAGCAGGGCGACCGAACCGTGCATATTCCCGACGGCATGATCGCACCGCAGGCGTTCATCGTCGCCGGGCTGATTGCGGTCCCGTTCTGGGTCCATGCGGTCCGACGGGTTGCGCGTGACCTCGACGAGCGCCTGATCCCGCGCATGGCGGTACTGACTGCGCTGGCGTTCGTGCTGTCGACGGTCATGGTGCCGCTGCCCGGGGGGACTTCGGCACACCTGACCGGCGTCGGCCTGCTGGTGCTCGCATTCGGCCTGTGGCCGGCGTTCCTGGCCTTCAGCCTGGTACTTGCGCTGCAGGCGGCGCTGCTGGGCGCCGGCGGCATCACCGCGCTTCCGGTCAATGCGCTGGCAATGGGCCTGGTCGGCGGCGCGGTCGTGTCGGGCGCGCATCGCCTCGCCGGCCGGAAAAAATCGTTCTGGTCGGTGCTTGTCCCGGTCTGGCTGGGCGTCGTGGTCGCCGCGGTGCTGCTGGCCCTGGTACTGGGTCTGCAGCCGTGGCTCGCCAGCGACGCCGCCGGTCAGCCGCTGTTCTTTCCGTTCGGGCCCCGGGTCACGCTGCCCGTGATCGTGCTGCCGCACCTGGCCATCGGCGTGGCCGAGGGCATGCTGTCCTGGTTTGTCGTTTCGGCGCTGGAAGCGCGCAGGATGCCGGCATGAAGGATCGAACGCTCCTGGCCTTGTGGCTGGTCGCCGTGGTCGCCATCGGGTTCGTGCACGATCCGGCCTGGCTCGCCGCCCTGCTGGCGCTGGCGCTGGGTTTGATGCTGGTCCTGCAGGGCGGCGTTGCATGGAGCATGGCGGCACGCGCGCTTGCGGCCGTGGCGCTGGTGAACGTGACGGTCAGCGCCGCCTACGCGATCTGGGCCTGGACCGCCGGTGAATCGTGGACGACTTTCGTGCTGCGCCTCAATCTCCGGGTGTTTCTGCTGGCGCTGCTCGCGCTGTGGCTGACGCGGAACATCGATCTTGTGCGCGCCGTCGACCGCTGGCCGTCGATCCGGTTTCTGGTCGTGATCGTGCTGGGCCAGATCCGGGCATTGGGGCGTATGCTTGCCGAGCACCGAATGGCGCTGGTCAGCCGGAGTCCGACCCGTCCGTCGCTCAAGGTTCGCTTCGCCAGCGCCGCCAGCCAGGTTTCGGTCGCGCTGGAAAAGACCGAAGGACGTGCCGAGGCCCTGAACCAGGGCATGCGGGCCCGGGGATTTTTCGATGACCGAGCCTGAAGCGCCGGCCCGGCCTCGGCCGATGATCGAGCTCGAGCGGGTTTCGTACCGGTATCCGGATGGCGAGTCGGCCATCGAGGAGGTCAGTTTCAGCCTGTCGCCCGGTGAACGCGTGGTACTGCTGGGCGGCAACGGCTGCGGCAAGAGCACGCTGCTCAAGCTGGTCGATGCGCTGGTCGTGCCCGACAGCGGCGAAATTCGCTATTGCGGCGAAGTGATCACGCCCAGGCGGTTGCGTGACCGCGAATGGTCGAGGCGATTTCGCGGCGAGGTCGGGATGGTCTTCCAGGACCCGGATGCGATGCTGTTCAATGCCAGCGTGGCCGAGGAAATTGCCTATGGTCCGGCCCGGCTGGGCATGCCCGAGCCGCTGCGGCAAGCGCAGCGCTGGGCCTGCCGCTTCGGCCTGGAAAGATATCTGGACACTCCACCGTATCGGCTCAGCGGGGGCGAGAAACAGCGCCTGTGCCTGGCCTGCGTGCTGGCCTGCGGCCCCCGCCTGCTGTTGCTCGACGAGCCCACGGCCAACCTCGACCCGCGCGCGACCGGCTGGTTGATCGATTTCCTGCGCGACCAGCCGGCGCTGACCACGCTGGTATCGACCCAGAATTTGTCGCTGGCCGGCGAAATGGGGGAACGCGCGTTGATTCTCGACGAGCGGGGCAAGCTGTTGTTCGACGGGCCCCTGGGCGAGGCGCTGGGCTGCACCGAACTGCTGTGGCAGGCCAACCTGGCACACAGCCACCGGCATCGCCACGACGACGGCACCGAGCACCGGCACGTGCACGTTCACCGCAACTGGGAATGAACCCATCGGAATCGAAATGACGGCAGACTGGCTCGCGCAGGCGGTGCTGCCCTGGATTCTGGCCGCGGTCATGCTTGCAATGGGGCTCGGCCTGGAGGCGGACAACTTCGCGCGGGTCGCGCGCCATCCCGGCCGACTGGCGCTGGGACTCGCGCTGCAGATGCTGGTTCTTCCATTGTTGTCGTGGGCGGTCGTGCTGGTGCTGCCGCTGCCGCCGCTCGCGGCCGCCGGCCTGCTGCTGGTGGCGCTGGTTCCGGGCGGCGCCACGTCCAACCTGTTCAGCTACCTGGCCCGGGGCGATCTCGCGCTGTCGGTGTGCCTCACCGCGATGACCGCGATGCTGGTGCCGTTCACGCTGCCGTTGATCATGGGATGGAATTTCAGCCTGCTCGGAATGACCACGGCTGAATTCTCCCTTCCATACTGGAGCGTGGTGGGCCAGCTGGGACTGGTCACGCTGATCCCGGTGCTGGGCGGGATGGCCGTCCGCAAGGCGCTCGGCCCGTCGCGTGCCGACCGGCTGTCGCCGGCGATACGCCGGCTGACCGGAAGCGCGATGATCGCGATCGTGCTGGCGCTGTTCGCGGCTTACTTCGATCGGCTGCCGTCGCTGGCGAGCCTGGAAACGTTCGCGGTGATCGCGCTGTGTTCGCTGGCGATGCTGCTGGGCGGTCGCGTGGCGCGCCTGGCCGGTTTGCCGGCGGCAAGTGCAAGATCGATCACCGTCGAAGTCGGCGTGCAGAATGCGGGCGTCGCGATGATGGTCGCCTTCGCCATACTGCAGAATCCCGCCCTGGGGGTGGTGCCACTGCTGTACGGGCTGATGATGAACGTGCCGGCGTTCGCGTGGGTTTTCTGGCAGGTGTGGCGCTTGGGCCCGGATCGACGGACAACCCGGACAGGGGAAATCCGGGGAACCCCGGACTGATCCCGCGCGCCTCCCCGCGGCTGCCGGCGGGTCGTGCCAGGTGCGCCGCTGATCGAATCCGGTTCAGGTGCCCGGACCGCAGTCCATGCACTCCTGTGACGATTCCGGCCCCAGCTTGAGCTTGTCGTGCAGGTCGCGCAGCGCGGTCCGCAGGCCTTCTTCGATCACGGGGTGATAGAACGGCATTTCCAGCATCTCGGTCACGTCCATTCGCTGCTGGGCCGACCAGGCCAGGAGGTGGGCGATATGCTCTGCGGCCGGACCGAACATTTCCGCGCCCATGAAGCGGCCGGTTCCGTGCTCGCCGTAGACGCGCAGCAGGCCGCGGTTCTTGCCCATGACGCGGCTGCGGCCCTGGTTCTCGAAATTTACCGAGCCGACCGCAAAACAGCCGCGGCAGCGCGCGTCGGTCTGCTGGATGGTCAGGCCGACCGCCGCGATCTGCGGATCGGTGAATACCACTGAAAGCGGCGTGCGGCGAAGGCCGGTCTGCACCTCGGGATACATGCCGGCGTTGGCGCCGGCGATCCGTCCCTCGTCGGCAGCCTCGTGCAGCAACGGGAGTTCGTTGTTGACGTCGCCGGCGATGAATATCGGACTGTCGCCGCAGCGCAGCGTGTAGCGGTCGAATTCCGGCACGCCGCGCGCGTCCAGCGCCAGTCCGGTGTTCTCCAGGCCCAGCCCGTCCACGTTGGGACGGCGGCCGGTGGCGGCCAGCAGATACTCGAAGACCTCGCTGACCTGCCCGCCATCCTTGTCGCGGTAGCTGACTTCGACGCCGTTTTCGAGCTCGCGGATGCCGGTGGTTTCGACATCGGGGTCGAGAAAGAACTCGCGGTTGAAGGTCTCCAGTGCAATGCGGCGGATTTCGGGATCCTGGATCGGGCCCACCGCGCCGCCGACGCCGAACATCTTCACGCGAACGCCCAGCCGCGCCAGCGCCTGCCCGATTTCCAGGCCGATCACGCCGGGGCCGAACACCGCGACCGACTCGGGCAGGCTCTCCCAGTCGAAGACCTCGTCGTTGGTGACCAGGCGGCTGCCCGCGTCGTCGAGGAAAGGCACCACGTTGGTGCGCGAACCGGTCGCGATCACGACGCGCTCGGCGCGGATGCGCGGGCCTTTTTCAACGACGAGCGTGTTGGCGTCCTCGAAGCGCGCCATGCCGCGAATGCGCCGGTCTTCGGAAATGCTTTCGACCGACTCGAGCACGAAGCCGACGAAACGGTCGCGTTGGCTTCTGACCCGCTCCATGACCGCCTTGCCGTCGATACGCACCGATTCCGGGTGCACGCCGAACTGACCGGCATGGTGGGCCGAGTGCGCGGCTTCCGCGGCGCTGATCAGCAGCTTGCTGGGCATGCAGCCGACCCGCGCACAGGTGGTGCCGTACGGCCCGCCCTCGATCAGGACGACGTTGTCGACATGCTTGCTGGCCTGGCGGTAGGCGACCAGCCCGGCGCTGCCGGCACCGATGACGGCAACGTCGGCTTCGAGCTCGCGCCGGTTTTCACTCATTGAAAAGCGTCCTGTTTGCGTCGATGAAGGGTCGCCACAGGTTACACGGGTCAGCGCAGATTTACGGATACAGGCGGAAGCGGACAGGTTCACGCGCGGCGCGGACCGGTGGGCCTCTCCAGTTGGAGGATCCGGCGGGTATCGATCGCTGAAGGCCTCGCCACGCGTCGAATTGAAGCGCTCGATGCCCGCCGGATCCGGAATCCGTGGAATCCGTGATAAAGAGCCTTGTGTGCGCTGCCCGGCCGGGTGCCATGCCCAGGCGTCGATCAGGAACTCGGGTAGCCTATTTTCACCAGCGCCTGCTCGATTTCGTCGAGAATGATCGGATCGTCTATGGTGGCCGGCGGTGTCCACTCCCTGCCATCGGCGATCTTCTTCATGGTACCGCGCAGGATCTTGCCCGAACGCGTCTTGGGCAGGCGGGATACCACGGCGACCAGCTTGAAGGCGGCGACCGGACCGATGGCCTCGCGCACCTGCCTGATCAGGTCGGCGCGCAGTTGCTCTTCATCCACGCCCGCGCCCGACTTGAGCACCACCAGTCCCAGCGGCAGCTCGCCCTTGAGCGGGTCGCGCACGCCGAAGACCGCGCATTCGGCCACGTGCGGATGCGCGGCCAGCGCTTCCTCCATTTCGCCGGTGGAAAGCCGGTGCCCGGCCACGTTGATCACGTCGTCGATGCGGCTCATGATCCACAAGTAGCCGTCCGCGTCGCGAATCCCGGCGTCGCCGGTCAGGTAGTAGCCCGGGAAACGCCTGAGATAGGCGTCCCGGCAGCGCTGATCGGCCTCCCAAAGCGTGACTAGGCAGCCCGGCGGCAACGGCAGCTTGATGACGATGGCGCCGATTTCGCCGTCGGGCAGTTCGTGGCCTTCGTCGTCGAGCACGCGCACGTCGTAGCCCGGCACCGCGCAGGTCGGCGACCCGGGCTTGATCGGCAGCTGCTCGATGCCGAGGCAGTTGGCTGCAACCGGCCAGCCGGTCTCGGTCTGCCACCAGTGGTCGATCACAGGCACGTTCAACTGGCGCTGCGCCCATTCCAGCGTGCTCGGATCGCAACGTTCGCCGGCCAGGAACAGGGCGCGCAGGCCCGATAGATCGTACTTGCCGATGAACTCGCCGCCCGGGTCCTCCTTGCCGATGGCGCGAAACGCGGTGGGCGCGGTGAACAGCGTGCAGACGCCGTGCTGTTCGATCACGCGCCAGAAAGTGCCGGCGTCGGGGGTGCCGACCGGCTTGCCCTCGAACAAGACCGTGGTCGCGCCGATCAGAAGCGGCGCATAGACGATGTATGAATGCCCGACCACCCAGCCGACGTCGGAGGCGGCCCAGAACACTTCGCCGGGCTTGATGTCGTAAATGTTGGACATCGACCAGGCCAGCGCGACGGCGTGCCCGCCGTTGTCGCGCACGATGCCCTTGGGCTGGCCGGTGGTGCCGGAGGTGTACAGGATGTACAGCGGGTGGGTCGCTTCGACCGGCACGCAGTCGGCCGGCGCGGCGCGTTCCATTTCCGTGTCCCAGTCGAAATCGCGACCGTCGACCAGGTCGGCCGAGGCCTGCGGCCGGGCCAGGATCAGGGTCGCGTCCGGCTTGTGTTCGGCCAGTTCGATGGCCCGGTCCAGCAGCGGCTTGTATTCGACGACGCGGCCGGGCTCGATGCCGCAGGAAGCCGACAGGATCATCTTCGGCCGGGCATCGTCGATGCGCTTGGCCAGTTCTCCGGCCGAAAATCCGCCGAAGACCACCGAATGGATCGCACCGATGCGGGCGCAGGCCAGCATCGCCATGGGGGCCGCCGGCACCATGGGCATGTAAACGATGACCCGGTCGCCCTTTTCCACGCCGTGCGCGCGCAGCACCCCGGCCAACGCGGCGACCCGGTCGCGCAGTTCGCGGTAGGTGAAGCGCTGGATCGTTTCGGTGACCGGTGAGTCGTGGACCAGCGCGGTCTGGTCGCCGCGTCCGGCTTCGACGTGGCGGTCAAGCGCGTTGTGGCAGGTGTTGAGCATGCCGCCGGCGAACCAGCGATGGAACGGCGCGCTGCCGGTTTCCAGCACCGAATCCCAGGTTCGCTGCCATTCGATTGCTTCGGCCGCCTCGGCCCAGAAGGCCTCGGGATCGGCCAGCGAACGATCGTGGATTTCCTTGTGGCCCATCGTCCTGTCTCCACCATGTGTTTATCGGGAATCGGTCTGCAAGCATGGCATGGGCTGCCGGCGCCGGCCATTCGACTTTGATCGAAGCGGCGCCACGTTCGTTTGCCGCCGCGGCCGGCGAAAACGGTCAGCAGATCCGCGGCAGCGGATCGTCTTCCAGTTCGTCGATCAGGCGTTGGCCGCCCAGGCCCGTGGTCAGCATGACCGGGCCCGGCCCCTCGCCGACCGTGCCGATGACGGCGGCATCGGGCGCGACACCGGAGATGCGCAATTCGGCGACGGCATCGTCGGCCGCGTCGGCGGCAATCGCCGCGACGACCCGTCCTTCGCAGGCCAGGTAAAGGGGATCGTAGCCGAGCAGTTCGCACACGGCCGAAACCGGTTCGCTGAGCGGAATCGCGTCCTCCTCCAGCGCGATGCCGAGCCCGCTTTCGCGGGCCAGCTCCAGCGCGACCGTGGCCAGCCCGCCGCGGGTCGGATCGCGCATGAACCTGAGGCCGGGATGCTTGAGCAGCATCTCGGTGACCGGCAGCACGCTGGCCGAATCCGATTGCAGGTCGCCGCGCAGCCCGTACTCCTCGCGCGCCAGCAGTACCGAGGTGCCGTGATCGCCGATGCTGCCCGAAACGATGATGCGGTCGCCCGGCCGCACGTGCTGCTGATCCAGCGCGAGGTCGTTCGGCACCGCGCCCAGGCCGGTGGTGGCCAGGTAGACGCCGCCGCATTCGCCGCGCGCCAGCACCTTGGTGTCTCCGGCCACGACCTTGACGCCGGCTTCGCGCGCGGCTTCGGCCAGCGCGTCGACGATCCGCTCGAGCAGCTTGATTTCCGTGCCTTCCTCGATGAATGCGTTGAGCGTCAGGTACAGCGGCATGGCGCCGGCCACCGCCAGGTCGTTGACCGTGCCGTGAATGGCCAGCGAGCCGATGTTGCCGCCGGGAAACTCCAGCGGATCGACCGTGAAGCCGTCGGTGGTCATCATCAGCCGAACCCCTTGCGGCACGTCGACCGCCGCGGCATCGACCCGGGTGTCCAGACCCTGGTCCCCGAGCCGGGCGGCAAACAGGGCATCGATGAGTTCGCGCATGTAGCGCCCGCCGTTGCCGTGGGCGAGCCGGATGTGCTTGTCGAGCTTGGGTGGTTTTTCGGTCATTAGACTCTTTTTAATTCAGTTAGATACAAAGGATTCAAAAGGTTGTTTATCACTTCTGGCCATTTGGGTAATCCGTGGCCTGCCTTGCAGCCGCCTCGATGACCTGGCCGTAGCTGATTCCCGCGTCGTTGACCGGAATCGCCGCGGGCAGCAGCGGTTCGATGCCGCGCTGCCGGATCTGCGCGATGGCCAGGCGCGAGAGCAGGGCGTTCTGGAATACCCCGCCGGTCAGCCCCACGGCGCTTACGGGGTGCACGGCGGCCACCTCATCGACGATCGAACCGGCCAGTTCGGCCATGGCGCCATGAAAACCGGCGGCGCGGTCGGCCGGTGCTATCGACCGATCCGCCATCCAGGCCATCAACGGGCCCCAGTCGGCGCGTGGCAGGCCGGATTGGTCGGCTGCGAGCAGGGGAACAGGGGCCTTGGCCGCGGCGCCGCGCGCGCTCAATGCTTCCAGCCAGGTCGGGCCCTGGCCCTCGTAACTGGCCTCCGGGGCCACCCCGGCCAGCGCGGCGGCGCCGTCGAACAGCCGGCCGGCGGCGCTCGTCCAGGGGCTGGCCAGGCCGGATTCCCAGGCGCGCGTGAGCAATGGATCGGCGTCCGGCGCTTCCGGCCATTCGAATCCGGCGTGCCAGGACAGCGACAGCGCGGTGCGCCAGGGCTGCCGGATGACCTTGTCGCCGCCCGGGAGCCGGAAGGGCGTGAGCGACGCGACCCGCCGCCAGTTGCCGGGGCGCCCGTACAGCGCCTCGCCGCCCCATAGCGTACCGTCGCGGCCGTAGCCGACGCCGTCCCAGGTCAATACCAGGGTATCTGCGCCGACCCGATCGAATTCGCCGGCCAAGGCGGCGGCATGCGCCTCGTGGTGGAAGATGCGCGTCAGCGGCAGGCCGGTATCGCGCGCCCAGCGGCTGTTGGGGAAATCCGGATGCGCGTCGCAGGCCAGCCGCTCGGCGCGGACGCCGTAGAGCGCCTGCAGGTCTTCGACGACCTGGGCAAACACTTCGACCGCCCGCGGGCTGTCCAGCTCGCCGATATGCGGCGAGACCACCGCGCGCCGGTTCCAGCCCAGCGTAACGGTGTTTTTCAGGAATGCGCCGACCGCGAGGATCGGCCGTTCGAGTGCGACCGGTAGTTCAAGCTCCAGCGGCGCGTTGCCGCGGCCCAGCCGGATCGGCCGCATCCGGCCGCTGTTCAGACGCCAGACCGGGTCGTCGGCCGGGCGCTGGATCGGGCGATTGTGGTGCAGGAAGGCATCGGCGATATTCGACAGACGCTTCTCGGCCTGGGCCGGGTCGGTCAACACCGGCTCGCCGCTGAGGTTGCCCGAGGTCGCGATCACCGGGCGCGCCAGCGCCGCAAGCAGCAGGTGGTGCAGCGGACTGTACGGCAGCATCAGCCCGACTTCGTTCAACCCGGGCGCGACCCCGTCGGCGAGTCCGTGGCCCGGCTCGAGCCGCGCCAGCGCGATGGGCCGCTCGGGATCGACCAGCCGATCGGCGACGGCGGGATCGAGTTCGGCCAGCGCGCGTGCCGCGTCCAGTCCGTCGTCGCCGCGCATCGGCACCATGACGGCCAGCGGCTTGTGCGGACGGCGCTTTCTCCGGCGCAGCGCCGCCACCGCGTCGGCATTGGCCGCGTCGCAGACCAGGTGGTAGCCGCCGACGCCGCGTACCGCGACGATTTCGCCGGCTTCGACCGCGGCCACCGCTGCGGCCAGTGCGGCCTCGTTGTCGTCCAGGCGCGCATCGCCGCGGCGAAATGCAAGCGAGGGACCGCATGCGGGGCACGCCAACGGCTGGGCATGAAAGCGCCGGTCCAGCGGGTTGGTGTACTCGGCCTCGCAGGCCGGGCAGAGCGGAAAATCCTTCAGCGTGGTGTTGGGACGGTCGTAGGGCAGGGCGCGGATGATGGTATAGCGCGGCCCGCACTGGGTGCAGTTGATGAACGGGTAGCGATAGCGGCGTTCGTCCGGTGCGCTCATTTCGGCCAGGCAGTCCTCGCACAGGAACTGGTCGGGCGGGACGTGGATCTCGGGTTCCGCGCCGGACTGGCTGGCACGGATCTCGAACGCATCCAGCGGCTCGGAATCGACGCCGGTGTCGCTGACCAGCGCCGGTCGGGCCAGCGGCGGCGCGCGTTCGATCAGGTCGCGGGCGAATGCGTCCACGCTCGAAGCCGGGCCGTGGATCTCGATTTCGACCACGCCGGCCGCGTTGAGCACCCAGCCGGCCAACTCGAATTCGTGCGCCAGGCGGTAGACGAAAGGGCGAAAGCCGACGCCCTGTACCCGGCCGGCGACGGTCAGGCGTCGCGCCACGACGCTCATCGCGTCGTTTCCGCAGTGGCGGGCGGCTCGGCGATGCGGCGGTGGCGGGCGAGATAGAGCGGTGTCCAGGCGTGTGGCGTGCGCCGGACCAGCCGGTAGCGAGCGACGTGGTATGACGGGTCGAAGCCGTAGAAGTTCAGCCGCATGCGCTCGAGCTCGTCGGCCCGGTATTCGGCCAACGGGCGCTCGCGCTCGTCATGCGCGCGACGCTCTTTCTTGGCCGCCACGGCCCGTGACCAGTCTCGGCCGGCCAGCTGGCTGGCGGCCTGGCGGACGAAGCCGTTGAATTCGGCCGGATCGTTCGGGCCCACCGCATCGACCAGGCCCAGCTCGTGCGCGCGGGCGGCCAGCATCGGCAGACGGTGGCCCATCGCCTTGCCGATGCCCTGCTCCCCGACGCGCCGCGGCAGCAGGTAGGTCCACAACTCCGAGCCGTACAGGTTGCCCATGTTCTTGTAGTGCGGGTTCAGGATCACGCCGTCGCGCGCCCAGACCCGGTCGGCGGCGAGCGCCAGGAAAACGCCGCCGGCCGCGGTGTTGCCGGCCATGGCGCTGACCGTCAGGTGACTGGTGGTCCGGATGATGGCCTCGGCCAGGTCGTCCATGGCGTTGATGTTGCGCCAGGACTCGTCGGCCGGGCTGTCGGCGGCCTCGATGCTGTTGAGATCCATGCCGTTGGACCAGAAGTCGCGGCCGCCGGCCAGCACGATGACGCGGGTGGGTCGTCGTGCGGCATCGCACCAGGCTTCCTGCAGCGCGGCGCAGTCGTCGGTGCTCATCGCACCGTTGTAGAAATCGAACTCCAGGATGCCGATTTCGCCATGCTCGGCGTAGCGAATCGGGCCGCGCGGGTTGTCTTGCGACGACCGGCGCGGCCGGACTTCGGCCAGCGCATCGGCGGCGTCGCCGAGGACGTCGACGGCGGGGCGCTTGAAGTCCTGCTTGTCGGTTGTCTTGAGGTGGCCGATCCAGATCGCGCCGTCGGTGGTTGCACGGCACACCGCGCCGCCGCAGCGCGCCAGCAGTTGGCCGGCAGTGCCGGTCAGTTCGGTCTCGGCATGCGCATCGAACAGGCGCAGGTCGCGCCCGGCCAGACGATCGACCACGCCGGGCTGGCCGTCCGCGCTGTTGATCTTGCGCAGCACGGTCTCGGTATTGTCGTGTTGCCAGTCGACGCGCCGTGCGTCGCCTGTTACCGCGTCGCGCCATCGGCCCTGGCCGCGGAACTCGACGCTGTTTTCCGGGATCTGTTCGGGGTGATCGAGCCGCGCCAGCGCCTCGAACAGCGCCTGGACCGCGGCTTCGGTGACCTCCAACCGGTAGATGCTGCTCTTGCGCGCCCGGCGCATCGTGAACTTGCGCGCGGCCAGCACCGGCCCGCCGTCGAGTTCAGCCGTGGCCCGGATGATGCTGACGCCCCAGGCCGGCTCGTCGTCCAGCACGGCCCAGTCCAGCGCGTTCGGGCCGCGGTCGCCGGGCGGGCCCGGATGCACGATCAGGCACGGCAACGCCTGCCAGACGTCGTCGGGGATCCTGCGCTTGAGAAAAGGCGCCACCACCGCGTCGGGCCTGAACAGCGAAACGGCTTCGCGCGTGACCGCGTCGCTGATGTCGAGCTCGACCGAAACCTCGTGCCCGGCACGTTCGAGCTCGGCGAATACGCGCTGGCTGAGCGAATTGAAGGCATGGCAGAGGATCAATATGCGCATTGATTATTCGAACCGCAGATGGACGTGGATAGAAATCAAATGCGCATTCACCTGCGACAGCGAAGGCGAGTCACCCGGCCTCGGCGTAGCGGCGATAGCGGTAGTAGGCCGCGCAGGCGCCTTCGTCGGACACCATGCACGAGCCGATCGGGTTGCGCGGCGTACACACGGTGCCGAAGATCTCGCAGTCGGTGGGTTTCTTGACGCCCCGGATCACTGCCGGGCACTGGCAGGCGGCGTTTTCGCGCACGTCGCGTTCGACCATCCCGAAGCGCTGCTCGGCGTCGAAGCGGCGGAATTCGCGCTTGATGCGCAGCCCGGAGTAGGGCACGTGGCCGAGCCCGCGCCAGGCGAAATCGGGGCGCAGTTCGAGCACCTCGGCGACCATCGCCTTGGCCTTTTCGTTGCCGTGGCGGCTGACGCCGCGGGTGAACTGGTTCTCGACCTCGGCCCGGCCCTCGTTCATCTGCCGGATCAGCATCCGGATCGAGGCCAGCACGTCGAGCGGTTCGAAGCCGGCGATCACCACCGGTCGCTGGTATTCCTCGGCGAAGAATTCGTACGGCGCCGAACCGATGATGGTGCTGACGTGCGAGGGGCCCAGGAAGCCGTCGACCCGCACCTGGCCGAGGCGCCGTACTTCGGGCGAATCGAGGATGGACTGGATCGCAGAGGGCGTCAGGACGTGGTTGCAGAACACGCTGAAATTCGGCAGGTCGAGTTCGGCGGCCTGCTTGATCGCCAGCGCCGTGGGTGGCGTGGTGGTCTCGAAGCCGATGGCGAACAGCACGACCTCGCGGTCCGGATTCTCGCGCGCCAGTGCCAGCGCTTCGACCGCCGACTGCACCACGCGAACATCCTTGCCCCGGGCACGTGCATTGAGCAGGCTGTTGCGGCGCGAAGCCGGCACCCGCAGCATGTCGCCGTAGCTGGCCAGGATCACGTTCCGGTCGCTGGCCAGCTCGATCGCCATGTCCAGCCTCGAAACCGGCAGCACGCAAACCGGGCAGCCGGGACCGTGGACCAGTTCGACGTTGTCCGGCAGCAGGTCGGGGATGCCGTGGCGGAATACCGCGTGGGTGTGCCCGCCGCAGAATTCCATCAGGTGGTAATCGCGGTCCGCACGGACTTCCTCGGCGATCAGCTTGCTGAGCGCCTGGGCCGTGCGGCCGTCACGAAACCCCTGAATATATCGCATCGGGCGATTCTCCCAGTTTTTCGGCCAGTTCGCGAAACAGCGCCAGAGAGCGTTCTGCTTCCTCGACGTCCAGCCGCGTGATGGCATGGCCGACGTGGACGATGACGTAGTCGCCGACTTCCACGCCGTCGACCATTGCCAGTGAAATCTGGCTGCGTACGCCGCCGACCTCGACCGTGGCCTGGTCGTGTTCGTGCAAGGCCTCTACCCGGGCCGGGACAGCAAGGCACATCGGTGAGCGCTCCTTGGAGAGTGAATTTCGTGGGGTGAGTCTAACCGAACCGACGGGCCGTCAAGCTTGAGCCAGATCAATCGAACGGATCAGGGGACCACGCGGTGCGCGAAACGTTACAGGCCCAGCCGCTGCCCGATCCAGTCGGCGGCGCGGTCGGTGGCATCCGCGGCGGCCGTATCCAGGCGCAGCGTAGAGCCAAGTTCGCCGGCATCCAGCGGGTCCAGTGTCTCGTGCTGGTGGGCCAGCACCTCCAGCCCGGCTTCCGACGGATCGTCGCCGGCCTGTTCGCGCCTGAGGATCCGGTTTCTGAGCACATCTTCGTCGGCGTCGCACTGGATGGTCGCGAAGCTGACCTCGAGCTCTTCGGCAAGCGTGCGGAACAAGGTGCGCTGCCAGTTCTTGAGGCACGCCGCGTCGATCAGCACCGGGATGCCGGCCGCGATCAACGGACGGGCAAGGTCGGCCAGGCGCCGGTAGGTGCGCCTGGTCGCCTGTTTCGAATACAGGTCCGATCCCAGCCCCGAGTCGCTGGTCGATTCAGGATCCAGGCCGTGCAGCCGCTTGCGTTCGACGTCCGAGCGGATGCGGACCAGGCCGACCTGTCCGACCAGGCGCCGTGCCAGCCACGATTTTCCGCTGCCCGACACGCCCATGGTGATGAGCAGGGCGGGACGCCGCTCGCTGCTGATCGTCCCGGCCAGCGCCAGGTAGTCGTCGATCTGTTCGAGGACTCCATCGCGGTCGGCATCCGGGTCATCCAGCCGATACGCCTGGACCTTGGCACGCACCAGGGCGCGATACACCATGTAGACGGGCAGCAGCTGTACGCCCTCGTAATCGCCGCTACGGGCCAGGTATTCGTCGAGCAACAGCCAGGCGAAGCCGGTCGCGCCGCGGTCTCGCAGGTCCATCACGGTGAACGCCAGGTCGCAGATCACGTCGATCCAGCGCAGCTCTTCGCTGAACTCGATGCAGTCGAAAAGCGTCGCGCGGCCGGCGATCAGCGCGACGTTGCCGAGGTGAGCGTCGCCGTGGCACTCGCGGGTGAAGCCGTCGCGCCGGCGCTTCTCCAGCAGCGGGGTCAGGCGCGCGAGCTGGCGTTCGGTCCATCGGTTCAATTCGTCCAGGCGTTGCCGGAAGGCATCGCGTTTCAATGTTTTGCCCAGATCTTCGAAATTGTCGCGCATGGGCCCGGAAACGTCTTCGAAGCTGCCAAAGCCGCTGTCCGCCGATGCCACCGCGGCGATGCGGTGCAGTTCGGCGAGCCGGCGCCCGAGGTCGGTGACGTGGCCCGGTTCGAGCCGCCCGTCGGCCAGCAGGCGGTCGAACCCCGCCCGGGTATCGAAACGCCGCATTTTGACCGCGTATTCGATTGCCTCTGCCTCCGCTCCCAGCACAGGCTGATCGGGCGTGCCGCCGATGGCGACGACTTCGAGATACAGTTCCGGCGCGGTGCGGCGGTTCAGCCGGATTTCCTCGGCGCAGAAGAACCTGCGCTTTTCCAGCGAGGAAAAATCGAGAAAGCCCAGGTCCAGCGGTTTCTTGATCTTGTAGACGAAGTCTCCGGCCAGCAGGATCCAGGAGATGTGGGTCTCGATCCGTTCGACTTCATCGACCGGGTGAGGAAAGGCGTCCGGATCGCGGAGCGCGTCGATCAGTTTCGTATGCATGGGCGAGCCCGGTTCGTATTCTCCAGCGGCGATGGTAGACGCGCACGCATCCTGTGGAATTCTTTGCCGTATTCAGGATACAGCCGTACCGGTCCAACGCGGGTCAACGGTTTCTCGGCGCTTTCTTGGTGCCGACGTAGATGTAGTTGACGCCCAGCGCGACCGCCCGGACCGTGATGTCGTCGTAGTCACCGTTGGCGCGCATCATCTCGGCGAAATCCGCGCCGTAGGGGAACGCGTGGGAGGTGCGCTGCAGGTACTGGTAGGCATCGCGATCGCCGCCGGCCAGGCCACCGATCAGCGGAATGACGAGCCGGTTGTAGACGTAATAAAACGGCTTGAGCAGCGCCGGCGGCTGGCCGAATTCCAGCACCACCATCCGGCCGCCGGGCTTGAGCACCCGGTACATGCTGCCAAGTGCCTTGCCCGGGTCGTCGACGTTGCGAATGCCGTAGGCGATGGCGACGACGTCGAAACTGTCGTCGGGAAAGTCCAGCGCCTGGCTGTCTTCCTCGCGCCACTCGATGTCGACGCCGCGCGAGCGCGATTTTTCCTCGGCCAGCGCGAGCATGTCGGCATTGAAGTCGGAGCCGACGACACGACCCCTTCCTTCCATGGCGTCGTGGAACAGCAGCGTGAGGTCGCCGGTGCCGGCGGCGCAGTCGAGGACCGCGTCGCCGGGCTGGACGCCGGACATCGCTACGGCCCGCCGCCGGACGGCCTGGTCGCTGCCGAACGACATCCACCGGTTGGCCCGGTCGTAGCGCCGCGCGATACGGGAGAACATTGCATGAACCTGTTTCGACATAGCAATCCTTTGGTTGGAAACCTGTCAGATCCGGCGTCCGGAATCCGTCATTCGTTTTCGAGCAGGGCCCTGCAGGCGGGCTTGAGCGGCTTGCCGGCAGCGCTCCTGGGTATATTGTCGACGATGCGCCAGTGCAGCGGTCGCTCGGCAGGCGTGAGTCTTTCCCGGCTCCAGTCGGCCAGGAAGGCCTGCAGGTGTTCCGCGTCGGCGTTCGGGTCGCGCGGCTGCACGACCGCGCCGATGCGCTGGCCCCAGCGCGCATCGTCCAGCGCGACCAGCACGATATCCTGGATGCCCGGACATTCGTCAAGCCGCTGTCGTACCGCCTCCAGGTTGACGTTGACGCCGCCTGAAATGATGACTTCGTCGGCACGTCCGGCAATCCGAAGATCGCCTTCGGGCAGAAGATCGCCGACGTCGCCGGTAGAAAACCAGCCGTCGGCGTCGGTCCCGTCGTCGATTCCGTCGTCGATTCCGTCGTCGATTCCGAGATAGCCGGAAAAAAGCATCGGGCCGCGGACCTGGAGGATTCCCGATGATGCGGTACGGACTTCGACGCCC
>JAWLEW010000019.1:26012-47607 GCA_041685925.1 Wenzhouxiangellaceae bacterium | reverse complement strand
TGTGCGAGCGGTTGCGCAAACGGTTGCGACCGCATTCAGCCAGTGCAGCGTAGCCGTTCCGGCAGGGCCCTCAAACCTTGCGCACCGCGAACCAGATGAGGTGACGCGCACCCTTGCCTTTTCGATGCGGCCGCACGGTCTGCAGCTCGACTTCGAATCCGGACTTTTTCAGCCGCTCGGTGAACCGGCGATCGGGGGCTGCCGACCAGACGGCCAGCACGCCGTTCGGCTTGAGCGCGCGCCGGGTCGCGGCCAGTCCGGCCGCCGAATACAGCCAGTCGTTTTCAGTGCGAATCAGCGCCTCGGGGCCGTTGTCGACGTCCATCATGATGGCGTCGAAGCTTTCGGGTGCCTCGCGCATCAGCCGCGCGACGTCCCCGACGAAGACTTCGCAGCGCGGATCCTTCAACGGGTGGCCCGAGGGCTCACCGACGAGATCGCGGTTCCACGCCACGACTTCGGGCACCAGCTCGGCCACCACGACCCGGGCATCCGGTCCGGCGGCGGCCAGCGTCGCGGCCAGCGTGAAACCCATCCCCAGCCCGCCGACCAGCAGACGCGGGGCCTCCCGGTCGGCGATTCGCCGACAGGTCAAACGGGCCAGCGCCATTTCCGAGCCGTGGACGCGCGTGTTCATCAGCTCGCCGCGGCCTGGAATGGATATCGCGAAGCGGTCGGCGTGCGCGTGCAGCTTCAGCTGCTCGTCGGTATCGGGAATCGAAGCGGTGGCCAGGAGGGTCGAACGCGGCATCCGGGCGGGTCCATCGTGTCGGGGCTCGCTGGAGCCGGGCCTGCAGGATAGCGCGCACGGCGCTGCTGGCGGGCCGCTGTGGCCACGCCGAGGCCAGCGGGGCCGGCCGCGGAACCGTTCAGGGGTCTTCGCGGCGCAGCGCGTAGCGATATGTGGGTTCGGCCAGGTAGCCGCCCTGCTGCTCGGCGTCGAACACCTCGCGCGGAATTCCGACTTCCTCGGCTTCTTCCCAGTCGATCAGGCCGTCATCGTTCCTGTCGGCTTCCTCGAACGGCGGCAGGTCGTCGGGCAACTGGTCGGAATAGTCCCGGGTATGCTGCGCCAGCGCCCCGGTTACGGCGAATGCCGCAGAAATCAGCACTACGAGTAGGGATCTATACATGAAATTCCTCCTAGGTGACTATACTTGCGCGCCTGGAGTGTTCCGACAGGCTCGAGAGTTGATGGTTCAACCGGCGTTTCTCTCCGACTCGATCCACGTGTCGCGAACCATGGAAGCTGACCGCCTGCTTCAGTCGTTCGACAGCCGCGATTTGAAATGCCGCGCGATGCCCCGATATTGAATCTTCGGGCGGCAGGCCATCTCCAGCACTTCTACACTCTCAAAACCTGCGTGGTGAAGTCAACCATGAACGAACAAACGCACTCCAGGCGCCACCCCGACGGTGGTGACGAATCGGTTCTCGGGCGCTGGCCCGCCGCCGGCGAACTGCGCTACGACCATGGCGTTCGTGCGCGCACGGATCACCTGTACGCCCGCCTGGCCGACGTCGTCCCCGAGGCCGAATGGCCGCTGCACGCGCCGCTGATCGATGCGATCAACCGCCTGAAGGCCGAGCGCAACGCGGTGATCCTGGCGCACAATTACATGACGCCGGAAATCTTCAACTGCGTCGGCGACGCCACCGGCGATTCGCTCAAGCTGGCCCAGCTGGCCGCCGAGGCCGACGCCGACATCATCGTGCAGGCCGGCGTGCACTTCATGGCCGAGACGGCCAAGATCCTGTCGCCGGACAAGACCGTGCTGATTCCCGACCTGCGCGCCGGCTGCTCGCTGGCCGCCTCGATCACCGGTGCGGACGTGCGCCGGATCCGGGAAGCCTACCCGGACACGCCGATCGTGACCTACGTCAACACTTCGGCCGAGGTCAAGGCCGAATCCGACATCTGCTGCACCTCGTCGAACGCGGTGCAGGTGGTCGAAGCGATGGCCGAGCGGTGGAACAGCGACACGGTCATCATGATTCCCGACGAGTACCTGGCCAGGAACGTCGCCAGCCAGACCGACATCCGCATCCTGACCTGGAAGGGCGCCTGCGAAGTCCACGAGCGCTTCACCGCAGACGAGATCGAGCAGCTGCGCGCCGAGCACCCGGAGGCGATGATCATCACCCATCCCGAGTGCCCGCCGGAAGTGCTCAAGGCGGCCGATTTCGCCGGCTCCACCGGCGCGATGGCCGCGTTTGTCCGCGATCACGCGCCGAAAACGGCGATCCTGATCACCGAATGCTCGATGAGTGACAACGTCTCGGTCGAAAACCCCGGCACCCGCTTCGTCCGTCCGTGCAACCTGTGCCCGCACATGAAGCGGATCACGCTCGCCGGCATCTACGAATCCCTGCGCCAGCTCCAGTTCGAGGTCACCGTGCCGCCGGATATCGCCGAACGCGCCCGAAACAGCGTCCAGGCCATGCTGGACCTGCCGAAAAGCGAATCTCCGCCGGCGTTCGATACCGCGCGGCCGCTCACCGCCGCCGAATACGTCGCGGCCTGAATTCCGGGAACGCTCATGTCCAACCCACCCGTCGTCATCGTCGGTTCCGGCATCGCCGGCCTGTGGACCGCGCTTCATGCCGCACCGATGCCGGTGGTGCTGCTGGCCGGCAATTCGCTGGGCGGTGATTCGGCCACCGGCTGGGCCCAGGGCGGGATCGCGGCCGCCCTGGGCGCCGACGACAGCCCGCAACTGCACGCCGAAGACACCATTGCCGCCGGCGCCGGATTGTCGGACGAGGCCGCGGCACACGTGCTCGCCGAGGCCGCCCCCGGGGAGGTACGCGCGCTGGAGGGCCTGGGCGTGGCCTTCGACCATCGCCCGGACGGCAGCTGGGCGCTGTCGAAGGAAGCGGCGCACGGTCGCGCGCGCGTCGCCCGCGTCAACGGCGACCAGGCCGGCAAGGCCATCCTGGACGCGCTGGTGCGCGCGGCGCGGGCTTGCACCCACATCGAGATCCGCGAAGGCTGGTTCGGCCGGGCCTTGCTGCCGCGCGGCAACCACGGCTGTCGCGGCGTGCTGGCCCGGGATCATGGCGGGACCCTGCATCAACTCCCGGCCCGCGCGACCGTCGTCGCGACCGGCGGGCTGGGCGGGTTATACGCGACCACCACCAATCCGGCCGGCAACCGCGGTCAGGCACTGGCCTGGGCGGCGCGGATGGGCGCGTTCATCCGCGACCCGGAGTTCGTGCAGTTTCATCCAACCGCGATTGATATCGGCCGCGACCCGGCGCCGCTGGCCACCGAAGCGTTGCGCGGCGAAGGCGCAATCCTGGTCGACGCCAGCGGACAGCGCTTCCTGACCGGGGTGCATCCGGACGCCGAACTGGCCCCGCGCGACGTGGTTGCACGCGCCGTGCACCAACAGATCCAGTCCGGGCGCGGCGCGTTTCTCGATGCGACCGAAGCCGTCGGCGACGAATTCCCGGACCGTTACCCGACCGTTTACGACGCCTGCATGAGCGCCGATATCGACCCGCGCCGCATGCCGATTCCGGTGGCGCCGGCCGAGCACTACCACATGGGCGGCGTGGCCACCGACAGCAACGGATTCAGCGAGGTCCCGGGGCTGTATGTCATCGGCGAAGCGGGCTGTACCGGCGTGCACGGCGCCAACCGCCTGGCGTCGAACTCGCTGCTCGACGCGCTGGTCACCGGCCGGCGCGCCGCGCTGGACATCCAGGACAGCGATTCCGACCTGCATTTCGGCTCGGGCCGGGCGGAAGACCTCGTGCCGGAACTGCCGGACGCCCAACTTCACCGACTGCGCCGCGCCATGGCCCGGCACGCCGGAGTCGAGCGCGACGGCAACGGTCTGCAATCGCTTGCCGAAGACATCGAGGCACTGGTGCACGAACACGGTGCGAGCGACGCACTGATCGCCGCGCGCTTCATCGCCGCCGGGGCGCTGTTGCGCGAGGAAAGTCGCGGCGCGCACGCGCGCAGCGACTTCCCCGGCCAGACGGCGCCGGTCACGCATACCGAGCTCAACCTGGAGCGGCTGGAGCCGTTGTTGCCGGGCAAGGCGCAGCGACGCGGTGCGGCCTGAACATGAGCATGACCAGGCCAGCGGCGTCGGTGATCCGCGAACGCGTCGCGCTCGCGCTCGCCGAGGACCTGGGCGGGCGCGGCGACGTGACCACCCAGGCCACGATCTCGCCCGCGATCCGGGCGCGCTTCGAGCTCCGGGCGCGCCGGCCCGGCGTGCTGGCCGGCCGGGCCGCGGTCGAAGAGACCCTGAACCAGGTCGACCGGCGCATCGAAGCCGAATGGCGCCTGGACGATGGCCAGCCGCTCGTGGACGGAGACTGCATCGCCGTGCTCTCGGGCCCGGCGGCTTCGATTCTGACCGCCGAGCGCACCGCACTGAATTTCCTGGGGCGCCTGAGCGGCATCGCCACGCTCACCCGCGCCTACGTCGATGCCGTCGACGGCACGGCGGCGCGCATTGCGCACACGCGCAAGACAACCCCGGGCCTGAGAGCGCTGGAACTGGCCGCCGTGGCGGCCGGCGGCGGCGTCTCGCATCGCTTCGGGCTGGACGACGCGGTGCTGATCAAGGACAACCACGTCGCCGTCTGCGGCGGCGTCACCGAGGCCGTTCGACGTGCACGCGCCGTGGCCGGCCACATGACCCGCATCGCCGTCGAGATCGACCGGCTCGATCAGTTGGGCGAGGCGCTCGATGCCGGTGCCGAAAGCATCCTGCTGGACAACTTCCCGCTCGCCGACCTGCGCGCTGCGGTCGGACAGGCCGCCGGCACCGGCGCGACGCTGGAAGCCTCCGGCGGCGTCGATCTCGAGACCGTCCGTGCCATCGCCGAGACCGGCGTGGACGTGATCTCGGTCGGCGCCATCACCCATTCGGCTCCCAACCTCGACCTGGGCCTGGACGCGCTGGCGTGAAGCCGAAGGCGTAACGTACCGCTTTGGGTGCTCGATGTGCAGAAGACTGCCGCTTCTTCGTGTCCTTCGTGTCCTTCGTGGTGATCCGATTTTGCCTTTGCCTGCGGCTCCGCGACTGCCCTGCGTTAAGGTAGAGCCCTGATTCAACCACTGGAAAGATAATGGCTGAAACGCGTGAATTCGATCTGGTCGTCATGGGGGCAACCGGTTTTACCGGCCGCCTCGTGGCCGAACACTTGCTGGCCCGACACGGCACCGACGGCGAGCTGCGCTGGGCGCTGGCCGGGCGCAACCCGGCCAAGCTCGAGGAAATCCGGGCCGGGCTCGGCGAAAACGCTGCCGGACTGCCCCTGATCACCGCCGACAGCCACGACCGCGCCTCGCTGGATTCGCTGGTGCAGAAAACGCGCGTGATCTGCACCACCGTCGGACCCTACGCACTGCACGGCTCCGACCTGGTCGCGGCTTGTTGTGAACACGGCACGGATTACTGCGACCTTTCCGGCGAAGTGCCGTGGATGCGCAAGATGATCGACCGGCACGCCGGGGCTGCGGAGAAAAGCGGCGCACGCATCGTGCACTGCTGCGGTTTCGACTCGATTCCGTCCGACCTGGGCGTGTGGTTCTTGCAGAACGCCGCCCAGGAACGATTCGGCAAGCCGCTCGAGCGCGTCCGGCTGCGCGTCAAGGCAGCCAAGGGCGGTTTGAGCGGCGGCACGTTCGCCAGCATGCTCAACATCGTCGAGGAATCCCGGCGCGACGAGGAAACGGCGAAAGTGCTGAAAAACCCATTCGCGCTGTGTCCGCCGGACGCGCGCAAGGGCCCGCGCCAACCCTACGTCAGCGGCCCGAAGTTCGATGCCGCCATCGGCAGCTGGATGGCGCCGTTCATCATGGCCGCGATCAATACCCGGGTGGTTCATCGCGCCAACGCGCTGCAGGATTACGCCTACGGCAAGAGCTTTCGCTACGACGAGGCGGTACTGACGGGAAAGGGCATCGGCGGCCGGGCCAGGGCCACCATGGTGTCGCTGGGGATGGGCGCTTTCGCGCTGGGCGCCGCCATGGGCCCGACGCGCTCGTTGCTCAAGAAAATGGTACTGCCCAAACCCGGCGAAGGCCCGTCGCCCGAGCAGCGCGAGGCCGGCTTCTTCAACATCCTCGTCGAGGGCCGCACCGCCGAAGGCCGGACCCTCCAGGCCCGGGTCAAGGGCGATCGCGACCCGGGCTACGGCTCGACTTCGAAAATGATCGGCGAGTCCGCGCTGTGCCTGGCGCAGGACATCGGCGACGAAATCGCCGGCGGGTTCTGGACCCCGGCCACCGCCCTGAACGGCAAGCTGCGGGAACGCCTCGAAGCACACGCCGGCGTGACATGCCGCCTCGACTCTTGAGGCGTTGCCGGCGGTTTCCGGGGCTGCGAGCGTGATTTCGTCGGCCCCAGATCCGGACGGGAGCCGTCCCACCGGCCTGTTCGACGACGATGTTTCGGTCAACGAATGATCGCCGCGACCGGATTTGCGGCGGCCGGCTCCGCTAGGCCTCGCCAAGGGCCCAGGCGGCCGCGGCATCGGCGTGAATACTGGCCGTGTCGAACAACTGGACGCCGACGTCGTCCGGCTGCACCAGCAACCCGATTTCGGTGCAGCCAAGAATGACGCCTTCGGCGCCGTTGGCTGCAAGATCGCGGATGATGCGGCCATATTCGGCGCGCGATTCCGGGCGGACCTTGCCCTGGCAAAGCTCGTCGAAGATCACGCGGTGGACAATCTCGCGGTCCGGTTCGGCCGGCACCAGCACGCGCAGGCCGCGCGCTTCGGCCAGCCGGCCGCGGTAGAAATCCCGCTCCATGGTAAAGCGCGTGCCCAGCAATCCGACTGTGGTCATGCCGGCCGTTGCGATGGCTTCGGCGGTTGCATCGGCGATGTGCAGAAAGGGAACCCGGGTTTCTTCTCGAATCCGGTCGGCGACCACGTGCATGGTGTTGGTGCACAGCACCAGCAAATCGGCGCCGGCACGCTCCAGGCCGCACGCAATCCCGGCCAGCATGTCGCCGGCACGATCCCATTCGCCGGCCGACTGCATTCGTTCGATCTCGAAGAAATCGACGCTGTGCAGAAGTATGCGCGCCGAATGCAGACCGCCAAGGCGCGCAGCCACGCGCTGATTGATGCGACGGTAATACGGAACCGTCGATTCCCAACTCATGCCGCCGATCAGGCCGATGGTCTTCAACATGCGCTGTCGTTCCTGCAGTCTTGCGGAAGATGGCGATTCGACGCGGGCTCAAAGCATCGCCAGGGGGTCCCGGGGACACATCGGAACACCGTCCCCGACGTCAAACCGGGCAGAATGAACGCGAGCACCGAGTATAGACGCACAGGCCGCATTTTCGGTCGCGTCTTGGCGCGAGCACCGTTTGACCCGATAATGGCACCTGCTCTGCTTTTACCCGGAAAGCCGCTGATGCCGGACTGCCAGCGGACTGGAGATCAATGATGGAAACCGAACTGCACGACGACGCCGAAGACAGCCGGGAAGTACTCGATCGGGAACTGGTCAATTCCGTGCTGGACGCAGTCGAGGCCGGCGACGCCGACCAGGTCGGCGATCTGCTCGAGCCGCTGCATGCCGCCGACGTCGCCGACCTGATCGAACAGATCGGGTCTTCCGACCGCGAAGCGCTGGTCGAGATCTGGGGCGAGAACATCGACGGCGAGGTGCTTTCCGAGCTCGAGGAGTCGATCCGGGAACCGCTGCTGACAGCACTCCCGCCGCAGGTGCTGGCCGAGGCGATCAAGGACCTGGATTCCGACGACGTCGTCGACCTGGTCGAGGACCTGGAAGAGGCCCAGCAGACCCGGATCCTGGGCGTGCTCGAGGCCGTCGACCGCATCGGCGTGGAAAGCTCGCTTTCCTACCCGGAGTATTCGGCCGGTCGCCTGATGCAGCGCGAACTGGTCGCACTGCCCGAGGACTGGACGGTGGGCCAGGCGATCGATTTCGTGCGCAACGCCGAGGAACTGCCGGACCAGTTCTACCACGTCATCCTGGTTTCGCCGACCATGAAGCCGGCCGGCTACGTCGCGCTCGGAAGGTTGCTGTCATCGAAGCGCGACCACAAGCTGATGGACATCGTCGAGCCCAGCTTCCGCATCGTCACCGTCACCGACGCCGAATCCGACGTCGCCTACCTGTTCAACCACTATCACCTGATCTCGGCGCCGGTGGTCGACGAAAACGGCCGCCTGGTCGGCGTCATCACCATCGACGACGCCATGGCCGTACTCGACGAAGAGCACGAAGAGGACATGCTGCGCCTGGCCGGGGTGGCCGAGGATTCCAGCCTGGCCGACACCGTTTTTCAGACGACCAAGGGACGCGCGGTGTGGCTGCTGGTCAACCTGGTCACGGCCATCCTGGCGTCGGTCGTCATCAACCAGTACGCCGACAGTATCGACCAGCTGGTCGCGCTGGCCGTGCTGATGCCCATCGTGGCCTCCATGGGCGGGAACGCGGGCACCCAGACCATGACCGTGGCGGTGCGTTCGATCGCCACCCGCGAGCTGACGGCCAGCAACGCGCTGCGCGTGAGCTGGCGTGAAATCACGGTGGGCGCGATCAACGGCCTTTTGTTCGGCCTGCTGATGGCAGCCGTCGCCGGGTTCTGGTTCGGCGTACCCATGCTGGCGGCGGTGATCGCCGTGGCCATGCTTCTGACGCTGGTCGCCGCGGCGGTGGGCGGCATCCTGATCCCGATCGCGCTGGACAAGCTCAATATCGATCCGGCGCTGGCCTCCGGCCCGTTCGTCACCACGGTCACCGACGTCATCGGCTTTTTTGCCTTCCTCGGGCTTGCCTCGGCGATCCTGCTGTAACGAGCATTACGGCCCGTTATCGACCGAGAACCGCGGCAAGTTCGGCCAGGCCGCAGACCGTGCAATCGGGCTCGATCCCCCAGGGGTCGAACACCGCATCATCCGATCGCTTGACCCAGGCGGCGTGCCAGCCGGCCGAACGCGCGCCGAGGATGTCGAATGGATTGCCGGAGATCAGCCACGCGTGGTCGGCAGCCACCCCGGCAACTTCAAGGAAGTGCGCGTATACGACAGGGTCCGGCTTGAAGCTGCGGACGTCGTCGCAGCTGACCACGCCCTCGAACGCATCGGCAATTCCTGCGCGCGCCAGTAGTCCGTCGACCGCTTCGCGCGTACCGTTGGAGAACGCGAACAGCCGGCGGCCGGACGCATTCAATTGCCCGAGCGCCGCGTCGACGTCGGCAAACGCCGGAAGCGCTCCGTACATGCGCATCAGACGCTGCTTCTGCATGTCACCCAGATCGATCCGATGGGCCGCACAACAATAATCCAGCGCCTGCTCGGTACATACGGGAAACGGCTGGTAGCGCTGCATCAAGCCACGCCGGAACGCATACTCCAGCTGCTTGTCGCGCCAGGTGCGCGCAAATGCCGCGGCCTTTTCGCCAATCAACTGGTTCAGGGTTTCCAGCACGCCGTCGGTGTCGATCAGCGTGCCGTAGACGTCAAACGCGATTGCAAGCTTCATTCATCTAGCGTTCGTGATCGATGCCCGCGACATCATAGATCGGGATTTCCTCGTCGAAACCCTTGGGCAGAACACGGATTTCCTCGTTGACCTGCAAAGCATCGCCACAGGCATTGCGCGTGTTTTCCGAAATCAGCGTCTGACCGCCGGACGTGTAGGCTTCTATGCGCGCGGCCATGTTGACGTTGTGGCCCACGACGCCGTACTTGGCGCGCTTTTCCGAACCGATATTGCCTACCACGACCTCACCGGTATTGATGCCGATGCCGATGGCGACTTCGGGCAGGCCGTTGGCAATATTCTCGCGGTTGACTTCGTCCATCGCCTGCTGCATTGCCGCGGCACAGGCCACGGCTCGTTGCGCATGATCTTCCAGCGGCCGCGGCGCGCCGAAAAGCGCGAGGATCGCATCGCCGATGAATTCATCGATGGTCCCGCCGTGGGCAATGATGACTTCGGTCATCTTCGACAGGAAATTGTTGACCACGCGCATCACGTCCTGGGGATCGCGCCGTGCGGCGAACGAAGTGAACCCGCGCAGGTCAGCCAGCAGGATGCTGACCTCGCGGCGCTCGCCGCCCATGGTCAGCGCTTCGGGCGATTCGAGCAGCGTTTCGGCCACCTCGTCGGTCAGGTAACGGCCGAACACGCTGCGAATGAATGCGTTGCGCCGCTCGACGTCTTCGACGAGCGTTCGAATCCGGTCGTTGGCCGCCTTGAGCCCCAGTTGGGTCTGCACCCGGGCCAGCACGACCGGAAACTCCAGCGGCTTGGTCACGTAATCGTTGGCTCCGCGCCTGAGCGCGTCGACGATATCGGACTGCTCCCCCTTGGCGGTGGCCATGATGATGGGCAGTTCGGTGACGCTGCGGGTCTCGCGCAGCCGACCCAGCACCTCGATGCCGCTCATGCCGGGCATCATGATGTCGAGCAGCACCAGATCGCAGGCATTGGTCTCCAGCCAGGTCAGGGCGTCTTCACCGGTTTCGGCCAGCTCGACCCTGAAGCCCTTTTTCGTCAGGCGTCGCGACAGCAAGTCACGATTCATCTCATTGTCGTCGACAACAAGGATTACCGCCACCGACTCCGGATCTTCAGCGCGCAAACGGTTCATGCGATCGTCTCTCCCTGGCGGTTCGACCCATATTGTAGTCGCTGGACAAACGAGCGGCTCGAATGAGTGGCTTTTCTCTTCGTGCCTGAATAACTGGATTGCTTTAACGTTTTAGGAGTGCTATTTTAACGATTATTCAAGCGGGAGCCCTTACTTGAAGGGATTTGCCGGGGCTTACGGAAGATCCCGCCGGGGAAGAACACAGGATCTGCCGGCTTTTTACCTTGCTGTCGCGGGCCTGACGACCTTCGCTGCAATGGCATGCAACGCGAAGACCGGCGTTGCAAAGCGTGCACCGACGCCTTTCGGTGCAAATGAATCGGAAACCGGACAATGACTGCCGAAGAACAGTCTGCATCTGCGGACACTTCAGCGCAAAGACCCGACGGCGTACACACGATCGTTCGCCTGCCGTTTGCCGGTCGCGTCTACGCGATGGCCATGGTCGCAATTCTCGTTTCGGTGACGCTGCCTCCCGATCGCCAGGAACTGATGGGGATCATCCTGGGGGTCGGCTTGACATATCCATGGCTGATTTACATGGCCGCGAAATACAGCGGTCACTCCAAGACCGTGGGCTACCTGGCATTTTCGCTGGACGGCATGCTGGCCGGAGCTGCAATCGTGTTGTGCGGCTACGCGTTCGTACCCTCGGCTGTCATCGCGACCATGCTGGTCGCCTCTGCGGTCGTCATCGGCGGCGGCAACCTGCTGGTCCAAACAATTCTTCCGGCCATCATCGTCACGGCACTGGCCTGGCCGCATGTGGAAGCCGACTTCCAGGCGCACAGCGACGGGCTGCCGCTGTATCTCGGTGCCGCCACCATCGGCATATTTCTGCTGTATTTCGCCTACCTCACCAACCGCATCAGCAATCGGCTGATCTCGGCCAAGCGCTCGCTTCAGGACCACAACCGAAAGATCGATTCGCAGGCCAGGCTGCTGGCTTCGATGAACCAGGTCGCCCGAGTCGTCAATTCGACCCTCGATCTCGGTCGGGTGATGACGGCAATCCGGGAAAACCTCTCCGACGTGATCGAATTCGACCAGGAGGGCCTTCTGTTCGTTGATCCGGCGCGCGAGAACCTGATCCTGGATCGATATGTCGGCGCTGGCACGGACGTGGCTTCGCCTCAACTCCAGGGCCTTGCCATTCCGCTGAGCGAAACCGACAGCATTTTTGTCAGGACCGTACTCAACAACAAGCCGTACTTTCTCGCGGATACCCGGGCCGAGCGTGCGGATATGTCTCGGACCGATGCGATGATTCACGACATGCTGCCGAGCAAGTCGCTGATCACGCTTCCACTGTCGATCGGCGAAGAAATCATCGGCGTACTTGCATTCGCCAACACCAGCAAGATCGTGAATGCCGGCGAGGATGAGATAGAAGCGATCGAACGTCATGTCGGATTCATCGCAACCGCGATCCGCAACGCACGGATGTACGAAAAGATCAAGAGCGCCGAAAAAGCCGCGAATGCCGCCAACCAGGCCAAGAGCCAGTTCCTGGCCAATATGAGTCACGAGTTGCGCACGCCGATGAATGCAGTGATCGGCTACAGCGAAATGCTCAAGGAAGAAGCCGAGGACCAGGGCGCACAAGACTTCATCCCCGATCTTGATCGCATCTGCAAGGCCAGCAAGCATCTTCTGCACCTGATCAACGACATCCTTGACCTCTCCAAGGTTGAGGCGGACAAGATCGAACTGTATCCCGAACCCATCGATATCGAGGAGTTCATCGAGGAAATATCCAGTGGCATCGGGCCGATCATGGAAGCCAACGGCAATATCCTGGAAATCGTGCGCAAACAGGACGTCACCGAGATCGTCAGTGACGTCACCCGCCTGCGCCAGGTCGTGCTCAACCTGATCAGCAACGCTGCGAAGTTTACCCGCGAAGGCACGGTGCGACTGACGGTTTCGAGCAAGAGCGAAGACGGCACGGGGTGGCTGGATATCGAAGTCAGCGATACCGGAATCGGCATGTCGCCGGAGCAGATTCAGCAGGTTTTCCAACCCTTTACCCAGGCCGATGCCTCGACCACACGCAAATACGGCGGCACCGGTCTCGGGCTTGCGATCAGCAAGAGCTACTGCGAAATGATGGGCGGGACGATTACGGTCGGCAGCGAGCAGGGCAAGGGCTCGACCTTCACCGTGCACATTCCGGCCAATCTCGAGCTGGCCCCGTCAGATCCAAACGCGGCACAAGCCGAAACGGCAACAGGCCGTCCCGAAAGCCTCCAGGCCTCGGCCGGCAAGGGCGCCGTGGTGCTGGTCATCGACGATGACAGTTCCGCCCGGGATCTCCTCCGCCGGCTGCTGGAACGCGAGGGCTACCGGGTATACACATCGGACCGCGGCAAGAGTGGCCTGGACATGGCCCGTGAGGTCCGCCCCGACGTCATCACCCTGGATGCACTGATGCCGGAAATGGACGGCTGGACGGTACTGGGCGCGCTGAAGCAGGATCTGGAACTGTCGCACATCCCGGTGGTCATGATCAGCTTCGTCGACGAGCCCGGCAAGGGACTTGCCCTGGGCGCCGCCGAATACATCACCAAACCGGTCAAGCGAAATCAGCTTCTTGACATACTCGCACGGCTGGACAAGACTGCCGATACCGAAGTGCTCGTGGTCGAAGACGATGACGACACGCGTAACCTGATCTGCAACTGGCTGGAAAACGAAGGCTGGAATGCCCACTGCGCGGTCAACGGGCGCGAGGGTCTCGAGCTTTTCCGGGAGCTGCGTCCATCAGTGGTGTTGCTCGACCTGATGATGCCCGAAGTCGACGGCTTCGAATTCCTGGGCACGCTTCGTTGCGAATTTCCCGACGACGACAGCAGCGTGATCGTGATTACGGCCAAAGAACTCTTCCCCGAAGACATCGAGCGACTCAACGGCAGCGTGGAAAAGATCATCGAGAAGGCGCAGGCCCCGGGCCGGCAACTGCTCGGCGAAATCGCCCGGCATCTCGAAAAACAGCGAACGACGACTTGAACACCGGACTCCGCATGGCAACCGTACTGCTGGTCGAAGACAACGAGTTGAATCAGGACATGCTTTCGCGGCGACTGCGCAGGAAGGGCTATGAGGTCACGATCGCCGCCGACGGCGAGCAGGCCATTCGAATGGTCGAAAAAACGCTTCCGGACCTGGTCCTGATGGATATCAGCCTGCCCGGACGCGATGGGCACGATATTACCCGCGAACTCAAGGCGGGTCCGCATACCTGCGCCATCCCGGTCATTGCGCTAACCGCCAATGCCATGGCCAGCGACCGCGAAGCTGCCATCGCCGCCGGTTGCGACGATTTCGATACCAAGCCGGTGGATCTCACACGCCTGCTTTCGAAGATGGAAGCCGTGCTGAAGCGCGCCGATCCGGCCTCGTGACAGGGCGCTTTGGCCGCGCAATTGCCTGACCGCCGACAACAGACAGGAGTGTACGCATGAAGTACAGGATTGCAGTACCGCTTCTCCCGGTGTTGTTGATCGGGTCACTTGCACTGGCCGCATCGGCACCGACGGCGAATGCGCAAGACGCAGCCGAATCGTCCGCGCCGAGCGCAGTTTCCGCGCTCGGCCGGCTGGAACCGGAAAATGGAATCATCCGGGTGGCCGCACCGGCGATGGTCGGCATCACGGCCGGGCCCGCGATCCGCGAGCTGCTGGTCGCAGAAGGCGAGGATGTGGTCGAGGGCCAGCTGCTGGCCGTAACCGACCTGTCGGAGCTGATGAAATCCATCGTCGCCGAGAAGCGCGCGGCGCTGAGTCTGGCGCGCCTGCGGGCGCAGGCAGCCGACAGGATGGCCGAAAGCGATTGCGCACTGGTCGAGACCCGGCTGGAAGAAGCCAAGCGGCGTGCCCAATGGCAAGAAACCAACGTATCGACCCGAGAGGAATACGAGCAGGCCCGGGCCGAGGCGATCTCGGTGCAGGCCGCCTGCAATGCCGGACGCGCCGATGCAGTCGCGGCCGAAAGCGCCATCGAAGTTTCCGAAGCCGCGCTGCGACGCGCCGAGGCCGAGCTTGCGCGAACCGAAATCCGCGCGCCGTCTGCCGGTCGTGTACTGGAGATTCTCAGCTGGCCCGGCGAGACAGTGGGTTCCAAAGGCGCGCTGGAACTCGGCAACGTCGCCCGGATGTATGCGGTCGCCGAGGTCTACGAAACCGATGTCGGCCGCATCCGGGTCGGCCAGTCGGCAACAGTATCCAGCCCTGCGCTCGCAGCACCGTTGACCGGCGTGGTCGAACACGTTCGCTTGAAAGTGCAGAAACAGGACCAAATCGGCACCGATCCGGCGGCGCGCAAGGACGCGCGCATCGTCGAGGTCGAGGTGCTGCTCGACGATCCCGAACCTGTACAGGGCCTGAGCAATCTGCAGGTCACCGTGCTCATCGGATCCTGATCGAAGATGCCCGACTGGCTTCCACCGCCGCCGCTTGGCTGGCTGCAACTCTGGCACCGGCCGCTGCGGCTGCTGGTCGCGGTCGCCGGCATCAGCTTTGCCGTGCTGCTGATCATGATGCAGCTGGGGTTCCGCTCGGCGCTGTTCGAGAGCGCAGTGCGTTTTCACGAGCGGCTGAATTACGACATTGCCCTGTTCAGTCCCGACAGCGTGTTCATCGTGCGTCCGCAGGAATTCTCGATCCGCCGGCTGTACCAGGCGCTGGCCGATCCGGAAGTGCGCGCCGTCATGCCGGTCTACATTTTCCCGGCGGTATGGAAGAACCCGTGGAACAACGAGCGCCGCAGCATCAATGCAGTGGGTTTCGATCCGCAGCACGACATTCTCGACGCCCCCGGCTTCGACGAGGCGCGCACGCTGCTGGCCCGCCAGAACGTGGTCGCCTTCGACGCGGCTTCGCGCCCCGAATTCGGCCCGGTGGCCGACGCCTTCGGACGCGGCGAGCCGATGGTCACCGAGATCAACGACCGGGAAATGGAGCTGGTCTCGCTGTTCGAGATGGGCACTTCGTTCGGCATCGACGGCACCATCCTGACCAGCGACGACAACTGGCTGCGCCTGTTTCCCGAACGCCCCCGCAATTACATTCAGCTCGGCTTGATTCAGCTCGAGGCCGGTGCGGACGCGGATCAGGTTCGCGCCCGGCTGGAACGCTATCTGCCCGACGACGTACTGGTCATGACGCGCACCGGCTTTGCCGAGCGCGAACAGGAATACTGGAACTCGGCCACGCCGATCGGCTACATCTTCGCGTTCGGTGCCATCATGGGCTTCATCGTCGGCGGCATTATCGTCTACCAGATTCTGTTTGCCGACGTTTCCGAACACCTGAACGAATACGCGACGCTGCGCGCGATCGGATACAAGAACCGATTCGTCGCCGGCATCGTGCTGCAGCAGGCGGCGATACTGGCCGTTCTGGGCTATATCCCCGGGGTGCTGATCGTGCATTGGTTGTACGGGGTCGCCGCCGGCGCGACCCGGCTGCCGCTTTACATCACGCCCGACCGTGCCGTCACCGTGTTCCTGATGACCCTTGGCATGTGCGCGATCTCCGCGCTGCTTGCGATCCGAAAGGTCGGGCGGCTGGACCCGGCGGAGGTCTTCTGATGGCGAGCGAGGCGGCAATCCGGATCGAGAGCCTGAACCATTCGTTCGGCCGGGGCGCGCTGCGCAAGCAGATCCTGTTCGACATCACGACCAGCATTCCGGCCGGCGAAATCGTCATCGTCACCGGGCCGTCCGGCTCGGGCAAGACCACGCTGCTGACCCTGGTCGGCGCGCTGCGTTCGACCCAGCAAGGCAGCGTGCGCGTGCTGGGCCAGGAGCTTTGCGGCGCGTCGAGCCGGATACTTGAACAAGTCCGGCAGCGGATCGGCTTCATCTTTCAGCAGCACAACCTGGTCGAGGCGCTGAGCGCCGTGCAGAACGTTGAGCTCGGACTCAAGGTCAGCAGCCGTACCGGGCGTCGCGCGGCACGGCGTCGCGCTCGCGAGATGCTGGAAGCGGTCGGGCTCGGCGACCGTCTCCACCACAAACCCGAACAGATGTCGGGCGGCCAGCGCCAGCGCGTGGCGATCGCCCGAGCGCTGGCCGGGGAACCGCCCATGCTGCTGGCCGACGAGCCCACCGCGTCGCTGGACAAGAAATCCGGGCGCGACGTGGTCGACCGGATGCAGTCGCTGGCGCGCGAGCAGGGCACGACCATCCTGCTGGTCACCCACGACAACCGCATTCTCGATATCGCCGATCGGATCGTTCACCTGGAGGATGGACGGCTGTCCACGTTCACCGACGCGGTCATCGCCAGCAACCAGCAGATGATGAAGACGCTGGCCGACAATCGACAGAAGCAGGCCATAGGAGAGGTCGTAAGCGAGCTCGACGAGGCCGGGTTCCGCGACATGCTGAACGAGATCACGCAGGAGTCTCAGCGCTTTCTCGAAGCCACCGCACTGGCGCGCGACATGGCGTTCCAGAGCATGCTGGAACAGGCGCTGTTCAGTTTCACCGCCAAGGCCGGGCAGTTGCTGGACGCCGAACGCGCCTCATTGTTCCTGGTCGACCACAGCGACAACTCGCTGGTCATGCGGGTGGCCGAGGATCTGCCCGACGACGGTGAAGTCCGCATCCCCATCGGCAGCGGCATCGCCGGCGCCGTGGCCGCCACCGGCGATTCGATCCGAGTCGACGACGCCTACGCCGATTCGCGCTTTTCGCCGGATGTCGACAAGCGTTCGGGATTTCGTACCCGCTCCATTCTGTGCGTGCCGGTCAAGAATCGCGACGGTGAGGTCTTCGCGGTCGCGCAATTGCTCAATCGGCGCGACGGGCTGCCGTTCGCGGCCGCCGACGAGCGGCGATTCGCCGAGTTTCTCGACTCGCTCGGGGTGATCCTGGAGACCCTGGAGAACCTGGGCCAGATCGCCACGCACCACGGCACCGGACCGGCAAAGGAGACAACGTGATGGCTTCGGAAGGGCGCATCCACGATTTGATCAGCCGGTATTTCGGACTGAACGGGGCAGCGGTCAACGCGGTGGCCGCGGCATTCGAGCGCATAATCCTGCCCGGCGATGAATGGCTTTTTCGCCAGGGAGAGGCCGGTAACGCCCTCTATTTCCTTGTGCGTGGCCGGTTGCAGGTCTGGATCGACTCCCACGAAGATGCCGCTGGAGCCACCTTCGTCGGCGAAATCATGCCCGGGGAGACGGTTGGCGAAATCGGCCTCCTGACCCGCCAGCCGCGCTCGGCGAGCATCCGCGCCGCGCGCGACAGCCTGTTGTTGCGGCTCGATCGCGAAGGCTTCGAGCGCCTGACCGCTGGACATCCCAGGATGGCGGTTCAGCTGGCCGGCAGCATTGCCGAGCGCTTGCAGCATCGCACGTCGGGCCGGTCCACGCCGGCGCGGCGCCTGGTCAATATCTGCCTGATGCCGCTGGACGACAGCCCGGCGCTGGAGCGGCTTTCAAGGCGCCTGGCCGGGGCATTGCGTCATACCGATACGGTGCTTGAACTCGATCCGGCCCGGCTGGGAGAAGCCGGTGCGCCGGTCGCGTCACTGGAAGCTGAAAGCGCGATTCCCGACGCCCTGCCGGCCTGGCTGGACGAACAGGAATACGACTTCCGCTTCGTGATTTACCGCTGCCACGATACGAGCAGTCCGTGGTCGCGGCTGGCCGTGCGCCAGGCAGATATCGTGATCCGGCTGGCCGACTCGTCGACCGACCCGACGCTTCGGGACGTCGAGACAATCCTGCAGGGCGACGATCGCGGCGATCCATTGAGCAAACAGGCGCTGTTGCTGTGGCATCCGCAACACGATAAAGCGATCCGCGGCACCGATGCCTGGCTGAACCGTCGCGCGCTGGATTTTCATCTCCATGTACGCAACGGCAACGATGCCGACATCGCCCGGGTGGCGCGGATCGTTGCCGGCCGCGGCCTGGGCCTGGTGCTGGGCGCCGGCGCCGCGCGCGGCTTTGCCCATATCGGGGTGTACAAGGCGCTGGTCGAGGCCGGCGTCGAGATCGACTGGGTCGGCGGCGCCAGCATCGGCGCAATTTTCGGCGCCGCAGTCGCAGATGGCTGGTCACCGGAAACGCTGTACAAGCGGGCCTACCAGGCGTTCGTGATCGGCAAGCCTTTCAGCAACTACACCCTGCCCCTGGTATCGCTGCTCAGCGCCAGGCGCATGATGCGCCTGACCCGGCAGTTGCTGCCCGGCAAGATCGAGGACCTGCCGCTGCCGTTTTTCTGCAATTCCAGCAGCCTGGACACCGGCTGCATCAACGTCCATACGCAAGGCTCGATCGCGAACGCGCTGCAGGCCAGCGCCGCCATGCCCGGCGCATTGCCGCCGGCCGTGGTCGACAGGCACCTGACAGTAGACGGTGCGGTACTCAACGGCCTGCCGATCAACATCATGCGCAAGTGTCCCGTAGGCGAGATCATTGCCGTGGACCTGTCTTCGCACAAGACCTACGAGGTGGATTACGAACAGATGCCGTCGGCATGGCAACTGCTGCGTGCTCGCTGGCTGCCATTCGGTCGGCGCTATCGCGTCCCCGGCCTGGTCACGCTGCTGCTCAAGTCGACCGAAATCGGAAGCATGGTTCGCGTCCAGCAACAGGGACGCGACGCCGACCTGCTGTTCAACCCCGACGTGCGCAAGTTCGGCCTGACGAACGTCAAGGCGTTCGACCGCATCGTCGAGGCCGGCTATCGCGATGCGCAGGAAACGTTGCCGAAATGGCTGGACCAGCGGCGCCGCCATGCAACGAACGGCGACGTGGTGGCGGCATCAACCGAAATAGTGGATCGCGACGCCGTTGATGAGAATGTGCACGATATTGTCGACCAATATCATCAGCCAGGTTGACATCCAGACCGGAAGATTCGGCGGGTATCCGGTCGCCTTGCATTCGGCCCAGGGGCGGCTTCCAGGCCAGGGACGATTCTTCGCCCATATCAACACGCGCGCAAGGCGCCAGCGATCGATGACGAAGTGAGTGCCGGCAATGATCGCTAGCGCGATCGGTTCCTGGGTGATCAGCAGGAACGGCAGCGTGTAGAAGACAACGTGTATGAAGGCGGCGAGACTGCTCGACCCCTTTTCCTGGACCATCCAGTCGCTCTGGAGAATGTAATCCCCGACCAGGTGCGCCATGATCTGGTTGGCGGTAAACATTGCAGCCCCTTTCGGTAGCGTTACCTTTGCCGATTATTGCACGAAATCCGCGCGGGTGAATTCCACAGCGTTGTGCCCGCAATCGACCCCGCCATTTTCAGTTCAACGGGTTTCCTAGAATTCGAGTTGACCGCGCAGCGAGAAGATATCCGGTTCGTCTCCCGGAAACGGGCCGCCACGGGTATCGAGCACCTTGATGTAGTTGAACGAGAACCGCAGGTTGCGATTCGGAAACCAGTTCAGGCCGAGCGTCAGGTTGTCTTCCTCACCACCATCGATTCCGGCATCGATGAGGTCGACGTTGCTCAAGCGCGCGCCCACCTGCCAGGCGCCGAAACCGCCCTGGCCAACGGCGGATTTCGGGTTGACCGCCGCAAAGTTGCCGCCGCTGCCGCTATAGGGCCGTCGATCATCGGTGAGAAACCACATGATCTCGCCGTAGTAGCCCTCGAAATCAGCATCCGGACCGCGGTTCCCGCGATCCACGCCGGCACCCAGGTATTCGCCCTGCAGCGTCAACCGATGGTGGACCCAGACCGCTTCCAGGCCATAGCGATAGAATTCGTCGGCGTCGATAAGGCCTGTATCGACGAGCCGGATGTCCGTGGTGTGGGATTCAGGCCTTTCGGAGAATCTCACGCCATCGGCGCCACCGGTGTCTCGATACGACAAGGAACCGCCCACGTGCAGCACCCGGCCGCCACTGTTGACCGGCGCATACGTCAATCGACCGGACAAACCATAGCCTTCGTCCTCGCCGGACGAATCGTTGTCGATACCGGTGCCGAAAAATCCGGCGCTGGCGCTCCAGTGATCGCTTCCGCTGATCACTGCGACGCCAAGATTGCGGCCGGTTTCGAACACTTGCGGCAGTCCACGCTCCATGAAATTGACCTGCTTGGAGCTGGTCATGTTCTGCAGGCTGAACGGCTCCTCGAAGTGCCCAAGTCTGATCTTCGCCGGGCCCAGATCCTGGTATTCGACATAGGCGTCCTTGATGCCGCCGGCGCCGCTGTTGGTGAAGTCGTATTGGAACTTGTAGCCCCAGACCCGCCCGATCGTGCCCGAGGCAAACAACCGGGCACGGCGCATTTCGCTGCCGCTGCCATGGCTGACGATATCCTCGTCGAACACGGTGCCGTCGACCTGAACGCGGCCACCGACGCGAAAGCTGTATTCCTCATCGGCCGAGGTGACCTGGAACTTTCCACGGGTATCGATGCGTGGTGATTCGGCCCGGCCCGGATCGGACTCCCGGCCGGCCTCCGCCACGACCGCTTCGGAAGAGATTTCATCGTCTTCTTCTTCGGCCGCCGCATCGCCTTCGGCGACCGCCCGAATGGCTTTGTAGGTCGCCTCGTCGATCGTGCCATTGGCATGCAGCGCCTCGAGCAGTTCGTTCAAGGCGTCGTTTTCATCGGCTTGCACGGCGCCGGTCGAAAGCATGCCCAGCCCAAGAATCAATGCGATTTTCTTCCAGTTCGACATGGCTTGATCGCTCCCGGTATTGTTTGAGTTATGATGGTGCGCGCTGCGGCGCAAAGCAGAATAGTTGCGTTTTCAATTGGCATTGTTACAGATTTATCGAAATATTACAGATTTATTGCAGCAATTACAGCCTTCTGATCTACGGCGCCACGACGAATTGTCCGCGCCTTCAAGCCGAATCCCGGAACGGTCAGGATGGTCGTACCAGGACTTCCTTCAGTCCTTTCGCTCGAGCACCACCAGCGCGATGCCGCCCAGTACGGCGGCGCCGGCGATTACCAGGCGCAGACTGAGCGGTTCGGCCAGCAGGCCGACGCCGGCGAT
>JAWLEW010000019.1:0-25912 GCA_041685925.1 Wenzhouxiangellaceae bacterium | reverse complement strand
TCGCTCGAGCACCACCAGCGCGATGCCGCCCAGTACGGCGGCGCCGGCGATTACCAGGCGCAGACTGAGCGGTTCGGCCAGCAGGCCGACGCCGGCGATGGCGGTGATGACCGGCACGCTGAGCTGTGCCACCGCTGCAGTGGAGGTCTGGATGCGCTTCAGCGCGGCGTACCACACCGCGTAGCCGAGGCCGGAAGCCAGCGCGCCGGATGCGATCGCCAGCACGATACCCGACAGGTCGATCGACGCGGCCGAAACGAATCCCAGCGGCATTGCAAGCGCCAGGACAATCGCGGGAACGCTGGCCCGCAGGAAATTCGCTGCGGTCACGCGGGTCGGATCGCCGGCGCCTTTGGCCCGCAGCGTGTAGATGCCCCAGGCCACGCCGGCGCCAATCATCAAGGCCGCCGGCAACGCGGGCGGCGCAGCCAGGCCCGGCAACAGCAGCCAGACCAGGCCGGCCATCGCCAACGTGAAGCCGATCCACTGGCGCGGCGTCAACCGTGCACCTGTAACGAGACTCCAGCTGATCATGGTCACCTGTACCGCGCCGAACAGCAGCAGCGCGCCGGTTGCGGCGGTAAGCGACAGATAGGCCACCGAGAACGCCACCGCATAGCCGAACAGCGCCAGCGCCGAAGCCCAGCTGCCGCGCCCCTCGGCAAGCCCGGACCGCATGCGCACGATCAGCCACAGCATCAGCGCACCGGAGACGATCCGGATGGCGGTGAAGCTCAGCGGATCGATCGCGGTCGCGGTCAGCGCGGCGCGCGCCAGGATGGAATTGGCGGCGAATGCGACCAGCGCCAGCATCACCAGCAAAAGGGTCTGGAATTTCATCGGCTCGCGGCTCGGCCCGGGTTCCGGTCGAGTCTAATTCGAACCGGCGTGGAATTCGGGAAAAAGCGCCCGCCGGGGGTCCCTCAACCGACCTGCGAGGCGATGTCGGCGTCGACCGGAGAGGCCTTGCGCCGGGTCAGGAAATTACGGATCGCCGCGGCGGCATTCTGCACGATGACATAAAGGCAAGGCACCAGGAACAGCGTCAGTAGCATGGCCGACAGCAGCCCGCCGACCACGGCGATGGCCAGCGGCTGCATCAGCATGGCGCCGGAGCCGGCGCCGATGGCCAGCGGCAGCATGCCTACAACCGTGGTCAGCGTGGTCATCAGGATCGGGCGCAGGCGGATCGCGCCGGCCTCGACCACGGCATCGGTCATCTCCCAGCCCTGCTTGCGCCGGCGTTCGATGTACTCGACCAGCAAAATGGCGTTGTTGACCACGATGCCGACCAGCAGCACCGTGCCGAGGAACACCGGCGCGCTGATCGGGGTGCTGGAAAGCCATAGCGCCAGCGCCGAACCGGCCGTCGCCAGCGGTGCCGCGGTCATGATGACCAGCGGGTTGGACAACTTCTCGTACTGCACCGCCAGCACCACGAAGACCAGGAACACCGCCAGCGCGATGACAATCGCCATTTCGCGGTTGGTCTCGTTGATGGTTTCGAATTGGCCGCCGAGAATCACGCCGTACTGGCTCGGCATGTCGATGGCCTCGATGCGCGCCTGGATCTCGGACATGATCGTGCCAACGTCGTTTTGCGCGGTCTCGAAGTTGCCGACGATCCGCTGAATGCGCACCTGGTTCTCGCGCGAGATTTCCGCCGGTCCCTCTTCAAGGCTGAAATCCGCGACCTGGCGCGCCTGGATGGGGCCGTTGACGCCGTTGGCCACGATCACCTGGCCCAGCGCGTCGATGTCGTCGACCTCGTCGCGCGGCAGGCGAACGCGCACGTCATACTCGTTGACGCCGGTGCTGTAGCGGGTCGGCACGTAGCCCGAAACCGCGTAACGCAGGCTTTGCGAAACGCTTCCTATGTCCAGCCCGAGCGCGGCCGCGCGCTCGCGGTCGACGTCGATGCTCAGCAGCGGCGTGCGGTCCTCGTCGTCCATTTCCACGCCGGTCAGGCCGGGGATGCCCTCGATCGAATCGATAATCTCGCGCGCCAGGTCCTGCAGCACGCCGATGTCCTCGCCGACGATCTTGAGCTCCATGTCCTCGCCGCTGACGCCGAAGGTCAGGCCGCGAATGCCCGGCGACCAGACATAGATGCGCGCACCCGGGATATCGAGCTGCCGCATGCGCTGCTGGGCCTCGGCCACCCAGCGGCTGGCCGGCCAGTCGGGCCGGTCCTCGGCGTCGGTCAGGCGCACCAGCACGTAGCCGCGACCGGGCCGCTCGTTGGCCACGCCGCCCCAGACGTTGCCGCCGGCCAGCGCGAAAATGCTGCCAACTTCGGGCATCTTGCCGACTTCGGCTTCGATCAAGCGGGTCGCTTCGTTGGTTTCCTCGGGCGTGGCCCCGGCCGGCAGCTGCATCCGGATGCCCAGTTCGCCGTCGTCGAGCTGCGGCAGGAATTCGTTGCCCAGCCGGCCGGCCAACACCAGGCTGGCGACGAACACGGCGACGCCGCCTGCGACCACGCCCCAGCGCCAGCGGATCAGCCCGCCGAGCAGGTTGCGATACTTTCCGGCCAGCCATTCGATCAGCCCGTTGAAGCCGCGGAAAAATGCGGTCCGGTTGAAGCCGGACTCGAAGCGGATCTTCGCGAACTGGGCGGCCAGCATGGGCACCAGCGTCAGCGCCACGGCCAGCGAGGCGATGACCGCGAACGAGATCGTGACCAGCAGCTCGCGGAACACCAGCGTGGCGAGCCCCGTGATCAGCAGGAACGGCGCGACCGCGGCCAGGTTGGTCAGGGTACCGGCGGTGATCGCCGACATCACCTCGTCGGCGCCTTCGTGTGCGGCCATGTCGGCCGATTGGCCGAGCTTCTCGCGGTGGCGCGAAATGTTTTCCAGCATCACGATGGCGTTGTCGAGCAACAGCCCGACGCCCAGCGCCAGCCCACCCAGGCTCATCACGTTCAGCGTCAGGCCGGCCGCGCCCATCATCGCGAAGGTGGCCATGACCGCCAGCGGAATCGAAAGGCCGATGACGAAGCTCTTGCGCAGACTGCCCAGGAAGGCCAGCACCACCAGCATCGCCAGCGTTCCGCCGAGAATCGCCGCGGCCGATACCGACCTGACCGAGCCGCGGATGAAGTAGGCCGCGTCCTCGGTGATCTTGTAGCTCATGTCGGCCGGGATGAAGCCGGACGATTTCAGCGAAGCCAGCGTATCGATCACTTCGTCGACCACGGCCACCGTGTTGGCGTCGGGCTGCTTGAACACCGAAACCTGGGTGGCGGGCACGCCGTCCAGGCGCACGAACAGGCGCTGCTCGCGATAGCCGTCGCGCACCTCGGCGACCTCGTCGAGACGGATTCTTCGATCCGAGCCGGGCACGGCGATCTGCACGTTGGCGATGTCTTCGGGCGACTCGAACCGTCCGTCGGTGCGCGCCATCACGTCCATGCTGGTCGAGGTGACGTTGCCGGCGGCGACGTTGAGGTTTTCCTGCGCCAGCTGATCGGCCACGCCGGTCAGCGTCAGGCCGTAGGAACGCAGGCGCTGCTGGTCGATGATGACTTCCAGCTCGCGCTCCTGCCCGCCGATCGCTTCGACGCCGGACACCCCGGGGATGGACTGCAGCTGCGGGGCCAGGCGGTTGTCGACCCAGTCGCGCACTTCTCGCGGCGTGCGCAGGTCGGACGAAAAGCCGGCCTCGAACACCGACGAGGCGCCTGGATCCCACTTGCGGATTCGCGGCGGATCGACGTCGTCCGGCAATTGTGTACGTGCGCTTTCCATCAACCTGGAGGCGTTTTGCAGCGCGGTGTCCAGGTCGGTGCCGTACTCGAAGATCAGGCTGACGCTGGTGCGGCCTTCCTCGGCTTCGCTGGACAGACGCACCAGGTCTTCGGTCGACGCCAGCGCTCTTTCCAGCGGCCGGGTCACCTGCTCCTCGACCACCTCCGGCGATGCGCCGGGATAGTTGACGCTGACCCGAACCAGCGGATAGACCACCTCGGGCAGCAGGTTGACCGGCAGCCGGTCGACGAAGAACAGGCCCATGACCAGCACGACCGTGGCCAGCGCCGTGGTGCCCACCGGGCGCCGGATGGCACCGTGCGTCAGGCCGCGATAATACCTGGTGCCACGCGCCGGATCGGTCGAATCGTGTTCGGTAGCTTCGGGTTTTTTCCGGTCACGGCTCATGCTTCGTTGTTCACGGTCTCGACCACGCGCACGAGGTCACCTTCGGCCAGATCCAGCGGATTGGACGACACGATCTGGTCGCCGGGCCGAAGCCCGCCGAGAATCTCGCGCCAGTCGCCGCGGATGATGCCGGTGGTCACCGCACGCCGGACCAGCTCGTTGCCCTCGTCGATGACCATCACGAACTGCTGCTCGCCCATTCCGACCGAGCCGGCCGGAACCGCCAGCACGTCTTGCTTGAAATCGACCAGCAGGTCCGCACGCGCCAGGAAGCCCGGGCGCACGCCGCGGTCGAACGCCTCGGGCAGCGAAATTTCCACGGTCAGCAGGCGGCTGGCGCCGTCGGCGGCCGGGAAGATGCGGCGAACCTTGCCGGTCATGGTGTCGACGTCGGACAACGCGTCGATGCGGATCGGCACCTCGGTGCCCACAAGGAGTTCGCCCACGTCGAGCTCGGAAACGCCGATGCGCACGACCAGCTCGTCGAGATCGGCGATTTCGAACGCTGCCGAAAGGCTGCCGATGGACGCGCCGGGCTCGACCATGCGGCCGATCACGTGGCCGTCGATGGGCGAGACGATGCGGCCGAAATCCACCCGCGTGCGCCACAATTCGACCTCGCTTTGCGCGATGTCCAGCGTCGAGCGCGCGGTGATGAAGCTGGCCTCGTCGATGTAGTCGCTTTCGCGCAGGCGCTCGAGCCGGTCGAAATTGGCCTGCGCCTCGCGCAGGGTGGCCTCGGCGCGCGCCAGTTCGGCACGCTGCTCGCGCACGTCGATTTCGGCCAGCAGCTGGCCGGCCTCGACCCGGTCGCCGGTCTCGACGAACACCTCGCGCACGATGCCTTCGGTACGCGCGGCCAGTTCGATGGTCCGCAGCGTTTCGACCGGCGCGGACAGCTGCACGCGGCGCGACAGATCACGCTGGGAGACTTCATAGGCACGCACCGGGAGCGACGAGCGCTCCGGGCTGCCCGGGCGCTGGGGTTGCGACTCGGAGCCGCAGCCGGCAAGCAGAACGGCCAGCAAGGCAATGACGCATGGGCGCCCGATGCGCTTGAATGGAATCGTTGACATAAGTGAAGTCTAGCGCGGGGAGGTGCAGGTTCAGCCAACGCGGTCTTCACGCCGCGGAAGGCCACGGCGTGAAACCCGCTCATCCGGCGTTGTCGGCGCGCTATTCGGGAATGGCCCCCAGGATGAACGCGGCCAGGTCGTCGCGGTAGGCCTGCATTGATTCCTCGTGCAGATACATCATGTGACCGGCCGGGTAGAGGTCGTAGCGGATGCGCTCGCGCGCCTCGTTCGGGATATCGAGGTGGCGAATGTAATGGTTGGTCGCGGCAAACGGCGTGGCCAGGTCGTAATAGCCCTGCTGGATATGCAGCTGCAGTCCCGGGTTCATGATCATCGCGCGCGACAGGTCGGGCAGCAGGTTGACCGCCACCTGGCGCCGCCCGTCGGGATCGCGATGGCTCCACTCCCAGTCCAGCGGCCAGGCGGTGGTCTTGTACTCCTCGTCGCGGCCGAACTCCAGCTCATTGTGCAGATAGTCGAAAAACGCCGCGGTATAGGCCGGGCCCACCGACGGGAAGAACGGGTCGTAGTCCATGGATTCGGAAAGCGGATTGACCGCCGGACCGATGAAGCGCGAGTCGATTCGTCCGGCGATCAGCCGGTCGTTGCGCTTGAGCTCCTGCAGGAACTGCTGGTGGTCGACGCGCAGGTCGGCCTTCATCCAGTAGTCGGTGCTGGTACCGGTATAGCCGGCCGCCCGCTCGGCGATTTCGCGCTTGCGCGCCGGCTCGATGGTGTAACCGGCGGTCAATGCAGGCAGGTATTCGTTCAGCGCGAATTCCTCGACCTCGGCGAGAAACGGCTCCAGGTCATCGGGCTTTTCCTGCAGCGCGTCGTGGTACCAGGCCGTGGCCGCGAACGACGGCAGGAACAACGCATGCGGCAGGTCCAGTCCGCCGCCGTCGCGCCCGGCGGCGGTATCGATGAACGGCGAGACCAGGATCAGGCCGTTGAGGTTCATGCCGTGGCGGCTCTGCAGGTGGTGCGCCAGCCCGGCGCCGCGGATGCCGCCGTAACTTTCGCCCAGCACGAACTTCGGCGAAGCCCACAGGCCGTTTTCGTTGATGTATTGCTTGATGAAGGCGGCGACCGATTCGATGTCGGCATCCACGCCCCAGAATTTCTCGCCCTCGGCCTCGCCCAACGGCTTCGAAAACCCGGTCCCGACCGGATCGATCATGACCAGGTCGGCCACGTCGATGATCGAATATTCGTTGTCCACCCGCTTCGCCGGGGGCGGGTCGGCGTAGCCGGCGTCGTTGACGACTACGCGCTCGGGCCCCAGGATGCCCATGTGCAGCCACAGCGACGAGGAACCGGGGCCGCCGTTGAACGCAAACACGATCGGCCGTTCGCCGGGCGCATAATCGCCCTGGCGGTGATAAGCCGTGTAGCCGAAGCGCGCGATCGGCTCGTCGTCTTCTTCCATGATCAGCCAGCCGACGGTGGCGCTGTAGTCGATCCGATCGCCGTCGATCGTCACCTGGTGTTCGGTCGTGTGTGCAACCGGTTTCGGGGCTTCCGCCGTGCTGTCGGACCCGGATTCATCCCCGGCCAGGGCCGGGGCGCCGAGAACGCACATCAGGACGAGCGTCAGGAGCTTGTTCATGGAGATACCTTGGTTGAACGGAAAACCGCATGATAGAACATCGCGTCGGCCACGCCGGGCCGACCTACGCAGCGTCAGGCATTGTGCCCAAATGTCGTAGGTCGGGGCTGCGTCCCCGACGGATTCGGTCAATCCGCCGCCAGCGCTTCGGCGGCCGGCACGTAGTCATAGCCCAGATCGCGCGCGACGGCCTCGTAGGTGACCTGGCCCTTGTGCACGTTCAGCCCGGCCAGCAGGTGCTCGTCGTCCAGCAGCGCCTTCTTGACCCCGTTGTTGGCGATCCTGACCGCGTAGGCCAGCGTGGCGTTGGTCAGCGCAAAGGTCGAGGTGCGCGCCACCGCGCCGGGCATGTTGGCCACGCAGTAGTGGATGATGCCGTCGACCTCGTAGGTCGGCGCCTGGTGGGTGGTCGCGTGCGAGGTCTCGAAGCAGCCGCCCTGGTCGATGGCCACGTCGACCAGCACCGAGCCGGGATCCATCAGCTTCAACTGTTCGCGGCGCACCAGCTTCGGTGCGGCCGCGCCGGGAATCAGCACCGCGCCGATGACCAGGTCGACGCTGTCGAGGTGCTCCTCGATCGCCTCCTCGGTGGAGTACAGCGTGTTGAGCCGCTCGCCATACAGTTCGTCGATGTACTTCAGGCGCGGCAGCGAGCGGTCGAAGATCGTCACGTCGGCACCCATGCCCATGGCCATGCGCGCGGCGTTGAGGCCGACCACGCCGCCGCCGATGACCATCACTTCGGCCGGCCGCACCCCGGGCACGCCGCCGAGCAGGATGCCGGAACCGCCCTGGGCGCGCTCCAGCGCATGCGCGCCGGCCTGGATGGACATGCGCCCGGCGACTTCCGACATCGGCGCCAGCAGCGGCAGGCCGCCGGCGCGGTCGGTCACGGTTTCATAGGCGATCGCGGTGCAACCGGATTTCACCAGTCCTTCGGTCTGCTTCGGATCCGGCGCCAGGTGCAGGTAGGTATACAGGATCTGGCCTTCGCGCAGCATCTCGCACTCGTTGGGCTGGGGCTCCTTGACTTTGATGATCATCTCGGCGGTCGCGAAGATTTCCTCCGCCGTATCGATAATCGTGCCGCCGGCGCGCTCGTACAGCTCGTCGGTCAGGCCGATGGCCTTGCCCCCGTCGCGCTGCACCATCACTTCGTGGCCGTGGCTGGCCAGTTCACGTACCCCGGCCGGCGTCAGGCCGATCCGGTATTCGTGGTTCTTGATTTCCTTCGGTACCCCGATCCGCATGATTGTTTTCCTGTAGTTATCGACCAATGTTATTGACCAATGGTTTCGACCAACGGTTGTTGGCCAAAATTCATTGACCTGCAGTTCCCGGTCCTTGATTGCCGGCTTGCATTTATTGACCTGCACAGTGGCTGAAACGACCCCGAAGCAGCCGGTGCCGGAAGCTTCGATGAAGCGCACCGGACCCTGGCCGGAATTCTAACGCCGATGCGCGTGCTGCCGGGGCGCTGCGGGGTTCGCCGATGCAATCAGAAGTCCGCCAGCCGGGCGACCAGCCAGAGCAATCCGCCCAGGCCCAGGATCAGCAGGCCGGCGACCGGCAGCGAGGTCATCTTGCGCTCCAGCCACAGCAGCGCACGGGTCAGGCGCACGTGCACCGGATAGAGATTGGGAATCTGGAATTGCCCGCTTCCGGCGACCCTCCGCGTTGCCGCGCCCAGCCCGCCGGCGGCCTTCTCGAGCACCACGACGAGATCACCGGCCGGCACGTCGATTTCGAGCTTCGGCGCCAGCAGCCGCTTGAACGCGATCAGCGCGGCGGCCAGCGCGAGTGGCCAGGCCGCCGGCCACAGCGCACCGGCCAGGTGCAGATCCAGCCCGTGCGAACAGGCCCAGGTCCACGGCAGGAGCAGACCGGCCACGGTCATCGCCAGCCAGGCCGGGTGCGCGGTCTTGTATTCGCACTCCCGCCGCACAAGGCGCCAGAAGTGCCACAACAGCAGCGCCGTGGCGGTCGAACTCAGGCTCAGCGCCAGCGTCCAGCCATGCCCCACGCCGGCCTCGGCAAACGCAGCCTTCAGCCCGGTCTTGGCCAGCATGCCGGTGGTCAGCGGCGCCGCGGCAATCGCCAGTGCCGGCAACGCGACCAGCGCACCGCGCAGGACGCTCCGGCCCGGCGCACAACCGCAAGCCAGGAACAGCGAGGCCTTGTTCAGGCCATGATGCAGGACCAGCACGCCGAGCCACGGCAGCAGCGCCTCGAAACGGCCCGGCGCCATCAGCAGCGCGGCATAGGCCGCCAGCACCAGGCCCATCTGGCTGATCGTCGAATAGGCCAGCACCACCTTGACCCGCCTCTGCGCCAGCCCCAGCGCCACCCCGGCGAAGGCCGTGACCATGCCCAGGACGAGCAGCACCGGGCCGAACATTTCGCTACCGTCGGCGCCGGGCGGCACCAGCCGCAGCCAGCCCAAAAGGCCGGCCTTGACGATGACGCCGGAAAGAATCGCGCTGGCCGGGACCGGCGCGACCGGATGCGCCAGCGGCAGCCACAGATGGAGCGGCACGATGCCCATCTTGACCGCGAAGCCGGCCAGGATCAGCCAGCGCCAGCCCGGCGCTGCGTATGCCCCGTCGACCAGCTCGGCCAGCGCCGCGTTGCCGGCTTCGGACGCGATGGCCACGACGCCGGCAAACACCGCCATTTCACCGGCCAGCGCCAGCACCAGGTAGACGCGGCCGGCGCGCCGCGCCGCATCGCTGCGCGCGTGGATGATCAGCAGCCACGACGCCAGGCTCAGCGCCGAGTAGCCGGCGTAAAAGCCGGCCAGGTCCTGGGCCAGCAGCGCCAGCGCAATGCCGGCCAGGCTGATCAGCCAGCCGCTCCAGAACAGCACCCGGTCGCGCCGCACCCGCGCGCCCGCAAACCAGCCGGCCAGGCTCCAGGCCACGCCGCACAGCACGATCAGCGGCGCCGCTACCGGGTCGGCGCCCAGCCGCAGCTCGAGCAGTGCGAACGACAGCTCGGAGGGTCGGTTCAGCAGCAGCGGGAAGAACAGCAGCAGCGGCAGCCACGGCGCCGCGGCGATGGACGCCGCGCGGATCCGGCCCGGACGGGCCAGCAACGCCGCGACGACGATCGGCGCCAGCACGGGCAGGCCATTGGCCAGCAGCGTCACCATGACGCGTACCCCGAAGCGATTTCAAGGACCCAGCTCAGCGGGCTCAGCGGATGCGCCGCCAGCACCCCCAGCACGACGGTCAACGCTGCGGTCGCCACCGCCGAAGCCACCAGCGCCAATCGCGACAGGGCGCCGACCTCGATCGGCGAATCGGCCAGCGCCCCGCCTTCGGTCAGCCACAACCTTCGGATCAGCGGCAGGAAGTAGCCGGCATTCAGCAATGCACTGGCGATCAGCACCCCCACCACCCAGGGCACGCCGGCGGCCAGCGCCCCCGATCCGAGGTACCACTTGCTGACAAAGCCGACGACCGGCGGCACCCCGATCATGCCCAGCGCGGCAATCGTGAAGGCGGTGCTGACCCAGGGCATGCGCCGGCCCAACCCGTCGAGCTGGTCGATCCTGGACACGCCCAGCAGCAGTCCGTAGATGCCGGCGCAGAAAAACAGCGTGACCTTCATCAGGCCCTGGTGAACCAGGTGCACCATGCCGCCGGAGGTGGCCAGCAGGCCGCCGACCGCAATCCCCAGCACGATGTAGGACACCTGGCTGACGGTCGAATACGCCAGCCGCCGCTTGAGTTCATGCTCGCGCAGCGCCAGCAGCGAACCGATGATGATGGTCCACGCCGCCACCGCGATCAGCGGAATGCGCATGCCCAGCTCGGCGACCAGTTCCAGGCCATAGACGTCTTCGACCGTACGGATGATGCCGAACGCGCCGGCCTTGACCACCGCGACGGCGTGCAGCAGCGCGCTGACCGGCGCGGGCGCGACCATCGCCTTGGGCAGCCAGCCGTGCAGCGGGATCAGCGCGGCCTTGATGCCGAACCCGGCCACCAGCAGCGCGAAGATCACGCTCAGCGCGACGCGATGCTCGGCGACCAGCGGCGCGAGGAATCCGCCCGGCGTGAATTCCACGTTGCCGGCCAGGCCGTACAGCCAGGCCATCGCGACCAGCAGCACGACGCCGCCGGTCAGCGTATAGCGCAGATACGAGCGCCCGGCCGCCAGCGCTTCGGGCGTGCCGTTGTGCACCACCAGCGGCCAGGTGGTCAGCGTCAGCAGCTCGTAGAAGATGAACAGCGTCATCAGGTTGCCGGCCATGGCGATGCCCATCGTGGCGCTTACGCAAAGGCTGAAGAAACCGAAGAAACGCGCCCGGTTCGGAGAGCGCTCCAGGTAGGCGATGGCGTAGACCGTGGTCACCAGCCACAGCACCGCCGAAAGGCTGGCGAACAGGATGCTCAGCGCGTCGGCATGCAGGATGAGCTCCAGCCCCGGCAGCAGTTCGAATCGGAACATGAAGGTGTTGCCGGCCAGTACCGCAAGCCCGATCCAGACGACCAGCACCAGCTTGATCGTCGCGGCGATCAGGTTGACCCAGATCCGCAGACGCTGGTGCTCTTCGCCCGCGACGAAGATCACCAGGGCCGCCAGCGTGGAGACCAGCACTACCGCCGGCGGCAGCGCCTGGGTCAGCCACGGCGCCATCACGATGCACCCCCGGGAAGCCCGCGCCCCAGCAGTTCCAGCGCCGGGTGCGGATACAGGCCGATGATCACCGCCAGCAATGCCAGCAGCAGCGCGGCCAGGCTGGTGATCTTCGGCGGCCGGGCGTGCAGCTCATGCACCGCGCGCCGGGCCGGGTGAAAGCAGGTCAGCGCCAGGATGCGGAACACGTAGGCCGCGCTCATCAGTCCGCTGAGCGCGATCAGGACCAGCCAGAACCAGCCCTGCTGCTGCCAGGCCGCGGTCAGCAGCATCCACTTGCCGGTGAATCCGCCGCTGGGCGGCAGTCCGATCAGGGTCACGCCGCCCAGCGCCAGCGTGAAGGCCTCCAGCGGCATGCGCTTGTCCAGGCCGGGCAGGTGCCGAATGCTGTCCGACCCCAGCACCGTGACGATGTTGGCCGCGGCCAGGAACATTGCGGCCTTGGCAAGACCATGGGCCAGCAGGTGAAACCCCGCGCCCTGGAAGGCGGTCTGGCTGGCCAGCGGCAGCAGCAGCATCAGGAAACCGAACTGGCTGATGCTCGACCAGGCGATGACCATCTTCAACCGCGGCTGCAGGTAGGCCGCCAGCGCGCCGTAGACGATGGCCACCGCGCCGACCAGGCCCAGCAGGTCGGCCAGCAGCGCCGGCGGATCGGCCGCGGTCTGGAACCAGATCCGCCACAGCGCGATCAGGGCGACCTTGCCGACCACCGCCGACATGATCGCCGCCACCGGTCCCGGTGCATTGCTGTAGGCGTGCGGCAGCCAGACGTGCAGCGGAAAGATCGCGGCCTTGACCATCAGGCCGGTCAACATCAGCACCAGCGCGACATCCCGGATGGCCGCCGCATCGGCCTGGTCCATCGCCAGGCTGCCGGTCTGGGCGTAGACCAGCCCCACGCCGAGCACATACATCAGCGAGCCCATCACGCCCAGCAGCAGGTAGCGCATGGCGGCGGTCAGCGCGGCGATGCCGTCGTCGGTGGCGATCAGCGCCACCGCGGCCAGGGTGGTGAGTTCCAGCGCCACGTAGAGGTTGAACAAGTCCGCGGCCAGCAGCGCAGCGTTGACCCCGGTCGACAGGATCAGCCACAGCGGCCAGAACGGCGCCGCCGCGCCGACCTCCGGCCCGAAACGGTGCCAGGCGCCCGGCAGCGCGGCGATGCCGACCAGCGCGTGTACCCACAGCAACATCAGGCCCAGCGCGTCGAGCCGCCAGCCGATGCCCAGCGGCGGCGTCCAGCCGCCGAAGACGAGCGTCAATGTCTGGTCGCGGGCCACGGCAATGCTCAACGGCACCAGCAGCAGCGGCCACGCCAGGGCGCCCAGCAGCGCCATGGGCCGGCGAAGACGCGCCGGCAGGATCACGGCGACCAGCGCCGTGACCAGCGGAATGAACACCAGGCCGACGACCAGGACGGCGGGGTTCATCGCGAACCGGGCCCGTCGTCGGGTTCTTCCGGTGAGCGGGCGCGATCGCGTCCGGTCACGCGCCCCAGCATTCGGGGGTCGACGTCCGGGTGGATGGCGGCGTGGCCCTGGCGGCGAAACAGCCGCACCATCAGGGCCAGCGCGAACGCGGTCGTCGATACCGCGATGACGATGCCGGTCAGCACCAGCGCCTGGGGCACCGGATCCGGCAGTCCGTCGATGCGCGCCGGCACGACGATCAGCAGCAGGAACACCGCGCTGAGCATCAGGTTGAGCGCCAGCAGCTTGCGCATGATGTGGCCGGCGGTCAGCAGCCCGTGCACCCCCAGGCCGAAGATCGCGGCCGCGGCAAGCACGAAAACCACCTCGCCGCTCATTGCCGGCCCGCCTTCAGCGCAGGCGCGCCGGCAAACAGCAGCGTCAGCGCCACCGCCACCGAAACCATCATCGCCGCCTCGGCAAACAGCAGCGAGCCCTTGCCGAGAAAGGCCAGCGGCGGCCTCCCCTCGGTCAGCGGCACCAGCACCAGCAGGGTCAGCGCACCGACGCCGGCGACCAGCGCGAGCCGCACCATGGCGTTGGAGCGCGGCGCCGGCAGCAGCGTGCCGGTAAGCAACAGCAACACGCCGGAACCGGCCAGCACCGCACCGGCCTGGAACGCCCCGCCGGGCTGGTCGGCGCCGATCCACAGCAGGTGCATGGCGATCAGCACCGCCAGCGGCAGGATCACGGCCACCAGCGTTCGCACCAGCGGCAGTTCGAAGCCCGATATCGTCGTCACGTTCAGGCGGCTGCGTTGCGTCATCACGCGCGAGCCGACGAATGCGGTCAGCAGCACCGCCATCTCGATCAGCGTGTCGAAGCCTCGGAATACCAGCAGTACGCCGGTGACCGGGTTGCCGAGCCCGGTTTCGTCGAGCCGCGCCAGGACCTGCATGCCGGCGCTTTCCGGCGCGCGCGCCGTGGTCAGCGCGGCCAGGCCCACGGTGGCGACCAGCCCGGCCGTCAGCACCGCAACGGCAACCGCCACGTGCGAGTGACGCGTCATCTGCGCCTGGGCCTGTTCCGGATCGATGCCGACCAGGCGCCGGAACGCCACCATCATCAGCGCACCGGTCAGACCGGCCCCGATCGCCGCGTCGGCCAGCGCCAGGTCGGCCGCACCGAGCCGGGCCCAGATCACCGCCATGGCCAGACCGAAGGCGACGTAGAAGACGATGGAACGAAACAGGTGCCGGCCGAGCGCGACCTGCGCGGCCAGCCCGACCAGGATCAGGCCCAGGGCGATATCGACGACGATCTGCGCGTTCATTGCGGTTCCCCCGTGGGCGGCCGGCGCGCGCGCGAATGGCGCGCGATCAGGTGTGCCGATACGGTGGAGGCCAGCAGCGCCAGCAGCCAGATCAGGAGCAGCAGCAGGGTGATCCGCAACCGGCCGGCGAGCAGCGCCAGCGACAGGCAGATCAGCAGCAGCCCGAGGTTGTCGGCCTTGGTCAGCGCGTGCAGGCGGCAATAAACGTCGGGCAGCCTGAGCATGCCCACGGTGCCGGCGAAGACGAAGAAGCACCCGGCCAGAAGCACCAGCAGCGCCAGCAGGTCAATCATCGCCTTCCCCTGTGCCGCGGGCCTCGGAATCGTCCTCCGGCGGCCGCTCGGGCATGCCGAAGAACGCCAGCGAAATGATGGTCGCCAGCAGCACGAGCATCAGCGCGACATAACGGATTGCCGGCAGCGCCAGCCACTCGGCCATCAACAGCAATACCGCGACGCTGGTGGTCGCGAACAGCAGCGTGGTCAGCAGGCGGTCGCCGTCGGTCGGCCCCTTCCACGCCCGCCACAGCCCGGCGCCGAGATTGATCAGCAGGAACACGATAGCCCACGGCAGGACGGCCGCGGTCATGATCCGGCTCCACGCTCGCGCGACGACAGCGGTCTCGAAAGCGAAAACAGGCGCGCGATGCGGTCTTCCAGCCGGGCCACCGCGCGCTCGCCGCCCGGCGACAGGCTGTGGACCACGAGCACGTGTTCGTCGCGCACCAGCTCGGCGCTCAGCGTGCCCGGCAGCAGGCTGATGACGCTGATCAGCAGCGTGCTGGGCTGGCCTTCCGGCAGCGCGATGTCATGCTCGAAAAAGCGCGGCATCACCGGCAGGCGCGGATCCAGCGATCGCCAGGCCACGTCGATGCCGCCACGGAAAGATTCGAAAACGAAGAACCCGGCGAATTCGATCAGCCGGAGCGGATTCCACCAGAACGGCCGGCCCTCGGCCAGCCAGGCCGCCAGCCCGCCGCCGATGGCCGCGGCCAGCAACCCCACCGGCCAGCCGTCGAGCCCGTCGAAGACCAGCCACAGCGCGAACAGAATGACAAACCCCTGCGTCGCCCAGGTTGCCCTGGAGCGAACGCTTCTCCCTTCACCCTGCGCGTCGGCTGCAGCCATCTGACCGATCATACAAAGCCGACGCGCGGGCAAGGCTGATTTCGATCAATTACGCAACCGGCGTGCGGTCGGGCCTTCAAGCCTGGCGGCCACGCGTCCGGATCGCGGGATTGCCGGCAAGCGTCGCCGGCGATACGGATCGAAACCGTTCATGAATGCTATTGCGAATCGTTCGTACTCGTGTTAACCTCCGTGACCTGAGGTCGCCGTCGGCACTGCGCCGCGCGACGTCCCCGCCCAGCCAACGGCCGCGAAGTCCGCTTCACGCCGCAAGCCAGGCCGCGAACCGAAATCGATTTCAGCGGGAAACCTGGAGGCAGTGTGAGTACAAGAGCGTTTTTAATGGCCGCGACGGTAGCGTTCCAGCTTTCGGCCGTGGCGGACGAACCGGCCCGGGAAGCGGAAGCCGACCAGGCGGACCCGACCGGGACCGGACTTTCCGCCGGCCTGAACCTCGATACGGTGGTGGTTTCGGCCACGCGTACCGAACGTCCCCGCTTCACCACGCCGGCATCGATCTCGACCGTCCGGCGCGAAGAGATCGAAACCATCCAGCCCTACGGCTACCAGGACGTATTCGAGTCGATCCCCGGGGTCAGCATCCAGGGCGGCCCGCGCCGAATCGCCGAAGAGCCTTCGATCCGCGGCTTCGCCGACGAGCAGGTCGTGATCCGCATCGACGGCACCCGGCAGAACTTCAACAAGGCCCACGGCGGCCGCTTCCTGCTCGATCCGGACCTGATCCAGTCGATCGAGGTGTTGCGCGGGGCCAGTTCTTCGGTCTACGGCAGCGGCGCGCTGGGCGGCGTGTTCGTCATCGAGACCGTCAACGGTCGCGACCTGACCGGCGGCCGCGACGGCTTCGGCGCCCGGCTCAAGGGCGCTTTCCAGGGCAACGGCGAGGAGTGGTCCAGTTTCAACACGCTCTACGGCCAGACCGGCGCGCTCGATTTTCTCGGCAGCTTCATCTACCGCGACGTCGGCGAAGACCTCGAGGACGGCAACGGCGACGACATCCTGGCCTCGCAGGATGAAATCAACAACGGCCTGGTCAAGCTGGGGCTGGAACCGGCGCCGTTTCACCGCGTGGAGCTGGCCGTGGACCTGTTCGACAACGCCGGGCGCAACCCGCCCAACTCCAACGAAGCGGCCACCGCCACCAACCTGGTCGACCGCGATACCGAGCGCACCAACGCGCGCCTGCGCTATCGCCATGACGACCCGGCCAACCGCTGGATCAACGTCGATACGGCGTTCTACCGCAACGACGTCGAGACCCGCGAGTTTCGCTTCGACGACGAGCGAATCGACACCACGGACTTCGAAACCGTCGGCTTCGAGCTGACCAATACCACCCGGTTGGGCACAGTGGCCGGCGAGCCGCTGCGGCTGACCTACGGCACCGAGCTGTATACCGACGAGCAGTCCGGCACCCGCAACGGCGCGGACCGGCGCCAGTTTCCCGACGCCGAGGTCGAATACCGCGCCGGCTTCGTCCAGGCCGAGGTGCCGCTGGGCGCCGGGTTGTCGCTGATTCCGGGGGTGCGCTTCGACGCCTTCGAATACACCGCGGCGGGCGGCTTCGAGAACCGCGACGAAGACGAACTCTCGCCGCGCGTAGCACTGGGCTGGCAGCCGCATGAATCGGTGTATTTCTGGGCCGAATACGCCGAAGCGTTTCGCGCCCCGAGCCTGACCGAGCTGTTCGCCGACGGCGTGCACTTCAGCGTGCCGCTGGGCCCGGGCCAGGTGGTGATCAACGAATTCGTGCCCACGCCGGCACTGAAGCCCGAGCAATCCGAGCAGTTCCAGGTCGGCGGCCGCTTTCAGCAGCGCGACCTGTTCGAGGCCGGCGTCGACTTCGAGCTCGACGCGGTCTGGCACCAAAGCGACGTCGACGACTTCGTCGACCAGGTGGTGATCTTCATCTCCGGCGAGCCGGCCTTCGATCCGGTCACGCAGACGCTGGTGTTTCCGGGCATTACCACCAACTTCAACGTCGACGCCGAAATCAAGGGCTTCGAGCTCGACGCACGGCTGACGCACGAGATCGGCTACCTGCAGGCCTCGCTGGCCACGCTCGACTCGCGGCGCAAGACCGCGCAGGGCGGCAACCTGGCCGGCATCCAGCCCGACCGGGCCACCCTGGGGGCGGGGCTGCACCTGGCCGGGCGCGAGCTGACCGTGGGCGCCGAACTGGTCGCCGCCGCCGACCGCCGCGACGTGCCCGAAGGCGCGCTGCAGACGGCCGGCTTCGGCAAGACCGACGTGTTCGTCAACTACCTGCCCGAAACCGGACCGCTGGCCGGCTTCGAGTTCCGGCTGGCGTTCGACAACGTGTTCGACAAGGACCATCGAATTCACCCAAACGCGATCGAGCAGCCCGGGCGCAGCGTCCGGGTCTCGATCGCCAGGGATTTCCAGTGGCTGCAATGAAACACACCGGGTCCAGGCGTGATGCCCCGGCCGGCGGCGAACGCGCCGGCTCCGGCGATCGCGTCGGCCCGCCCGAAAACGCACTCCCGCACGTCGACAGCGGCGAATTGCTCGGGACGACCGGTCGGGTGGTGATCGAACACCGCGGCCAGCGCTACGAGCTGCGCGAAACCCGCTACGGCAAGCTGATCCTGACCAAATGAAATGCATTCAACCCAACCCGATCAACCGAAACGGAGGCAAGCCATGCAACGCCTGATCCCCTGCTGCATCCTCGCCGGCCTGGTGACCACCGGCTGCGCGACCACGTCCATGACCAATCCCCAGGCCGTGCAGGAGCGCGCGGAACAAAGCACGCCCGCTCCTGCAACGACCGCAGCTGAATCGACGCCGCCGGCGGCCGACCGCCAGGCCATCCTCGCGATGGCCGGCGAATTCGACGTCGACTTCGCCTTCGACGAAACCGTCGCGCTGATCCCCGGCTACGAACGAAGCGAGGCCAAGCGCTCGGGGGCCGACGAGGTGGTGCTGGTGATCGAAGACACCGGCGACCGCATCGTGCTGCAGCACCTGCTGATCGTCGGTGAAGCAAAAGTGATCAAGCACTGGCGCCAGGACTGGGTGTACGAGGCCGACCAGCGTCTTGAATTCAGCGACGACCAGACCTGGTCGCTGGTCGATATTCCCGCAGACAAGACCGCCGGGACGTGGACGCAGTGCGTCTACGGCGTCGCCGATACGCCGCGCTACTGCGGCACCGGCGACTGGAACCACCGCTACGGCAACGCGACCTGGACTTCCGACCGCACCTGGCGGCCGCTGCCGAGACGCGAATACACCACGCGCGACGACTACAACGCGCTGAACGTCGAAAACCGCCACACCGTCACGCCCGAGGGCTGGACCCACGAACAGGACAACAGCAAGGTCGTGCGCGTCGACGGCCATACCGAACAGGTCCTGGTGCGCGAATTCGGCTTCAACAACTACAAGCACAACTCGGCGTTCGATTTCACCCCCGCCTACGAATACTGGGACGAAACGGCCGCGTACTGGGCCAAGGTGCGCCAGACCTGGCAAAAGCACTTTGAAACCGGCGGCGTGGTGGTCGCCACCGACGTCGACGGCCTGCCGGTCATCGAAGGCCTGTTCGAACTGGCCGACCAGGTTCGCGAAGGCGCGCCGACCGACGAGGCCGACATCGACCGCGTCTTTACCGACTACGTACGACCGATCGGAACGGCGAACGTCGCCGCACGCTGACACCGGCATCACGCCCCCGCTTTTAGAGTGTTTGCGAGTCAAACGGAGACGTGTGATGTTGAAAGTCAAATATCTTGGGACGTTGGTGCTGCTGGCCGCGCTCGGCGGCCTGGCCTTCGTTGCTGCCGGTCCGACCGCGGCCATGCCGGGCTGGTCGCATCCCGATCAACCGGACGCTTCGGGCAATCCGCCAGTGGCTTCGATCAACGACGAGCAACGCGAGGAGATCCGACAACTCCACGGCGCCTATCGCGCCGCGCTCGCCGAACTCGACTGGAGCGTCGGCGAGAACGGCCATGCCTCGGAAACGATGCAGCAGGCGCGCGAACTTCAAATGGCGCTGCGGGCCGAAATCTTCGACGTGCTGCACCGTGACAGCGAGGCCACGAGTTCGACCGACGAAGGCGGCTGCCCCTACAGCGGGCGCGCGATCCCGGTCAAGCTCGACAGCGATGCCCCGACGCTGTACCTGTAGCCCGGCCAATCGGCGGGATCCGTTGCGGTCCGCGATCGATCGACGCGATGTTCAAGCCCGGCCGTGCGCCGGGCTTTTTCATGGCCGGCCGCAGCCCGTCTCGTGGCCGGGACAGTCTCCGCCCATGTGTTCGTGCGATTGAGCCGGTCCAGTCAGATTTTCTCGCTCAAGGTCAATCGATCTTGCGGGCCATCGGGGTCAGTTGCACTCGGGCAATATCATCGGCGGCGGTGTTCGTCCCGACGGCAAAATCGGCTTCGTCGCCTGGCGCCAGCGATCCGGCCGCGCCGCCCTCGGCCACGGCTACGAGTTCATCCTCGGCGTTGAAGAAAGCCGCGTGAATGGTGACGAATTGCGCATTGGATTCGCCCGCGTTGCGGACCGTGCCGGTAGCCTGGTGAACATGGGAAGAGCCGGGATCGTTGCCGTCGGCGACATCTTCCAGCGCCAGTTCGGTATAGGCGGCGGTGTCTTCCGGTTGCCGTGCGCGCCACACCCGCGGCTCCACGGTTTCCCAATCGGTCTCGTCGCCGTCATTGAACACCACCTTGAGCGGACTGGTGGCCCCGGGCGGCAGCAGCGCGATCTGCCCGCCCGTTCGATCGAGCTCCGCGCCGTCGGCGGCTTTGAGAATCATGGCAACCTCGACGGCCTCGAGCGGCCTGTCGAGGACGTTCTCCACCACGGCAATCGCGATGACCGAGCCATATCCATCCGTGTAGGTATTGAAGTGCGAGACGCGGGTCCATTCGGCCGCATCCGCACCTGTCTGAGCGGCTCCAGCAGACGACTCTTCGCCCTCGCCTGAGCAGGCGCAAAGGAGCACCAGACCAATGGCGGGAACCACGATTCTTTTCCAGTCTTTCATTTTTCTTCCTCTGCGTTGCGCGTTGTGGGCTGTTTCAAGTCGATGACCAGGAGGCTTCTTGCGGCCTGGAAGAAGACGGTGCCTCGAACAGAAACGAATCGGGCGGGTTGAACGTCAGCGTCGAGAACAGCACCGTGGCGAAAACAACGAGAACTGTCGCGCCCGTTCGGACCTTCAAACCGAACCGATGCGCGAGAACGGCATGACCGAGGAACTCTCCCGCCAGGATGGAAACCGCGAAGATTGCGAGATCGGCCGCCAGGTGGTGGCCGTCCAGCACCGCCGTGTATCCATGGAAAAGCGCCACGATCATGAACGAGGGGAGGATGCAGCGGATGGCGGTTGCAGGGAGCCAACCGGGTAACGGACCGTATAGCGCGCGCTGAATCGGTGTAATCGCAAGCGCGGGCCAGAACGCGAGTTTGAGGTGCTCCCACGTGCTTTCGTTCGTAGCGGCGAAGACCGCCACCAAGGCGCTTCGCCCGGACCACTCCCAGGCAAAATGAAGAAGGGACCCGGCAGCGATCACGACGACCGCGCTCAGGAAGGCGCGCCGCTTCATGGCCTTGTTCAAAGCAAACATCTCGTCGCTTTCCTGTTGATTGTCTGGTCGCGAATGCTTGGGAACCTCCGAACAACGCTGTCCGTCGCGCCGGCGCAGGGTTGTTCAGACGTTCCCTTGGCCGGGACCGCCGTTTCCGGGACAGGCCGCTTCGCACTCCGGGCCGCGGAATGGTACATGATTTGCCACGCGATCCCCTAGCGCGACGGCAGCGGAGGTCCGGTGAAGCGCAGATGAAAGCCTTCGGCAATCTCTGCGATTCGCGGCATGTCCTCGGGAACCACGAGTTGTTCGGCGGCCACGGCTTCGAAAAATCGCTCGAAGCCGCCGGGCGCCACGATGGTCAGCATCTGGCCACCGTCTTCGGTTTCGACGCGATAGGAATGTTCCGCGCCGCGAGGCACGAACACGACCGCACCCGGCTCCAAATGGCGTATCTGTCCATCGACCTCGAACCGGACCGTCCCCTTCAGCACGTAGAAATATTCATCGGCATCGTCGTGGACATGCATCGGCGGCCCGCCGGGCCGGTTTGTCTCTACCCTGAACATGCCCGAACGGCCATCGGCATCTTCTGCAGCCAGAACGACCTGGTAGGTCGCATCATTCCATTCGATCGGCTCGTGGGCCGACGCCGTCGCCGCAACCAGCAGTACGCCGAGCAAGATGATTTGTACGCGCATGGATTCGCTCTCCTTTTTCTGCCAGACTTTAGATTCTAGCAAGGCCTTTTGAAGGATGGCTCCGGCCGGTCGAAGCCGCGCCGGTTTCGGTTCAATACAACCCGCAACGGGGACTTTGCAAGACGACGCGTCACGCAATGCCTCGTCGCGCTATGGACGGATGCACGGTTGGCAGCGTCCGCCGGTTGCGCTTGTGCTCATCGGCTAGAATCGTGTTCGAGCCGCCTGGCTTCGCGGCTCGATTCGTTGCCGAGACCTGGAGCAACCCGTCAGCCGATGACCCCCGTCGCCTCGTCATGGGCCTGATGCTGGCGAGAAACGCGGCCTGGGCGCAGAGGGGGACGCTCGCCACGAGCAGGCGAGGCGCGAACAGCAGGAGGTCGAGGAAAGCGAGCAGCGCGAGGACCGCAGGCGTTCGTCAGCGGACTGAAAGGGCACGGCATCGCTCTTCGTGAGAGCGCAACATTCATCGGATCTTGCGCCAGGCCCGGGCAGGTCAGGACATCACCGGCAAAACCTTCCCGAAGTCGAAAACGGCGTCGATAACGGGAGCAGCGTGTCGGAGATTCGCCGACCGGTGCCGACCGAAGGCCGATGAATTCAAGCGCTTCAACGTAACCCGTCGACCGATGCCCGGGAATCGATTCCGCGGCCGCTTCCCGAGAGGTGGGTGTCCAATCGATGGCCTCGTGCTGTCAATGGCCTGATCGCCCATACCGCAACGTCACTCCACCAGGATCAGGTGCACTTCCCGGGGCCCGTGAGCGCCGATCTGTATGGTCAGTTCGACGTCGGCCGTGCGCGATGGACCGGTAATGAAGCTCAAGGCGCGCGGCGGAAAGTCGTCGCGCACGTTCAGTTTCTGCCAGACCTCTTCCATGTAGCTGACCATGTCGGGCAGCCGCAGGATTGCAATGTGGTAGTCGGGCAGGAACTGCAGCGTGGTCGGTATTTCGGCGCCCGAGTAGAACACCAGGGTCCCGGTCTCGGCCATGCCGGCTTCGGCCACGGAAACGGCGACGTTGCTGTCCGGCGCCCGTTCCGAGCTGACGATGACATCCAGGTGTTCCGGCCAGACCACCTTCTCCAGCAGCGGGTGGGGCGCTACGCGAATCTGCTGATCGATCAGCTTTCCCGAGAGATGATCGGCGACGGCCCCGCCGACGGCTTCGATGCCTTCGACCCGGGTCCAGGTGCCCGCCTGCGACTCGAACTTCTCGATGAAGCGCTCCACCGCCGATGCCTGCCAGACCGGATGCGGCGTGGCGGAGCCGGCGTAGGCCCGTTGGCGCTGCTCCAGGACTTCCCCGGCGGTCGGCGCGGACTTTCGATCCAGGGCATGGGCCACGTTCTGCATGATTCGACTTTTCGCATCGCTCACTTTGCAGCTCCTTTGCCGCGCGCCTTCCAGGCTGCCTGGAAGGTTTGTCCCTGCGGTGCGGGCATATCGCGGCTCGAGGTCCACGCGCTCGCCATGGGGAGACGGCTGAAGCGGCCCCGGCGCTTGCCCAGCCGGCCCATGACGCCGATTCCCAGACGGGTCAGGAACTGGTAGAGCCTTGGCCGGGTCGCGAAAAAGCTCCATGCCCCGAGACCGTAACGCACGCTTTTCGCGGTCATGTTCTGCTCGAACTGGTCACCGCGCAGTTCCCGCAGCAGGTTCGGCAACGGTATTTTCATCGGGCAGACGCTCTCACAACGGCCATTGAGCGTGCAGGCGTTGGGCAGGTCCCGGGTCTTGTCCAGGCCCACGAACATGGGGGTCAGGACGGAGCCCATGGGCCCCGGGTAAACCCAGCCGTAGGCATGGCCGCCGATCGCCGAATAGACCGGGCAGTGGTTCATGCAGGCGCCGCAGCGAATGCAGCGAAGCATCTCGCGGTAGCGGTTGCCCAGCATACGGCTGCGGCCGTTATCGACCAGAACGATATGGAATTCCTCGGGGCCGTCCGGATCCTCCCGGCGTTTGGGGCCGGTGACCATGCTGGTGTAGGTCGACATTTCCTGCCCGGTTGCGCTGCGCGCGAGCAGGCGCAGCAGGGCCGTGGTGTCGTCCAGCGTCGGCACGACCTTTTCGATGCCTGCAATGGAGATATGGACCTTCGGCAGCGTGTGGGTCAGGTCGGCGTTTCCCTCGTTGGTCACCAGAACGATCGAGCCCGTTTCCGCCACCAGGAAATTGGCGCCGGTAATCCCCACGTCGGCGGTTAGAAACTGCTGCCTGAGAATATCGCGCGCCTCGTTCACCAGGTCCGGGACCTCTCGGAGCTTCTGCTTGAACTCGCCCTTGTGATGGTGCTTGTCGAACAGGTCGCAGATCTGCTGGCGCGTCTTGTGAATGGCGGGCACGATGATGTGGCTGGGCGGCTCCTCGGCCAGCTGGATGATGTACTCGCCCAGGTCGGTTTCGATGGCCTCCATGCCCGACGCCTCTATGGCCTCGTTGATGCCGATCTCCTCGCCGACCATGGTCTTGGCCTTGGTCACCCGACGCGCGGCCTTGCTGCGGCAGATTCCGAGAATGATTTCGCGCGCCTGCTCGCTTGTTTCAGCCCAGTGCACCTGGCCACCGGCGGCGGTGACCCTGGCCTCGAACTGCTCCAGGTACGCATCCAGGTTCGCCAGCGTGTGGTCCTTGATACGCTTGCCGTGTTCCCGCAGGCCTTCGAAATCGCCGAACGCCTCGGCCGCAAGACGCCGTTTGCCGATGAAGCCGTCCTTGGCCCGATCCAGCGCTTCGCGCAGCTGCGGGTTTTGCAGCGCCGCACGGGCCTGGGGCTTGAACAGGTGCGCGGTGGATTTCATCTCGGCTCTCCTTCGCCGATGGCCGGCGTGTCGGTCATGCCCGCCAGCACTTCGGCCACGTGATATACGCGCACCGGGATGCCCTCGCGTTTCAAGCGCCCGGCGATGTTCAGCAGGCAGCCCATGTCCCCGCCCAGCAGGGTGTCGGCGCCGGTATTGCGGATGTTCTCGATCTTGTCGGAGACCATGCGGGTCGAGATTTCCGGAAACTTGACGCAAAACGTGCCGCCGAAGCCGCAACAGACCTCGGTATCTTCCATTTCCTGCAGTTGCAGGCCCTGGATGCCGCTGAGCAGCTGCCTCGGTTGCTGCTTGACGCCCAGCTCCCGAAGCCCCGAGCAGGTATCGTGATAAGTCGCCTTGCCGGCGTAGGAAGCACGGAAATCCTCGACGCCTGCAACTTCGGTCAGAAAGCGCGTCAGTTCCCAGGCCTTGTTCGCGAGTCGCCGGGCGGCTTCGTGCATGTCAGGGTCATGGCGCAACAGGTCGGGGTACTGCGTGACGATCGTGCCGGCGCAGGAGCCCGATGGCATGACGACATGGTCGTAGGGTTCGAAGGTCTTGATGACCTGCCGGGCAAGCTTTTCGGCATCGGCATTGTCGCCACTGTTGTAAGCAGGCTGCCCGCAACAGGTCTGTTGCTCGGGAACTTCGACCCTGTAACCGGCCGTTTCGAGCAGCTTTACCGCAGCAAAGCCTACCGATGGACGAAACAGGTCGACCAGACAGGTAACGAACAGGGCCACGGTTTCCTTGGTACCGGGTTCCGGATTTTGCATCGGGCGTACCCCTGCTATTGCTAAAGAGACGGTGCTCCCGAAACCGATATGCCGTTTCCCATGCCGGGATCATCTCAACCACTGTTTTCGGTTTTCTACCGCGAACGGTCTTCAGGATGCGGTTCAGGCTCAACCGTAGCACGCCAGCCTGGCTATTTGAAGGGGCTCCCCCGTGAGCCGCTTGCGGCGATGCAGGCAAGCGGTAATAAACCACGGACATCCGCATTCGTACGCTTGCCCCACGGGACGGTTCTGCCTTTGCGTCTTCCGTGTCTTGCATTATCAGTCTGTGACTTTTTCAATTAAAGCCTCAGCATTAAATAAAGCAACCTGCCGATCAACTAGCTCCCCATCACCGTTGAAAAACAATAGATCAGCCGGGCGAGTCTGATATTGCTCTTTAAAGTCGTTTCTCGTAGGGTCTCCAGCTTTGACGATCAGGAAATTGGCTTGCTGTCCTAGAATTTCTCGCGCTCTATTCATTTCGGTGGCTTGTTGATTGCTGACTGTTAAGTTGGGATCATAGACAAAAACCACTGATTTCTGACCATTACCAATTTTCTCCAGGTTCATATCAATAGGTTCAGGCAGAAACGCAGCAACCACGATAATTAACGCGATGATTGATAACACCGTCCATAGATATTTGTTTTTCATAAACTTCATCCAGTTGTTTGATC
>JAWLEW010000109.1:0-2898 GCA_041685925.1 Wenzhouxiangellaceae bacterium | reverse complement strand
TCGGTAGCGCGCCACATGTGCAAAAGCCGGCCCTGCCGGCGCTGAATTGAGTTTCGAGGTGACCGAATCCCCGGCCGCGACGGCCGGGGGTTTTGCTGCTCGGAGGGGGGTCAGGCAGCGGCCTGGTGCTGATCCATCAGGCGCGTGAGATGATCCTTGGTCTTGAGTTTTTCTCGCTTGAGTTGATTCAGGGCCAGGTCTTCCATCGGAGCGGTGCCGTTTTCGGCAGCTATGACGCGCTTTTCAAGCTGCTGGTGATGGTTGTACAGCCGGCGGAATTCTTCGTTTTCTTTCAGCAGTACTTCCATCTGCTCGCGATGATTTTCAAACATGGCGCTTCTCCTGTTGCTTTGGTTGTCGGTACAGAGTTTCATGCCGGAACCGGTTTCCGGAAGATGCATGGATTCGGCAGCGGTGATCGCGCGATTGCGCTTCGGTGCATTGATGGGATCGTTTCGGCCTGATTCAAGCGGCTTCGGGGGCGAAGACGGCGCGAACGTTCCTGGCAGGTACTGCTGACTGGCGAACTCCACATTACATCCTAACCAGCTCGGAAGTCATTTGTATCGCATTCGGCGGCGATTGGCAAGTCAAGCGGCCGAATTCATCGGCCGGATGCCGCCGTCTGCGAGCAATGCGCCAAGGCGCGGTGAAGCCGACATTAACCCGGGTCCGGGGCCAGCGCTGCGCGCCGGGCCGGGCGGCGGCCGCTCACTCGTTGAGCACGATCACGTCCACGCGGCGGTTGCTGGCGCGGCCCTGCTCGGTTTCGTTGGTCGCGATCGGGAAATCCTCGCCCATGCCCACGGCGTTGAGGCGATCCCGGTCGATGCCGCGCTCGACCAGCGCGTCGCGTACCGCCTCGGCGCGCTCGCGGCTCAGGCGCAGGTTCAGCTGGGCCGGGCCGGTGGAATCGGTATGGCCCTCGATGCGGATATCCTTGTCCGGTTCGGTTTCCAGCAGCTCGATGACATCGTCCAGGCTTTGCGCCGCCGCCGGCCGCAGGTCGGCTTCCCCGACCTCGAACAGCACGTCGCCCAGCGTCACTACGACGCCGCGGTCGGTCTGGCGATATTCCATGTATTCCAGCCGCCGCTGCAGGCTCTGTGCCTGGGCCGAGGCCAGTTCCGCCTCGCGCCGGGCCAGCTCGATTTCGGTCGACTGCGCCTCGGCCAGGCGTCGGGCCTGCTCGGCTTCTTCACGCGCCTCGCGTTCGCGCTGCGAGGCCGCGTCGCGCTCCTCCTCCGAGCGCGACGCCTGCTGGCGGGCGCGCTCCATCTCCTCCTCGGTGGCGATGGCGTTCATCAGCGCGCTTTCGGCGGCCTGGCGCGCCTGCTGCGCTTCGAGTCGGCTGGCCCGCAGCAGCAGCTGCGTGCGCCGCTGTTCCACCCGGTCGATATCGCGCCGGGCGCGCTCGGCAAAACCTTCGGCGCGCGCGATCTCCAGCTGCTTGCGTGCCAGCCACACGCGCTGCGAGCGCTCTTCCTCGGACAGTTCCTCGGCCGCCGCCCGGCGCACCGCGCTGCGGGCATCGGCCAGCGCCTGCGGTGCCAGCGCGGCCAGTGCCTGGTTATCTTCCAGCGCCGCCAGGTCGGCGCGCAGGTTGTCCAGCACGCCGGGTGGCGGGGGCGGGGTGGCGCAGCCGGCCACCAGCAGCACTGCGCCAATCGCGGCAATCGCGATCGTCCAGTTCAGGCGTTGCAGACCGCGATTCATGGGCGATCTCCCGCGTCGCGCGGATCCACCGGTTGCGGTTCGAGTTCGATCGCGTCGCCAAAGTCCGCGCGCAGATCGGCCTCGAGTTCGTCGAGTTCGTCGCGCTTGGCTTGAAGCTCGCCGCGCGCCCGCGCACCCTCGGCCCGAACGATCGCCAGCCGCGCCTGCAGCGCGGCGCGCTCGGCCAGCCGGGCCGCCGCGGCCGCTTCGTCTTCGTCGATCATGGCCGCGGCCCGTTCGCGCAGATCCAGTGCTTCGTCCAGTTCCAGCGGCGCATGATCGCGCGCGCCGGACTGCTGCGCCAGTTCGATGGCGTCGTCGGCTTCCAGCAGCAGATCCGGATCGGCCGGCGTGGTCACGCAGCCGGCCAGCGCCAGCAGGGCCGTCAGCAGGAGTAAGGATTTGAGCTCATTCGGCATCGGGTTGATTCTCCGGGATTGCGCGATCGACTGCCGGAATGGACTCCAGCGCCGTGCAGATTCGGCGGATATTGGTCCAGCGGCTTTCATCGCAATCGAAACGACGCGCATTATAGACCTGCGGCAACAGGCAACAGTCGGCAAGCGACGGCGAGTTGCCGTGACAGAAGTCTCCGGTCTCGTCGCTTTCGGCCAGCAGCGCCTCGAACGCATCCAGCCCGTCGGCCACCCAGTGACGATACCACTCCAGCTTGGCCTGTTCGTCCACGCCCAGCGTGCCGGTCAGGTACTTGAGCACCTGCAGGTTGTTCAGCGGATGAATATCGCAGGCGATCACGGCGCCGAGCGCGCGCACCCGCGCCCGTCCATCGGGATCGCCGGGCAGCAGGGCGGGTTCGGGAAACACCTCTTCTAGGTATTCGAGGATCGCCGGCGACTGGGTCAGCACCCGGTCGCCGTGCAGCAGCGTCGGCACCCGGCCGTGCGGATTCAGCGCGCGATATTCCACGCCGTGCTGCTGCCCGCCGTCGCGCACCAGGTGCACGAAGCGCTGTTCGTAATCCAGCCCCTTGAGGTTCAGCGCCATGCGCACCCGATACGCAGCCGACGAACGCCAATACCCGTACAGCACCAGCGGCCTGTCGTCGTGTTCTGACCGGTTGTGAATCTCCGTCGTCATGCATCCAATCCTAACGGAACCGGCCCGCGCCGGCACGGCCGGATCGCACACCCGCAGCCGGGCGCCGGATGCTGTCTGGGACCC
>JAWLEW010000005.1:108794-111413 GCA_041685925.1 Wenzhouxiangellaceae bacterium | reverse complement strand
GTGCAGCCTTTCAGTCCCTGCTCCCAGGCGTAGAGGTAGATGTCCTTGAAGTCTTCGTACGGGTACTCGGTAGGCACGTTGGCGGTCTTGGAGATCGACGAGTCGATCCATTTCTGCGCCGCGGCCTGGATCGCGACGTGTTCCTTCGGCGAGATGGACTCGGAGGTCAGGAAATAGTCCGGCAGCTGTTCTTCCGGGTCTTCACTGAACGGCATGGCACTGGGATTCACCAGCGTCTTGTAGGCCAGCAGCTCGTAGGAATACACGCTGACCTTTTCCTTGCTCTTCTTGCCCTCGCGGATGACGTTGCGGTTGTAGTGGTGCGCAAAGCTCGGCTCGATGCCGTTGGACGCGTTGTTGGCCAATGAAAGGGAAATCGTGCCGGTGGGCGCGATCGAGGTATGGTGCGTGAAGCGCGCGCCGGTTTCGGCCAGCTTTTCGACCAGTTCGGGCGCGACTTCGGCCACCTTCTGCATGTAGCGGCTGTAGCGTGCGTGCAGCACGCGGCCGGGAATGCGGTCGCCGGGCTTGTAGCCGTCGCGGACCATTTCCGGGCGCTTGCGGAGCATCTCTGGCGTGACTTCGAACTCGTCGACCATGATCGGGGCGGGGCCTTTCTCCTGCGCCAGTTCCAGCCCGGCTTCCCAGCCGGCCACGGCCATTTCGCGGCTGACCTTCTCGGTGAACTCCAGCGATTCGGGCTGGCCGTACTTCTTGCGCAGCATGGTGAGCGTCGAGCCCAGGCCCAGGAAGCCCATGCCGTGGCGGCGCTTGTATTCGATCTCGCGGCGCTGCTGGCCCAGCGGCAGGCCGTTGACCTCGACCACGTTGTCGAGCATGCGGGTGAAGATCTTGACCGCCTTCTTGTATTCGTCCCAGTTGAAGCTGGCTTCCTCGGTGAAGGGCTTGTCGACGAAGCGGGTCAGGTTGACCGAGCCGAGCAGGCAGGCGCCGTAGGGCGGAAGCGGCTGCTCGCCGCAGGGGTTGGTGGCGCGGATGGTCTCGGTCCACCAGTTGTTGTTCTGCTCGTTGATCCGGTCGACCAGGATGAAGCCGGGCTCGGCATAGTCGTAAGTGCTCGACATGATCATGTTCCACAGCCGCTTGGCCGGAACGGTCTTGTAGATCCTGCACGCCACGAGGCCTTCTTCGTTGCTGACGTAGCCGGACTGGACCGGCCACTCGCGCCAGATGACCTGTTCGGGATCGTCGAGATCCAGGTCGCCGGCCTCGGATTCGAGCACCGGGAACACCAGCGGCCAGTCGGCCTCTTCGTTCACCGCGCGGATGAAGTCATCGGTGATCAACAACGAGCAGTTGAACTGGCGCAGCACGCCGTTTTCGCGCTTGGCGCGGATGAAGTCCATGACGTCGGGATGCGAGACGTCGAAGGTGGCCATCTGTGCACCTCTTCTTCCGCCGGCCGAGGAGACGGTGAAGCACATCTTGTCGTAGATGTCCATGAACGACATCGGACCGGAGGTGTGCGCCCCGGCGCCGGAGACGTAGGCGCCCTTCGGCCGCAGCGTGGAGAATTCATAACCGATGCCGCAGCCGGCCTTGAGCGTGAGGCCGGCTTCGTGCACCTTGCCGAGGATGTCGTTCATCGAGTCGCCGATGGTGCCCGAGACCGTGCAGTTGATGGTCGAGGTGGCCGGCTTGTAGGCCTGGGCGCCGGCATTCGACGTGATGCGCCCGGCCGGAATGACGCCGCGTCGCAGCGCCCACAGGAACTCGCGGTACCAGTGCTCGCGCGCGTCGGTGCCCTTCTCGGCGTCGGCCAGCGCCCGGGCCACCCGCTTGTAGGTCTCGTCGATGGTCGCGTCGACGATCTCTCCGCTCTTGGCTTTCAGGCGATATTTCTTGTCCCAGATATCCATGGACGCTTCCTGGAACTCGATTTCCGGAAGCGCGGAATTCAGTGCTTCAGCCGATACGCTCATGCCCGCTCCTAGCTTATTGATTTGATTGACTACCCACTGTTATCCACAGCTTGTTGACCGAATTGTCCACAAATGCTTGTGCTGTGGTCAATTTGTGCACACAATATCTTGTGTCCCCGGAGATGAGACTCTACGCAGTTTCACCGTCACTTTCAAGACTTGAAGGTTAAATTTTTTGATGGCCATCACATTGAAAAACCGCCCGCAAATCGTGCTTTACCAGCCCGAGATACCGCCCAATACCGGCAACCTGATCCGGCTGTGCGCCAACACGGGCACCCGGCTGCACCTGGTGCGGCCGCTCGGATTTGCGCTGGACGATCGGCGGCTGCGGCGGGCCGGGCTGGATCACTTTGCGCGCGAAGTCGTCGAGATCCACGCCGATCTCGAGGCCGCCGTAGCGGCGCTGGGTGCGCGCCGCTGGCTTGCGCTGACGACGCGGGGTTCGACCCGCTACGACCGGGTAGAATACCGGCCCGACGACGTGCTGCTGTTCGGCCCGGAGACCCGCGGGCTGCCGGATGAGGTGCTGGCCCGGTTCGATGCAGAGGATCGGGTGCGGATTCCGCAGCGGGCGGAGGCGCGCAGCCTCAACCTTTCCAATGCGGCGGCAGTGGTGTTCTACGAGGCGTGGCGGCAGTTGGGGTTTCGGTGAAACGATTTCGTCGTTTCGTCG
>JAWLEW010000005.1:107105-108694 GCA_041685925.1 Wenzhouxiangellaceae bacterium | reverse complement strand
CGGTTTCCGGTTTCCGGTTTCCGAAAAAGCTTCGCTTGCAGGGCAAGCTCCTACAACTGCACGCGTCCGGGATGACGGGAAAGGCTTCGGCGACAGGCAAAAGCCTGGTTGTTTCGTCATCCCGGAATCGCTGAAAGCGATATCCGGGATCTCGCGATGATTCCGCGTAGCTGGTTCGAGCTCGCGTCTCGAGGTCCCGGATCGCGCTTCGCGCGTCCGGGATGACGACGCTGAATGGGAGCTTCCGGCTTCCGACCACCGGCATCATCCGCGTAAAGCGTAAACCGTCCAACCGTAAACCCTTCACGAACCACCGACCGCCCGACTTTCGGCCTTTCCGGAAACCCGAACCCGGGCTTTCCAACCAACGAACCAGCCAACCGGCTAACTTTCTACCCGGTTTCCGGCAGCCTTCCGAGCACCGCGCGGGGATAGGAGCCGAGCACGCGGACCATGCGGGCGTCGCTTTCGAGTTCGGCCATGGCGGCTTTCAGGTTCGGATCGGTGACGTGGCCGTCGACGTCGATGAAGAACACGTAGTCCCAGCGGCCCTGGCGGCTGGGACGCGACTCGATGCGGTTCATGTTGACCCCGTGGCGGGCCAGCGGTTCGAGCAGCTGGAACAGCGCGCCGGGGCCCTCGGCGCCGGCGACCAGCAGGGTGGTCTTGTCGTCGCCCGAGGGCTCGAGCAGCGCTCTTCCCAGTACCAGGAAGCGGGTGGTGTTGTCGACGTGGTCCTCGATGTTGCCGAACAGCACCGGCACGCCGTAGACCTCGGCGGCATGCGCCCCGGCCACCGCGGCCGATTCGGGGACGCTGCGCACGCGCCGCGCGGCCTCGGCGTTGCTGGACACGGCGATCAGTTCGACTTCGGGCAGGTTGGCCTTCAGCCAGTGCTTGCACTGGGCCAGCGATTGGGCGTGGGCGTAGACCCGCTCGATTTCGGCCAGCGATCTGGCGTGGGTCAGCAGGTGCTGGTGAATCCGCAGCTCGACCTCGGCGCAGATCTTGACCTCGGCGTTCAGAAACATGTCCAGCGTGTGGCTGACCATGCCCTGGGTGGAATTTTCCACCGGCACCACGCCGAAGTCGGCCTCGCCGCCCTGGACCTGCAGGAACACGTCCTCGATGGAGGTCATGGCGATGGCCTGCACCGAGTGGCCGAACTGGCGGTAGACGGCCTGCTGGGTGAACGTGCCCTCCGGGCCCAGGTAGGCGATCTTCATCGGCTCCTGCTGGGCCAGGCAGGCCGACATGATCTCGCGGAACAGGCGGAGCATCACCGAATCGCTCAAGGGCCCGTCGTTGCGTTCGATGACCTGGCGCAGCACCTGCGCCTCGCGCTCGGGGCGGTAGTAGTCCACGCCGCCTTCCAGTGCGCCCTTGCTGGCGCGCACGTCCAGCGCGAGCTGCGCGCGCTCGCTGATCAGGCGCTGGATCTCGGCGTCCAGCGCGTCGATGCGTTCGCGAATGGCGGCCAGGTCGGGTTTTGGGGGGGTGTTGTCGCTCACGGGTGAATGATACGTCGTTCAGGGGCGGGATCGAATAGAAAAGATCAAGACAGCTCTCGCGAAGGCGCGAGGACGCGA
>JAWLEW010000005.1:105500-107005 GCA_041685925.1 Wenzhouxiangellaceae bacterium | reverse complement strand
GAAGGGCGAAAGGCAAGGGCTTTGTTTCTCGCAGAGGCGCGCAGAAAGGCGAAGGCGGCAGACGAAACAGCTGGCGCGAAGGCGTCAGGCTTGGTGGTGCGTGTTCGCTGCGCTCAACGCACCCTACGCGATCACTACCGGTCCTGTAGGGTGCGTTGAGCGCAGCGAACACGCACCATCCCCTTTGGTTCGCGCGAGCTGCGCCGAGTCTTTACCTTTGACCTTCTCTGCGACTCTGCGCCCTCTGCGAGAGGCCGCCTTTGACTTTCCTCTGCCTTGTCTTTCCTTAGCGGCTTCGCGCCTTCGCGAGCGCTGTCTTGAAGCCTCTTTTGCCTTTCCTGCTTTCCGCGGTCACCCGTGCGTGCGCTCGAATTCGCCCATGAAGGCGACCAGGTCGTCGACGGCGTCCATGCCCAGCGCGTTGTACAGGCTGGCGCGCAGGCCGCCCACGGCGCGGTGACCCTTGAGGCCCGGCATGCCGGCGGCCTCGGCCTGCTCGACGAATGCTCTGGTCAGCGCGTCGTCGGCCATCACGAACGGGATGTTCATCATCGAGCGGGCCTCGGGATCGACCGGGTTGGAATAGAAATCCGAAGCGTCGACGGCCGCGTACAGCTTGTCGGCCTTGGCGCGGTTGCGCGCGCCCAGCTTTTCCAGCCCGCCGCTGGCCTCGATCCAGTCGATCACCTCGGCGGCGACGAACCAGGCGAACGTCGACGGCGTGTTCTTCATAGAGCCGGAATCGATCCAGGTCCGGTAGTCGAGGTACTGCGGCAGGTCGTCGGGAATGCGATCCAGCAGGTCGCGCCGGACCAGCACCACGGTCAGCCCGGCCACGCCCAGGTTCTTCTGCGCGCCGGCGTAGGCCAGCGCGAGGTCGGCATACGGGTAGGGGCGCGACAGGAACTCGCTGGACATGTCGGCGGCCAGCGGCACGGCCGCGGCCGGCGGCTGCGCGAACTGCACGCCGTGGATGGTCTCGTTGCCGGTGTAGTGCAGGTAGGCCGCGTCGGCCGGCAGGTGGCCCAGCTCGGGAACGTCTCTGTAATGTTCGTCGGCGCTTGAGGCAACCACGCGCGATTCGGTGATGCGCGCGGATTCGGCGAACGCCTTCTCGCCCCAGTAGCCGGTGAGCATGAACGCCGCGGTTCGACCCCTTGCGAAGTTCATCGGCAGCATCGCGAACTGCAGGTGCGCCCCGCCCTGCAGCAACAACACCTCGTGGTCGTCGCCGATGCCGGCGAGCTTGCGGATACCGGCCTGCAGCCGCTCGGCCACGTCGGCGAAGCGGGGCCCGCGATGCGAGACCTCGGCGATGGTCGGGGCACGGTCGTCGGTCAGCGAAAATTCTTCGGCCAGGCGCTCGCGCACCGGCCACGGCAGCGCGGCCGGGCCGGCGCTGAAATTGTGGATGGTAGTCATGGAAGGTAGGTTAGCGCAGATAGATGGCATTCGGTTTCGTATCGAGGTCCCGGATCGCGCTGGCGCGCGTCCGGGATGACGGG
>JAWLEW010000005.1:19932-105400 GCA_041685925.1 Wenzhouxiangellaceae bacterium | reverse complement strand
TGGCGCGCGTCCGGGATGACGGGGGGATGGTGCGGGTAGATGGTGTTCGGTTTCGTATCGAGGTCCCGGATCGCGCTGGCGCGCGTCCGGGATGACGGGGGGATGGTGCGGGTAGATGGTGTTCGGATTCGTATCGAGGTCCCGGATCGCGCTGGCGCGCGTCCGGGATGACGGGAGGAGGTGGCGCGTCCGGGATTACGGGGTGGTGTCCCGGAATTCCTTTATCCCACCGTCGTCCCGGAATCGCCGGAGGCGATATCCGGGACCTCGAGACGATACCGAAACCTTTCCAATGGCCCAAACAGCGATTCTGTACGCTAAGCGAATGGAGAAGATGCCGTGTGTCTACATGCTTGCAAGCCGGCCTGGTGGAGTGCTGTACGTTGGCGTGACATCCGAACTGCCCAAACGCGTCTGGGAACACAAGAATCACTTCGTCGACGGGTTTTGCAGGAAATACAACGTGGATCACCTGGTCTGGTACGAAATGCACGAAACGATGGAATCAGCAATTTCCCGGGAAAAGGCGCTGAAGCGGTGGCGGCGGCAGTGGAAAGTGGCGCTTATCGAAAAAACGAATCCGGGTTGGCGGGATCTTTTCGAGGATTTTACGGCTTGATGCGGCAATAGCTTTGGTCGCGGGCAACTTCTCGAGATCCCGGATCGCGCTTGTGCGCGTCCGGGACGACGCGGGAGGTGGCGGGTAGAACATGCGCTCCGAAAGCGAGGAAGCCGCCGGAAAACGTAGCGAGCGGGTGGCGTAGCCTGCCCCGGACGCGATCCGGGGGTGGCCGCCGGCGCGCAGGATCCGCAGTGTACGAAGTTGTACATGAGGAATCCGAGCACCGCCGGACGCCGTCAGGCGCACGCGCAGTAGTTTTCCGGCGGCTTCCTAGACATTGAACCGGAAATGCATCACATCCCCTTCCTTGACCACGTATTCCTTGCCTTCCAGTCGGAGCTTGCCGGCGGTCTTGGCGCCGGTTTCCCCTTTGCAGGCGATGTAGTCGTCGTAGGCGGTGACCTCGGCGCGGATGAAGCCTTTCTGGAAGTCGGTGTGGATGCGGCCGGCGGCCTGGGGGGCGGTGGCGCCGCGGTGGACGGTCCAGGCGCGCACTTCCTTCGGTCCCGCGGTGAAGAAGGTGAGCAGGTCCAGCAGCTCGTAGCCGGCGCGGATCAGGCGGTTGAGGCCGGGCTCGGTCTCGCCCAGGTCGGCCAGGAATTCGGCCTGCTCTTCCGGGTCCAGCTGGGCCAGTTCGGCTTCCATGGCCGCCGAGACCACGACCACGCCGGCGGCCGAGGATTCGGCGTATTCGGCGACCTTCGCGACCAGCGGATTGTCGGCGTTTGCGGTGTCGTCGACGTTGGCCACGTACAGCACCGGCTTGGCGGTGATGAAGTGCCATTCGCGCAATGCCCTGCGTTCCTCGTCCGAAAGCGCCAGGGAGCGTACCGGGCTGCCTTCGCCGAGATGCGCGACGACGCGCTCGAGCAGTGCGGCCAGCGCTTTGGCTTCCTTGTCGCCGGACTTGGTCTGCTTGGCCGTCCTGGCCAGCGCCTTCTCGGCCGACTCCAGGTCGGCCAGCGTAAGCTCGGTATCGATGGTCTCGATGTCGGCGACCGGGTCGACGCGCCCGGCGACGTGGGTGACGTCGTCGTCTTCGAAGCAGCGCACGATATGCGCGATGGCGTCGGTTTCCCGGATATGGGCCAGGAACTTGTTGCCCAGGCCCTCGCCCCTGGACGCGCCTGCCACCAGGCCCGCGATGTCGACGAACTGCATGGTCGTCGGGATGACCTTTTCCGGCTTGACGATGGCCGCCAGCTCATCGAGCCTGGGATCGGGCACCGGCACCATGCCGACATTCGGTTCGATCGTGCAGAACGGATAGTTCTCGGCCGCGATTTCGCCGCTGGTCAGGCAATTGAACAGGGTCGACTTGCCGACGTTCGGCAGGCCGACGATTCCACACTTGAATCCCATGTCTTCAGGTTCCGGTTTCGGGCGCGTCCTTGCGGCGCGCGTGCAGGTGGGTCATGGCGTCGTTGGCGCGACCTTCGAGAAATTCTCCGAGCACGTCCAGGGAGCGCTCGATCGCGTCGACGATCGCCTTTTCGTCCTCGGCCGCGGCGCGGCCCAGCACCCAGGGCAGCACCTGCTCGGCAAGGCCGGGATGGCCGATGCCAATACGCAGGCGCCAGAAGTCCGGCGTGCCCAGGTGGCTGAAAATGCTCCTGAGCCCGTTGTGCCCGCCGTGGCCGCCGCCCTTCTTCAGACGCGCGATGCCGGGCGCGAGGTCGAGGTCGTCATAGGCGACCAGCACCCGGGCCGGTTCGATGCGGTAGAAATCGGTCGCCGCGCGCAGGGCGCGACCCGATTCGTTCATGAACGTGGTCGGCGCCAGCAGGACCGCGTCGACCCCATCCAGGCGGACGCGGGCGGCCTCGCCGTGCAGCTTCTTTTCGGGCTTGAGCGATAGATGGTGGCGCCGGACCAGGCGCTCCATAAACCAGAACCCGGCGTTGTGCCGGGTTCTTTCGTACTTCGGGCCCGGATTGCCGAGCCCGGCAATCAGCCAGGGGCTCATGGCAGGCTTTACTCGTCCTTGTCGACTTTCTTGTCGGGCGGGTTTTCCTTCGCGCCCGAGGTCTCGCCGGAGGTTCCGCCTTCGCCCTCGCCTTCGCCTTCTTCGCCTTCGGCACCTTCCTCGACAGCTTCTTCCTCGCCGACTTCCGGCTCGGCGCCTTCGGCCAGCGCGGCATCGGCCTCGGCGGCAAGCTCGCCCGAACCCTGGCCTTCGCGAATGAAGATGGCGCTGACCAGCGCTTCATCGTAGTCGTCGCCGTGTTCCAGTGCGGGAATGGTGACGCCCTCGGGGAGCTCGAGCTCGCTCATCATGTAGCGCTCGCCCGGCTCGAGCCTGGCCAGATCCACCTCGATATACTCGGGCAGATCCTTGGGCAGGGCCGAGATCTCCAGTTCGGTAGCCAGATAGGAAACGACCACGCCGCCCTGTTTTTCAGCCGGGCTGATTTCCTCGTTGACGAAATGCAGCGGCACCGAGATGCGCAGTTCGTTCTTTTCGCTGATGCGCTGGAAGTCGACGTGCAGGATGGTCGGCTTGAACGGATGGCGCTGCAGATCACGCAGAATGACCTTCTGCTTGCGTCCGTCGGCGACCTTCAACTCGAGGATGGAGGCGTGAAACGCTTCCTCTTCGGTCGCGTGCAGGATGTAGTCGTGCTCCAGCGTCAGCGCGACCGGATCGCGCGATTCGCCGTAAACAACGGCCGGCACTTTCTTCTGGCGGCGCAGGCGGCGGCTCGCACCTTTCCCCACGTCCTCGCGCAGTTCGGCCGGCACTTCGTAAGTCTGGCTCATGATTGAAGTTTCCATGTCAATGTTGAAAAAGCCGGCGGCCCGCGACCAGGCACCGGAATAGCCCGCCATTATAGAACGAAAATGCCCGCACGCGGCGGGCATTTTCGGCAAGCTGCCCGAGCGGGCAGCGGTGAACAAAGAGATCGCCTATTCGGCTGCGGTGAAGGTGATCACCTGGACCGCACTGCTCGACGCATCCCCCTCGCCGATATCCACTCGCAAGTAGCCGTTGACCAGCCACAGGAAAAGCTGGTTGGTGTAGAACGGGCTGTCGACCACGCCGCTGCGGCCGCCGGGAATGATCTCGTCGGATACCGGGCCGCTGGGCGCCATCAAGGCCACCTTGCGTCGCGCCGGACCACCGCCGAACATGAATTCGTTGACGCTGTCGGCGCGCGGATTGTGGCTGGATGCGTCGACCACGTCGAAACCGCCCGGACGCGCGATACCCGGCAGTTCCTCGCTGAGGTCGTTGAGGCCGAAGCCGCGCGGCACGTTGAACGGCTTCTGTCCCAGCGGATGGTCGAACACGACACGGTGCAGCCGGCCCCAGCGATAGTCGCCCTGGTCGGTGGAGTTGGCGAACGCCGGCGCGAACTCGTCGCTTGCCAGCAGGTCCAGCGCGGCCTTCAGGCTGGCCAGCAGCACCGTGTCGCGGGACGTCGCCATGTCCGGGGCTTCCTCGACGTTGAAGAACGGCACGCCGGAAGCTCCGACGCCCTGTTTCTCGTCAAAGGCCTGCAGCAGGTGCATGAAGGCCCGGTTGGCCACCCGCCCGCTGGGCAGGTTGTCTTCCAGGCCGATGGCCGACAGCGTCGCGTCCACGGTGTTGGCGATGGCCTGACCGCGGAACACCGCATAGATGGTGGCGGCGACGCTGTTGGCGATCTCGTCTTCGCCGGGTTCGGGGAGCGCCATCGGGTTGTCGCCCGGATCGAAGCCTTCCTGGATGCCGGTGGGCGTGGAGAAATCCCAATCGGCCAGGCGGCCCACGGCCTCCTGGATGGCGGGGTCCAGCGCAAACTGGGCCAGCCCCGGCCACGCGTCTTCGGCCACTGCGTTCTCGAACGCCTGCAATATGTAGGGCACGACGATCTCTGCGTCCAGCGGCTGGTTGTTGGCCTGCAGCGCCTTGATGTCGTCCGGGGTGACCGGATTGCCGCTGGCGATCATGTCCCTGAGTTCGCGGTCGATGCGGCCCTGGCGCAGCGAGGCGTAGCCTTCGCTGAGGTAGTAGATGCCGTTGCCGCCGGGACGCAGCTGGTTGAGCGCGTTGTTGTCCAGCGTCACGCCGACCGGGTCGTTGTTGGCGTTGGCGATGAAGCCCGATTCCGGATTCACGATCTGCGGCATTTCCTCGAGCGGCAGCGCGGCGAACGGAAAGCCGCGGGTCACCGGCTCGCCGTCGGCCGGCAGCCATTCGTTGTCGCTCGCGCCGGTGCCGTCGCGCAGCAGGAACGGCGGCGCGCCGTCGACCGTGTTGTTCTGCAGGTCGGCCCTGAGCGGCACGGTACCGGTTGTGAAATAGGCGATGTTGCCGTCGATGTCGGCATAGCCGAAGTTCTGGCCGCCGAAGGTGAAATCCTTGAGGCCTTCGGTGAAGTCATCGATGTTCTTGGCCCGCGCCCAGGCGCGGAAGGTCGACAGCTCGAAGGTCGGACCCCAGCCGGTGTACTGGACCGAGACCCCGGTCGTGGCCGAGGGCTGGGCGACGACCGGACCGTTGTTGCGGCGCGGCACGAGGAAGGTGATCGCCCCGGCGTCGAAGCCGACATCGGCGCGCGAGAGGTTGTCCGGCTCGCCGTCGCCGACGCTATTGACGAAGTAGGACTGGAACACCAGCTTCAATCGCTCCGGCTGGCCCTTGTACAGCGTATGCGTGGGCAGGCCGAAGTTGTTGACCAGGAACTCTTCCTGGTAATAGTCGGTGACGTCGTTGGGGTTGACCGTCGAGGCCCAGCAGATGTTCGTGTTGCAGCCCTGCACCACCAGCGGCGTACCGGCGAAGGCGACCCCGCTGACCGCGACACCCTCGTCGCGAATCACCAGGTTTTCCTTGGTGAAGGTCGAAGCCATGTCCAGGCCGAGGTGCGGGTCGTTGGCGATGATCGGATAGCCACTTTCGGTGTGTTCGCCGGAGACGATGAAGAAGTTGCTGCCGGCCGGGTCGAGGTCGCCTGCGATCGAATTGCCGACCACCGGGATGTCGCGCAGCGCTTCGACGTGCGCGCGCAGGCTGTCGAGTACCGCCGGATCGATCTCGGGCAGATCGAACGTGGCCGGCGCGGAAGCCCGCTTGCCGCTGCCGGACTGAACCGAATCGGCATTGCCCGGCACCTCGACGATGCCGGCATCCTCGAACCAGGTCGGGATCGAGACCGCATCGTCTTCGGGCGCAACGCGGTTGATGTCCTCGAAGAACAGCGCGGTGCCGTCGAAGCCGACCGCATCGCCGGTGCCCTGGTAGGTCAGCAGGTCGACGGTCAGATCCGCGTCGTCGGAATCGAACGAAAGCTGGAAGGCCAGCAGCTTGCCGATGACCAGCGAATCGACCGGCGTCCAGCGCTCGGCCGCGGTCAGTTCCAGCGCGCCGTATTCGGGCGGCAGCGGGTTGTCGCGCAGGTACGTGTTGACGCCGTCGGCATAGGCCTTGACCCAGCCCTTTTCTTCGGGCGACAGCGCCGCCCAGGTCGCGAACGCGGCGCGGCGCAGGCCCAGCGTGCGCAGCTGGACGTCATTGCCCAGCGCACCCGCGCCCAGCAGTTCGCCCAGCGTGCCGGAAGCGACCCGCCGCAGGAAGTCCATCTGGAAGAACCGGTCGCGAGCGTGCAGATAGCCCTGCACGAAGGTCACTTCGGACTCGGAGTCACCCACGATGGTCGGAATGCCGTTTGCATCGGTATAGACCGACACTTCACCGTCCGACGGGAGGACCTGGATGGTCTGGGCCGAAACGGCGATTGAAAAACTTGCAAGGAAAGCCGCGAAAAACCGGCCGGGAAAGGACAGGACTGGTTTCATTTTTCTACCCCGTGTTAATTGATTGCTGGAGGGTTTCTGTACCCTTCCGAAGCATTATTGCACAGCCACGTCACTACGGACAGGGGCTGCCTGTCCGAGCGCCGCCGCGGTCACAGGCGCGTGCGTACTTCCATCAGCTCCGGAAAGAATCGCAGCGACAGCGCCTTTTCCAGGAACCCGACGCCGCTGGATCCGCCGGTGCCGGTCTTGTGGCCGATGATGCGCTCGACCGACTTCAGGTGCCGATAGCGCCACAGCTGAAACGACTCCTCGACGTCGACCAGCCGTTCGCAAAGCGCGTATTCGCTCCACCAGCGCGAAGTGTCGCGGTAAATCTCGACCAGCACGTCGACCAATTCCGATGAAAACGCGTGCGGCTGGCTGAAATCGCGCTCGATGCACGCGGCCGGCACGTCCAGCCCGCGCCGGGCCAGGTAGCGCAGGAACTCGTCGTAGACCGAAGGCGACTCGAGCACGCGCCGAAGCTCGGCGGCGACCTCGGGCTGGTGGCGGAACAGCCGGATCATGTCGCCGTTCTTGTTGCCCAGCAGGAACTCCACGCTGCGGTACTGGAACGACTGGAAGCCCGACGCGGAACCCAGCACATCGCGAAACTGCATGTACTCGCTGGGGGTCAGCGTCTCCAGCACGGCCCACTGGTCGAACAGCTGCTGCTGGACCATCTTCACCCGCGCCAGGATCTTCAGGCACGGCGAGGGATCGTCGGCCGCCAGGTGCGCGATGGCGGCCTTGAGCTCGTGGATGATGAGCTTGAACCACAGCTCGGCGGTCTGGTGCTGGATGATGAACAGCAGTTCGTCGTGGTGCGGCGGGTCGCTCAGCGGGTGCTGGGCGTCCAGCACCCGGTCCAGGCCCAGATAGCCCTGGTAGTCGAGCCGGTCGCCGAGATCGGTCTCGATGCCGGCCTCGAGCTCGCGGCGATTGCGCTGATCGCTCATGCGATTCCCGTCGATTCGGATTCGTCCGGCAGTTTAACCCGCCTCTCGCGGACGGTTATAATGACGCGCCGGTTTACATTCGCCCGCATGCTCCGGATCCCGGGGTTCCGGCACCGGCCGGGCGAAAAAAGCCGAACGACAACAATCAATCCTTCAATCCTGAGGTTTCTCATGGCGGCTACCATTGCCTCGTTCAAAGTCGATTATTTCCAGTTCCTCGATGAAGAGGGGCGGTTGGTCGATGGCGCACAGATTCCCGCGCTCGCGCGCGACACCCGGCAGCTCGAAAGCCTGTACCGGCTGATGACGCTGACCCGGGTATTCGACAAGAAGGCCGTGGCGCTGCAGCGCACCGGCAAGCTCGGCACCTACGCCTCCTGCCTCGGTCACGAAGCGGCCCACGTCGCCGTCGGATCGGCGATGCGCGAAGAGGACTGCTTCGCGCCCATGTACCGCGAATACGCCGCGCAGTTCTTCCGCGGCGTCAAGATGTCGGACGTCCTGATGTACTGGGGCGGCGACGAGCGCGGCAACGACTTCTCCGGGCCGAAGCACGATTTCCCGTGGTGCGTGCCCATCGCCACCCAGTGCCTGCACGCGGCGGGCGCGGCGCTTGCCTACAAGCTGCACGGCCAGCCGCGCGTGGCCGTCAGCGTGGTCGGCGACGGCGGATCGTCCAAGGGCGATTTCCTCGAGGCCATCAACGCCGCCAGCGCCTGGAAGCTGCCGCTGGTGCTGGTCATCGTCAACAACCAGTGGGCCATTTCGGTGCCGCGATCCAGGCAGAACAGCGCCCGCACGCTGGCGCAGAAGGGCATCGCCGGCGGCCTGCCCTCGGTCCAGGTCGACGGCAACGACCTGATCGCGTCGCGCTGGGCCATGGACAAGGCGATTGCCGCGGCGCGCGAGGGCCGCGGCGCCTCGGTGGTCGAAATGCTGACCTACCGGCTTTCCGACCACACCACGGCCGACGACGCGCGCCGCTATCGCGAGCAGGACGAAGTCGACACGGCCTGGAACAAGGAGCCGCTGACCCGGCTTCGCAACTACCTGACCGACCAGGGCCACTGGGACCAGGTCAAGGAAGAGGAACTGCTGTCGGAGTCCGCCGAGCGCGTCAACGCCGCGGTGGCCGAATACCAGGACCGCATCGACAACGACCCGCAACCTATCGACGCAATGTTCAACTACATGTTCAAGGACCTGCCGCACCACCTCGAGGAGCAGCGCGAGATCGCACGCCGCTTCCCGACCAGGGGAGGACACCACTGATGGCCGAGATTACCCTTGTAGAAGGCGTCACGCTGGCGCTGGCGCACGAGATGGAAGCCGACCCCACCGTGGTCGTGTTCGGCGAGGACGTCGGCGTCAACGGCGGCGTGTTCCGCGCCACCGCCGGGCTGCAGCAGAAGTTCGGCGACGACCGCGTGCTCGACACGCCGCTGGCCGAGGTGATGATCGCCGGCATGTGCGTCGGCATGGCCGCCCAGGGCATGAAGCCCGTCGCCGAGGCGCAGTTCGAAGGCTTCATGTACCCGATGGTCGACCACATCGTCAACCACGCCGCACGCCTGCGGCATCGCACGCGGGGTCGGATGAACTGCCCGGTGGTGTTCCGCGCCCCCTGGGGCGGCGGTATCCACGCCCCGGAACACCATTCCGACAGCAACGAGGCGACCTGGGCCCATTTCCCCGGCGTGCGCACGGTGATCCCGTCGTCGCCGTCGCGCGCTTACGGGCTGCTGCTGGCCGCCATCCGCGATCCCGACCCGGTGGTGTTCCTGGAACCCAAGCGCATCTACCGCTGGCAGCGCGAGGAGGTCGAGGACAACGGCGAGGAACTGCCGCTGGACGTTTGCTTCGTGCTCCGGGACGGCACCGACGTCACGCTGGTGACCTGGGGCGCAATGGTCAAGGAGACCATGGAGGCGGCCGTCGAGCTGGAAAAGAACGGCGTCAGCGCCGAGGTCATCGACGTGGCCACGGTCGCGCCCATCGACATGGAGACGATCATCGAATCGGTCGAGAAGACCGGCCGCTGCGTGATCGTGCACGAGGCGCCGAAGCATTGCGGCGTGGGCGGCGAAATCGCCGCCGGCCTGGCCGACAAGGGCATCTGGCACCTCAAGGCGCCGATCAAGCGCGTGACCGGATACGACACCGTCATGCCGCTGTATCGAAGCGAAATGAATTACATGCCGAGCACGGAACGCATCGTGTTTGCTGCCAATGAAACGCTGGAGTTCGAATGAAGACTTTCAATCTGCCCGACCTCGGTGAGGGCCTGCCCGATGCCGAAATCGTCGAATGGCTGGTCGCCGAGGGCGACGAGGTCAAGGTCGACGATCCGATCGTTTCGATGGAAACGGCCAAGGCCGTGGTGGAAGTACCCTCGCCGTACGCCGGCAAGGTCGCGAAGTTCCACGGCCAGGCCGGTGATGTGATCAAGACCGGCGCGCCGCTGGTCGACTTCGACACCGGCGAAGGCGCGGAAACAGAGGCCCGGGGAGCGGCCGGCGAAGACCAGCCCGCCGAGCCCGAGCTCGAGCCCCAGGCCGCCGAACCGGCGCCCGACGACGACGTCGGCCAGGCCGGCGAGGAGCGCGCCGACACCGGCACCGTGGTCGGCAACGTGACCACCTCCGACGAAGTCGTGCAGCAGACCCACTCCAGCGTCGGCGGCGTCAAGGTCACGCCGGCGGTGCGCGCACTGGCGCGCAAGCTCAAGGTCGACCTGTCCACCGTCGAGGCGACCGGTCCGGAAGGTGTCGTGACCTCTTCGGACGTGCGCAGGGCCGCAGAAGAAGGCCCGACGCGCAAGCCGGCCGCCGCATCGGAGCGGGAACACAGGCCGGCCGCACCGCCCGAGCCCGGGCCCGGATCCGAAACCGAGCGGGAACCGCAGGCCGAAGCGCGCCCGTCCGGGTCATCGCGGCCCGAAGAAGCGCAGCCGGAAGCGTCCGGTGAATGGACGCCGATCCGCGGCACGCGCCGGACCATGGCGCGCGCGATGAGCGACTCGCATGCCCGCGTCGTCGCCACCACCATCATGGACGATGCCGACATCCACGCCTGGCAGCCCGGCGAAGACATCACCGTGCGCCTGCTGCGCGCGCTGTGGGCCGGCGCGCAGGCAGAGCCGGGCCTGAACGCCTGGTACGACGACGAGCAGAACGTGCGCATGGTGCACAAGGGCATGCACGTCGGCATGGCCGTGGACACCGCCGACGGGCTGTTCGTCGCGCGGCTGAAGGATGTGCATTCCTCGGATCGCCAGCAGATGCGCGGCGAGATCAACCGGCTGCGCGACAACGTCAAGCACCGCTCGATTCCGCCCGAGGATCTCAAGGGCTATACCATCATGCTGTCCAACTTCGGCGTGTTCGCCGGCCGCTACGCCACGCCCATCATCAACCCGCCGTGCGTGGCCATCGTCGCCGCCGGCGTGCTGCGGCACGAAGTGGTGCCGGTACTGGGCGGCATCGAAGCCCACCGCCAGCTGCCGCTCTCGCTGACCTTCGACCACCGCGTCTGCACCGGCGGCGAAGCGGCACGGTTCTTGAAAGCCATGATTGAAGATCTTTCGCGATCGGAGTGAGTTCTGCGCAAAACATTTGAACCGCGAAGAACACGAAGGAAAATCGGGTTGCTGTTTTTCAACTTCGTACCCTTCGTATTCTTCGTGGTTAAAGCTTTTCCCGATCTTCCGGCTCCGGATCGAAAAAGATCCGACCGACAAAGGAATTAAGACATGCGCATCAGCATTTTTGGAACGGGTTACGTCGGCCTGGTCACGGGCGCCTGCCTGGCCGAGGTCGGCAACGACGTCGTCTGCATGGACATCGACCAGGACAAGGTCGACGCCCTGAACCGCGGCGAGATCCCGATCTTCGAGCCTGGCCTGGAGGGGCTGGTGCAGCGCAACGCCGAGACCGGCCGGCTGCATTTTTCTACCGATGCGGCAGAGACCACCCGGCACGGCGAAATCCTGTTCATCGCCGTGGGCACGCCCTCGGACATGGACGGCTCGGCCGACCTGCGCGCGGTGCTTTCGGTCGCCCGCACCATCGGCCGGGAGCTGACCGAATCGCAGCTGGTCGTGACCAAGTCCACCGTGCCGGTCGGTACCGCCGAGAAGGTGCGCGCCTCGATTATCGAAACAATGGCCGAGGCCGGCAGCGCCGGATTCACGCCGCGCGTGGCCTCGAACCCGGAATTTCTCAAGGAGGGCGCCGCGGTCAAGGATTTCATGGCGCCCGACCGCATCGTCATCGGCGTCGACGACCCGCAGTCCGAATCGCAGCTGCGCCGACTGTACGCGCCGTTCAATCGAAACCGCGAAAAGATGTTCTCGATGGACATCGCCTCGGCCGAGTTGACCAAGTACGCCGCCAACGCGATGCTGGCGACCAAGATCTCGTTCATGAACGAATTGGCCAACATCGCCGAGCGCGTCGGCGCCGACATCGAGCGGGTGCGCATCGGCATCGGCTCCGACCCGCGCATCGGCTACCACTTCATCTATCCCGGCGTGGGCTACGGCGGCTCGTGCTTTCCCAAGGATATCCGCGCGCTGGCGCGCACCGCCGCCGACCACGACCACCAGGCACGCATCCTGCAGGCCGTGGAGACGGTCAACCAGAAGCAGAAGCAGCGCCTGTTCGAGAAGATCAGCCTGCACTTCGGCAACGACCTGGCCGGACGCACGATTGCCCTGTGGGGCCTTGCGTTCAAGCCCGAGACCGACGACATGCGCGAAGCCCCGGCCCTGGTGCTGATGGAAGCGCTGTGGGAAGCCGGCGCGAAAGTCCGGGCCTTCGATCCCAAGGCCATGCCCGAAACGCGGCGGATCTGCGGCGAGCGCGACGACCTGACCCTGGTCGCCGAACCGTATGCAGCGCTGGAAGGCGCCGATGCGCTGGTCGTGGTCACCGAGTGGAAGGCGTTCTGGAGCCCGGATTTCGAGCGCATCAGGGGCCTGCTGTCCGAACCGGTGATCTTCGACGGGCGCAACATCTACGATCCCCAGGACCTGGCCTTGCTCGGATTCCGGCACGAAGGCATCGGGCGACGGGCCAGCGTCCCCGAAGCCGCTGCGGACAAGTCGGGGATTGCCGCGTCGGGGCAGTGATTCCGGTCCATGCAAGTGGCGTGCAACACGCCCGAAATGCGTATACATTGAACGAGCGAGCGCGGTCATCCAGTATGCTGGAGACCGTTTTCACCATGTTCAATCCAAACGCAGGGGAGCCCTCATGAACCGCTGGATCACGAGTTCGATTCTTTTGCTGGCCGCGGCCGGCATGACATTCAACTGCCTCGCGCAGGCCGGCACGGAAGTCAACGTGCGCGAAAGCTCGGGTCGCAGCATCGCCGACGCCCAGGCCGATCACTACAACGGCCCCAAGGCGCGCATCGCCGTGGCCCGGTTCGAGAACAAGACCGCCGATGCACAGGACTGGTACAGCCCCTCGATCGGCGACGGCATGGCCGACATGCTGACGACCGCGCTGGTCAACTCCGGGCGCTTCATCGTGCTCGAGCGCGAAAGCCTCGATACCGTGCTCGACGAGCAGGACCTGGGCGCCAGCGGCCGCATCCGCGAAGACACCGCCGCTGCGATCGGCGAAATCGAAGGTGCGGAGTTGCTGGTGGTCGCCGCCGTGACCGAGTTCGACGGCAATTCGGGCGGTACTTCCGGCAGCCTGGGCGGCGGCAAGATCGGCCGCGTGTTCGGCGCCATTTCGGGCGGCTCGCGCAGCGCCCACATGGCCATCGACCTGCGCGTGGTCGATGCGACCACCAGCCGCGTGCTGGCCGCAACCAGCGTCGAAGGCGAGGCCGAGGACTTCGATATCGGCGGCGCACTGGCCGGGTATACCGGCTCGACGAACCTCGGCGGTTCACTGTCTTCATGGGAGAACACCCCGCGCGAAAAGGCGCTGCGCCAGGTCATCGGCGCCGCGGTCGATTACGTCATTTCGGTCACGCCGCAGGAAATGATGCGCTACGACGCCGCCGGAAGACCGGTGCAGGCAGCCTCGGCCGATTCCGGCGCCGACGCCGGCGGAAGCGGCGAGCGCCTGGTGGTCACCGCAACCTCGGCCGACGCCCACCAGGGACCGAACGGAGAAAGCCCGGCCGTCTTCACGCTGAGCGCGGGCAACATGGTCGAAGCCGTCGTGCGCGCCGGCGACTGGGTGCAGGTCCGCGACGACCAGGGCCAGACCGGCTGGGTCCTCGCCGAACACACCCTCGAGGTTCAGTAGACCAGGGCAGGCCGCAGATTACGCTGATTTGCGCAGATTAACAATTAACTCGATCTGCGAGAATCTGCGTAATCTGTGGTTCCGCTTTTCAGGTCTTGATCAGTCGAAGCGCAGGTGCCGGACCGACCGCCCCCTGTCCCGGATCTCGCGCAGCGAATCGACCCCGATGGCGATCTGCTTGTCGACGAAGCGATCGGTGATCGTCCGATCGCTGGCGTCGGTCTTCACGCCTTCGGGCACCATCGGCTGATCCGAGACCAGCAAAAGCGCACCGGTCGGGATCCGGTTGGCGAAACCGGTGATGAAGATGGTCGCGGTTTCCATGTCGATGCCCATGGAGCGGGTCTCGCGCAGGTATTTCTTGAACTTCCTGTCGTGCTCCCAGACCCGGCGGTTGGTGGTGTAGACCGTGCCGGTCCAGTAGTCCATTTCGTAGTCGCGCACCGTCGAGGAAACGGCGCGCTGCAGCGTGAAGGCGGGCAGCGAGGGGATTTCGGGCGGGAAATAATCGTTGGAAGTTCCTTCGCCGCGGATCGCGGCGATCGGCAGGATCATGTCGCCGAGCTTGTTCTTCTTCTTCAGACCGCCGCATTTGCCCAGGAACAGGCAGGCGCGCGGGGATACGGCGCTGAGCAGGTCCATGATGGTCGCTGCATTGGCGCTGCCCATGCCGAAATTGATGATGGTGATGTCTTCGGCCGTCGCGTTGCGCATCGCCTTGTCGCGTCCCTGCACTTCCACGCCCATCTTGTCGGCAAACTTTTCGACGTAGTTGTCGAAATTGGTCAGCAGAATGTGCTTGCCGAATCCGTCCAGCGGCGTGCCGGTGTAGCGCGGCAGCCAGTTCTCGACGATATGCATCTTGGAGTCCATCAGGACTGCATCTCCCCGGGTTCACCCGACCCGGCCAGGGCCCGCTCGAGCGCGCCCAGCCAGGGTTCGAAATTCCGCCACTGTTCCACGCCGGTGCGATAAATCGGCTTTCGGACCTGTTCGGAACTGGCGGTGCGCACCGAGCGTTGCGTGCGGTGAAACTCGACGCAGGCCGGCTCGAATTCCAGGCCGAGAAACTCGAGCATGCGCCGGACCTGGGCCTCCAGGTCCTCGACCACGTCCTCGTAGTCGACCTGCAGGATCGAATCGGGATACAGAAGCTTCCAGTGATCCATCAGATCGACGTAACCGGCATAGTAGCGGCCGATGTCGTCCAGGCTGTAGCTGAATTCCTGGCCCTCGGCAAACAGCTGCTTGAAACCGGAAAAACAGCACGACATCGGTGCACGCCGGGCGTCGATGATGCGCGCGTTCGGCAGGATCGAAAGGATCAGCCCGATGTGTCGGAAATTGTTGGGCATCTTGTCGGTGAAATACGGCGCGCCCTGCCGGTGAATGCGGGTTTCATCGATGTACTGCTGTCCCATCTCGGCGAACTTTCCGGGCGCCAGCTCGGCCAGCACATCCGGATAGCGCGGCGCTTCGCCGCGCTGCAGGCGGCCGTTGAGGCGGTGCGCCATGGCGAGAATGTTGGGCAGTTCCAGCGTGCCGTCGACCTGGCTGTGCGAGGCGAGAATCTGCTCGACCAGCGTGGACCCGGCGCGCGGCAGGCCGACGATGAAGATCGGGTCCGGATCCTGGATACCCAGGCCCTCGAAAGCTTGTCTCCGCTCGGGCGTGAAGAACGCTTTCTGCCGGTCGAAGTCGGCCTGCATGCGATCGGCGCTGTAGCGCAGCTCATCCTTCTTCAGCCGGTTGCCGCGGGCGTAGAACGAGAACGCCTGTTCGTATTCCGAGCGGTCCTCGAACGCCTTGCCCAGCGCGAAGCACAGGTGATATTCGTCGACGCGGGCCAGCCTGCCCGAGTCGACCAGCGACTGCATTCGATCCAGTTCGGCATCGGTGAACCGGAACGTCTTCATGTTGGCCAGCGACCACCAGGCATCGCCCAGAGCTGGCCGCGCCTCGCAGGCGGCCCGGTAGGCCGCGACGGCGTCGTCGTGCCGGCCCACGGTCTTGAGCGCATGCCCGCGCTGCATCTGCACGTTGGCCGGATTCTCGACTCGCTCGACCAGGGGATCGAGCACGGCGAGCGCCTCGTCGTATCGGCCCACCGCCGCGCACTGGTTGGCGTAGGCCAGCTCCGCGGCAACGTTGTCCGGCATGCGCGCACGCAGCTTTTCGGCTTCTTCGAACGCGCGCTCGAACTTCTGCCGCTGGTGCAGCACCTTGACGTAGTCGATGCGCGCAAGATCGAAATCCGGCGCCATTTCGAGCGCGCTTTCGAGCAGGAATTCGGCGTCGTCGTAGATGTTCAGACGGCTCCCGAGCTGGGCCAGCAGGCGCATGCCTTCGAGGTGGTGCGGATTGTTCTGGAGAAAATGCCGGCACAGCTTTTCGGCCTTGTACAGCTTGCCCTCGTGCATCATGGTCGTGACGCCGAGCAGTTCCGGCGGCAGGGCGTCCAGCCGCCTGAAATTCGACTCGGCCAATTGCGCCCGTTCCGGGGAACCGGACTTGCGATGCGCCTGGGCCAGGAAACGCCAGCTGGCGGCCAGGCCCGGATTGAGCTCCACGGCTTTCTCGTAGGCGGCAATGGCGTCGTCGAATCTTCCGAGGTCGCGCAGGTTGTGTCCGACTTCCTGCCAGGCGCGGGCATATTCCGGCGCAAGCTTCTGCAGCCGGGCCAACACGGCCAGGGCATCGTCGAAGCGACGCTGAACGCGGTGGCAGACGGCCAGCAGATACAACGCCCTGGTATCGTCCGGGGCTTCGGCGCAGGCCTTTTCCAGCAGCGCAGTTGCCTGGTCCGGCTGCCGCTGCTTGAGCAGTCGCTCGGCCTCGCCAACCGGATCACCCACTTGCGCCGGGCCTTCGGATGTCATTGCTTCATTGGACATGGTCAAAGTGTACCGTGCCTTTTCGACACTGAGGTCTCAGATAAAAAAGCGGCAGCCCGGGGCTGCCGCTGAGATCGTGCGCTTGAAACCAGTTCGGGTCGTGGACGGCGCGTTACGCCGTCCACCCGCAACCTCAGTTGGGCAGGAAGCGGTAGGAAACCCGAACGCCGGCCGTCAGCGGCCGATTGGTGGTGATACGCGGGATGTCGTCCTGGGTATTGATGAACAACTCCGCTCGCTTGTCGTTCAGGTTCTCGACAAAGCCCTCGACAGTCCAGGTGTCGCGGGTAATGCCGACGCGCGCATTCAGGATGCCGTAGCCTGCCTGTCGCCGACGTTCTTCGGCCACCAGCGAGCTGAATGAATGCTCGACGAAGCTGCCCGAAAGCTGCACGTAGCCGGTATCGGCCCAGTTGACGTTCAGGGATTTTTCGTAGCGAGCACGCAGAAAGCCCTGCAGTTCAGGCACCAGCGGAAGGCTGCTTCCAATCGGTGCAAGCTCGATGACCTGAGCGTCGACGTCGGTCAACTCGGTGTCGTTATAGGAAACCGCGCCCGACAGCGTGAAGTTCGGCGTCGCGCGCCAGGTGAAGTCACCCTCGATGCCGAAGATTTCCGAATCGGCCGAGTTCTCGATGAACGTCAGGATGGATACGTTTTCGGGATCGAAGCGCGAAACCTGCATGTCTTCCCATTCGACGAAATAAGCGCTACCGTTGAGGCGCAGCGAATCGCCGAAGAACAACGTCTTCCAGCCCAGTTCATAGTTGGTCACGTCATCGGTGTCGTAGGTCGCACTGACGGTCGGAAACTCGGGATTGGCCGACGGGATGCCGCCGCCGCGGTTCCAGCCACCAGGACGGAATCCTTCAGAGCGGGTAAAGAACAGCAGCAGCGCGTCGTTGGGCGTGTAGGACAGGTTGAACTTCGTGACCACGCCGTCCGTCGTCAACGGCGAAGGCCGATGGCCGCCGGAAACATCGTAGTCGCGACCGCGATCGGTATTGACCGAACCCTGGAAGATACCGTCGGCGAAGTTCGATGAACCCCTGAAGCCCGATTCGATGTCGTAGTAGCGCAGCCCGACCGTTGCACGCAGGATGTCCGGCACCAGGTCGTAGCCGAACTCGCCGAAGAAAGCGATCTGTTCCTCGGTACGAAGAATATCGTTGAAGAACGCTACCCCGGGCGGACGCGTTTCAGGATTGACCTGGAAAGCATCCGAAATCGGTGCATTCGGCGCGAAACCGATATCCTGCGTGGCCAGGTAGAAGAAATCGTCCTGGGTTTCGAGTTCATAGTCGTCGTAGAACACCCCGCCGACCGCGCGCCAGCGATTTTCGGACGGCGTCGAGACGCGAAATTCGTGCGTGTTCCGCTTGTGATCCTGCTTGATTTTGACGCCCTTGGTCGGGTCCAGGCAATGGCGATTGTCGGTAATGACGTCCGGATCGATATTGTAGTTGACGATGTAGTTCGGATTGTCGTAAGTACAGGTGTAGTACTCGATGAAGGCACCGGCGTTGTTGTAACCGGTGTAGTCGACCGACTGCTCGACTTCACGATACAGGTAGGCGCCGGTGTAGACCAGGTCGAGCATGCCGGCCCGGCCCTCGATGGTCCAGGAGGTCTGGTTGAACTTGTCGTCCAGTTCGTCCGGGAAGAAGCGCTCGACCTTCAGGTCGCCGACTTCCGGATCGTAGTCGAAAACGCCGTCGGCACCGAGATCCTGGTAGGTATTCTGGACAAGTACTGACCAGTCGCGGTTGAATTCGTGGTAGAGCCCTGCCCGCAGGCCCTTGTAGAAGCTGTCATTGAAATTGTCTTCGGCAAGCTCGGCGTTCCTGGCCGGCTCGAACGTCGCGTCTTCGCCCAGGGTGTCGAAACTCACTGCAGATTCCGGGTTCTCACGCGGGTCGAGCGTGAATTCGCCCTGGACGTTGTCGATATAGCCACCGAGGTTGACGTTGTAGAACGTCAGCCGTGCGGCGGTCTTTTCGCCGATCGGAATGTTGATGAAGCCTTCGCCAGCGCTGTTGAACTCGCCATCCTTGGTAAACGAGCCTTCGCCGGTGAAGCCGGCATCGAATTCGAACAACTCGGGCTTGTTGGTGATGTAGCGGATCGTGCCTGCCTGGGAGCTGGCGCCGAACAGCGTACCCTGCGGCCCGGGAAGCACCTCGATGCGCTGCAGGTCGGTCGCGTAGACGTCCATGTTGCGGCCCGGCGCGGTGACCGGCTGCTCGTCGAGATAGAGTGCGACATTGGGCTGAGTGCCCTGTGCACCCGAAAGCAGCACGGTGATCGGCTGCACGGCCATGCCGCGAATGAATATGGTCTGCTGGCCCGGACCGCGGCTGGCCGCGTTCAGGCCCGGTACATTGTTGCGCAGATCATCGAAGTTGCCGATGTTCTGCTCGAACAGGTCTTCCTCACCGAGCGCCTGAACCGTGATGGCGGCCGCCTGCAGATCGACCTCCTCGGTCTTGGTCGCCGTTACGACGATCCGCTCGATTTCCGTACCGGTCTCGTCCTGGTCGTTCTGGTCCTCCTGGGCCTGCAGCGTGGTTGCCGTGGCCGCAAGACCCCAGAGGATCGCCTGCGATAGTCGATTCTTTTTCATCATGTGCTCGTTTCCACCTCTTTTACGTAAGGAAATTCAAATCTAGAATGGGCTATAGCCCCGCGCAATGGATGCAGGGTCCGGAACGGAAACCATAAGGAAAGCCACTACCTGTCCCGACCTCGCTGCCGGAAGCAACGAAGCGAGGACAAGGATCAATGTACGCTCCACGCGATGATTGCGACGCCCGGACACAGGTGTCGCTCACGGAGTTACGGGGGAGATGCCGCGCATGACCATATTCACGATCGGGCATCGATCGTCCTGAAATCCGGACTGCCGGATTGGACGGACCTTTTGCAACCACGTTCCCCTGTCATTCAGCAGCAGACGGTATTATTCTTGTTATCGTCTGCGACAGGTCGGGCTGCAGCTGTCCCCGTTCATCACGATTTCTGATTTTATTGCTGGCCGCAAATGATCTGCAACCAAGTTCCGGAATATATCCAGTCCTTTGCTTTGAGCTTGTTAAGTAATCTTAACATAATCTGGATTTCTGATCCGTTCACGACCGCCGCCACGCCCATGCCGGCCCAACGAGAGAACATGCAGTGAATAAATCTTTCGTTACGGCGTTCGCGCCGGCAAGCGTCGGGAACGTTGCCGTGGGTTTCGATCTGCTCGGGCACGCGCTGCGTGCACCCGGCGATCGCGTTACGGCAAGCCGTAGCGAGCGGCCGGGCCTGCGAATCGGTTCGATCACGGGCATCGCCGATGAACTTCCGCTTCGTCCGGATGAAAACACCGCGTCGAAGGCGGTCGCCGCCCTGCTCGATGCCGCCGGCCTCGAGATCGGTCTCGAACTGCATATCGCCAAGGGCATTCCGCTGGCTTCGGGCCTGGGCGGCTCCGCGGCCTCGGCCGTGGCCGCCGTGGTGGCCGCTGCCGATCTCCTGGACCTGGGCTGGCCGTGCGAACGGCTGTACCCGTTCGCGCTGGCCGGCGAAGCCGTCGCCAGCGGCGCGGCGCACGGCGACAACGTCGGCTGCCAGCTGCTCGGCGGCCTGGTGCTTGCCACGCACGATCGGCTGGTGTCGATTCCCGTCCCGGACGGCCTCTTCGCCGTGGCGGTGCATCCCGAGCACAAGGTGAATACGCGCGACGCCCGGCGCTGCCTGGCCGAGCCGTTCGAGCTGGCGACCGTGGTCGAACAGTCCAGCGGCCTGGCCCAGGTGCTGGCCGGGTGTCACCAGTCCGATATCGGGCTGATCCGCGCCGGGCTGCGCGACGTGATGATCGAGCCGCGCCGGGCCGGCCTGATCCCGGGTTTTGGCGCGGTTCAGCGCGCCGCGCTGGATCACGGCGCGCTGGGCGCCTCGATTTCCGGCGCCGGTCCGACCGTGTTCGGATGGTTTGCCGACGAAAGTCGCGCCGAAGCCGCCGGTGCGGCGATGGTGAACGCTTTCGAGGGCGCCGGACTCGGCGCCGAAGCCTTCGTCTCGCCGGTCGCCGCGCCCGGCGCGCAAATCGTGCAGCGCTGCTGATGAAGTTCCGGAGCACCCGCGGCAGCGCGCCCGAAGCCGATATCGGCCGGGCGCTGGAAGCCGGGCTGGCGCCGGATGGGGGGCTGTACGTACCGGCCAGCCTGCCGCGCTTCGAACCGACCGCCTTTGGCCCGGAAATCAGCCTGCCCGAGCTGGCCACCGGCATCCTGGCGCCGTTTTTCGAAGGTTCCACGCTGGCCCCGCGGCTGGACGCCATCTGCCGTGACGCGCTCGACCTGCCGCTCCCGCTGGAGGCCATCGGCGGCGACGCGCCTGCATGGATGCTGGAACTGTTCCACGGCCCCACCGCGGCGTTCAAGGATTTCGCCGCCCGCTTCCTGGCGCGCTGCCTGGGCAGCCTGCGAAGCGACATGGCCGAGCGCACCGTGCTGGTGGCGACCTCCGGCGACACCGGTGCCGCGGTCGCGGCGGCGTTTCATCGCCAGCCCGGCTTCCGCGTCGTCATCCTGTATCCGGAAGGCCGGGTATCGGGTCGCCAGGCCCACCAGCTCGGCGCATTCGGCGACAACGTCCGGGCGTTCCGCGTCCAGGGCGGCTTCGACGACTGCCAGCGGCTGGCCAAGCAGGCGCTGGGCGACGCGCAGATGGCCAGGCGCCACGGCCTGACCTCGGCCAACAGCATCTCGATCGGCCGGTTGCTGCCGCAGATCAGCTATTACGCCCTGGCGTCGGTGCGCCTGCGCGCCCATGCGTCGCTGGACGTCATCGTGCCCACCGGCAATCTCGGCAACGCGCTGGGCTGCATTCTGGCCCGCGACATGGGCTTTCCGATCGGCCGGGTGTTCCTGGCCACCAACGCCAACCGGACGCTGCCGGAATATTTCGCCGGCGCCGACTACCAGGGCCGCCCGGGGCTCCGGACGCTGGCCAACGCGATGGACGTGGGCGATCCCAGCAACTTCGAGCGCCTGGCCTGGTTTTATCGTGGAACGGACCCGCGGGCGGCCGGCATTCATGCCGAAAGCATCGACGACGACGCAATACGCGCGTGCATCGGGCGGGAATACGAACAGAGCCGCCGAATCGTTTGCCCGCACACTGCTTGCGCGCTGGAACTACTGATGCGGTTGCGCGCCAACGGCCACGACCGGCCCATGCTGGTCGCGGCCACGGCTCATCCGGCCAAGTTCGAAACCGTGATCGAACCCATCATCGGCCGCAGCATCCCGCTGCCGCCGGCGCTGGAACAACTGCTGCAGCGCCCAAGCCACGCAGCGCCGCTGGCCCCTGACCTGGATGCGCTCGAGCAGGCACTGGCGGCAACCGGCCGATAAGCGCGAACGGCCGCGCGCCCGCTGACCGGCGCCGATAAATCATTTCGTATGCCTATCGTACCCATATAAACAATTCATTTCACAAATCGATAGCCGGGGTGTATTGTTCATGTCAACTTGATCGGCCGGAAACATGGAGCACGGGTACCGCTCGCTTCGGCCGCTCAACGACTCTCACCAAGCTCCAACGGCTTTGCCCGGCCACGCGCCGGGCATTTTTTTCCGGGGCGCGGACACCCTGTCCGCCGTGCTCGTCGCGGCCTCGAGGATGCTGCGACAAAAATGTCTTCGCCGACTCTGGACCTCGAAATCCGTCAGAATCCATGCGCTCCAAATGCAGCCAGCACCCATGATCGACCTGACCGACTACTCCGCCGCCATCTTCGACATGGACGGCCTGCTGATCGATTCCGAGCCGCTGTGGCAGGACGCCGAGATCGCGACCTATGCGCCGTTCGACGTGCCGGTCACGCGCGAACTGTGCCGCGCCACGGCCGGGCGTCGGATCGACGAAGTGTTGTCGCTTTGGCACGAACGCTTCGACTGGCAGGGTCCGCCGGTCGAGGAAATGGTCGACCGGGTGCTGGCTGAAGTCACGCGCCTGATCGTCGACAAGGGCGAAGCGCTGCCCGGCGTGCACGCGACAATGCAGCGGCTGCGCGAGTCCGGCATGAAACTCGCCATCGCCTCGTCTTCGCCGCCGCCGCTGATCGAGGCGGTGGTGAGAAAATTCGAACTGGCCGAATTTCTGCACATCACCCACTCCGGCATCCACGAACCCCGCGGCAAGCCCCACCCGGCGGTATTCCTGACCGCGGCGAAAAAACTGGGCGTGGAACCGAACCGCTGCCTGGTCTTCGAAGACGCCCCGGCCGGGGTCGCTGCGGGCAAGGCCGCCGGCATGACCGTCATCGCCGTCCCGTCGGTCTTCGCGCCCGACGACCCCGGCATCCAGGCCGCCGACCGGGTCCTGAATTCCCTGCTGGAGTTTGAAGCGACGGGGCCGACGATCGATTAGAAAATCAACCCGGCTCTGGCAAAGCCGAAAAGGCGCGAAGAACTACCCGGGGCGAAAAGGCTGTATTTCGCGCATAGACTCTGCGTCTATGCGAGAACAAGCCTTTGGCTTGCCTTTCCCCAGTGGCCCATGCGGATAGTTCGCGAGAACTGTCGTCGGTCTCCGGTTCAAGGTTTCACCTTTCACCTTTCACCTTTCACCTTTCCCGCTTCTGCTCCTGCAATGCCTGGAACTGCCGCTTCAACTCCGGCAACGGGCGCGCGTAAAGAAACCCGAACGAAAAGGCCCCGTCCTTTTCGTGCACGGCGTGGTGCATCTTGTGGGCCTGGATGAGGCGCTTGAGGTAGCCGCTCTTCGGCTGCCACTTCAGCGGCCAGCGGCGATGGACCAGGCCGTCATGGAACACGAAGTAGCAGAATCCATAGCCGGCCATGCCCCAGCCGATCCACCAGGTGGGGCCGAGATTTTCGGCGCCGAACGCGATCAGCGACATCGAGATGGCGGTACCGACGACGGCGAACAGGTCGTTCTTCTCGAAGATGCCGGTACGCGGCTCGTGATGCGACTTGTGCCAGCCCCAGCCCCAGCCGTGCATGACGTAGCGGTGCGTCCACCAGGCCACGCCCTCCATGGCCACCAGGGTGCCGAAAAACAGCAATGTATTGAAGACGATGTTCATGTCCACAGGCTCTTCGTTTGCATCCGGTTCAATGCCTCGGAACGGCGCTTGCGCGTGCCCGGGGCTTCATTTTTCCCGCGCCAGGCGATGCGCCAGCCATATGCTGAGCAGCATCGCGACCAGCGCGGTCGCCAGCAGCACCGCCCAGCCCTGCACCAGTTCCGCCGGGCCGTCGCCGCGCCAGAAGATGCCGTGCCAGCTCTCGATCACCCAGGCATTGGGCGTGAACCAGCCGAGCTCGCGCAGCCAGCCGGGCATCAGGAAGCGCGGCATCATGCTGCCGCCTACGGCCGACAGTATAAGCACGACGAATGCAGACGCCGTTTGCGCCTGTTGACGCGTCCGGCACAGCGAGGCCAGCAGCAGGCCCAGCCAGGCCGAGACCGCCGCGGCCAGCAAGGCCGTGACCAGCCAGGGACCGAAACGCCCGGGCCAGTCGATGGCGTACATCCACCAGGCCACGGCGAAGATCAGCGCCGCCTGGACCAGCCCCTGCAGGGTCAGGAACAGGCCCTTGCCGACCACCACGACGGTATAGCCGCCGGGACCCGCCACCAGCCGGTCGACGATGCCGGAATTACGCTCGTCGATCAGCGAGATCGCGCCCTGCATGGCCGCGAACAGCAGGAACAGGATGGCCACCGCGCCGGCGTAGTAGCTCACCCCGTCGTCGATCTGCCGGCCGCCGCCGAGCAGGCGCTGCGCCACCAGTCCGTCCTGCGAGGTGTCTTCGTCGGTCTCGTCTTCCAGCCCGGCCGGATCCAGTTCCGACAGCGCCAGGTCCAGCGCCTTGCGCTGTTGCTCGGTGTACGGCCCGGCCAGCGCGTCGACCAGTGCGGCGGCGCGCTTTACGCCCAGTTCCGGAAACTCGGCCTGCAGCAGGCGCTGGACGCGTCCGGTGACGATCGCCGCGGCAAGTCCGCGCGAGGCGTCGCCGATGACCAGGATCGCCGGCTCGGCATCCAGGTTGCCGTCCGGCTCGGCGCGCACCCACACGGCCGCGTCGGCCCGGGCCTGGCGCACCAGCGCCTCCAGCCCATCGGCATCGGGTCGACCCGCTTCCATTTCGTGCGCGACCGGTTCGATGCCGTCGAGTTCGGCCAGTGCAGCCACGATCTGCCCGGTCAGCGGCGTCTGCGCACTGTCGAGCAGCGCCACGCGCATCTCCAGGTCGCTGTCGCCGGCGCCGGAAAAGACTTCGGCGAACACCAGGAACATCAGCGGCGGCAGCACGAACGCCAGCATCAGCGCGCCGCGATCGCGCCACACCGCCAGCCACATCACCTTCGCCACCGTGGAAATCAAGCCGCGTGCTCCAGCTCGCGACCATAAAGGTGCGCCCACAGCGTATCCAGACCCGGCCGCCGCACGCGCAATTCATTGATCGGCGCATCGGCAGGCAACCGGGACTGCAGCCGGCGGGCGGCCTCCTCGTCGATCACGCCGGACCAGTGCAGGGCGTGGCCGTCTTCGGCCTCAAGCCCCAGCGCAGCGAGCGTTTCGGCCTGCCCGACCTCCGGCGGCCGGTCCAGCGAGACGCGGCATTCATGGCTTTCGCCGAAGAACTCGCGGATCAGTCCCCGGGGTTCGCCGGTCGCGGCAATCCGGCCTTCCGAAAGCAGCGCCACGCTGTCGGCCAGGATTTCGATCTGCGCCAGGTCGTGGCCGGTCATGAGCACGGCCAGTCCGGTCGCGGCCAGGCGTTTCAGCAGTCGCTCGATTTCCTCGCGCGCCGGCGGATCGATGCCCACCGTCGGCTCGTCGAGGATCAGCAGACGCGGCGAGTGGCTCATCGCGCAGCCGATGTTGACCCGGCGCTGCCAGCCGCCGGAAAGCCGCCCGGCCTGTCGTCCGGCCACCGCGCCCAGGTCGCAGAACTCGATCGTCCTGGCGACCGTGGCGGCCACCGACTTGCGCTTGACCCCGGCCAGGCGCGCGAACGTCGCCAGGTTTTCGGTCACGGTCAGGTGCGGGTACAAGGCAACCTGCTGCGGCACCAGCCCGATGGCCGAGCGCGCGGCGCGACTGCGGATGGGATCGGCTCCGGCGACCCGGACCCGACCGGCATCGGGCTGCAGACGGCCGCAGATGCAGCGAATCAGCGTTGACTTGCCGGCGCCGTTGGGCCCCAGCAGCGCCAGGATATGGCCGGGATGCAGGTCGAGCCGGACATTGTCCAGGACCGATTTGTCGCGATACGAAAACGCCAGCTTCTCGATCACCAGGATCGGCTCGGAATCTCCCTGGCTCATGGCGTCTATTGCGGCCGCGATCCCTGGAGCAGCCGCCGGAAAAGCGAAAGCACGAAGTTTCTGAGCAAGCTGTCGTCGATGCCGAGCGCGTCGAGCTGCGTGTCGGCCGCGTCCAGCTCGCCGATCAACCGCTCGCGCAGCGTGGCCTCGCCGAGCTGGTGGACCGAGCCCGCCTTTTCGACGTCCACGCCGCAATCCTTGCCCGTGCTGCCGCAATGGTGCTGACAATCGAGCAGGTCGTCGGCGCTCTGAAACGCCTGACCGACGTGGCCGGCGAAGTCGTTGAGAATTTTCAGGCGCGCTTCGGGCAGATTGGCGATGGTGCCGCCACCGACGACCGCCAATTCGAACAGCACGCCGGTCTTTTGCTGGTTGATGCGGCGCAGGCCGGCGCTGTCGACGCGACGCTTGCGCTCGACCAGGTCGCGTGACTGGCCGGAAACCAGGCCGGCCGTGCCCACCGCCTCGCTCAGCTGGGCGACCAGGCTGCAGCGGGTCGACTCGGCAAGCGCATCGCTGCTCGCGATCACCCCGTAGGCCTGGTTGAGCAGCGCGATCGCCGCCAGCGTGGTCGTGGCTTCGCCGAACTGGATATGGGCCGCCGGCTTGCCGCGGCGCATGCGCGCGTTGTCCATGCACGGCAGGTCGTCGAGCATCAGTGACGCGCAGTGAACGAGTTCCAGCGCGCACCCGAAATCGAGCAGCGGCTGCGGATCGCGGCCGAAGTCGAGCGCAGTCAGCACGGCGAGCAGCGGCCGCACCCGCTTGCCTCGCGACATCAGGCTGTAGCGCATCGCCTCGACCAGCGTCGGACAGGCCTGTTCGTCGGCCCGGATCAGTTCCGCCAGCCTGGAATCGATGCGATCGCGCCAGATTTTTACGCTTGCCGGCACCGCGCGTGGCTGCGTGCCGTCCTCATTTTCGGCGACTGTAACGATATCGACAATCGCTGCCATCAACGAGCTCCCGGTTGAATTGAATCCGCGTCAGGCCGGATCGTTCGAGCTGGCCGTCGCCGATCATTGTCAGTTGTTGTGGTGCTTATTGTTGTCGTGGACAATGTTCGCACTATACGCTGCCAGATTGTGAATCGCGCGTGAACCGCAATCGCGCACAATACCCCGATGCATGGACGAACCCGGGACCTCATACTGGCCGGCGGCGGGCTGGCCAGCTGCCTGATTGCGCTTCGCGTTGCCGCGCGCCACCCCGAGGCGCGCATCGGCCTCGTCGAAGCGGGTCCGGCGCTGGGCGGCAACCATACCTGGTCGTTTCACGCCGGCGACCTGAATGCCTCGCAGCATGCCTTCCTGGCGCCGCTCGTGCAACACCGCTGGCCGGAGCAACAGGTGCGCTTCCCGCGCTATGCCCGACGCCTGGACGCCGGATATTTCAGCATCACCGCCGAATCCCTGCGCCGTCACATGGCGCGGCAGGACCTGCTGGAGGTCACAACGGATTCCGCGGTCACCGCGCTGGGCCCGGATTTCGTCGAAATCGAAAACGGTAAAAGATTGCAAGGAAATGCCGTCGTCGACGCGCGCGGCCCCGGCGCGACGCAGGGCATGACCCTGGGCTTCCAGAAGTTTCTCGGCCGCGAGGTGAGAACTGCCGAGGCGCACGGCGTGGATTGTCCGGTAATCATGGACGCCACGGTATCGCAGGCCGACGGCTACCGCTTCGTCTACCTGCTGCCGTTCGACGCGACCACGCTGCTGATCGAGGACACCCGGTACAGCGACGGCGCCGCCCTGTCCGAGGCCGAGCTGGCCGCCGCGATCGACGCCTACACCGCCGACCGCGGCTGGCGCATTGCCGAAACGCTGCGCGAGGAGCGCGGCGTGTTGCCGATCCTGCTGGCCGGGGACTTCGAACGCTTCTGGCCGCCCGGCGACGCGGTCGCGCGCGCCGGCCTTCGCGCCGGCCTTTTCCACCCGACCACCGGCTACTCGCTGCCGCAGGCCGTGGCGCTGGCCGACGCGATTGCCGAGCACTGGCCCATGGACGGCGCCGCGCTGGCGGCGTTCACTCGCGCGCATGCGCGACGCTTCTGGCACGAGACGCGATTCTTTCGGCTGCTCAACCGCATGCTGTTCCGGGCCGGCCGGCCCGAGCTGCGCTATCGCGTGCTCGAGCGCTTCTACACGCTGTCCGAACCGCTCATCACAAACTTTTACGCCGCGAAACTCAAACTTCGCGACAAGGCGCGCATCCTGGTCGGCAAACCGCCGGTCCCGATCACCGAGGCGATTGTGCTGGTGCGCGAGGATCCTTTCATCCGCAGGGAGCAGTAAGCAGATAATGAATATCAAGAAAACCGCCGCCGTGATCGGCTCCGGATTCGGCGGGCTGAGCCTGGCGATCCGGCTGCAGGCCGCCGGATTCGAAACCACCGTGCTGGAAAAGCGCGACAAGCCCGGCGGGCGTGCCTACGTCTACAAGGATCAGGGCTTCGTGTTCGACGGCGGCCCGACCGTGATTACCGACCCGTCGGCGCTGGAGGCCCTGTTCACGATCGGCGGCAGGGAAATGAAGGACTACGTCGAGCTGATGCCGGTCGACCCGATGTACCGGCTGTGCTGGGAAGACGGCGACGTGTTCGACTACACCAACGACGCCGACCGCCTGGAGGCGCAGATCCGCAAGCGCAACCCGGCCGACGTCGACGGCTACCGGCGTTTCCTCGACTACTCGCGCAAGGTGTTCGACAAGGGCTACCTGGAGCTCGGCCACGTGCCCTTCCTGAACTTCGGCTCGATGATCAGGGTCGCCCCGGCGCTGATGAAGCTCAGGGCCTACCGCAGCGTGTATGACCAGGTATCCCGGTTCATCCAGGACGAACACCTGCGCCAGGCGTTCTCGTTTCATCCGCTGCTGGTCGGCGGCAACCCGTTCAAGACCTCGTCGATCTATGCCCTGATCCACGCGCTGGAGCGCGAATGGGGGGTGTGGTTCGCCAGAGGCGGCACCGGTGCGCTGGTGCGCGGCATGGTCCGGCTGTTCGAGGACCTGGGCGGCACCATCCGGCTCAACAGCGAGGTCGCGCGCATCGACACCGCCGACGGACGCATCACCGGGCTGGCCACCCGCGACGGCTATAACAAGAAATTCGACGCCGTGGCCAGCAACGCCGACGTGCTGCACACCTACGGCAAGCTGCTCGGCCATACCGACCGCGGCCGCAAGCAGTCGCAGGCATTGCAGAAACGCGACTGGAGCATGTCGCTGTTCGTCATCTACTTCGGCCTCAAGCGCGTCCATCCCGACCTGAAGCACCACATGGTGCTGTTCGGCCCGCGCTACAGGGAACTGATCGACGACATCTTCAACGCGCCCGAGTTGTCCGAGGATTTCTCGCTGTACCTGCACGCCCCGACGCTGACCGACCCCTCGCTGGCTCCCGAGGGCTGCAGCGCCTACTACGTCCTCTCGCCGGTACCGCACCTGGGCACGGCCGACATCGACTGGGACGAAGTCGGTCCGAAGTACACCGACCGCATCCTCGACTACCTGGAGCGGCACCATATCCCGGGGCTGAAGGAAGACCTGGTCACCTGTCGAACATTGCATCCGTTCGGGTTCCGCGACGAGCTCAATTCGCACCTGGGCTCGGCATTCTCGGTCGAGCCGGTGCTGACCCAGTCGGCCTGGTTTCGGCCGCACAACCGCGACTCGAAGATCCCCAACCTCTACCTGGTCGGCGCCGGCACCCACCCCGGGGCGGGCATTCCCGGCGTGGTCGGCTCGGCGCGCGCCACCGCCGGGCTGATGCTGAAAGACTTCGGGCTGCCGGTGCCCGCCCGGTGAGCATGACCGGCACGCGCTGACGACCGTGGACCACGCGCTTGAGCAACAGGCCGAGGCCGTCATCGCCCGGGGTTCGAAGAGCTTTGCCGCCGCCGCGCGCCTGTTCGACCCGGAAACGCGCCGCGACGTGATGCTGCTGTACGCCTGGTGCCGCCACTGCGACGACGTGACCGACGGCCAGGAGCTGGGCCGCGGGCGGCTGGAGACCGCATCGGACGCGGCCCTGCAGCAACTGCGTGACAATTCACTGGCCGCGCTCGGCGATGCGCCCTCCGGCGCCTTTCCCTACCGCGCCCTGGCCGAAGTCGCGCGCCGCCACCCGATCGGCCCGGCGCTGGTCGAGGCGCATATCCGCGGCTTCGAGCTCGACGTCGCCGGCTGGCAGCCGAAGACCCTGGACGACACGCTGCAATACAGCTACCACGTGGCCGGCTCGGTGGGCATCATGATGGCGCTGATCATGGGCGTGCGCGACAAGCACACGCTGCACCGCGCCTGCGACCTGGGAATCGCCTTCCAGCTGACCAACATCGCGCGCGACGTGGCCGAGGACGCGCGGGCCGGGCGCAGCTACCTGCCCGGGGAATGGCTGCGCGAGGCCGGACTCGAAGTCTGCGACCTGGCCGACGAGGTCGGCTGGAAAAAGGCGTTTCCCCTGGTCTGCCGGCTGATCGATACCGCCGAGCCCTACTATGCGTCCGCGCGCATCGGCGAGCGCGCCCTGCCCCCGCGGGCGGCCTGGGCAATCGCCACGGCCAGGGGCGTTTATCGGGATATCGGCCTGCAGATACGCAAGCGCGGCCACCAGCGGATGGGCGAGCGCAGCCATACCTCGAAAAACCGGAAGGCATGGCGCGCAGCGACCGGCGGCGTGCAGATGCTGGGCGGCAGGTTCCGGCGCACGGCCGACACGCCGTCCCGGGAAGGGCTTTGGACGCCGGATTCAGTGGCATGATAGTTTGATCGATGCGTCGAGCCGACCCGGAGTTCACCGCATGCCGCAGCAGACCCTGAACCAGGCCCGCCACAACGTCGTCGAATCCGGCACCGGCCCGGAAATCCTGGTGCTGCTTCACGGCCTGCTCTTTTCCCACCGCATGTTCGACGCCCAGGTCGAGGCGCTCGCCTCCCGGTTCCGCTGCGTGCGCATCGACTTTCGCGGCCAGGGCGAGAGCGAGGTGACGCGGTCGGGCTACGACATGGACACGCTGGCCGAAGACGTGATCGCGCTGATCGAATCGCTGGACGACACGCCGGTCCACCTGCTCGGCTTCTCGATGGGCGGGATGGTGGCGCAGCGGGTGGCGCTGAAACGCCAGGACCTGCTGCGCTCGCTGGTGCTGATGAACACCTCGGCCGAGCGCGAGCAATGGACCAATCGCCCGCTCTTCACGTTGGTAAACCTGGCCACACGCTTCCTGGGGCTGGAAAAGGTCGCGCCCAGGATCCTGCCGGTGCTGTTTTCGAAAAGCTTCATCGAGGATCCCGAATCCAGGGACGAACGCCGGCGCTGGCTGGCCATGGTCACGGCCAACAACCGGATCGGCGTCAGCCGCGCGGTGAGCGGCGTGGTGTCGCGCGAGTCGATACTGGACCGGATCAACGAGATCGAACTGCCCACGCTTGTCGTCACCGCCGACCGGGATCGAGCCACCTCGCCGCAATGTGCGAAGAACATTCACCAGCGCATCGACGGCTCGCGGCTGGTGACGATCGAGGGCAGCGGACACATGACCATCGCCGAGAAACCGGACGAAGTCAAACGCGTGCTCGAGGACTTCTACGCCTCGCTCGCGTAGCCGGCGAAGAACCCCGTAACCTCGTCGGCGTATTCGTCCTTGAGCGCCGCGCACAGGCGGATGCGCTCCAGCGTCTGCGCCAGCGCGCGCGGACCGCCCTCCAGGTCCTGCACCCGGTCTTCGAACATCGCCTCGAGCGCATCGGCGCGTTCGTCGCTGCAGAATCCGGCGCCGACCGCCACGATGCTGCCCTTGCGCCAGGTGGGAATCCGGTCCAGCAGCGCCTGCAGGTTGTCCTCGTCCTGCGCCCACTGCCACAACGCCTCGCGCTGGGCTTCGTTGCCGACCTGGCCGAAGGCAACAGAAATTGCCTCATTGTCGCGCAGGCGCGGATCGCCGATGTGCGCGCGCAGCATCGCGCCGATGCCGGGATCTTCCGACGCCCCCACCGCGCCCAGCGCCCGGCCACGGAAGGTCGAGTCGGTGCTCTGAAGCGCGCGCTCGAACAGCCCCTCGGCGAATTCGGCCTCACGCATCTCCACGGCCACGCGCAGCGCCGTGCCGACCAGGCCCGGGTCGAGCGCGTCGGCGGCGATCTCCAGGTCTTCCAGGTAAGCGTCGACCGCCGCGTTCAGCGATTCGCGCAAGGACCCGTGACGGCCCTCGTCGGACAGCACCGAGGCCAGCGTAGCGCGCAGCAGCGCATCGTCGGTGCTGTCGCCTTCGCGCGCGGCCAGGCCCAGCGTCTCCATGCGCTCGGCATACATCCCGCGCAGCATCGCGGCCACGCCGGCGCGCGCCGGCCCGGTTTCGGCCAGGCGCGAATACATGGTATTCAGGTCGCCGATCGGCGCGGTGGCCACTTCGCGGTCGTCGGCCTGCGCCAGCACCCCGGCGACTTCCAGCAGCGCCTCGGTGCCCATGTCGCCGGAGCGCCAGGCCGCCGACACCGAGCCCAGCAGCATGCGCGCCTCGGCGTCGTTGAGGCTGTCCAGGTTCGACACCAGCGCCGCCCAGCCGGCATCGTCCAGGGCAAAGCGGTAATAGCCCTTGCCGTCGGCGTTGGGCATGAACCAGTCGGGGCAGGTTTCGGTCGGCAGTTCGATGCCGGCCTCGGCCGTCTCGACCAGCGCGCAGTGGCGCTGACTGCCATTGTCGCCGCCGAAGCGCACGCACATGGGAATCTCCCACTGCCGGTCGCGGCTGGCGCTGGAACCCAGCGGCAGGTAACGGCTCTGCTCGACCTCGAGTTCGGGCCGGTCACCGGTGCAGTTCAGCCCGGCGGCGACCAGCGGCACCCCGGGCTGGAACAGGAAGCTGGAGAACGCGTCGACCAGTTCCGGCCGACCCGAGCCCTCGGCCAGCGAGGTCAGGAAATCCGCGTAGTCGGCCACGTCGTGCTCGAAGCGCTGCATGTGCAGCCGGACCCCCGCGCGGAAGGCTTCCTCGCCCACCCAGGCCTCGAACATCGACAGCACCGCGCCGCCCTTGGCGTAGGTGATGCCGTCGAACGCGCCGGCGATGTCATGGTTGGATTCGATCGGCTCGCGCACCTGGCGCGTGGACGCCAGCGCATCGGCGTTCATCACGCCGATCGCCCGGCCGAGGATCTGGTCCTCGAATCCGAGGTCCGGAAACGCTTCGTCGGCGGCCTTGGCCGCCATCCAGGTGGCGAACGATTCGTTGAGCCAGATGTCGTCCCACCACTTCGGCGTGACCAGGTTGCCGAACCACTGGTGGGCCAGCTCGTGCCCGTGCACCGAGGCGTAGGCGCGCTTGCGGGCGACCGAATCGTCAGCGTCGAGCAGCAGCAGTTGCTCGCGGTAGGTGATCGCGCCGACGTTCTCCATCGCGCCGGCGGCAAAATCGGGCACGGCGATGATGTCGAGCTTCGGATACGGCATTTCGTAGTCGAAATAGCGCTCCAGCACGTGCACCAGGCGTGCGGTGTTTTCCAGCGCGAACTCGAGCTGCCCGCCCTTGCCGGCTGCAGCCACGCCGCGCAGCGGCAGCGGCCAGTCGCGGATGTCGTTGGCCGGTACCGGCGACCACTCGACCACGTCCAGCGCACCGACCGCGAACGCGATCAGGTAGGTCGGCAGCGGCGGGGTGACCGCGTAGCTGCGGCGCACCAGCCCCTGGCCGACCGCCTTGGAGGCAATCTCGCCGGTGGCGGTGATCACGCGCTCGTCGGCCGGCGCCGTGACGTGGATTTCGAACGGCGTCTTGAACACCGGTTCGTCGAAGCCGGGAAACGCCAGCCGGGCCGAGGTGGCCTCGAACTGGGTGAAGGCATAGGCGCGCTCGTCCTCGACGACCTTGTACAGGCCTTCCAGGGCCTGGTCGAAGGGCGCGTCGTACTCGAAATGCAGGGTGCCGGCGCCGGCCTCGGGCGGCGCCACCAGGTCCAGTCGGGCAATGCCGGTATCGTCGGCCTGGGCGTATTCGCCGTCGATCCGCACATCGCCCTGCTCCAGCCACGCTTCGGTGACGTTCAGCCGATTGCCGTGCAGCCAGATCCGGGTCGACGGCTCGGCGATCTCGACGTCGATGGCCACCCGTCCGGAAAACCGCTCGCGCTCGGGCACGATGGTCAGGTCGAGCATGTAGCGCTGCGGCACCACCGCGTCCCCGAGTTGGCCGGTCGGCATTTCGGGCAAGGACGCGGCGTCTTCGGCCACGCCGGTCTCGACGGTCGGGTCGGTCTGGACAATATCCGACGGCTGGCAGGCCGCCAGCAGCAGCGCCAGCGCAAGGCAGGAAATCATTCGCAACATTCGGTTCGTCTCCGGGTCGTGGCCTGCCCATGGCAAGCATTTGGCGTCGGGGTTGGGCACGCCGGCGGTATTCAGGTTTCGGCGCCCGCGCGCCGGCGCACGGCTACCGCGCGCTGCAGCCAGCCGACCCCGAGCAGGAACAGCAGCGTCAGGTAGGCCGCGGCCACCAGCATCACGTTCAGGGCCATGCCGGGGAGGTCGATGCGCGCATGGCCAAGCGCGATGATCGCGATGACGGCCAGCGGCGAAACCGCAAGCAGCAGCCGGTCGACGCGCCGCGACCAGCCCGGCGCCGCGTCGGGGGCGGAATACCAGTACAGCCAGAGCAGAAACGCCGTCACCGGCGCAGAAATCAGCAGATCAACCCACATGGCGTCCAACGATCGAAAGCCTGAAACAGCCCGCAAAGATACATCATTCCGGCCGCGCGGTGCCGTGCCGGAAGTCCTGCAGCCCCAGCCACGCCGCCCCCGGTCCGCCCAGCGTCGTCGCGGCGACATAGCCCGCGGCCGAAAGCACGCGTCCGTTTTCCAGCAGCAGCATTGTTTCGACCCCGAACAGCGAAAACGTGGTCAGCCCGCCGCAGAAGCCGGTCATGACTGCAGTCCGGCGTTCCAGTCCGGCCGGGTAGCGGCCGCCGGGGCCGGCCAGGCGCCAGTACAAGGCGATCAGAAACGAACCGAGCACGTTGACGATCAGCGTCGGCCACGGAAAGCCGACACCGGCCACCTGCAGCCAGGCCAGCGAAATGCCGTAACGCAGGCTGCCGCCCAGCGCGGCGGCCAGCGCGATGGCCAGGTACAGGAAAGCGTTCAGCGGCAGGCGCGGATTCACTCAGCCGCCCCCGCTCATGAGCAGTACCAGTCCGAAACCCGCCCCGGTCATGGCGATGCAGCCGAACACCGAAGCGGCGATGTAGGCCAGTGCCCCGGTCGAATGGCCGCGTTGGAACAACAGCAGGGTTTCCAGGCTGAACGAGGACACCGTGGTATAGCCGCCGAGCAGGCCGACGGTAAGCAGCAGCCCCCAGGTCGAGGCCTGGGCCGAATCGAGCAGCGCCAGTGCGATGCCGGCCAGCAGGCAGCCGCTCAGGTTTACCCAAAGCGTGCCCCAGGGAAACGCATCGCCGAAGCGCTCGACGATACGGCGCGAGATTTCGAACCGGGCCACCGCGCCGATCGCGCAGCCGCCAGCCACCGCGACCAGCGATGCGAAACCGAACCCGGCGTTCATCGCCCGCGCGCGATCGAGAACTCCAGCGCCGGCAATCCCGCGATTTCGGTCCGCACCCGGTCGCCCGGGGCCAGCCCGGATACCCCGGACGGCGTGCCGGTGAATACCGCGTCGCCGGGGTGCAGCGTGACCTCGCGCGACAATCGCGCCAGCAACTCGGCCACCGGCCAGATCATGTCACCCAGCACCGCGTTCTGGCGGGTCTCGCCATTGACCTCGAGACGGATCTGCGTGTCGTCGCCGGGCCGCCAATCGTCGCCCGGCACGATAAGCCCCACCGGGCCGGACTGGTCGAAACCCTTGCTCAGCGCCCACGGCATGCCGGCGGCCTTGGCGCGCGCCTGCACGTCGCGCCGGGTCAGGTCGCAGCCGGCGGCGTAACCGAACACGGATTCCGCGGCCTGCGCCGGCGCAAGATCGCGCCCGCCGACGGCCAGGAACACCACCAGCTCGGCTTCAAAGTGCAGATCCCCGGTGGCCGGCGGCCACTCGACGGTTTCGGCCTGGACGATAGCGGCGGCCGGCTTGGAGAAGAACACCGGATCGCTCTTGTCCGGGTCCGAACCCATCTCGCGCGCGTGCTCGGCGTAGTTGCGGCCCACGCACCAGGCGTGGCGGACGCGAAAATCCCGCCCGTCGGCGAGCTTCAGCGCGGCCGGGCGCCAGTCGGGAAGAATTGCCACGGGATCAAGCGAGCCGACGGATGCCGACCGCGTGGCGCAGCTCGTCGATGAACGGCGTGGCGATCGCCCGGGCGCGCTCGGCGCCGTGCGCCAGCTCTTTCTCGATCTTCGCCGGGTCGTTGATCAGGGCCTCATAGCGCTCGCGCGGGGCCTCGAGTTCGGCGTTCACCAGCTCGAACAACTGCTGCTTGACCTCGCCCCACGAAATGCCGTCGGCAAACGCCTGACGCATCTCGGCGCGCTGATCCTTGCTTGCAAAGGCGGCATAAACCGAATACACGCTGGCCTCGTCGGGATCCTTGGGCTCGCCCGGCTCCTGCGAGTTGGTCTTGATCTTCATGATCGCCTTGCGCAGCTTCTTTTCCGGCAGCCACAGCGGGATGGTGTTGTCGTAGCTCTTCGACATCTTGCGCCCGTCGGTGCCCGGCAGCGTGGCGACGAACTCGTCGGTGGCCGCCTCGGGCATCACGAAACGCTCGCCGTAGCGGTGGTTGAAGCGCGCCGCGATGTCGCGCGCCATCTCCAGGTGCTGGATCTGGTCCTTGCCCACCGGCACCGAGTGCGCGTTGAACATCAGGATGTCGGCGGCCATCAGGATCGGGTAGCAGAACAGCCCCATGTTGATGCCGTAATCCGGATCCTCGCCGGCCGCCTCGTTCTCCGCGACGTGGGCCTTGTAGGCGTGCGAACGGTTCATCAGTCCCTTGGCCGTCGCACAGGTCAACAGCCAGGTCAGCTCCGGAATCTCGGAAATGTCGGACTGGCGATAGAAGATGGATCTGGAAGTATCCAGCCCCAGCGCCAACCAGGTCGCCGCGATCTCCAGCGTGGAGCGCTGGATGCGCTCGGGCTCGAAGCACTTGACCAGCGCGTGGTAGTCGGCCAGGAAGTAGAACGAATCGAACGACTCGTCCCGGCTCGCGGCAATGGCCGGCTTGATCGCACCGACGTAGTTGCCCAGGTGCGGCGTGCCGGTGGTCGTGATGCCGGTCAGGACGCGGCGACGATTGCTGGGATTGGAGGTCATCGGGTCGGCTTCTGGTTTCTGGCTGGAGACCCGGTATTTTACGCGCGGCGACAGGTGTTGGAGGTCGGAGATGCGATCACGACCACGCTGCAGCAACTTGAGCAGCTCGGCACGTCGCGTATTCGAGTTCGCGACGTCGGCGGTGCGAGCCCGCCCTATCGCTTGTCGAATGCCAGCGGCGCCGGCACCACCGTTTCGTCGCTACGGACCGCCAGAAACAGATCCATACACCGAGTAAAGAGGCTCCAGAACCCATTCATACAGTTTCCGACTTTCGCCCAGGATGTCAGCTTGCACCAGCATTCCCGGGCGCAAAGCTTCCGGTTTGCCGTAGGCCATGATCGTCTGCGCTTCGAGCTCGACCCGAACCCGGTAAACAGGCTCACGCCCTTCTTGAGCACCCGTCATTGAACCAGCTTCAGCCAGGGCACTGCGTGAAACCTGCCTGACCGTACCCCGGTGATGCCCGAATTTCTGGTGCGGGAAAGCCTGATAGCGAAGCAAGACGCTATCACCCGGTTCGATGAATCCGATGGCGCGGCTCGGCAGCAGTAAACGGGCTTCCAGACCCGAATCCTTTGGGAGCAACGTCAACAACGGCTGCCCTGTCTGTACTCCCTGCCCCGCCTCAACCGTGCGGCTCGCCACCATTCCCGCAGCAGGTGCCTTCACCATCAGTTCAGCGCCGGTCAGTGTCTGCACGCGATCTCTCGCGATTACCGCGAGTTCCTGCTCCAGAACCGCATCCTGCGTTGCCTGCTGCGCCGGCATTTCGGCCAGTCTCTGTTCGAGTTGCGCAACCGTGCGCAAAATCGATCTGTGCTGCCGCTCCAGGCCCTGCCGGGCGGAAACTTGTTCAAGCACGAGTTGCTCCTGTTGTTGAACCTCTAGCTCACTAACGAAATGATCACCCGAAAGCCGTCGATAACGCGCGAGAACCTTCCGGGCCAGGCGCACCTGTTGGTCTCTTGTAGCTATCTCCTTCGCAATGCCTTCGAGCTCATCCCGCGCGATACGGATTTGTCGTTCTATACCCGCTGCCTGGGCGCGCATCAAAGCTTCCCGGGATCGTGCTTCGCCCGCTGCACCTGCCTGTCTCCTCCGTAGAACCTCGCCGAGAGCGTCGGCTACACGCTCGCCTGACGCGAGTGCGCGCGGGACCGAAACAATCCCCAACGCCTGCCCCTGTGAAACCGACTCTCCTTCATCAACGAGCATTTTTTGGATAACGCCAACCGCTGGTGCCATGACTGTGACCAGCCCGGCCCTGGGGACCAGTTGCCCCGAAACCCGCGAGCGTCTCGTATAGTCGCCAAAAAAAAGAAATACCAGGACCAGCGTAGCCGCAGTGATGGCAAACCCTGCCAGAATCCAGCCCCGAACTGGTTGCACCAGCGAGATCCCCCCCAGCCACTCGTTCTGGCGCGCTGTGAGTACCTCCTTGCGAAAAAGTGAATTCATCGGCTCGAATCCAATTCAAACCCGTGACGCCAAATCAAGCTCTGCCTCAACCCAGGGGTCAGGCAATTGCGAAGGGGTTGGACCGGAATCTACCGAGCGCAACTGCTCTGGCCGCAATTCCTCGGCGATTCGCCCCCCTTCCAACACCAGAACGCGGTCGGCCGAGGCAATGGTTTCAGGTCGGTGGGCAATGATTACCTTGGTCAATTCGAGGTCTCGCACGGCTTCGTTGACCAACCTTTCACGAGAAACATCGAGATGGCTGGTTGCCTCATCCAGGAACAGAAAATCGGGTTGCCGATACAGCGCCCGCGCAAGGATCACGCGCTGTTTCTGGCCTCCAGAAAGCGTTGTGCCCATATCGCCGATAAGACTGTGGTAGCCCATCGGCATCGCAGCGATCTCTTCGTGGATCGCCGCCAATCGCGCCGCGTGTTCAATTCGCTTGACATCGGCACCGTCGTCACCAAATGCAATATTTTCCATTACGCTTCCGGCAAACAACTGGTCGTCTTGCATCACCGCACCAACTCTCCGGCGAAAATTCTGCACACCGAGCTTGTGAATATCCAGGCCGCCAACTCGGATTTGCCCCCTGGTGGGTCTGAGCAACCCCAACATCAGCTTGACCAACGTCGATTTTCCGCAACCGGAGGGACCAATGACGGCAATTGACTCCCCGGCCCGGACCGAGAAGCTGCAATCTTTCAGCACCCATGGCTCGCCCTCTGCGTAGCGGAATGAGAGTTTGCGTACCTCGGTTCCGGTATCGGCAGGTGCCGGCGCTTCCAAGCCCTGCTCCAGATCGGACTCCGGCGGCGTCATGACAATATCGGCCAACCGTTCACCATGCAGCCGAAGCATCCGAAACTCGATCCATTTGTCGATCAATCCGCCAATGCGCTGAGAAAATTGGTCCTTGTAAGCCAGATAGGCCATCAACATTCCGACCGAAAAAACGTTCTGCAGAGCCAGCATCGCCCCGATCCAAATCACTGCAATTCTCTCGATCCCGAATATCAGTTGATTCGCGGTCGTAAAGCCGATCCTCAGCTTCCCTAGCCACAGCTCCTGATTCACCGTTTCGTTCAAACGATTAAGATAGCCTGCACTCCGCATATGCTCGCGTCCGGCCACCTTCAGCGACTGCATACCGCGGACGGACTCGAACAAATGACTCTGCTGGTGCGCTGCAGCGACCAAATGCTTTTCCGTCCCATTTCGCATGGCGCGAAAAGACAGCGCCCTGAGAGCAAGATAGATCACCACTGCCGCCAACGTCACAAGCGCCAGTTTCCAGCTGTAAAGCAGCATCATGCCTAGGGTGACAGTCGCCATCAGCCCATCTATGATCGCCTCGACAAAACTAGTCGAAAGCGTGCGCTGAATTGCCCGCACGGATTCCATACGGGAGACCACATCTCCAAGATGACGCTTCTCAAAAAACTCCAGTGGCAGCCGTAGAAGATGCCCGAAAACATTACCCATCCACTGCAGCACCAGCCGGTTGGAGAGAAATAACACAACCAGACCACGCAATAAATGTGTTCCAACCTGCAGCAGGACGAGCAACCCAAATCCGATACCGACGACCGTCAGCAGTTCCCGGTTTCCCGATACAAGCACCTGATCCACAACCCACTGCAGATAAAGCGGCCCAAGCACTGTGAATATCTGGAGCGCCAGTGATATCAGAAGGATGAGCGTGAGAATTCGCCATAACCCGCGAATCGGACCTGTCAGCTGGCGCAGCGAGACGGCCGGGCCAACCTTGACGTGTTTGAATTCATTGCCAGGCTCAAGTTCGAGCGCAACGCCCGTAAAGTGCTTCGATACCTCCGGGTAACTGAGTCGACGCTTCCCAAAAGCCGGGTCTAATATCGTAACCCGGCGCTGCCCGGCCTTTTCCAATACTACGAAGTGACTCAAATCCCAATGGATAATGCAGGGCAGTTTTAGTTTCGGCAAATCTGCCAATTCCAGCTTTAGACAACGACTTGAAAAACCCAACCTGCGCGAAACATCGATCAATCGCGAAAGACTCGCTCCTTTCATAGACTGAGGAAATTTATCTCGCAGCCTCCTTAACCCCGACCCCCGGCCGTAATAGTCTTCAATCATAGCGATGCACGCCAAGCCGCATTCTGACGATTCGGACTGAAGTTGCGCCCTCATATAAGAAAACTTAAATCTGAATCGAGCAAAGGCCCATTTACGCTGGCCTTGGTCGTTCCGCGCTGGAAAATATCCTTTCGAACATGTATCTTTGACGACGCATTATTCATTTGGTCACTGGACTTTTGCCCTCTACAAAAATCCTGTCTTTTCTCGCCTTTAGGACAAACAATACGCCAAGAACAAGCAGAGTTACTGCGGCTACAATCAAGCCAATACCATATGGGGAATTAAGAATATCGCCTGGAGTGACATGTTGAGGCACAAGATTAAGTTTCGCTACTATCATATGCCACGAATTGATTGTCGTATGCATCACCGATAAAAGCAATAGAGATTTAGTCATTATGAATACTGCGCCGAAAATAATTCCAAAAATTAATGTTATAGGGTTTAGATGAATAAAAGCGAAAATAAAAGCGCTTAGAACCAGCGCTCTTATTGGCCCAACTATGGGGATTATTGCACCGATCAGAATATATCGATACATTATTTCCTCTCTCGTGGCTCCTAAAGCAAAGAGTGCGATTCTCTCGAGGGACAATTGCGATTGATTTTGCCAAAGTTCTACTAGATCTCTGCTTTCATCTGAATATAACCCGGGGCTTAAAAACTTTAGTAGCACCAAAACATTACCCTGAACCCCCAAACGAACAACGGCCCCGAGCAAAATACCGACCGCACAGAGTGCAAGCAAACGCCAGACCAAATTGATACCGCGAAGGTTGCTTTCGGCGCGGTTCCAGGTTATCCGAGCCGCTTGCAGCCACCCAGCTTTAGCCGCCAGGAGAAGAAAAATCGCGAGGATAAATACCTGAGCTAATGGCCGTTGTAAAGACCCAGCCTCTAGAAATCGGCTGACGCCCAAAGAGCATAACAAACCGACGATTATCGAGAAGCCAATAACAAAGAAGAATGGCAGGATACGCAGCATACTTAGTCCTCATGGCCGGAAACTGTTGAATAAAAGGGGGCGCCCGATGGGGCGCCCCGAACAGCTCAGCAATCTCCTGTTGCCGTACACATCATATCGGTCGTCGCATTGATAGCACTTTCATAAATAGTCGGCGCCTGATCGACCGCATATTGGATATCATCTACAAGATCTGCCAGCCAGCCAGCGCCTGCGACCACGGAAATTTCCTCTATCTTAAGTTCACGCATTTGTGTTCCTCCTTACTTTATAAATGCCGGCCGAATGCCGGTAAATCAAATTTATGTTTAAGCCCACTACTTGTCAACGTCACGAGCCCGCACTCAGCGGCGCTTATTTGAGTCGAACTGTAAGTTCTGCTCACAAAATCCACGACGAACGACTGGATTTCAAACGTTTATCGAGCAACGTGATCGATTGTCACAGGTTTTATGAATATCAATAGCAACACACAGCATCAGTCAGAGCTTTTGTTCCCAATCATTAAAAAGACGCCTTTTTCGCCGGGAGTTTTGAAGGGTCCAGACGAAACAAGAAGCCATACGTGACCTCGGGTCGGTCAACGGTCGTGCGCAATATTAGTTGCCACTAATAGGAAATTTCCTAGTCCAACGGAGAACTTTTCCTATGGTTTTTTATGGTCGCGCTGGTCATACTTCAGACGTCCGAAGATGACCAACGCTAAGGGAGGGAACGGTTATGCGGTGTTTTTCCGATAGAATTCGTAGGGCTCGTCGGCTCGAAGGATGGAGCCAGGCAAGGTTAGCTGGGAACCTGGGGGTAACGACTAGCGCAGTCGGTCACTGGGAGCGGCCCGGCGGCCATCTGCCTTCAACAGAAAATCTAATCGAGGTTGCGGGGTATCTCTCGATCAGCTTAGAGTGGCTCGCTGCAGGCCGGGGTGAGATGCGGCCTGCACAATTTGGAGAGAAGGCGCTGGGTATGCTTTCCTTGTCCGACGAAGAGGAGACCTTGCTTCAGTATTATCGAAACCTCGATGTTTCTTCGAGGGCCTTTCTGACACAGTTCTTGAGGGCGTTGACGCCTACGCCAGAAGCTGATGGCACGCTGATCAGTGGTTGCGCTGACGCAGGAAAGAGAGTGGCGTCTTAACTGGGCGCCAGACCGGCTGGTGATTCATGGGCGCGATGTAGTCCCGCTCAGTCGGTTGGGGCCACGAGTCGTTGGGGCGCACCTTGCGTCTTGCGTTTGCACCCAGATCGAGTCAGCCGCCCTGAGTCAATCGGATTCGTCGACCGGGTAGCCGTCGAACAACGTCAGTTCGCCCACGTCGGTGGCCGGTCCGAGGCCGTTGACCACGTGGTTGATGCCGCCGTTCAGGCCGGCGAAATTGACGATATGGCTGATTTCGATGCCCGGGTTGTCGGGTACCTCAACGGAATTTTCCAGCCGCACGCCATTGGCCGCGGCTTCGCCCTGAAAGAAGCTGTAGATGCCCAAGCCCCAGGCCCGGTGGGCCTGCACCGAATCGGCCACCTTGTACGAGGCGAAGCCCGGCCGGCCGTTGTCGTTCCACTGCTTGACGCTCGGCGGATCGTACGGGATTTCCGACTGGTAGAAATACGTCCGGCCCCGCTCGCCGGTCCAAAGGGTCTGGTAGCCCTGGAAGTGTTCGTCGAACAGGCCGTACATCGTCACATCGTCGCCGTTGACCATCAGCCCATGGCGGGCGGGATTGACGTCCCAGGCCACGCCGTCGCCGTGGTCGGCGCGCCAGAGCCAGAGGTGGTCGCCAATCACATCACCGCTGTGAATGACCACGCAGGCTTCGGTACGGCCGGCGTGGGGCCCGCCGACCCGACAGTACAGATCGTGCAGCGAGGTCGGGTTTTCGGCATGATCCGCGCCTGAGCCCTCGATGCCCACGCGCAGCAGCGACGGCGAGCGCTCGGGCCCGGCATCCAGCATGATGCCGGCGATTTTCATCCCGCCCACATCGGCGGTGGTGAGGGCCGGCTTGCCCGTCCGAGGCACCAGCGACGGCAGGCCCAGACCCAGAATCACGGTATCGGCTCGGGTGACCTCGATGGCGCTGTCCAGGGGATAGATGCCCGGGGTGATCAACAGGTGCTTGCCCTCGGCCAGCGCCCGGTTGATCGATTCGGCATTGTCACGATTGTCAGGATTGGGGTGTGCAACATGAAAGCGCTCGAGCGGGATTTGCGCGCCGGCTTCCGCCCCATCGCGCCAGGACACGCCTCGGCTGTCGCGGCGCAAGGCCGGGACGAATACCGAATAACCGTCGGTCTCGGTCCAGGTCAGGAAGGGCTTCTCCCGAATCACCGGCGTGTGCTCGACGACGGTAGTGGGTTTGTCCGGCCATTGGTCCGGCGGCGCGCCCTCGACGCCGACGAATACCCGGTTCCAATTGCCGCCTTCCCAGTGCCCGATCTCGCTGTTGCGGGTAAACCACTGCTGGCCGGTGGTCAATCCGGCGCGGCCTTCGACGACGGAATTGGCGAGCACGCCACCGCTGGCCCAACTGCCCTTGTCGAAATTGATATTGCCCGCCACGTGCATGCGCCGATAAGGGGCGGCCTGGGATACCGCCCACAGCATCGGGTCCGCGTCCGGCTCGACGTAGAAATTTTCCGCGCCGCGCCAGAACATCGTGGTGACTTTATTGTTCGAGGTGGAAGAGACCGACTGCACCGCGCCGTTGATTCGCACATCGCCCGGCGTCATGCCCAGCCCGGCGGCCTGCACGTAATAGTCCACGGTCACGGTCAGTTCGTACTCGCCCGGCTTGAACAGCAGCGCAAAACGTTCGTCGCTGAATTCGTCTAGCTGTTGCTGTTCGTGCAAGGCGTCGAGCCTGGCCTGGATGGCCGGCATATCCATTCCGTCATCAAACACCAACACCCGCGTGCCCAGCAACGCCTCGGTAGCGTTGGGTCCGGCGGTCTGATGACAGCCCGACACAAGCGCCAGAATGAGCAAGATCGGCATGGTGACGCTCAGGGCGGGGAAAGGCTTCATCGGTCCACTGGACCGGCCGGTGCTATGCAGCTGGGACACTTGGAAGACGCTCGTGTCGTCGAAGGAAAAATAGAGTATACGCAGAGCATTCCGGAAGATGAGCATCGCGGTTCTCGCGCCGGGCGTTGGCTGAGGGGCACTGGTGAGAGGTCCTGGGCTCAGGCGGCGTATCGTGCATCGCCTGACAAACCAAAACGGTCTACCGGGTCAACTCGGCATCGAAGATAACCTGCCCGGGCTGCCCTACTCCAACTGCAACAACCCCTCCACCGCCATCCCGTCGTCCATTCGCTCGCCTTCCCATCGCGGAACCGTGGTCTCGGCGTCGATTTCCAGGCCGCTTCTCTCATTCCCGAGCTTCAGCGCAAAAACGTTTCCGCGGAAACGCGTTTCTGCAACCGGCGCAATGGTTCGACCGGTCGAATCGGTGAACTTCAGGCCGCCGGCGGTCATGCAAACGCCGTAGCCACCTTCGTGAACCAGGCGGTGATGATGGCGACACAGGAGCACCAGGTTGTTCATCTTCGTTTCGCCGCCGTCGGCCCAGTGGTGGATGTGATGCGCGTCCACGTACTTATGGGCGATGCAGCCGGGAAAGCGGCAGCCCTGGTCGCGCCGCTGCAGCGCTCGCCGAATCGCCGGCGGGATGCTGCGCGTCTTGCGGCCGACGTTCAGCGCCGAGCCGTCGTCGTCCTCGTGCCAGTGAATCACACCGCAGTCGCACGCCAGGCGTCGGGACGTTTCCGCGGAAACGCTTGCGCCGGATTCCAGCTCGGCTTCGGCTGTGTCGCCGTCGGCGGCCAGGGTATCCGGCGTGGTGTGCAGGTTGATGGTGCAACGGTCACCGCCGGTGACTATAGATGATTCGGCATTGCTCGACTTGCCGAAGAATGCATCGGCCATGCGTTCCAGCGCATCGGCGCGGCGCTGCGCGACCGGCTCGCTTTGCTGTTCGGTCGCGGGGCGCTCGGACGTTTCCGCGGGAACGTCTTTTTGCTCCTGGAATTCCTCGTCCACGGCGGCTTCGATTGCCCGGGCTACGCGTTCGCCCTGCTCCGGGGTCAGCCGGGCCCGGAATACATAGCTGCCGTCGTCGTCGACATACCAGGAAAGCTCGCGCAGTTCGTGCCTGGCGTTCTCCTGCTCCATGGCTTCGATCCGTTTGACGCGCCGAAACTGCCGTACAAGCTTTTCAACGTGCGACGCGGTGCCATGATCCGCGATCTGCATCAGGTACCCCTCGTTTTCCGGCGTCGCAACCCTGGTCATGGCGCGCACCTTGGAAAAACTGACCGTCCCGCGCCGGAATGCGCTGCTGATCTGCGGAAGGTCCTTCAGCGCGTGCGCCACCCGTACTTTCTCCCGCGCGGCGCCGAGCGAAATTCCAACCTTCCAATTCAACCAGTGTGCACACGACTTCATGCCCGGCCCGCCCCAGCCCTCGCGCTCGTCGAACTCTCGAACAAGTTCGAGCAGACGGTAGGTCGCGGCATGGATATGCGCGGCCAGTTCGGTGATTTCGGACTCGATTTCGCGCAGCCTGCGAGAAAACTCGGTTGCCAGATCAGTGGCTGGAAGGGACATGAGCGGGCTCCAACTGAATACTGTTCAAGTATACAGTTTCAGGCGTACATTTTCAAATCAAAACAGTGATATAGATGGGCTTTTCGGCCGCGGGAACGCGCCCTTGATCCATTCCCGGGAGCGCTTCGCTTGCCCGGTCTACGCGGGTGGTCTGCGAGGCCATCGGGACTCGGCTTCGGGCCGGTATTGAGATTGACGGCGTCGGGGATGCCACCCCGACCTACTTCGAACCCAACGCAGTGCCATTCGCGCAGGTCGGCCCGGCGTGGCCGACGGAATGCGCCGTTTCCAGGGCCGATGCCCGCTGTTTCTGCCGGGAACGGGCTGTCAGGCACTTACGGGCGAAAACTTTCGAACTGCGCAAACAGATCATGCGTCTCCGGCAAGTCGGTGAGCGGCACGTAATCGCAAACTTCGGAATATTCCTCCCACATCTCGACCACTCTGGGATTGTGGCGGGCGGAATCGATCGCCTCTTGAGAAACCCATTCGAACACCTCGACGACCGTGCCGTCCTGCGACTTCATCAGCACCGACGCTCTTTCCGTCGCGAGCCCTTCATCCCTGAGGCGCTGCACATGCGTTCGCATCAACGCATCGAGTTCCGCCTCTCTTCCCGGCTTCGGCTTATAGCCAACGATTACGATTTCACCCATGAACTTGCTCCCATTGGCTCCGGGGTCAGATAACTGAACTATCTTTACCGAGCTGCACTATTTGCCGAACTGGAGTTTTTCGAATATACACGCAAATGCGCACTTCGTTTTTCCTCTTAGAAATCACTCCGAGAATAGAAAATGCGAGCAAAGAAAGCAACTTTTTTGCTCTGATGCCTCGGCCACGCCGGCCCGAATCAGACTGAGATCCATATCGCGCGAGGACGCGATCACTGCCCCTTAATCGCCGTTTCCCCCGAAATTTTCTATCCTGAGTACCTGCTATCCCGGCAAGTTTGCATGAAGCTCACCTTTCCTTCACGCAGCGCGCGAACGCTCTGCATCTTCATAACTGCCAGAAATTTCATCGGACGTTGTTCCGAGTCCGCCACCCCAGGAGTCCATCATCATGCTGAAGACGATCCGCCCAATTTCAACCTGCATCACGCCCGTGGCGCTGGCAGCCATGGCATTTGCCGGCACGGCCCAGGCACAGACGCCCGCCGACGTCGAGCTGACGGTTATCAACGACTGCATCACCGAATGCGGCTTCCCGCAGTTCGACACGACCGAAGAGGCGATCGAATGGCTGCGCGAACAGGCCATCGCCGACGGCGTCGGTGGCGGTGCGCCCACCGGCGCGGGCGGTTCGCCGGAAGGCGCCGGCGGCCCGACCGGTATCGGGCTCGGACTTGGCCTCGGGCTCAACGCGCCGCAGACCGTGTTCGTGAGCTTCGAAACCGGGGAGCCGACGTTCAGCTTTCCCGCTTCCGCTTTACTCGGGCCCGATTTCGAGGGCGTTACGATCACGCTGCCGGATTATGTCTACACGCAGGAAGATCGCGACACCATCATTTCGCGGCTCGAAGCAGACTACGCCCCCTACAACATCACTTTCGTCACCGACGAGCCGACGAGCGGCGACTACGTCACGCTGCAGTTCAATTCGAACGACGACCCCGGCAACGGCACGGCAGGCATCATTCCGGACGGTGGCATTCTGTTCGGCTCGGCCGGCGAGATCGACTTCGGCAACGACAACCGCTCCATCGTCGCCATCAACGATGCCAACCTCTGGCCCGCGCTGAACGCGCTCGACCCGTTCATTGGGGCCCCGCCGGGCTTTCTCCTGGAGCGCAATACCGGCATCGATGTCGCCGGCGTGCTTTCCGACGGGCCTGATGCCGTCAGTCTGGACGAGGCCACCCGCATCGCGGTCATCAACCAGTCGGCCAATACAGGCGCGCACGAGCTCGGCCATGGGCTGGGCCTGCGCCACTATGATGCGTTCGGCCCGATCGGCGGCGGCCTGCCGGACACCGGCGTGCCGGAACCGGTCGCGTTTTTCCCGTTCTTTGATGCCGGACAGAATGCCGACGAGACCACGCTTCACCTGATGTCTTCGGGCGCAAGCTCCGGTCTCAGCCTGGCCGAGGCGGCAAACGCGGATCGCTTCTTGTCGGAACGCTCGGCCATCAAGCTTGCGATCAACGAGCGCGGGCGCTTCGTGACCGATGAGCAGGCCAACAGCGGCCAGGCCAGGCTGAAGAAGCTGCAGGTCGTCAATCCGATTCTGCAAGGAGAGAACGCCGATGGCCGGATCGATGTACGCAACATCGTCGTCGAGGGCCGGATCGACACGCTCGGCGAGATCGACACGCTAACGTTCAGGGGAGACGCAGGCGAGGTGTTCAACGCCGAGATGATCTCCGATGTCGAGTCGGCCTTCTTCCCGGAATGGGACCGCATGTTCGGCAAGCTGACGCTGTTCCTGCAGGAACGCGACGGAACGCTGATCGAGGTGGCCACAAACGACGACGAGTTCGAAAGCTTCGACGCCTTCATGCTCGATGTCACGCTTCCCGAGGACGGCACCTACGTGCTGCAGGCCGAAGGGCCGGCGGACGTGTTCCTCGGCCTCGACGCGGACGGCAATCCGATCGTGCTTCCGCTCGCATTATTGGGTTTCGAAACCTTGCGGACGGGCCAGTACATCCTGAACGCCTACATCGTCGAGTCCAGGAATGGCCGCGGACCTTCAAGAATCGGTGGACCTCGCCGCTGATTCGATCGTTCATTGATGTTGTGTTTGAAGGCCCCGCTCGCGCGGGGCTTTCTTTTGCGGCCCCCGAGTCAGCCTTGGTCCTGCATGACGCTAGCACCCCGGATCTAACCAGGCCGCGGGTTCGCAGGATCAGGCCGCATTAGCTGCTTGATTACCCGGGGCCGGGGCCCGACCCCGGCCTCGAGGTGAAGCCGCCGCGGAAGTCGTTTATCCGATAGCCTCCGGGCGCGATTGCCAGGTCGATGCACTTGGCTTGGCGGGTTGCTCGGCTCGCAGAACGTTTCCGCGGAAACGCTTTTTGAATCGCAATCATTCTTGTCGCAGGCCGCGACCATCCTGCCGGCATCAGTCTTCAGCCATTGTCGGATTCCAGCGGTACCGGCACCATTGCGTCGTCGACCGAGACCATCACCAGTTCGCCCTGGATCGCCAGCTCCTGGCCGCCGGTAAACGGATCCTCGCGGAAAATCCTGACCGTGACCGTGACGCTGGTATTGCCGACCCGGGTCACCTCGCCGACCAGTTCGACGATGCTGCCCTTGGCAATCGGCACCTTGAAATCCACCCGGTCCATGGACACGGTCACGACCTGGCGCCGGGCATAGCGTGTGGCGGCAAGAAATGCCACTTCGTCCATCCACTTCATCGCCGTGCCGCCGTACAGCGTGGCCAGCGGGTTGGTGTCCTGCGGGAACACCAGCTTGGTGATCCGCGTGCGGGAGTGTTCGATGCGTTCGGTGACGGTCATGGTTCGGCTCCGGGGGCGTTTGCCATCAGTCTACTTGCCCGGAAGGCCGACCAGAGGCCAGTCTTTCCGGGCCGAATCCTGAATCCCGGCGGTACTCGGGCATATCGCCGGACTGGCAATCGAGCTCCCGGCAGATCGCGGCCAGCGCCTCGAATCGCACGCTCTTCACCTTGCCCTGTTTGAGCAGCGACAAGTTGGCCTGCGAAAGAACAAACGTGGGCACCTCTATCCAAAGCGCATATCCAAAGCATTACTATAGACGAAACGCGCAGTGAGACCATCTGATGTCAAGGGAGGATAGAACACGAAAATGGCTGGTTTTTATATCCGTGTTGTGGCTCGCCGCCTGTGGTCCGAAGACACCGGATGCCGATGACTGGCGGCTTGGCGCGCGAGTCGAAGGCGTCATCACCGAAGCAATGCTCCCCCGCCCGCCCGCAGACGATCTTACAGCCACGGTCATGGGCCGCCCGGTTTACCTGATCACGGAGCAAGCCCTGTATTTCCCTGTCGTCGTGGAAATGCAGCAACATGTCTACCGTTATGACATCGCGGCGCGGAAGGGGCATTGGCAGGAGAGCATGCCGGCGGAGTCCGCGGCAGGAGTTCTCGGTTTTCAGACCGATCAATTATTCGGGAGCAGCGACGCGTTACGGCAGCGCGAGCGCCCGCCGGAACCGATATTGCAACCTTTCGGCGATGCAGCGATTCATCTCGAGCAGCAGGAAAGAGGCTACAGTCATTCCTATTACAACGTCGGCTTTCCGTTCGGCGATTCCGGCTGGGTAACGGAGGATTACGGGGACGGAGCCCTGGAGCTTTCCGCCGGCACTCCGTCAGCTACAAACTTGCTACTCTCGCAGTCCTACCGTGTCGATAACTACCCTTTCACCGCGGGCTGGAGCCCCGATGGACGCTACGTGCTCGTGCTCGAAATGCTGGAATCGGCGAGCTATTACCGTAAAAGGAAGGGCCATTCGCCGTCTCTGCGCTTCGCGGTATTCGGCCCGTATGCCGTGGAAAAGACAGAAGCGCAGATCCTCGCTTTCCACGCCCGGGTCGAAAAAGAAAGAAAACAGAGACAGCTTGACAGCCAGCTTCGCCAGGGTCTCATCGCACCTGAAGATCGATACGGAGCGTTTTACGAAGAGCTTCTCCGAACCATCCAGTCGTGTCCGGCGCTACTGGCGGTTACAGGGCCGGTCGAGGCGCTTACCCTAAAGCCGGGACAAACGCTTGGCCTGTCGGATGGCCGGGGCGACGAAGACGGCAAATATTTTACGTTTGAACTCCGTGCTGCTCGCGGCAACGGCATATTACATGCCGCGGCTTTTTATCTGCAAACACCGGAACGCGTCCGTCAGGAAATCATCGGCAGGATTGCCCCGTACGATCTGTCCTTCAACGGCAAGAACCATTACTTCGATGACTGCGAAGCGCCTTGACTACAGCACGTACATCCGCAGCGGCATCCAGATGCCCATCACGATCATGATCACGTTTTCCGTCAGCGAGACAGAGCCCAGTGGCGCATTGGAATCACGACCGGCACAGGCGCTGAGCTCGCGCTTGTCGATGTAGAGGGCCTTGAACGGCGTGAAAGCGCCGAGAAACCGGCAGGCATTGCCACCATCAGCGGCTTCGGCGCGATCGGATTCTTCCGTATCGGCCTGCCCGGCGATCTGTTCCGGTCGCTTGGTGCCGTTGCGCTATCCCTGGGTACGTACTTCATGCTGCTGGTATTCGCGATTGGGGTGATCATCGGGATGAGCGAACGTGCATGACCGCATGGATCTGCCGTGATTGATCCCGCAGCAACAGCCTCGCGCAAGCTTTCAGGATGTCGCAAGCGACCCGATCAGGGTACGGCCCAACCCGGCAAGGCGACGTCGGGCTCGGGTCCTGTCCCCCTGCATGGCGTTCCATGCCACGTCGGTGCGCGCATGGATTCCAGGGCGATTCCCGCTGGCCGCGGCCGCAAGGACGCAAGGGCACCAGCCGAAGCCGGATCGACACGCTTGGGGAATTCGATACGCTGACGTTCGAGGCCAACGCAGACGATCCTTTCAACGCCGGTAGCGCGGTACCGGATGCGACTTCAGGTGGAACCAACGGACTGCCAAGCCGTCACCTTCCTTCCGCAAAAGTGGACGCTTGCGTTCATCCCTCATGACTCGGGCCTCCTGGTTCAGTTCGGGTCGCCCGCCCGATCCGGAGATTAGCGCCATCCGCAGGCAACCTGGCGCACCGGCGCAAATCCGGTATTTACTCGATCCGTGCCCTTGCCCGGCATGCGCGTCGAAGCGATGGACCAGCCGCCCGCAGCTGCATTTCCAGCGGACATTGAACGAATCGTTCGGGTCGATCAAAAAATCCGTCAGCTGATTGAACGTTTTCCGTAAGACGACGGCTACCAACCTCAAATAAAAGCTTGCGGGTATTATTCAATTCAGGGAGTCGGAAATTATGCAAATTTTCAAAAAAACAACGAATATGAAAAGAATTGTCAAATCACAAATCTGCTTGACATGGATCGCGGTTGCGGCGAACCTGATCCTGGTGCCCAGTCTGGCTGCCCAGGAGGAAGACGAAACGCGACCGGACGAGGCCCGGAAGGAGACTGCGCGGGCTGATTCACGACAGGGAATGGACGTCATCCGGGTGACCGCGCAGAAGCGCGAGCAGAACATCATGGCCGTCCCGATCACGGTCGGCACCGTCAGCTCGGAGTTGGTCGAGGAGAGTTCCTCGATTCTGCTGAGCGAAGTCGACAAGTTCATACCCGGTTTTGATCTAAACGATCCCAGTATCACTCAGGGCACCGTGGCGGTACGGGGCATTTCCAGCCCCAGCATATCGGTGGGCGGAGATCCATCCACGGCCACGTTCTACGATGACGTCTACACGCCCAGGGCGGCGCAGAACGTCCTGCTTTCCGACATCGATCGAATCGAGGTCCTCAAGGGTCCACAAGGCACGCTTTTTGGACGCAACGCAGCAATGGGCGTGGTGAAGATTGTGCCCAACAAGCCCCGCAATACCAAAGAGGGCTTCCTGAAAGCCACTCTGGGCACTGATGAACTTAGGCGCTACGAGGGCATGGCAAATCTGCCGGTCAGTGACGACTTGTATTTCCGCGCAAATTTCCTGAGCAATGAACAAGATGGAATCGTCAAGAATGTTGCGCGTCCGGCCTGGAACGAAGACGAGAAGATATGGGACCTGGGTGAGAGAAACTACAGCGCCGGCCGGATTTCCATGCTGTGGCACATCTCGGACCAGACGCAACTGCAGGTCGCCTATGACATAGATGACCTGGAACAGGCACCACCGATGGCCGTGGGCGTGAGCGAGTTCGCCTACAACGGCGGCGAAGACCCTTTCGCGGACCGCGCGGAAAACGATGTTCGCAGAGGCGTAGAAGCGCGCGACATGTACGGAATTACCGCCAAACTCAACCATGAGTTCAATAGTCAATTATCGGCCAAGTACGTGATGGGCTTTCGCGATTGGGACACCGTCAACCGCCAGGATGAAGACGGCACCGGGCGAATCAGGCGCTATTTCGATACGTCCAATAACGAAGACTCCGATATTCTCTACAGCGAACTTCAGCTGAATTTCACAAATGATCGGGTCGATGTGGTAGGTGGTTTTTCTTATTCATCCGAAGATGCTTTCCAGCAGACCGAACTGAACCTGACCGCCGACACCGTGGCACGGCTGACCACCCAGGAACTGAATGCGATCACGCAGGGTGCATTCGGCCTTGACCATATCTGGAATGCCGACGAATGGACGGCTGCGCTGACGGGCCTCGGCTTCTCGGAGGCGATCATGGAAGCCATCGGTTTTCCGAATGCACCGTTGACGCCCGAGGTCGTTCAGGCAACTGGTGACCTGACCTACGATCTGGTTTCCCAGCAGTTGGGAATCCCCGAACTTTTCGGGCCCAGCTACGGCGGAGCGTTCTGGCAGGAGAACGTAATCAATACCGGCGACTTCACGAACTGGGGCATTTATGCCGATGCCGATTACGCAGTCACCGACAGGTGGAACGTTATTGCGGGATTGCGCTACTCCAAAGACGAGAAGGATTTTTCCTGGTTCATTCCCGAAACCACGTTTGGCGATCTGAGGCCCGGCGTCAGCAATGTGCTCTTCCCGATGGTCGATCTGAAGGCCAGCGATAGTTGGGACAAGCTGACCGGCCGCCTGGTCACCAGCTATGCCATTGCGCCTCAGCAGATGATTTTCGCATCCTACTCAACCGGCTACAAGTCGGGTGGATTCGATTCGCTGGTACCGATCGACCAGTCTGCCGGCCAACAGGCCTTCGCCCCGGAAGACTCCACCAACATCGAGCTTGGCTACAAGGGAACCCTGTGGGATCAGCTGATCGCCAATGTCAGCGTCTATCGCACCGAGCTCGACAATTTTCAGATTTCGGTCGAATCCAAGAAGCCGGGAAGCGCACAGGCCATTCCGACCATCCTCAATGAAAACCGCGAGATTACCGGCGTGGAGCTGGATCTGCGCTGGTATGCCACGGAAACCCTCATGCTCGCCGCGGTTTCGGATGTCCGCGAAACCGACATCGACACACCGTCGTTCTATAATTCAGCCGGCGAACTTGTGCCAGCCAGCTCACGCTCATTCGACGGGAATACCAATTACACGCTGATCGCGAACTGGTCGCCCGCGATCGAGCAGGCGATTCTCAATATTCACGTGGACTACGTATTCGTAGAGAACACCAATGACCAGAGACCTGACCTCGCGCCATTCGAACTGGAGCTGCCAAAGTATTTTGCGGATCGGAAGGACCTCAACATGCGCATCTCCCTGGGCGGCCATGACTCAACCTGGGAACTCGGCTTGTGGGGAAAAAACCTCCTGGACCGGCGATATATTGAATCGGTCGGCAAACGCACTGCGTCCATACTGGGAACGCCTTACGCCCGGATCAATCGCGGTCGGGAACTGGGCGTCGACTTCAGACTCGGCTTCTGATCGAAAAGGGCCTGTCGGCGGGGTCTCCACCGGGCCAACGGCGCGCCGTTGGCTCGGCCGGGCCTCTGCCATCCGGGCTGCAAATACCCTGATGTAGTCTCAATGAACTCGATCTCCTCCTTTTTCGCGAACGCTGCTTTCGTCCAGATGCTGATGTGCGGCCTGTTGCTCGCGCCGAACTGGCGAGCGAATCGCGTCGTCAAAATGTTTATCCTGCTGATGGCCTGCGGTTGCGGCTATCTTCTGGCAAGCCTTTTCGGTCCCCTCGAGCGCCTGGAGGGCCTATGGTGGCTGCATTATGTCGCCATCAACGCCCTCCCGGGCATTTTCTGGCTGACCGCGCTCAGTATCTTCTCCGACAGCGCGGACCTGTGGCCGTGGAAATATATTATTGCCGGTCTTACCCTCCTGATTCCGCTTGCGTCGACGCTGTTCGAGATCGCGGCGGGTTTCGACCTGGCACAGCTGCCGGCACTCGATGGTCTGATTACCTACGGCGCGATGACATTGGAGCTGGTCCTGATCAGCCATGCCATCGTCGTCGCCACGAAACACTGGCGTGCGGACCTGGTTCAGGAGCGACGATATATGCGGGGCGCGATAATCGGGCTGATCGCCGCATATCTTTTCGTGGTGATCGTTCTTGAACAGGTCATGGGGATAGCGTCGACGGGGCTGGATACCGCGAAATACATCGTGCTGACCATACTCATGGTCGCCATTTACCGGCTGCTTTTCACGCTGCGGCGAGACAGCGTATTTGCATCCGCCCAGGAGGCCGTTTCCGCTGCCCACCGTCCCGGGAAAGCCCCTTCTGCTGAAGTTCAGCGCATCCTCGACGCCATGAACAACGATTGCCTTTATAGGGAGGAAGGGATGACGATTTCAAGGCTTTCCCGCCACCTGTCGATCCACGAATACAAGCTGCGCCAGCTGATAAACGGTGAACTTGGTTACCGGAACTTCAATGATTTTCTCAACCATTACCGGACCAACGAAGTCGCCAAGAAGCTCGGCGACCCCGAGTTCCACAACATCACGATTCTTTCACTCGCTCTCGAAAGCGGGTTCCGGAGCCTGAGTTCTTTCAATCGCGCGTTCCGCAGCTACCACGGGATGACGCCGACCGAATACCGCAACCGTGCGGGCTTTGGGGATTCGCATACGGTTTCCTGACGCCTGACGGATTCCGGAATTCGTCAGTTTTTTTGCAGAAAAAAGGTAGGCAGCACCCCGGGTCGAGCCTATTCTGACTCGAGCAAAAGCAACAATGGAGTTTTTTCGTGCGTTATTTCTTCGCGTGCATGTGCGCGCCTCTGGCCTGGGCGGTCCTTGTCTCGGCCAGCATTTCCGCGCTGGCCGCCCCGGACGAATGGTCGACCTGTACGGCCTGCCATGGCGCCAATGCCGAGGGAAACCGTGCGCTCAAGGCCCCGGCGCTCGCAGGTCAGAGACCCTGGTACCTTGTTCGACAGCTGGAAAATTTTGCCACCGGCGTTCGGGGTGCCCACCCGGAAGACACGACGGCCCGGCAAATGCGTCCTTTTGCCGAAGCCCTGGACGGGCCCCAACGCGAGCGATTGGCAAATTATCTGAGCGCTCTGGAGCCGGTCTCGAGAAAGGGGAGCCGGCAAGGCAACCTGATGAACGGATCACGGTACTATCACGCCCGATGCGGCAGCTGTCATGGCGGTAAAGGAGAGGGCAACGAGGCGTTCCAGGCACCGCGGCTGCAAGGTCTTTCAGATCAGTACCTGACCCGGCAGATGCGTTATTTCCAAGAGGGCATTCGCGGTAACCACGAGGCCGATAAATATGGCCGCCAGATGGGACTCATGGCGAACACGGTCAGTGATGCCGAACTGCATGACATTCTTTATTTTCTGGCCGAACAGCATTGATGCCGCGACTATCCTTTGCAGCACTTGCCTGTCTGACGTTCGGCCTTCTCGGTTCGTCGGCGCCCGCCTCCGAATCAGATGACTTCGGACCGCCGGGGTTTGAACTGTCCACGCGGTGCCCACCGAGCTTCGAACTGCGGAAAGGGGTCTGTCGCCTGGTCAATCGTTACCAGTTTTATGATTCCATCGAGAACCGCGGCGTCGGCGGCACCAGGACCAGCCTGCCGCCGAACAGAGACGGCTTCTCTCCGCAGCAAATCGACCTGGGGAGACTGCTGTTCTTCGACCCGCTCTTGTCCGCGGACAACAGTATCGCCTGCGCGAGTTGCCACCGGCCGGACAAGGGCCTGAGCGACGGTAGACCGCGGAGTGTCGGCATCGGCGGACAGGTGCTGAGCCGATCGGCTCCCACATTGTGGAACGTGGCATTTCTGGACAGTTTTTTCTGGGACGCCCGCGCCGGAAGTCTTGAAGAGCAGGCACGCGGGCCCCTGTTCGACCCGAAGGAAATGGGCACTTCGCCCGAGCAGCTTCTGCGCGATCTTCGAGGCAATCAATATTATCCAGCGCTTTTCAGCGAGGCCTTCCCGGCCAGCCGGCAGATCGAAATTGAGCACGTTACGACAGCGCTCACTGCCTTCCAGGCCTCGCTGATCTCGCTTAACAGCCGCTACGACCGCTACGCGCATGGCCACCACGACGCGCTCGATAGCGAAGAGATTGCAGGCCTGAACGTGTTTCGAAGTTTCGTTGCCCGTTGCGCGGAATGCCATCAGCCGCCGCTCTTCACCAATAACCAGATCGCGGTCATCGGCGTACCGCCGCCCGACGGCGAGCCCCTCGACCCGGGCGCTCAGGCCACCTTCGGCGAGCCGATGCTTCGTGCAGGGTTCAAGGTTCCAACGCTTCGGAACATTGCAAAAACGCCGCCCTACATGCATCGAGGAAACTTCGAATCCATGGGCGAGGCCGTGTCGTTCTACAACGAAGGCCGCGGACACGCCGTGCCAGACGACGAGGATCTGTACTTGCACTGGCATATCTGGGAGCCCAACCTGACCCAGCGTCAACTCGACCAGATTGTCGCCTTTCTCGGGTCGCTGACCGACGAGAGCCTGACACCTGAAATACCAAAGGCCGTACCTTCGGGGCTCGACCCGAGGGCGGCCCTGGACACCATGGAAAATTCCCGGGAACTGGAGTAGAAAACATGAGCACAGGCAAAATCATCGTGGGACTGCTTATTGCAATCGCCTTCGTGATCGGACTTTCGCTGGGCTATTCGAATGCGAATACGCTGGTCGTTACACAAGCTCGCGAAGGAACCGGATACAGCGGCGGCTACGACCAAAGCTCAGACGAAAAACTGAACGCCGGACAGGACCGCCAGCAGGTGGCCGAACGCTCGGGACGGACACACGTGGTCGAGAACGGCGACTCCATCATGGATGCGGTCAATCGGGCAGAACCCGGGGACACCATTCAAGTCATGCCAGGAACGTATTACGAGACCGTCTACATCGACAAGGACGATATACATGTTTCAGGCGTTATTCGGAAGGGCCAGCGCGCCACCATGGACGGCCGCGACGAACTGAACGACGCGATCCTTTATTCAGGCAACAACGTGGTGGTGGAGAACCTCAAGATCGTTCGGTACAAGGGCAATGCGATCATGGGGCAGGCCGGAAACAACTTCGAGATACGAAACAACATTATCGTCGATACCGGCGTTTATGGCGTATTTCCCCAGCTTGGCAAGAACGGAATCGTCGAGTACAACGTCATCTCCGGCATTGCGGATGCCGCGATCTACGTCGGCATGAGTGATAACATTCACGTCGCGCACAACAGTGTGTTCGACTCCGTCGCCGGAATCGAGATCGAAAACAGCCGGCACGCGATCGTGGAAAACAATTTCGTCCACGACAATACCGGCGGCATACTGGCCTTTGTGACGCCGGGGCTACCCATCAAGACCACCTATGACGTCATCATCCGCAACAATTTCGTGGTCGACAACAATACTGTCAACTTTGCCGCTCCCGGTTCCACGGTGGCCGGAATCCCGGCCGGAACGGGCATTTTGATCATGGCAGCAGACGAGGTCATCGTCGAACGCAATATCATCACAGGAAATAAAACGGCCGGTATCATCATCACCGACCATGAAAACGCGCCCAACGTCACGATCGATCCCGAAGCGGACTCCAAGCCGGATAAAGTGATGATCCTCGATAATCTCATGGCCAACAACGGCTATGACACGATCCAGGATCTCAAGGCGCTGATGCTCACCGAGCTCAAGCAGGGTGAGCCCGATATTGTCCGCGTCGGAGTCAGCCGCGACAGCTGCATCAACAACCGTCACCGCTATGTCACCGTCGGCGTGGGCGACTGGCAGGAATGTGACTTTACCCATACTCGTGACATCGACAGCTATCTCCTCGACGAACCTGTCCCGCCCAGGGAAATCCCTGCCAGCGAAAAAGGCAAGGTGGCCTATCTGAGCATCTGTACCGGCTGTCATACCTATACCGGGCGCATGATCGGGCCACCTGTACAAATCATCCAGGCGCTGTACATGGAAGACCCGGAAGGCCTTGCCGATTACATTGCGAACCCGGTCAAGAAGCGCGACGACTATCCCGAAATGCCGCCCCAGGACTACCTGGATGCGGAGACCAGGATGGCCGTCGCGCGATACATGCTGGAGGTCGAAAACTGACGGGCGGACCTGCCGATCCAGGTACGCGACCGGGTTCGGCCACGCACGCTGCCGTCAGGCTTTCCACGGCCGCCGGGGCGGCCATCGCCACCATGTCCAGACGACCAGCGCGGCAAACAGCGTGTAGCCGGCTACGAAAATCCACCACGGCAGGTCCAGGTACAGGTACCGGGCAACCCAGTACTCGATGAAGGTGTGTTCGTAGACCGGCTGTCCCGCCGCACGCCGCAGACCATGCTCCCAGGTGGTCAGCGGGCACAGCCGCCCCAGCCATGCCTGCAGCATCACGATGACGATGGTGACCAGGTGGGCCAGGCGAAACCAGGCGTTTCTGACCCACGACCAGCCCTTCCACCAGCCGACCAGGATCACCGCCTGGGCCGAGACCACGAAACACACGATCAGCGCGTGGACGATCAGGATCAGGTCCGCCCACAGTCCCGGATGGGGAATGGAATGGTAGATGTCTTCGGCCATGACGGACCCATGCTACCGCGCAGCCACGCGCTCGGCGGCCCGGCCCGGGTCATGCGTGGACCGGATCCGAGCCGCCTGCGAACGACCCGGAAACAATCCGCCATCGCGAACCCCGTCACCGCGACCCTGCGGGGCAGGCCAGGCCTGCCCCGCTGACGGACATGGGTGACGAGGGTTCGGCCTCAGCTTTGCCAGCTCAGGCGAAGCCACAGGCTGCGGCCCGGTTCGTTGACCTGGACCTGCTCGGCGTCGAAGGCGCTGGAACGGTTCAGGTGCTCGGCGTACTGGCGGTCGAACAGGTTGTCGATGCCGGCGTCCAGCCGCCATTTCGGTCCCAGGCTGTAGCGGGCATGCAGGTTGACCTTCGACCAGCCCGGCGTCGGGCCGCTGTCCAGGCCGCTGCCGGTCAGCGGGTCGTCGTCGACCCGATCCTGGCGCGCGGCGGCCCGCAACTGCACGCCGGCCTGCCAGCGACCGGCGCTGTAATCCAGGCGCGCGGTGCCTTCCAGCGGCGGGGTCTGGGCGACGGGACGATCGTCGTCGCGATTGCGCGCGCGGACATAGCCCAGGCCCAGCTCCGCCCGCCAGCCTTCGCTCAAGTCCATTCCGGCGTTGAGTTCGCCGCCCCACAGGCGCGCGTCAATGTTGCGATAAACGGTGGCGTTGTTGCCGGGCCGGCGAAAACGGTCGCGCAGGATGAAATCGGCGACGTCGTTGTGGAACAGCGAGGCGTCGAAATCCCAGCCGTCGCGGCGCAGGAACAGCCCCAGTTCGGCCTGGTGATGGCGTTCCGGCGCCAGCGTCGGGTTGCCCACCCAGCGGCGCGAGGGCATGCCGGCGTTGGAGGCGATGTAGCGCTCGGTCGCATCGGCGGTGCGGAAGCTGCGCGAGAAGCCGGCATACCAGGTGCCGGGCAGCAATCGCAGGTCATGCTCGTAGCGCAGCAGTGCGCCGACATTGTGCTCGGTTCGCCGCCGCCCGCCGTCGATCTCGCCGTAGTAGACGGCATACAGCGCGTTCGGAGACAGGAACGGCCCGTCCGGCCGCTCGTCGGCGCGACCGGCGCGAGCGCGAACATGGTCGTAGCGCAGGCCGCCGATCACTCGCCGCCGCGCTGCCAGGTCGAGGTGCAGCTCGCCGAACACTCCGGACTGGTCGATTTCCACATCGGGCCAGAGCAACGAGTTGAGCATGCCGTTGAAGTCGTTGACCCGGATCGCGTCGCGTGTGTTGTTCTGTACCGTCAGGCCGAAGCGCCAGCGCCGCCGGCGCTGCTCGATTTCGCCCACGATCCTGCCGCTCTCGGTATCGGAGCTGGCCGGCGCGCGCATCAGCATCATCGGATTGGCGGGCTCGCGCAGGGTGTAGTTGTCCATGACGTGGTCGACCCGCGAAAAGGACAGCTCGGTCCTGAGGCTGCTGAGCCGGCCCAGCGAACCGGTCCGGTAACGCAGGCGCAGAATGTCGTTGTCCGACTTCGGCGAATCCATCCCGGCGCCGGCAAACAGCTCGTCGCGCAGGCGCTGGGCCTCGGCGCTGATTTCCAGCTTGGTTTCGTCACTGGGCGTCCAGCCGCCGATCACCGTCGCCGAGCGCTCCTCGAACGCCGATCGCACCGGGTTGCCGCCGCCGTCGTCGTAATCCTCGGCATCCATCCAGCTGCCGAGCACGCGCACGAATCCGGCCGGGCGACCGGCGGCCAGGTCCACGGCCGTGTCGGTGGTCGCGCCGTTGTCGCGGTAACCGGCATGGAAACGCGCACGCATCTCTTCGCCGTCGACGAAGCGCTGCGTATCGCGTTCCAGCAGCACCGTGCCGCCCGGGCCGCCGCCGTATTCCAGCGTGTTGACGCCGCGCATCAGCGTGATCCGGTCGTAGCCGGCGGCCGGGCCGTAGGCCGTGGGCGGATCCATCCGGTTGGGACAGGCGCCGTGGACGAAAGCGCCGTCGAGCAGCACGTTGATCCGGGTCTGACCCAGGCCGCGGATGACCGGGTCGGTGCCGTGCCCGCCGATGCGCGAGCCGGAGACGCCGGCCATGTCGCGCAACAGGTCGCCGGTCTCGCGCCCCGGGGCCGTCAGTTCGTCGGTGTTCCAGGTGACCTGTCCGGGCGTACGCATGGGCGAGACGACCTCGATGATCTCCAGCGCCTGCGGGTCCGGCGCGTCGGGTTCGCTGGCCGCGGTTGACAGGCTCCAGCCCACCAGGCCGGCACAGGCCAGCAGGCGGAACCCCGTATCGAGCTCCTTCATGTCGATTGTCCTTTGTCTGTTCGTGTAACGGGCCGGCCGACGCGCGCCGGCGGCGACGGTCGGGGCCGGAAAGGAATCAGGCTTGAGGCATGGGAACAGACGGGAAGAACGGCGGCGCCCGCGCCGGCGGCAGACCGGGCTGCAGGTTTCGGTGAAAATGCGCGTCGGCGAGCATTGCCTGCCCGCCGGCGGGGACCGGCGGCAAGGCCGACGAGGCGGAGGATGGAAGCACGGCGGAGACCAGCACCAGCGCCCAGGGACATTCGCTGTCCTCGGCATGGGGGCGATCGTCGACCCGTTCGCCGCTGACAGGGTCTACGAGAACGCTGCGCATGCCGTCGGAGGTGCACAGTTCGACCAGCGTTGCGCCCCCCGGCATGAAGCCGGCCGGGATCAGCGCCCGCAGGCTCAAGGCCAGGAGCAGGACGATGACAAGGCGGCGATCAGGGTGGCGCAGGGCGTGCATTAGAACTTTATTATATTAAAGGTTCGCGGTCCAGGGGCAGCCACCGTCGAAATTTCAGCGTGGCTGCAGCCGAAGGGCAGGCGGCTGGATCCTGAACCGAACCAAAAAACGCCCGGCGCAATGGCCGGGCGTTTGTTCCGCTGGGGAATGGTCCGAGCGTCAGAGTTCGATCGGCAGAATCACGGTATCGATGGCATGAATGATGCCGTTGCTGGCGGAGGTGTCCGCGTCCGTGATCGTGGCACTGTTGCCCACCGCTGTAATTGCCCCGCCGCTGTCGACGCTGAAAGTGGCGTCTTCGAGCAGTGTTTCGATGGTGCGCTCGCCCTTGCGGGGCAGCACGCTGATCGAGGCGCGGCGGCCTTCGGTCACGTGGTAGCTCACCACGGCCTCGACCGTTCCGGCGCCGAGCAGATCGTCGATGGCGGCAAACGGGCCCTCATTGTTGAGAATGCCCTGGTCCAGATCGCCGGCGAGCGCGCCGACCAGCGCCAGGAAAGCCGCGTCGGTGGGTGCAAAAACGGTGAACTGATCGTCGTTGAACAGGCCGGCGATCAAGGCGCTGTCGGGATTGGTTTCGTCGATGTAGCCGATGGCATCCAGCAGCAGCGTGAATTCGGCTGGATCGTCCTCGGTCGCCGCAATGACGATTTCGGCAATGCTGTCGCCGCCCGGCACGACGCCTGCCGGCGGTCCGCCCCGACCCTGGCCGGGCTGAGCCAGCGCGGCGCTGGCGGCAAAGATCAGGATGACCAACGATGTAAGCGTGAATTTCATGAGTGAGTCCTCGTTTTTGGATTTAAAATCCCCTTCGAACAACACCTTGCAGCCGGGAACGTCGACGCTCGGTGAGCGAACTGTGCAGAATGCGTGAATGCCGCTGCGTCGAGCGATGAACCGAATTGCGGACCGATCGCCGCGAATGGGCCGCCGGGATCGCCACTCATCCTGACAGCACGGGGAGCGGGCCACCCGGCTTGCAGTGGATGGCGCGGGCATGCACCGTTGGCGCTCCAGGTGCGGTATCGTCGCCATCACGAGCGTGGCCGATGCGGCTTCCAACGGATCCGTGCACGGCCTCTTCGCTCTTGACCGGCAATGCGCATGGAAGATGCTGTGTGGATGGAAACAAGCTGCAGGCTGGCTTTCGATATCCCGACCCCGACCACATTCGTGCTCATGCTGCGTCCGAGAAGCGGGCCGCAGCAATGGATCGTCAGGGAGGAATACCTGCTTGAGCCGGCCGTGCCGGTCTCGGAATTCACCGACGTCTACGGCAACCTCTGCCAGCGGCTGGTCGCTCCCGCCGGCCCTTTCTCGATTCACACCGCGGCCAGGGTGATGATCGCCGACCGGATGGATCGCGCGCCGGGCGCGCCGTTCATCGAGGTCCAGTATCTGCCCGACGCCGTCCTGGGCTATCTGCTGCCCAGCCGGTATTGCGAATCGGACCGGTTCCACGACATGGCGGTCGAAATCACCGCAGGCCGGCTGCTGGGTTACGACCAGGTCACGGCAATCGAGGACTGGCTTCGGTCCACGATCCGCTATATCCCGGGCAGCAGCAATATTCCCGTTTCGGCCGTAGACGTGAACCAGAGACAATCCGGCGTCTGCCGCGACCTGTCGCACCTGGGCATTGCGCTGTGCCGCAGCCTGAGCATTCCCGCCCGCCTGGTGGTCGGCTACCTCGAGGGCCTGGAGCCGATGGACATGCATGCCTGGTTCGAGGCCTACGTGGGCGGGCGCTGGTATGCCTTCGACGCCACCCAGGACGAACTCCGACCCGGCTACGTGGCCATCGGCTACGGCCGCGATGCAGCCGATGTCGCCGTCTACAACCAGTTCGGCCTGTCCGTCTATCCACTGGCGCAGGAAATCCATGTGTATCGTGCCGATCCTGTGCAGGACTGAATCGCGATTTCCCCCGGGGCGGCGCGAGCTTCGACTTCGGACAGCGTGAAATCCCGGACCCGCCCCCCTTCGGCCCGTTGCTTTGCGTTCGCGTCCGGACTTGTCCCCGGCAACGCCAAGGGGCCGGCGAGTGCTACAGTGGAACGGCGATCCGTTGAAGCCGGCACCTTGTCGCACGGCTCGATCAAGTCTTCATGCGACATCGGCCGGAAGGTGGAGCAATGAAAGATGACTCGAAGGATTCCGCAACGCGGCCCCTGTCGCGACGGGAGTTCCTGAGCGCGACGTGCCTGGTCTCGACCGGCGCTTTCGTGCCGTCGCTGCATCCCATATGGGCCGCCGGACGACCCACGGCAAACGCCGGCGAGTTCGGTGAGCTCAACGCGACCGATGCCGGCGGCATCGACCTGTACCTGGAACACAAGGACCTGCTGGTCGGCGGCCGGCCGGGACGGGCGATTGCGATCAATGGCTCCATTCCCGGCCCGGTCATCCGGATGCAGGAAGGCAAGGAGGCGCTGATCCGCGTCCACAACCGGCTGGGCGAATCGACCTCGATTCACTGGCACGGCATATTGCTCCCGTTCGACATGGACGGCGTCCCGGGCATCAGCTTTCCCGGCATTCCAGCCGGCGCGACCTTTACCTACCGCTATCCCCTCCGCCAGAACGGCACCTACTGGTATCACAGCCACACCGGCCTGCAGGAACAGCTCGGGCATTACGGCCAGCTCATCGTCGAACCGGCCGAACCGGACCCGGTGGCCTACGACGTGGAGCATTCAATCGTGCTGTCCGACTGGACCTTCGAGGACCCGCATCGCGTACTGAGAAAGCTCAAGACCATGGAGGGCTACTACAACTTCCAGCGCCCGACCCTGGCCAATATCGACGACCAGATGAAGGCCACCGGCATGTCGCTGGGCGAGGTGCTGAAAAAACGATTCGCATGGGACCGGATGCGGATGGACCCGACCGACATCGCCGACATCACCGGCGCAACCTATACCTACCTGATGAACGGGAAGGCGGCCCACGAGAACCCCACGTTCATCGCCAGGCCCGGCCAGCGAGTGCGCCTGCGCATCGCCAACGCATCGACGATGACTTTCTACGATATCCGCATCCCGGGGCTGCCGATGACCGTCGTGCAGGCCGATGGCCAGAACATCAAGCCGGTGGAAACCGACGAGCTCCGGATCGCGGTGGCCGAAACCTACGACGTTATCGTGACGCTGCCCGACGATCGCGCCTACACCCTGTTTGCCGAGACCATGGACCGCAGCGGCCACGCGCGCGGAACGCTGGCCCCGAAACAGGGCATGTCGGCGGCCGTGCCCGAACAGCGCCGCCGGCCGATGCTCACCATGGCCGACATGGGCATGATGATGCACGGCGACACGAACGGCATGAACGGCGGTGACCATGCCGGCATGGATCACGACATGCCGCAGCATGCTTCCGGCGACGGGCATGCAGACGAATTGCCGACCGTCAACCTGGTCGACCGCGTCGAGCACGGCCCCGAGGAGCACGGTCCGGCCAGCATCACCATGGGCCAGGCGGCCTATCGCCGGCTCGATTATCCCGGGGCCGGGCTCGGCGACGACGACTGGCGCGTGCTGACCTACGGCCAGCTGCGGACGCTGGAAAAACCCTACGGTCGACGGCCGCCCACGCGTCAATTCGACCTGCACCTGACCGGCAACATGCACAAGTACGTCTGGGGCTTCGACGGCAAGAAGTGGTCGGAGTCGAAGATGATCCGATTCCAGTACGGCGAGCGACTGCGGATCAACATGATCAACGACACCATGATGAGCCACCCGATCCACCTGCACGGCATGTGGATGGACCTCTATGCCGGGGCCGAGGACTACGGCGACAATCCCCGCAAGCACACGGTGATCGTCCAGCCGTCGGAGCTGCTCACGGTCGACATCAGCGTCGACGCGCCGGGGCAATGGGCGTTCCATTGCCACCTGCTTTATCACATGGAGGCCGGCATGTTCCGCACGGTCGCCGTGGTCCGCTCGCTGGAAGGAGGGCCGATCGATGTCAAGTCGTAATGCCCGCTCTCCGAAGTATCTGGTTGTCGTGCTGCCGCTGATTTTTGCCGGCGCGGCATACGCTCAGGAAGAAGCCTCCGAGATGCCGAGCACGGCGGATCGCCCGCAGCACGGCGAATCGGCCGCCCGGCACGACGAAGGCGCGCCGGAGGCGCCTGAGATCGAGCCGGCGGTCCCGGCGGGCATGACGCTGGAGGAGGTGTTCGAAGCTGCCGAGTTGCCGCCGCCGGCCAACTTCCCCGAACCGGTGCCCGACGACCGGACCTACGCCTTCACGATGTTCGAGCAACTGGAGTATCGCGTCGCGAGCGACGACGGGAACGCCGATCAGCTCGGGTGGGAGGCCCAGGGCTGGATCGGCGGCGACTTCGACAAGTTCTGGTGGAAAAACGAAGGCGAGGCGGTCTTCGACGGTCCCGACGAGGGAGAATCGGAGACCGACCTGCTCTATTCCCGCCTGATCACGCCGTTCTGGAACTTCCAGGCCGGCGTTCAGTACGCCAACGAGTGGCACGAAGACGATTACGAAGACCGCTGGTCGGGCGTTATCGCGCTGCAGGGCCTGGCGCCCTACAAGTTCGAGCTCGACAACTCGCTCTACCTCTCCGAGGACGGCGATGCAACGCTGGCGATCGAGGCCGAGTACGACCTCCGAATCACCCAGCGCCTCGTGCTTCAGCCGCGCGCGGAAATCGGATTCGCCTTTCAGGACATTGCCGAACGCAACCTCGGCGCGGGCATGACCGATGTCAAGCTCGACCTGCGCCTGCGTTACGAGATCAAGCGCGAGTTCGCGCCTTATGTCGGCATTCGCTCCCGCTTCCTGGTTGGAGAAACCGAAAATATCGCGGAGGCCAGGGGCGAGGATTCCGACAGGTTCTTTTTCATGGCCGGACTTCGTTTTGCCTTTTAGTCCGCGCTGGCGCCGGGCATCACCGCATTGGCCGGGCTGTCGAATCGATCGTCGACCGTGATCATTGACCGACCGGCTCGACCAGGTCGGCGCTGTCGTTGTCGGTGCGGTTGACCTCGGTCGACACCGGCCAGCACGTCAGGAGGTCAGGGTCCAGCCGACCCATGGATTGACGCAGGGTTTCCCTGTCCTGTAGTTGGGGGTCTAGCCATTTCTGCAGGCAGCCGTCGTCCAGAACCAGGGGCATGCGCGAGTGGATATCCCCTGCCTCGCCGCGGGCCGGTTCGGTGATGATCGCGCAGCTCGGCCGGTCGTCCGGGTTGGTGATCCAGATGCCGGCCATGAATACCGGTTCGCGGTCTTCGCGGGCGAAGAACCAGGGCTGCTTGCCCTTGTCGGTCGCTTGCCACTCGTACCACCCGTCGGCCGGCACCAGGCAGCGGTGGCTGTGGAAGGCGCCGCGAAAATAGCGGCTGCTCTCGAGCTTTTCGGCCCTGGCATTGATCGGTTCGGGCGCGCTTTGGTCGGCCCAGTGCGGACGGTAGCCCCACCAGAGCCTGTCGAAGATCGCCCGGCCGTCGCTCTCGCTGTAGCGGACGCCGAGGATCCCGGTACCCGGAGCGATGTTGTAGCCGGGTTGCCAGCCGGACGGTGGCGAGGGCAGACCGAGCTTGTCGCTGATCTTGCCGGGATCGGTGAACAGGGCGTAACGGCCACACATTGGAATCTCCAGCCCGAAAAGTCGTCGAGGCCGGCACCCGGCGGCGCGGCGATGCGCGGCGCCGGTTTTCGCCGCCAGCGCCGGGAGACATTCTAGCTGCAGCGATCCCGCCGTCGCCGGTTCCCAATCGGTTTCCGAATCGATTCCCGAGACGGTTTCCGAGGATCCTGGGACCGGCGCGTCTCGCCCGCCGGCAACGCCCCCGCCCGTCAGCGTGGAAGCTCGTACCAGTTGCCCTCGGGCCGATAGCGCAGCGATTCCTCGGCGGGCTCGCCGGTAAAGGCGCGCCTGAAGAAGTTTCGAAGCTTGTCGTTCTTGCGCGTCGGATCGGCAAACGGCGAGTGGGATTGCTGGACCCAGGAAGCCTCGGTCAGGTTGACATAGTGCGCGACGCGGCTTTCGAGCCGCTTGATGTAGTGGCCCAGCCGGGCGCGCTGGGCATCGCCCGGCTTGATGCGGGAAAGGCGCAGCGCGAAATCGTTTTCGTTGATGGTCACGAACACGCGCCGGTTGTGGGCGATGTTGTCGACCCAGTTCGGGTGGCCGGCGTTGTTGGTGTCGGCCTGGCACAGCACGACGTTGTCGAAGATCAGCGCGTTGCCCTCGTTGATGCTGCTCTTGAGCATCTGCTTGTAGAGATAGTTGCCCATGCTGTGGAACAGTGCGTTGATGGTGAACGGACAGTCCTTGCGCAGCAGCTCGGCATACAGCGCGTCGCGGCGTTCGGCATTGTCGGGGAACTTCGACCGGGCCTTTTCGCGCAGCGCGATGCGGCTGGATTCGCTGATCAGCATCAGGTACTCGTGCAGCTTCTTCAGTGTCCGCTCCAGCGCACCGGTGGAGGCGCGCGCGTCGCGCTTGTCGGAAAGATAGCTGAGCTTGCCCCCGACGCCGCCGCCGTTGGCCGGCCAGGAAAACGCCAGGACCTCGACTTCGTAGCGCGCTTCGAGGTCGAATGCGGTCTGCATGACGTCGCGCATGTCGTTGTTGTAGCCGTGCACGTAGAGCAGGATGTGACGCTTGTGCTCGCGCGCCCGGCGTACCGTCTCGCAGGCGACCTCGAGGCTGGCGTATTGCGTTTCGTCGGCGTTCAGGTCGAGCTCGAATTCGTCGATGAGTTCACGCGCCCGTGCCGGGTCGAGCACGTCTTCGAGAAATTCGACCGCGTAGCCCCTGCCCCGCCGGGTCACCCGGGCCAGGCGCAGTTCGTTGTTGCCCTTCTCGTTCGGCGTCTTGCCGAACTGCTCGAGGCCGGTGCCGTTTTCGTCGACTCTGCGGTTGGTGATCACGTACATGCGCTTGCTCCTGATCCGGAATGGCCGACGCATTGCACGCCCGCGACAAGAGCCTTATACCCTGCCGGACCCGAAGTCGGCAAGGCCGCGCCAGAGCATGCCGAGCAGCGCCACGCCGACGGCTGCATACAGCACTTGTGCCCACGGTGCGGACAACACCTGCAGCGTGAGCGCCGAGACCAGGCACCACAGGGCGGGCACGACCGCGGCCAGCCACATCCGGTAACCGCGCAGCATCAGCAGCGCGATGCCGAGCGCGGCCACCGCGGTCGGATCGGGATGGATGCCGAAGACTTCGGCCTGGGCCCAGCCGCGGCCGGCCAGCGGGGCGATGAACGGATAGCCCGGCACGCCGAGGACCACGAGCGCGAGCCCGGCCAGGCCCGGCACCGAAATGCGGCGATTCCGCCGCGCGCTGCGCGACTCGGCGAACGCGAGAGGCACCAGGAGTGCCGCGGCGATCACGAAGGCCCAGCCGAACCAGGTCCCGGCCCAGTTGAGCTGCGCGTATTCTCCGACCAGGAAGGTCGCGCCGACCCATGCCAGCGCCGCGGCCAGCAGGCCGCCGGCGATCCGTGCCCGCCCCGACCAGGCCAGCACCGCGGCGGCCAGCCCGACGCCGAGCGTGAGCAGATGCAGCGGCCACCAGGCCTCGGAGACGCGCTCGATCAGGCGGAAATAGACATCGGCGGTAAACGGGATGAAATCCGCGACCGCATAGGTGCTCAGATCGTCCATACAGGGCTCGGTGACGACTGACGCCAATCGGTTCGATCAGCCATCGGTCACAGCGATTCGATATGCCGCGCCATGCGCTCGCGCAGCTCGGGGCCGGGCATATCGCCGGCACCGGCCTGCATGTTCTCGTTCATGTGATCGACCCGGCTGGTGGCCGGGATGGCGCAGGTCACGCTCGGGTGGCTGACGATGAACTTGAGCAGAAAGTCGGCCCAGGTGCTGCAGTCGAATTCCTGCCCGGCCCAGTCCGGCAGCTGTTCGCGGGCCTTGAGGCCCTTGATGAGCGGCCCGCGATCGTAGGGCATGTTGGCGATGACCGCGATGCCGCGCTCGCGCGCCAGCGGCAGCAGGCGGCGCTCGGCCTCGCGGCTGGTGATGCTGTAGGTCAGCTGCACGAAGTCGATGTCTTCATTGGCCATGACCCGTTCGAACTCTTCGTGGCGCCGGCCGTGCGAAGTCGTGATGCCGATATAGCGCACGCTGCCCTGCTGCTTCATCTCCTGGAGCGTTTCCAGGTGTTCCTGCCAGGCGACCAGGTTGTGGATCTGCATCAGGTCGAACGGCGCCACACCCCAGGTCGATTCCAGGTCGGCGACCTGCTCGCGCGTCGCGCTGCCGTCGTCGGTCCAGACCTTCTCGGCCGAAAACAGCGGCTCGGTCGTGCCCAGCTGCTCCAGCGCGAAGCCCATCACCTCGCCGGAAGAGCCGTACATCGGCGAACAGTCCACCATGCCGCCGCCGTGGCGGAAGAATTCTTCCAGCACTTCGGTGCGCGCCAGGCGCAGTTCGCGGTCGTCGCCCACGTTGAAGGTCTTCCAGGTGCCCATGCCGATGACCGGAATGCGCTCGCCGCTCGACGGGATGGGCTTTCTCAGCATGCCGGTCGGCGCGGCGGCCAGGGCCGGGTTCAGGGTGACGCCGGCGGCGCCGGCTGCAATCAACTTCAGGATCTGTCTGCGCGTGATGTTGGACATGGGAATGTTGACTCGCTCGCTTCTCGTATGAATGAGGCCAGTGAATTCAGGATCGGCCGTCCCGCACACTGTCGACAGCGCTTCGGCCGAGCCGTTCCGGATCGCGCAGCGCGGCCGTGAGCACCAGGATGAAACAGGTCAGCACGAAGACCTTGTTGACGAACCAGTTGGTGCGCCAGATGGACCACTCCGGGTCGGCCAGGAACAGCGCGAACAGGCTGACGATGATGACGATTTCCACGATCGCCATGCCGATCGCCAGCGCGCGCGTGTAGCCCGGCCGCGCCAGCAGCGCCCATCCCAGCCAGACGTGCGCGAACGGCCACAGGTCCCAGTAAACGTAGCGGTTCCATGAAACGCCTTCGGCCAGCGCGAACGCCAGCGGGAAAAGATACTTGATGAAGACCGTCCAGGCCGCGAGCAGGAACAGCATGTGGGCCAGGAATACCGGCCAGTCGAACGCGCGGCGCGCGGGTGCTGCGGCTTGGCTCCAGTCCATCGGATCAATGTCCGGTTCCCGATCAGTGGTTCAGGATAGCATCGGCACGCTCAGTCGAACAGGAAATCCAGCAGGTGCAGCGCGCTGGCGAGCACGTGCACGACCAGCAGCCAGGCAAAGGTATCGGCGATCACGATGTGCCAGTCGCGCCAGGCCAGCGCGGCGCGTGCGCCGTCGGCCAGCAGCCAGCCGAGGCCGCTGAGCGCGGTCGCCAGCAGCAGCACCAGCAACAGGCCCTGGATGAGCGAGAACAACCCGGCCCCGCCAGCCGACGGCATCCGCCGCTTCGCGATGCCGGCCAGGTCGCTGCGGACTTCGGACAGGTTGCCAGCCGCCCACGGGAACTGCTGACGCCAGCGGCCGTCGACGATGTTGGTCAAAAGATAGGTCACGGCCAGCAGCGCCAGCACCAGCCCGAGGGCGACGTGCGCGTGGTCGAGGAAGGTTGCCGACTCCGGGACGATCCGGCGCATCGAGATCCACGGGCTGGTCAGGATCAGCCACAGCGCCAGCAGGGCAGCCAGCCAATGCTGGATTCGGCTTGTCCGTTCGAGCAGGTTCTTCATCGGCTAGTGGTTCACTATGCGGCCCTGGAGCGCTCATCCAGCCCGGCGATCGCGTCTGCGAAGCGGTCCACCTCGTCCCAGTCGGTGAATTCCCGGTTGGTCTGCGGATCGGTCGGGCCCCGGGTCAGCCACATGATGAAACGGATGATGTTGCGGTCGGTGAAGCTGTAGCGCTGGTAATCGAGATTGCCGGCGAAAACGCCGACCAGGTCGGGCTTCCAGGGGCATTTCTCGACGAAGGCCTTTACGTAGGGGTTGGTTCCCGGCGTATTCTTGCCCGGCTTGCGCGCCACAAGGTTGACCGAGAAAAAGCCGCTGGGGCGTTGTTCCAGCAGCTTCCGGTGACGCTCGATGAAGGCATGTACCGGCTGCTTGTGCTTGCCGTTGCGGATGCTGGCACCGAGGACGATCCGGTCGTAGTCGGCCGGCTCGAGGTTCTCGTCATCCAGCGGCGCGGCATGCACGTTCACGCCCTTTTCGACCAGCCGCGCGCGAATCCGCTCGGCGATCTTGCGCGTGTGGCCGTAGCCGCTGTGGTAGAGCAAAAGCGTCTTGTGCACGGGAACCCTCCTTCCCGGATTTTCCGCGCGAACAAGTATAGAGGGCGGCAACCGCAGCAAATTTGATCGCGGTCAGATTGCCCGACCATCGATCGCCCGCCGGGCTCAATGCCAGACTTCGCCGATCGGCGTGTCGCCGCTGAAACGCCAGGCGACCTGGGCCTGGAACAGTTCCGCGCTGGCCAGCGCATCGGTCAGCGCGTGGTGTGCGCCGTACAGCGGCAGGTGATACCGGTCGCGGCTTTGCGCCAGGCGGATCGACTTCGGCTGCCGGCCCACCAGTTCGGCCAGGAAACGGACCAGCGGCGTGGTCTTCCAGCCGCGATGGATGCGCGCTTCGATCTCCATGGTGTCGACGATTGGAAACTCGAGCCGATCGCCCAGCCGCTCGCGCACCGCGCGCCGAAGAAACGGCCGCTCCACGCCGCGGTAGTGGACAACCGCGACGCGGCCGGCCAGGGCATCGAGCAGGTCGCCAAGAATTTCGCTCAGATCGGGCGCGCGCTGCAGGGCTTCGTGCGTGATCCCGTGAATGGCGATGGACGCCGCCGAAAGTGCCCGCCGCGGCTTGAGCAGCCAGTAACGCGACCCGGCACACTGGATCCGGTTCAGCGTGAACGGCACCAGGCCGATGCTCACGATGCCGTTGCTGTCCGGATTCATGCCGGTGGTTTCCAGGTCAAGCGCGACGAACGGGACTTCCGACAGCGGCGTGTCTCCCGCGACCGCCCCCCTGGCGTAGAACGCCCGAAGCAGCGGCGTCCTGGCCACCGTCTGGAGCTGTCCGAAGACGGCCGGCCAGTCCGGGCCGGCCTTGCTGGTAGATGAACTGCGCATCGGTGAAGGCATGCGGCCGAGGCTCAGGCGCGGTAGCGGAACTTGATGAATTTCTGCGCGTTGCTCAGCACCGTGAAGGCGTCCTTGAGGCTGCGCCGCTCCAGGTTGGGCAGCGTTTCGGGGTCGATGTTGTTGTTGGGCGTGCGCCCGGCTTCGATATCGAACGCCTGGTGACGCGTGCGGATGATCGAGATGAACTCCAGCGCGTCGCGCAGGTCTGCGGCCATGCCGCCGGTCAGGAAACCGGCGGCGACGATGTCGTCCAGTCGTCGGAAGGAATTCTGCGATTGCGAGGCGCTGGCCAGGGCGTGGACCCGGATCACGTCGACCATCGGGGCAGTGCCGCGCCGCTTGAGATTGAGGGTTTTCGCGTAGCGCCCGCTCTTTTCCAGCACGAAATCCTTGAAGAAACCCAGCGGCGGGGTGCGGTTCTGCGCGTTGCGCGCCATGCAGCCCAGGAAGCGCGGCGCCTGGCTGGCCTGCTCGGCCGAAAATGCATTGAGCGCGTCGGCCATGCGCGTGTCGCCGTAGACTCCGTCGAGGTCGAAGAACACCGAACCGTGCAGCAGCGCCTCCGGCTTCGGCTTCTGGATCCAGCGCGAGAAATCCTTTTTCCAGGCCGCAAGCGGCTGGCGCCAGCGGTCGTTGCTGGCCATGAAGCCGCCCTTGCAATAGCGGTACCCGACCTCGGCGAGTCCGTCGCAGACGAAATTGGCGAGCTTCCTGAAGTATTCGCCATGCTGCCTGGGATCGTAATCGTCGTGCAGGACCATGGCGTTGTCCTGGTCGCTGTGCATGATCTGCTCGTCGCGCGCCATGGAGCCCAGCGCAAGAAAGCAATACGGCACCGGCGGCGCGCCGAATCGTTCCTCACCCAGTTCCAGCAGGCGCTGCTTGAAGCTTCTGCCGATGGCCGACATCGCGCTGCCGATCATGTGCGAGTTGGCGTCTTCGTTGACCATGCGAACGAAACTGGCCGACACGTCGGGCACCAGCTCCTTGAGCTCTTCGAGGCTGTTCCTGATGAAGATGTTGCGCACCACGAACAGGCTGTTCTGCGTTTCCAGCCCGACCACGTCGGCCAGGTCGATGACGCCGACCAGCCCGCCGCGCGACATCACGGGCAGGTAGTGGATGTTGTGGCGAAGCATCAGGTTGAGTGCCTCGAACAGAAAATCCTCGGCATCGACCACAACCGGGTCGGGCGTCATGATTTCACCCACGGGTCGGTCGTGATCCAGGCCGCACGCCAGCACCCGCGTCACCAGGTCTTCGTGGGTCACGATCCCGATCATCGGCGAATCCTGGATATCGGCCGCCGGCGCGTCGCCCGTCGCCGTTTCGGCCGGATCCGCGACGATGACCAGCGACGATACCCCGTGTTCACTGATCGTGGCGGCCGCATCGCGAATACGGGTCGACTCGGTCACCATCACCGGCGCCGAGCGCACCAGCCGCCCGACCCGCACGGTGGCGAATTCACTGGCCTCGGCGCGCACCGAGGCGGCCTGGCGCAGGCGCGTCCGGTTCTCGACCTCGACGAAGTCGGCGAACGCCTCTTCTTCCTCGAGCAGCTCGCGGAACAACGCTTCGGGAATGAAATAGACGAGGGTGTCTTCCAGCGCGCGAACCGAATAACGCGCCGACTTTCCGGTCATCAGCGTGAGCTGGCCGAAGATTTCGCCCTCGCCCAGCCGGTTGTAGATTTCTCCGCTGCGACGGTAGATCTCGACCGCACCGCTGCGCACGTAGTGCAGGTCGTGGAGCGCCTGGCCGTCTTCGATGATCTGCGTGCCGGCACGGAAATAGGCAATCTCGACCTGCCGTGCGATCTCTTCGACCCGCTCCTCGGACAGCGCGCTGAACGGCGGGTGCTGCTGGAGGTGATTCCTGATCTCGATCTGTTCGACTTCCATGGACCGCCTCCGCCCGTGTCGTTGCGCTCACCGAACAGTCTACATGCCCGACCGGAAAGTCAGAAAGCCGCGGCGTGCGCAGGCGTGATTCGACGACCGGAAACGGAAACGCCGGCGACGGATGGACCGCGCGCCGGCGTCGATGATGGTCGAACGGGCGGCAACGTCAGGCGGCAGCCTGGACGTCGACGTCCGGATCGGTTTCGAGCACCACGGCCACGGCGTGCATGACCGAAGCGATGCGCACCGCGTCCTGGATGGACTTGGCGCTGAAGCCGGCCTTGATCAGGATCTTTTCGTGGCTGTCGATGCACATGCCGCAGCCGTTGATCGCCGAGACGGCCAGGCTGAACAGTTCGAAATCGGCCTTTTCGATGCCGGGGCTGCCCACGATGGTCATGCGCAGGCGTGCCGGCAGGGTGGCGTACTCGTCGTTGCTCGAAAGGTGCAGGAACCGGTAATAGATATTGTTCATGCCCATGATGGCCGCGGCCGCCTTGGCCGCCTTGAAGTAATCGGCGTCCAGGTTTTCGCGCGCCTGCGCCTCGATGACCTCGATCAGCACCTTGTTGCGGCTGGCGATCGCGGTGGCCAGCGCGGTGCCCCAGACCTGCTGGGCGTTGAGCTGTTCGTGCTGGTCGGTATCGAGCACGTTGCCGAAGTTGATCTTGAGATCCTTGGCGTAATCGGGCAAATGCTGCTTGAGATCGTTGATGTTCATTTCGAGCTCCTTGGGATTCGGGAAATTCTGGCGCTCCGGATGCGCGCCCTGCGCTTGTCCGGACTGCAGGGAAACCGGCGCCGGCGAACCGGCGGAAAGCTCGGATCGGCGGTTCCGGTTGGCCGGCATTCGGCGATCAAAAAGCCGGCGCCGGAAGAACCGTGCGCCGGCATTTCGAGGATCGACCGTCGATCACGGAATCGGGATGCCCGATCCCGCGATGTGCGGATCTGCGTCTCGTCCTCAGGCCGCCTGCAGCGTGTCTTCGCCCGGGGTCCAGTTGCACGGGCAAAGTTCGTCGGTCTGCAGCGCGTCGAGGATGCGCAGCACTTCCTTCGGATTGCGGCCGACGTTCATGTCGGTGACCGAGACATGGCGAATGATGCCCTGCGGGTCGACCAGGAAGGTGGCGCGAGTGGCCACACCCTCGTCGGCGTGCAGGATGCCCAGGGCGCCCGACAGCTCGCGCTTGACGTCGGCCAGCATCGGAATCTGCAGGTCCTTCAGGTCTTCGTGGTGCTGGCGCCATGCCAGGTGCACGAACTCGGTGTCGGTGCTGGCTGCCAGGACCTCGCAATCACGGTCGGCAAACTCGTCCTTGAGATCGCTGAACGCCTTGATTTCGGTCGGGCACACGAAGGTGAAGTCCTTCGGGTAGAAAAACACCAGCAGCCACTTGTCGCTGTAGGTGTTGGTGTCGATGTCGGTGAACGCCGAGTTGATGTCGGTGCCCACGGTGGCCTTCAGATTGAAATTCGGGAACTTGTCGCCAATGGTCAGCATTTCGATGGTCTCCTGTGATTGGTGTGTCTTGCTGGCAAGACTGGATTCGAGCGGCAGCATTTCGTGCCGACGACCTACAGAATACGGTCGCAACGCCTATATATCAAATTGATTGTTTTTATGGCGTCAATAGTGAATCGGAATACCTCGCCCGAACAGTCCTGCCGTGCGGTCTTGACGAATCGGGGCCGAAAGAATCCGGCTGGATTGCTTGACCGGTGACCCTTCCGGCCCCATCTGCCTAGATTCAGGCATGCCATCGGATTTTCAATGGAACAATTTCACGGCACCACCATCGTCTCGGTGCGCAGGGGCAACCAGGTCGTCATCGGCGGCGACGGCCAGGTGACGCTGGGCAATACCATCATGAAGGCCAACGCACGCAAGGTGCGCAAGCTCTACAAGAACCAGGTCATCGCGGGCTTCGCCGGCGCCACCGCCGATGCATTCACGCTGTTCGAACGCTTCGAGGCCAAGCTGGAGCAGCATTCCGGTCATCTGACACGTGCGGCCGTGGAACTGGCCAAGGACTGGCGCACCGACCGCCTGCTGCGCCGACTCGAGGCGTTGCTGGCCGTGGCCAACCACGAGGCCTCGCTGATCATTTCCGGCAACGGCGACGTGATCGAGCCGGAACAGGGCCTGATCGCGATCGGGTCGGGCGGACCGTACGCTCAGGCCGCCGCACTGGGCCTGATGCGCAACACCGAAGCCGACGCCGAAACCATCTGCCGCCAGGCGCTGACCATTGCCGGCGAGATCTGCATCTACACCAATGGCCAGCACGTCATCGAATCGCTGGAGATTTCCTGATATGTCCTACATGACCCCGCGCGAGATCGTCCAGGAACTGGACCGCTACATCATCGGCCAGTCGTCGGCCAAGCGCGCCGTGGCCATCGCCCTGCGCAACCGCTGGCGGCGGATGCAGGTCGACGAGAAGTTGCGACCGGAAATCACGCCCAAGAACATCCTGATGATCGGCCCCACCGGCGTGGGCAAGACCGAAATCGCGCGCCGGCTGGCGGCGCTTGCGCACGCGCCGTTCATCAAGATCGAGGCGACCAAGTTCACCGAAGTCGGCTACGTCGGCAAGGACGTCGAATCGATCATCCGCGACCTGGCCGAGATCTCGGTCAAGATGGCGCGCGACGCGGCCATGCAGTCTGTGCGCTCGCGCGCCGAGGAAGCGGCCTGCGAGCGGGTCGTCGACCTGCTGCTGCCGCGCCGCCAGTCCACCGGCTTCGCCAACAGCCCGGAACAACCGGCCGAAGACCAGTCCGGCACCCGGCGCAAGCTGATGGAGAAGCTGCTGGCCGGCGAACTCAACGAACGCGAGGTCGAGGTCGACATCTCGATGAACGTCGGCGTCGACATCATGGCCCCGCCCGGCATGGAGGAAATGACCAGCCAGCTGCAGCAGATGTTTTCCAACATGGCCGGCGAGCGCAGCAAGAAGCGCCGCATGAAGGTCAAGGAAGCCCTGCCGATCCTGATCGAGCAGGAAGCCGCGGCGCTGATCAACGACGAGGAAGTCAAGCAGCAGGGCCTGGAAAACGCGCGGCAGAACGGCATCGTGTTCATCGACGAAATCGACAAGGTCTGCCGCCGCGCCGAGCAGAGCTCGGGTGCGGAAGTCTCGCGCGAAGGCGTGCAGCGCGACCTGCTGCCGCTGGTCGAGGGTTCGACCGTCAACACCAAGTATGGACCCGTCAATACCGACCACATGCTGTTCATCGCCTCCGGGGCGTTCCACCTGGCCAAGCCCTCCGACCTGGTGCCCGAGCTCCAGGGCCGGCTGCCGATCCGGGTGGAGTTGCGCGCGCTTTCGGCCGGCGATTTCGAGCGCATCCTGACCGAGCCCGACGCTTCGCTGACCGAGCAGTACCGCGCATTGATGGCCACCGAGGGCGTCGACCTGGAATTTACCGACGACGCAGTCCGGCGGCTGGCCGAAATCAGCTACTCGGTCAACGAGTCGACCGAGAACATCGGCGCGCGCCGGCTGCATACCGTGATGGAACGGCTGCTCGACGAGATTTCATACACTGCCCCCGACCAGTCCGGCAGCCGGGTCGTGGTCGATGCCGAATACGTCGACAAGCATCTGGGGGACCTGGCCGAGGACGAAGATCTCAGCCGCTACATCCTGTAACGACGGTGTAATGGCTGCAACGGCATCCCGACGCGGCCCCGGCGCCATGCGTCTTCGACCCACGCCATATCGCTGCAAGCAGGCCGCGCCGCCGGCGGTCTGATTGAGCGCGCGCCGAGGTCGGCGAGCCGACCTGTGGCGACGTAAACTATACAGGGCGTCGAGCGCCAGGCGCGAGGCGTCAAAAAAGTCGGGATGCGTTTGCGCGCACGACCGGTCGATCCGCGAACGCGGGCATTTCAAAAAACATTGGAATTTCAGTAATCTTGGACACTTCGAGCATCATCAATCCGGACATTCCCGCCATTCGTCTCGAGGGCGTGCGCATGGTCAGAAGCGGTCAGCTGGTGCTCGACGACTTCAACCTGGAAGTCCCGGCCGGCAAGGTCACCGCGATCATGGGCCCGAGCGGCTCCGGCAAGACCACGGTGCTCAAGCTGATTACCGGGCAGCTCAAACCGGATGCCGGCCGGGTGTTCGTGGGCGATATCGATGTGTGCGAACTCGACCGCGGCGATCTCAACGCCGTGCGCCGCCACATCGGCGTACTGCTGCAAAACGGCGCGCTTCTCACCGACATGACCTGTTTCGACAACGTCGCCCTGCCGCTGCGTGAACACACCGAGCTGCCGAAAAGCCTGGTCGAGAAGCTGGTGTTGCTGAAACTCCAGGCCGTGGGCCTGCGCGGGGCGGCGCAAATGTATCCGCAGCAGCTGTCCGGCGGCATGGTGCGACGCGTGGCCACGGCGCGCGCGCTGGCGCTGGATCCGGACCTGATGCTCTACGACGAACCGTTCGCCGGGCTGGACCCGATCTCGCTGGCCGCGGTCGGCCGGCTGATCCGGCAGATCAACCGCGTTGTCGGCATTACCAGCCTTGTCATCACCCACGACGTCGGCGAAGTGTCCAAGTTTGCCGACTATGCCTGCATCATGGCCAACGGTCAGGTGGTGGCCTGCGGCGTTCCCGATCAGCTGGGATCGGACGACAACGAAATCATCCGCCAGTTTCTCGACGGACTGCCCGACGGGCCGGTGCCGTTCCATTACCCGGCGCCCGACCTCGAAACCCAGTTGCTCGGAGAATCCGAATGAACGGCGAAGCCTCGCAACCGTGGCTGGTCGGTGCGGTTCGCCGGCTGGGCAACGCCGGCATGTTCCTGCTGCAGGCACTGAGCGGCATGAAGTGCTCGTTCTTTCATGCCGGCGAAACCATGCGCCAGATCTATTACATCGGCGTACGTTCGCTGATCATCATCATGATGTCGGGCTTTTTCGTCGGACTCGTCATGACGCTGCAGACCTACGACACGCTGAATCGTTTCGGCGCCGGCGATTCGGTCAGCACTGTCCTGGGCCTGTCGCTGTTCAAGGAACTCGGGCCGGTGCTGACCGCGATCCTGTTCGCGGGACGCGCGGGCACGGCAGTGGCCGCCGAGATCGGCCTGATGCGCGCGACCGAACAGATCGACGCGCTGGACCTGATGGGCATCGACCCGCTCGAGCGCATCGTCCAGCCCCGGCTGCTGGCCGGGATTATTGCAGTGCCGGTGCTGACGCTGATCTTCAACTTCATGGCGCTGCTCGGCGGCGTGGTCTTCGGTATCGGCATCATGGGCATCGACCCGATCACGTTCTGGGGCAACATGCAGAACAGCATCGGGCTGTGGGAGGATTTCGGCACCGGCATGCTCAAGGCCGTCGCATTCGGCGTAATCGCAAGCTGGCTGGCGGTGTATTTCGGCTGGACAGCGAAACCCACCAGTGAAGGCGTAGCGAGCGCCACCACGAGCACCGTGATCGCCACGGCGATCTCGGTGTTGTTGCTGGACTTCGTGCTCTCGGCATTGATGTTGTAAGTTTTCAGGAACAAATACCCTTATGAAATCATCCAATCAAGTTGAAATCGCCGCCGGAATTTTCCTGCTGCTGGGCATCGCGGCCCTGATCTTTCTCGCCGTGCAGGCGACCGACACCAGTGGAGTCAAGAGCCGGGAAACCTACCAGGTCAATGCTTATTTCACCAACATCGGCGGCCTGAAGACTCGCGCGCCGGTCGCCATGGCCGGCGTGACCATTGGCCGGGTCGACTCCATCCAACTCGACCAGGAAACGCTGGAGGCCCGGGTCGTCATGGAAATCGGCACCGAGTACGACGACCTGCCATCCGACACTTCCGCTTCCGTGCTGACTTCCGGCATTCTCGGCGACCAGTACGTGGGCCTGGAGCCCGGCGGTGCGCCGGATGCGCTGACCGACGGCGACCGCATTCTGCTGACCAATTCCGCCGTCGTGCTGGAACAGCTGATCGGGCGTTACCTGTTCAACACCGAAGAGGAAGACGAATGATTGGATCCAGAACCAGTTTAGCCGTGCTGCTGCTGATGCTGGCCGCCGGCCTGGCCGCACAGACCGAACGCGGCCCCGTGGATATCGTGCGCGAGACCACCAACGAACTTTTCAGCCTGGTCGACGAGAACCGGGAAACGTACGAAAACGACGTGCAGGCGCTGCGCGACGACATCCGGCCCATCCTGCTTGACGAAGTCGACACGCTGTATTCGGGTCGGCTGGTGCTTGGCCGCTCGTCACGCGGCATGGAGCGCGAAAAGATCGAGGAATTCTCCGATGCGCTCAGCGACCTGCTGATCCGGCGCTATGCAGACGGGTTGCTGGACTTCCAGACTCGCGACCAGGTCGAAATACGGCCGCTGACCGGCGACAACACCGAGCGCATGACCCGGGTCAAGACACGCGTGCGGCTGGACAACGACGAGGAAGCGCCGGTCGATTACGTATTTCGCAAGACCGACGACGGCTGGAAGATCTTCGACGTGATCGTCGAGGGCATTTCGTATGTAACGACGTTCCGCAACCAGATCGGCGGGCAGATCCGCGAGGAAGGCTTCGACACCACGCTCGAAAAGCTCAAGCAGGGCGAAGTGGAGATCGAGGTCGATGACGAATAGCAAGCCCCGCCCCGTTCGGCTGGAGGGCCGCCTGACGGTCGACGAGGTGCCGTCGGTCTATCGCGAGCATCTGGAATGGAAGGATGACGGCGTTCCCGAAAGCATCGACCTTTCGGGCCTGGAAGCCACCGACTCCGCGGCCGTTGCGCTGTTGCTGGAATGGAAGCAGTGGGCGCGCCAGGCCGGCGGCGACGTTCGCTTCGAGCACCCGCCCGAGGCCCTGCGGACCATCGCCGGACTGAGCCACGTCGACAAACTCCTGGGATGGAAAGAGGAATGAATTTCAAGCCATTGACGACTTCGCTGCTGGCGCTGCTGCTGACCGCCTGCGCCACCAGCGCACCGCCGCCGGACGAGCGCGACCCCATCGATCCGTGGGAGCCGTACAACCGTAACATGTACAAGTTCAACCGGACCCTGGACAAGGCCATCTTTCGCCCTGTAGCGACCGGTTACGAATACGTCGTGCCCGATCCGGTCGAGACCGGCGTGACCAATTTCTTCGACAACCTGAAATCCGTGCGGACAACGGTCAGCCTGGCGCTGCAGGGTCGTCCGGCGGACACCGTCACGAGCATGGTTCGATTCACCATGAACTCCGTCTTCGGCCTGGCCGGCTTTTTCGACGTCGCGACCCGATCGGGCGTGCCACAGTACGATGAAGATCTGGGCCAGGCGCTCGCGATCTGGGGATGGGAGGACTCGCGCTATTTCGTGCTGCCCTTCTTCGGCCCTTCCACCCTGCGCGACGGTCTGGCCCGACCGGCGGAAGCCTATTACGACATCCTGTGGCGCAAGGCCGTCGACGGACGCAGTTACGGCATCGCGGTAGACCTGATCCAGCAACGCGCCAACCTGCTGGATCGCGAAGACCAGCTCGAAGACGCGTTCGACGAATACCTTTTCGTGCGCGACGCCTGGCTGCAGAACCGCGAGTACAAGATCAGCGGCGAGTCGGCCACGCCCGACTACGACGCCTACCTCGACGAAGAGGATTGGGAGGAAGATCCAGACTAACGGGCCGTTAACCGGCGAACATCATGCGCGCGCGGCGCGCTTGCGCTCGTGCTCCTTGAGCAGGCGCTTGCGCAGCCGGATGTGGCCCGGCGTGACCTCCATGAGCTCGTCGTCGGCCAGGAATTCCAGCGCCTGCTCCAGGCTCATGCGCACCGGCGGGGTCAACAGCAGGGCGTCGTCCTTGCCGGCCGCGCGCACGTTGGAAAGCTTCTTGGCCTTCAGCGGGTTGACCACCAGGTCGTTGGCCCGGCTGTGCAGGCCCACGATCTGGCCCTCGTAGACTTCCTCGCCCGGCCCGACGAACAACTTGCCGCGTTCCTGCAGCGTAAACAGCGCATAGGCGTTGGTGGTGCCCTGCTCCATGCTCACCAGGGTCCCGTTCTGGCGCGGCGCGATCCGGTCGGTGGCCGGTCCCCAGTGGTCGAACACGCGGAAGAACAGCCCGGTGCCGGCGGTCATGGTGCGGTAGATGCTCTGGAAACCGATCAGGCCGCGCGCCGGCGCCATGTAATCGAGCCGCACGCGACCCTGGCCGTCCGGATACATGTTCTCCATCCGGGCCTTGCGCTCGCCCATGGCCTGCATCACCGCGCCCTGGTATTGCTCGTCCATGTCGAGCACGACCTGCTCCCAGGGTTCCAGCGTCTCGCCGTCAACCTCGCGCTTGCGCACGCGCGGGCGTGACACCGCGAGTTCATAGCCTTCGCGGCGCATGGTCTCGATCAGCACCGAAAGATGCAGCTCGCCTCGGCCGGCGACGTCGAACTGATCAGGGTTCTGCGTATCGTGGACCTGCAACGCCACGTTGTGGCTGGCTTCCTGGAACAGCCGCGCGCGCAGCTGGCGGCTGGTCAGGTACTTGCCCTCGGTACCGGCGAACGGCGAATCGTTGACCTGGAAGGTCATGTGAATGGTCGGCTCATCGACCGTCAGCGCCGGCAACGCCTCGGCATTGGCCGGGTCGCACAGCGTGTCGGAAATATTGATGTCGGCGATGCCGGAAATGGCCACGATATCGCCGGCCTCGGCCGATTCGACCTCGTCGCGCTGCAGTCCCTTGAACCCCAGGACCTGCATCACCTTGCCGCTGCGCCTGTCGCCGTTGCGATCGACGATGACCACGCTCTGCCCGGGCCTGACCCGGCCGCGGTTGATCCGCCCGATCCCGATCAGGCCCACGTAGCTGGAGTAGTCCAGGCTCGAGACCTGCATCTGGAACGGCCCGGCCGGATCCACGTCGGGCGCCGGCACCTGCTCGATCAGGGTCTCGAACAGCGGGTCCAGGTTGCCCTCGGTCACGTCCGTGGTCAGACCGGCGTAGCCGTTGAGCGCCGAAGCGAAAACGATCGGAAATTCCAGCTGCTCGTCGGTCGCCCCCAGCTTGTCGAACAGGTCGAAGGTCTGGTCGACGACCCAGTCCGGGCGCGCGCCGGGGCGGTCGATCTTGTTGACCACCACGATCGGTCGAAAGCCCATGTCGAAGGCCTTCTGGGTCACGAAGCGGGTCTGCGGCATCGGCCCGTCGACCGCGTCGACCAGCAGCAGCACCGAATCGACCATGGACAGCACGCGCTCGACCTCGCCGCCGAAGTCGGCGTGGCCCGGCGTGTCGACGATATTGATGCGATAGCCATTCCAGGTGATCGCGGTGTTCTTCGACAGGATGGTGATGCCGCGCTCGCGCTCCTGGTCGTTGGAATCCATCACCCGCTCGGTCAGCTTCTCGTGCGCGGCGAACTCGCCGGACTGGCGCAGCAGCTGGTCGACCAGCGTGGTCTTGCCATGATCGACGTGGGCGATGATGGCGACGTTTCGGAGCTTCATGTTCGGCGGGACCTGGATAATGGCGGGGCAGCCGGCCATTGTAACCCACAGACGAAAAGCAAGCCACGAATTGCGCGGATTATCCTCGCTCGGAATGCAAAATGCAGGGTCGCACGGCCGCCTCGAACGGCGACAGGGATCTGGAGGGTGAAACTGCAGACGCGAAACTCCAGACTCGGCGCAAACCCGCATAAGCCAGGGAGGCAACGTCCTGCAGCAACGATCCAGCAGGAAGCGTGACCGATGACCGATGAACGAACGGAACGACCCGAGAGCCGGACGGACCTCGCGTACGCCCGCACGGTTCCGGCCGTCGAGCGCACCTACAACAGTTGGGTCAAGACGGCGATCGGCTTTCTGGCCGGCGGACTGGCCCTGACCAAATTGATGGAAGCC
>JAWLEW010000005.1:0-19832 GCA_041685925.1 Wenzhouxiangellaceae bacterium | reverse complement strand
CGCACGGTTCCGGCCGTCGAGCGCACCTACAACAGTTGGGTCAAGACGGCGATCGGCTTTCTGGCCGGCGGACTGGCCCTGACCAAATTGATGGAAGCCGAACTGACCACGCTGCACGGCGCCATCATCCTGGCCGGCTCGAGCCTGCTGGTCATCGTGGCGATCGTGATCACGACCGTCGCAACGCTTCGTTATCGCAACCGTATGGCCTACCTGGGCAAACAGGCGCTCGGAAGATGGCCCTTCCGCGTCGTACTTTTCATCAGCGGCAGTTTCATTCTCATTTGCGTGATCGGCCTGATCTGCCTGTTCATGCTCTGAGCTCGCCGGGGCCGGCTTCAGCTGCGCCGCGAAACGAAGAAGTTCTTGAGCATCTCTTCGGCCTCGTCGGCCAGCAGGCCGGCAGAGACGATGCAGCGGTGGTTCATGTGCGGATGGTCGAGCAGGTTGATGATGGAGCCGCCGGCGCCGACGCGCGGATCCCAGGCGGCGAACACCACCCGCCGGATGCGCGCGTGCACCAGCGCGCCGGCGCACATGGCGCACGGCTCCAGCGTCACATACAGCGTGGCGCCGGGCAGCCGGTAATTGCCGAGCCGCGCGCAGGCCCGGCGCAGCGCGACCATCTCGGCGTGGCCGCTGGGATCCGAATCGCGAATCACCCGGTTGTTGCCCTCGCCCACGATCGCACCGCCACGTTCGACGAGCGCGCCGACGGCCACCTCGCCGGCGGCCTCGGCCTCGCCGGCAAGCGCAAGCGCCCGGCGCATCAGATCCTTCTCGTGTTGCTGCCAGATCACTGTTCGTTTGACTTTTGCACGGAATTCGCGAATCCGCAGAGAGTAACCCAGATCGAGAAACCCGTCGCAATACGCCGCAAGCCAGGCGGGCAGATAAGCGATTGAGGTCGCGCCATGAGGTGCTAAGATTTGCGCTATGGAAGGAAACCAGGCGCGATGAATCAGCATAATCCAGGATTCGATGATGACGCCACCCGGCTGGAAACCCGCCTGGCCGACGACGTGGCGTCACTGGAGGAAGTGGTCGAATGGCAGCCCGGCCAGCGGCTGGGTCCGTATTGCCTCAAACGGTTGCTGGGCCGCGGCGGCATGGGCGTGGTCTGGCTGGCCCGGCAGACCGAACCCCTGGAGCGCGAAATCGCGCTGAAACTGTTGCGCATCCAGCGCGAAAAACCGCTCCTGGAAGCGTATTTCGAGGTCGAGCGCCAGGCGCTGGCGCGGCTCAACCATCCGTGCATCGCCCAGATTCATGACGCCGGCAGGCTGGGCGATGACGTGCTGTACTTTGCCATGGAGTACGTCCCGGGCCTGCCGCTGCACGAGTTCAACGCCGACCGGAAGCTTTCCTGGCGCGACGTCGCGGCATTGATGATCAAGGTCTGCGCCGGCGTGCATTACGCGCATCAGCGAGGCCTGATTCACCGCGACCTGAAACCGGCAAACATACTGGTGCGCAGCACCGATGGCGATCTCGCGCCCAAGATCATCGACTTCGGCATCGCCATCAGCCTGGCTTCGGACGATTCCAGCGGCGAGCACGTCGGTCGCGGCGGCGGCACGCCTGCCTACATGCCGCCCGAGCAGCGCGCGGGCGGCCAGGGCGATATCGATGCCCGCGCCGATGTCTATGCCCTTGGCGCCATCCTGTCCGAACTGCTGTATCGGGAGCCCGCAAGACGCAAGGATTTCGCGACCATCTCCGGCGAGCAACGCTGCCGGACACTGGCGGTGGATCTGGGCTGCTCTTCCGGAACGGTCGAACCGCGCATCCGATCACTGGCCGAAGGTTTGCGCGATGCACCGCGCGAGCTGGTCGCAATCGCCCACAAGGCGCTGTCGCCGGACCGCGAACAGCGCTACGACTCGGCTTCGGCGCTGGGCGAGGATCTCCAGGCCTGGCTGGATCAACGCCCGGTCCGCGCGCTCGGCGCCAGCCGCGCGTATGCCTTGCGCTGCTTCGTGCGGCGCAATCGAGTGGCGACGGCCGCGGCCGCGCTGGTGAGCCTGTCGCTGGTCGTCGGCATGCTGACCGCCCTGCATGGCCTGGACGAGGCGCGAGAAGCGCGCCAGGTCGCCGACCAGCGGCGCGCCGATGCCGAGGGGCTGGTGCAGTTCATGCTCGGCGACTTCGCCGACAACCTGCGTCCCATCGGCCGGCTGGACCTGCTCGACGGGGTCGGCCAACAGGCCCTGGAGTATCTGGCGCGCCAGGACCACGATGACGCTCCGCAGACCGTGTTGAATCGTGCCCGGGCACTCAAGACCCTGGGTGAAGTCCAGGTTACCCGGCAACAGTTCGAACTGGCGCAGCGCTCGTTGAACGAAGCCGAGAGGCTGGTCCGGCCGTGGCTGGGACGCGAGTCGGAATTGCGCGCAGATTTTCTGTTCGAAGCCGGCAACATCGAGTTCTGGCTGGGCGCGATCGCATACCGTCTCGAAGATCTCGAATCCACCGAACGCTATTGGCGCAATTACCTGGCGCACGCCGAAGCCCTGGCCGAACTGGAACCGGAAGACCCGCGGTCGGAAACCGAACTCGGCTATGCCTACAACAACCTGGGTACCCTGGCCGAACAGCGCGGCGAGCTCGTCGATGCACTCGGCTACTTCGAGCGAGTCACGCAGTTGCGGCGCACGCTGATCACGGCGCCGGACGATTCCCGGGTACTGGACCTGGCCAATACGCTGTCGTGGACTTCGCGCATCCAGCGCCAGCTCGGGCGTCCTGTTCCGGCCTCGGCCGCACTTGAAGAAGCCATCGACCTGATCACCGAATTCCGCTCGTACAGCGACGACGTGCGGGCGCTGATTCACGAAGCCACTTTGCGTGAACTGCTCGGGAGCGGCATCTGGTGGCAAGGCGACCACGAGCGGGCGCGCGACGAATGGCTCCGCTCACTGGAACTGCAGGAACAGGTCGTGGCCAATGACCCGACCCGTCCGCGGCGGCGGGCGGCGCTGGCCAGGACCGCCTACAAGCTGGTCCGGAATCCGCTGAGCACGCCGGAACAGGCCGAACACTGGATGGCCCGCGCCGACGAAATTCGGACCGAATTGCAATCCGAGTCCGACGAGGGCGAAGACGACTTCTTTCTGGATCTTCACCACTGTATTGCCGCGCATGCGCTTGCGCAGCCGCCGGAACCGCAGTCGGCCTGCCTGAGCCGCGTCTGGCCGGAAACCCGCGAAGACATCCGTTCGGCCGATGCCGATCACCGGCAACAGGAACTGGGCGTCGAGCTCGCGCTGGCCCTGAACCGCGTCTACCCCGATCGGGTCACGTCCGCACAACTGGCCGAGACCGAATCGATCCTGGCCGGCGCGGCGAACGGTGATCACCATACGCTTTCGCGCCTGAGACTTCACCGGGCGCTGATCGAACGATTGCAACCGGACAGCCCCGAGCTGGCTGCCCTCGATCAACAAATCGACCGGTTACTGGTCGAGTAGCCGAAACCACGACGGCGAAACCCGCCAGGAGTCCGGAATGCACGGCAAGCCCGTAGAATTGAGAGCGTCCATCCGCATCAGTGGCGATCAGGAGCCCTTCCAGGTCGACGTGCCGGTGGTCCGGAACAAGCGCGAACGGCGCGGCGTACCCAGGCCGGCCACCATCATCTACACGCTGGAAAAGGAATCAATCGATGCCGGTTTCACGCTCGGTGATGTGGACCTGAAGACCGAGAGCCCCGATATCGATTTCGTCCGCGGCACCGACCGCAAGTACATTTTTTCCAACACCAATACGGTTGCAGAGGAACGCTACCTGTTCGGCTTTCATTATCATCGCGACGGCAAGCGCCACTACTTCGATCCCGAAATCCTGAACGAAGAATTCAATTGAGTCGTCTCCCGGCGCAAAAAGCGCGGGACGGGCTCAATCGAAGATCAGCCTTTCGTTCGGCCCGGAAATACGTACGATGACCGGTCCGACGATCTCGTCTGCGTGATCCGGCCAGGCCTTCTCGAGCGCCCGCTGCACGAAGTAGGCGAGCGTAGGCCCGACGCGCTTGGATGGATCGATTTCAATGAATGCCAGCTCGGGACCTTCATAGGCAGAATTCACGGTGGTGTCGATGACCAGGTTGGCTTGAACTGCATCATCGAACCCGACGCTCCCGTCTGCATTCGTCACCGTGATGCGGCCGACTGCATAGGACCGGGACGATTCCAGAAATGCGACCGAGGGGTTGCTTAACTGGAGCCTGGCAATATCGACCTCGATCCGTCCTCCGAAATCGGGCACGGCCCGGTTCACGTTGTAGGCCACCATTGCCCTGACCAGATTTTCCAGCGTGAATTCGGATGGTTCGGCAATCAGACGTTCGCCGGCCCATTCGGTGCCCGCCGTGCGGCTTTCGGCAAAGCGCTGGGTTCCGGCTTCCCGCGCGCTTTTCGCGTAATGGCGATTTTTACGAAAGCGCTCTTCGAACCGCTGTTCCATGTTGTTGATCGAAGCCATCCGCCGCTCGAGGCCGTCCGAGAACGTGACCTCCACGCTGTAGCCTTCCATTGGCGGCACGATCTGCGCACCCGCGCCCCCTGCGAGCAGCAGACACAAGACAATCATTGAAGCCCTTAATTCCATCGCATGCCTCCTGGCGTGAAACTGGTTGTGCTTTCGACCACCAAAGAGATGATTAATTCAGCAGGGGCCGAGGAATCCCCGGGGCAGATCGCAGGGTGAGCAGGCTGGCGAACCGGAACATGACGGAAAGCGCCAGGCCGAGAAGGACTCATTCCCACTCGATCGTCGCCGGCGGCTTGCCGGAGATGTCGTAGACCACGCGCGAGACGCCGGTGATTTCGTTGATGATGCGGCGCGCGACGTGGTCGAGGAACTCCGCGTCCAGCCGGGCCCAGCGCGCGGTCATGAAATCGATGGTCTCGACCGCTCGCAGCGCGATCACCCATTCGTAGCGACGCGCGTCGCCGACCACGCCCACCGACTTGACCGGCAGGAACACGGCGAAGGCCTGGCTGACCTTGTCGTACAGGCCGGCCTTCCTGAGCTCGGAGATGAAGATATGGTCGGCCTTCTGCAAGGGCTCGATGTATTCGGGCCTGACTTCTCCCAGGATGCGCACGCCCAGGCCGGGGCCGGGGAACGGGTGGCGCATGACCAGTTCGGCCGGCAGACCGAGCTCGACGCCGATCCGGCGCACCTCGTCCTTGAACAGCTCGCGCAGCGGCTCGACCAGCTTCAGGTTCATTTCCTCGGGCAAGCCGCCGACATTGTGATGCGACTTGATCACCTTGGCCTTGCCGGTGGCCGCGCCGGCCGATTCGATCACGTCGGGGTAGATCGTGCCCTGGGCCAGCCAGCCGGCCTCGCGATGGCTCTTGGCCGCTGCGTCGAATACGCTGATGAACTCGCGTCCGATGACCTTGCGCTTTTCTTCGGGATCATCTACGCCGACAAGTGCATCCAGGAACGCCTCGCGCGCGTCGATCCGCTCGACCCGCACACCCAGATGCTCGGCGAAGGTCGCCATGACCTGGTCGCCTTCCCGGTGACGCAAAAGGCCGGTGTCGACGAAGATGCAAAGCAGCTGGTCACCGATCGCCTCGTGCAGGAGTGCAGCGACCACCGATGAATCAACGCCGCCGGACAGCCCCAGCAGTACGCTGTCATCGCCGACCTGCTCGCGCACCCGCGCGATCTGGTCTTCGATGATGGCCTCGGTAGTCCAGTCGGCCGAGCAGCCGCTGATTTCGAGCACGAAGCGCTCGAGAATGCGCCGGCCCTGGCGGGTGTGGGTAACCTCGGGATGGAACTGCAACCCGTAATAGCCGCGATCGTCATCGGCCATGCCCGCGATCGGTGCCGAGCCGGTGGTGCACAGGGTCTCGAAGCCTTCGGGCAGGTGCGTGACCTTGTCGCCGTGGCTCATCCAGACTTCCAGCACGCCGCGGCCGTTGGTCGCGACCCGGTCCTCGATCCCTTCGAGCAGCCGCGCCGGATTGGCGATGGCGACCTCGGCGTAGCCGAATTCCTTTTCCTCCGACGGGTCCACCGTGCCGCCGAAATGCGTGGCCATGGCCTGCATGCCGTAGCAGATGCCCAGCAGCGGCACGCCCAGCTCGAAGACCACGTCCGGAATCCGCGGACTGTCCTCGAATCCCACCGACTCCGGTCCGCCGGACAGCACGATGCCCATCGGCGCGAATGCCCGGATCGCATCGGCGCCGGCGTCGAACGGCATGATCTCCGAATACACCCCGATCTCGCGGATTCGCCGCGCGATGAGCTGGGTGTATTGCGAACCGAAATCCAGGATCAGGATGCGGGAGGCGTGGATGTCGTCGGTCATGTGCTGGTTCCTGGAAAGGCGGTCCATAACTTACGCAAGGCGATCCACAGATTGCACAGATTTACACAGATCAAAAAGCGTTTTTTGCTTTGAAAGTCAAAACCCCAAAAACCGAGATCAGTACCTTCAACACCTGGTGAAATCATTAATCCGGAAAAGTTTCCGCCTTTTACATCTGTGTCCATCTGTGTAATCTGTGGACAGGTTTTCACCCGAGCTTGTAGTTCGGCGCTTCCTTGGTGATCGAAACGTCGTGGGCGTGGGATTCGGTCACCCCGGCGTTGCTGACGCGAACGAAGGACGGCCGGGTGCGCATTTCGTCGACGGTGCGGCAGCCCGTATAGCCCATGGCCGATCGCAGGCCGCCCATCATCTGGTGGATGACGCTGCCGAGCGGACCCTTGTACGGCACGCGCCCTTCTATGCCCTCGGGCACGAGCTTCTCGGCGCTGACTTCGGCCTGGAAATAGCGGTCGGACGAACCGCGCGCCATCGCGCCCAGCGAGCCCATGCCGCGGTAGCTCTTGTACGAGCGGCCCTGGAACAGTTCGACGTCGCCCGGCGCTTCCTCGGTGCCGGCGAACAGGCTGCCGATCATGACGCTGGAAGCGCCGGCGACGATGGCCTTGGCCAGGTCGCCGGAAAAACGTATGCCCCCGTCGGCGATCACCGGGATGTCGCGCCTGGCCAGCGCCGTGGCCGCGGCCGATATCGCGCTGATCTGCGGCACCCCGACCCCGGCGACGATCCGGGTGGTGCAGATCGAACCCGGGCCCTGGCCGATCTTGACCGCGTCCGCGCCGGCTTCGGCCAGCGCCTCGGCCCCGTCCGAAGTCGAAACGTTGCCGCCGATGACCTGGACGTCCGGATAATGCTTCTTGCACCAGCTCACGCGATCCAGCACGCCCTGCGAGTGGCCATGGGCGGTATCGATCACGACGATGTCGACGCCGGCTTCGACCAGGGCCGAGATCCGGTCCTCGGTGTCGCCGCCGGCTCCCACTGCGGCAGCCACCAGGAGCTGTTCGTAAGAATCCTTGGCGGCGTTCGGAAAGTCGCGCGACTTCTGGATGTCCTTGACGGTGACCAGGCCGCGCAGCTTGAACGAATCGCTGACGACCAGCACCTTCTCGATGCGGTAGCGGTGCAGCAATTCCAGCACTTCGTCCTGGCTCGCGCCCTCCTGGACCGTGACCAGCTTGTCCTTGCGGGTCATGATGTTGCGCACCGGGTCATCCAGCTTTTTCTCGAAGCGCATGTCGCGGCTGGTCACGATTCCGACCAGTTCTTCGTCGTCGACGACCGGGACGCCGGAAATATTGTGCTGGCGGGTGATCTCCAGCACCTCGCGGATCGTGGTCTGCGGCCCGACCGTGATCGGATCCTTGATCACGCCGGCCTCGTATTTCTTGACCACGCGGACCTGGTGGGCCTGCTCCTCGATGGCCATGTTCTTGTGCATCACGCCCACCCCGCCGGCCTGGGCCATGGCAATCGCCAGGCGCGCCTCGGTGACCGTGTCCATCGCCGACGACATCAGCGGGATATTGATCACGAGGTCGCGGGTCACGCGCGTGGTCAGGTCCACGTCGCGCGGCAGGAAGTCGGAGTGCGCGGGCACCAGCGAAACATCGTCGAACGTAAGGGCTTCCTCGATCAGTCGCATGGCGGGCCTCCGGCGGGTAAATCACGCGATTATATCCTCTTTAGCACCTTTTTCGTGATCGAACGGCCGCGATCGGCGCGGATCCGCAATCCTGGATTCGGGATTCGCAACGGCGGCCGCCGCCGCCTACAATACGGACACGACAACAACAACGCCTGCGCGACAGGCCCGGAAACGCCAATGACCGATTCCCAGGCTGGAGCCAAGGTCTCCCCCTTCCGCATCCCGCACACGCTGGCGCTGATGTTCATCATGATGGTCGTCGCGCTGGTGCTGACCTGGATCCTGCCGGCCGGCGAGTTCGACACCGTGGTCAACGAATCGGGGCGCGAGGTCGTGGTGCCCGGCACCTATGCAACGCTCGAAGACGCCGAAACGCTGTCGCCGTGGTCGCTTTTCACGGCCGTGCCGCGCGCCATGGCCGAGGCCCAGGGCATCATCTTCTTCGTGCTGATCATCGGCGGCGCGCTGCGCGTGATTCGCGAGACCGGCGCCATCGACGCTTTCCTGGGCAGCGTGATCGAGCGCTACAGCCACAACTCGGTGCTGCTGATCTTCTTCGGCGTGTTTTTGTTCGCCGCGGCCTCTGCCACGCTGGGCATGGCCGAGGAATACATCCCGTTCGCCGGCATCCTGATCGCGGTTTGCGTGGCCATGCGCATGGATACCGTGGCCGCGATCGGCATCATGGTAGTCGGTTACGGCGTCGGCTACGGCGCAACCATCATGAACCCTTTCACGCTGCTGATCGCCCAGGACGTCGCCGAACTGCAGCCGGCCTCCGGCTGGGCCTTCCGGGCGGCGATATTCGTGCCTTTCCTGGCCGTCGGCGTCCACCACGTATGGTCCTATGCGCGCAAGGTCCAGCGCGATCCGGCGGCCAGCCTGGTCCACGGCATCGACGAGGCCCAGCCGCCGCCGCAGGCCGAGCAGCTGCCGATGACCCGGCGCCGCATGGCGGTCCTGGCCGCCACCTTCGGCGCGCTTGCGCTGCTGGTCTACGGCATCACCATGCACGGCTGGTACCTGGTGGAACTGGGCGCAATCTTCATCGCCCTTTCCGTCGTCGTGGGCCTGATCACCCGGATGGGCATCGACCGCCTGGCAACGACGTTCAGCAACGGCGCCGCCGAACTGGCCGGCACTGCGGTGCTGATCGGGTTCGCGCGCGCCATCGCGCTGTTGCTCGAAGACGGCCAGGTGCTGCACACCATCGTCAACGCCATGGCCAGCCCGCTGGTGGGCCTGCCGGCCGAGCTGTCGGCGGTGGGCATGCTCGGCATCCAGTCGGTGATGAACATTTTCGTATCCAGCGGCAGCGGGCAGGCCTACCTGACCATGCCCCTGATGGCGCCGATCGGCGACCTGGTCGGCGTCGAGCGCCAGGTCTCGGTGCTGGCCTACCAGTTCGGCGACGGCTTCATGAACATGATCGTGCCGACCAACCCGGTGCTGATGGGCATCCTGGGCCTGGCCGGCATCCCTTACGCGCGCTGGTTCCGGTTCATCCTCCCGCTGATCGTCAAGCTGCTGGCGCTGGGCGCGCTGGCCATGGTGGTCGCGGTGTGGATCGGGTACAACTGAAAACGCCGGCCGGCGATCTGGCCCGGGTCGGCTTCAATCCTCGAAGCCGTCGGCGAAGATGAATTCGGGCTCGCAGCTCTGGACGATCACGTCGTCGACCAGCCAGTCTCCCTGCGCGAGCGCCTCGTCGGTGCCCAGGCGGAAGCGGAACTGCAGCTTGCTGCCTTCCAGGCCGTGCAGGTCGACCGCGGTGCGCGCCCACGGCTGGACGCCGCACCAGCCCGGACGCCCTCCAAGCGGGTTGCCGGAAATGTCTTCGATGGTGCCGGTATAAGGATTGCCCAGGATCCGTTCGGCGCTTAACGGATGCCAGCTCCGCCCCTCGTCATCGGAATATTCGACCACCCCCGCGTCATAGCAGCCCGCATTGCTTCCCTCCAGGCTGAAGGCGGTAAAGAACTGGAGCGTGGCCGCGGATGCATCGGCCGGCAACCGCATTTCCGGCGAAATCAGCCGCTGGTCGCTGACCCGGTCAACCGCCCGGGACCGCCATGCCGCGACCGGACTGTTGGCCCTGACGCTCTGCAATTCCCATGTATCCGTCTCGCCAGCCGCCGAATGCGTCCAGCCGTTTTCGCCGGACTCCATGTCGTCGGCGAAATACTCGACCCGGCGCGTGCCGACCGCGCACTGGCCCGGCGCCAGGCCGGTGGTAAACGACGCCTCGGCCGCGTCGCCCGTGCCGCACTGGTTCGACGGCGTGACGCGCCAGAAATATTCGCTGAGCGAATCGAGCTCGAACGGCATCCGGAACGAAACCCCGCGAACGGCCTCGCGGACGATCACGTCGTTGAAGCCGGGATCGGTGGCAAGCTCGAACAGGTAGCCGTCGGCCTGGTCGGCGCCCAGCCATTCGAATACCGGCGCAAGCGTGGTTCCGGTTGCGCCGGGGACGGGCGATTGCAGGGCCGGGGACGGCGGACTGGCATCGTCGACGATCACGCCGACGGTGATTTCCTGCTCGCCGGCGGTATCGGCAGTGCCGCCGAAGGTCAGATTGTAGACGCCGGACTCGATGCCGGCCCCGGCAGAAACGGTGGCAATCGACTGGCCTGGCGGATCGACCACGCCCGGACTGATCGAGCTCACGGCGAATCCCGGCGCGGGTGCTGAAGACGCCAGCGTCACCGGCTCGGCGAAGCCCGCGATCGATCGCACATCGATCGCGACATCGAACGACGCATCGCCAGAGGCGCTACAGATCGCGGTCTGGTCGTCTTCGGTTGCGAGCGCAAAACCGGGTTCGCGCACGCAGTTGATGCACGCGAGCGCAAAATCCTGCCGGGTGACGCCGGTTTCCGGCGCCCATGGATCCAGCGCATCTGCGGCCAGGTTGGCGGCGAGCACTTCGATTCCGACCGGCTGACCCGCGTGCTGGTCCGGCGACAGCATCACGCCCTCGAGGTTGTTGCTGGCGTCCGGCCCACCAGCGCTTTCGGAAAAGCCGGTCCCGGAATTGATGTTGTTGCCGTAATAGCCGCCGTCTGCCGCGGTCGCGACCAGGTCCAGGTCGTTGGTCCAGGCCGGGTTCGTGCCGCCGGTGCCCGGTCCGGGCGCATCGGTCCAGGCCAGCATGAGGCGCACCGGGGCTTCCGGATCATCGGGCGTGAAGGTCCAGGTCCAGGATTCGCCGGTCGCGTGGAAAACCTTGGTCTGATCGACGGTTTCCAGCCGGGTTTCCGGATTGATGACCGCATCCAGGTCGATCCGGCCCCAGCCCTGTTTGCGGTCGGGACGATGAGCGAGCATCGCCCCGTCGGCATCGACATTGCCCACAAGGTCCATCGCGGCGGCGGTGAACACGCTCTTGACCAGCGCGGGGCTGGGCAATGCACCGTCTTGCGCGGCGTGTTTTTGCATGAACAGCGAGACTGCGCCGGAGACGACCGGGGACGCCATCGACGTGCCGCAGAAAGCCGCACTATAGGCCGCATCGTTGCTGGCGACCGTGCTGTCGGTATGGCAGCCAGGCGCGACGATGTGCGGCACCAGCCGCCCGTCGCAGGCCGGTCCGTGCGCGCTGTTGTGGGAAATGTTCAAGAAATCCACGCGCGGCGAGCCGTCGTAATTCTGCAGCCGGGTCGATCCGACCGCGAACAGGTTCTTGGCCTCCTCGGGTGCGCCCAGGGACGACGGCGAACAATCTCCGGAGCCATCGCCGCGGCCGTTTTCAATCGACCAGACCGGCAGCACCGGCTGCCGGCCCGGCGTCTCGGGATCGGCGTCGCGGACGATCATGTCGACCTGCATGGTGGGAATGTTGTAGCCCTGCGGCGTGGTCGAAGATCCCCATGAGTTGTTGGTCAGCTGCGCGCCCGAGGTTGCCGCGTCGGCAAAAATGTCGAGCATGGCGTCGGGCGCCATGCCGCCGGGACCGGAACCGGACAGGAACGGCGCGAAGAACTGCTCGACCAGCGATACCGCCGGCGCCACGCCCTGTCCGCGCAGGAAACCACCGCCATCGACGACGCCGGATACGCCGGTCCCGCCGACGGCCCCGGCCACGTGGGTGCCATGGTTGCTGTCGCCGGACGCGCAGCTGCCCCGGTCACCGAGGCAGGCGACCATGTTGTCGGCCAGGTCCTGGTGGGTGGCCCGCACCCCGCTGTCGACGACGCCTACGGTGATGCCCGCGCCGTCGAGCCCGGCGCCGTCGAGCCAGTCGACGTAGCCCGGAACGATCTCGAAGGTTTCTCCGTATCCGCCGACGACGGACTGGTTGGACATCTCGCCGCGCACGCCGGCATCCTGGCTGATCTGCTGGATCGTGTAGACGCCGGGGATGCGGGCAAGCGCCAGGAAATGATCGGGTTGCACACGCAGCTCGAGCAGATGGAATCGGCGGTCGAGCCGGGCGCGCGACACGATGCCGGCGCCGGCCTTTTCGATGCCGGCCACGGCCTGCGCCAGCGCCGGTTCGAAAACCAGGGCCATCGCGTGCAGCCCGGCCGCGGACTGCTTTTGCACCGATACCCCATCAACCCGGGCCCGCATTGCTGCATTCGGTGCGCGTGCACGCATTGCAGGAACGAAATCGCCCGTCCATCGAACCGGTGATTGCGAGCGGCCAGCGGCGAGCGAACGTTCATCGGCCCAGACCACGTAACTGAACGGATGGATGTATTGCACCGGCTCGATGCCGGCCCGACGCAGACGGGTCAACCATTCAACCTTGACCGGGCCACGAAACTGGACCACTCGGAAATCCGGACCGGTGGCACCGGCGGATTCGTGCCAGGCGCCGGTTGGCGCCGGACTCGACAACGGGTCGCGAACCGAATCCCCGATGACCATATCGAACGGGTTCGGGTAACGCCTGGCGTTGTCGCTTTCCAGGGCTCCCGAAAAGCCGCCCTCGGGCATCCAGACGAATCGTCCATAGTCGATCGCCCCGGCCGGCAGGCCGACGCGTTGCGTGGCTTCGGGCTGCATCACCCGAATCCACGCCTCGGAAGCATTCAGATGACCGGCGGACGCAAACAGCAGGCTGCACGCAACGGTTATCCGGCCATGATGGACGAGAGTTCGAACGACTCTCATTGAAGGTTCAAGCCTGCGCCCCGACCTGTTCGGCGCTTCGCTAATCGACGTACAGCGAGCTGACCGACTCGCCTTCGGCCATGCGCCGAATGGTCTCGGCCAGCATCTGCGCCACGCTGAGCTGGCGAATCCGGCCGCAGTCGCGCGCTTCCCGGCTGAGCGGGATGGTGTCGGTGACCACGATTTCGTCCAGCCGGGAATTGCTGATGTTCTCGATCGCCCGGCCCGAAAGTATGGGGTGCACGCAGTAGGCCACGACGCGTTTGGCCCCGGCGTCCTTGAGCGCGCCCGCGCCGGCGCACAGCGTGCCGGCGGTATCGATCATGTCGTCGACCAGCACGCAGATCTTGTCGGTGACGTCGCCGATCAGGTTCATCACGGTCGCCTCGTTGGCGCGCGGACGACGCTTGTCGATGATCGCCAGGTCGGCGTCCAGGCGCTTGGCGATTGCGCGCGCGCGCACCACGCCGCCGACGTCGGGCGAGACCACGATCATGTTGTCGTCGCCGTAGTGCTTCCAGATGTCGGCCAGCGTCAGCGGCGAGGCATAGACGTTGTCGACCGGAATATCGAAGAAACCCTGGATCTGGTCGGCGTGCAGGTCCACCGTGACGACCCGGTCGGTACCGACCACGCCGATCATCTTGGCCGCTACCTTGGCCGTGATCGGCACGCGCGTCGAACGCGGCCGGCGATCCTGACGGGCATAGCCGAAATACGGCACGATCGCCGTCACCCGCCCGGCCGAGGCCCGCTTGAGCGCGTCGATCATGACCAGCAGTTCCATGAAATTCTCGGCGGCCGGCTGGCAGGTAGGCTGGATGACGAAGATGTCGCGGGCCCGGACGTTCTCGACGATCTCGACCATGACCTCGCCGTCGCTGAAGCGCCCGACGTTGGCCTTGCCCATGGGAACGCCAAGATGCCCGGCGATGGCGTTGGCGAGGTCCGGATTCGCGTTTCCGGCGAAAATCATCAACGAGGGTGTGCTCACGGCCGGCTTCCGTCCTGCTTGGAGAATTTGAATGGGCTGGCAAGGATGGCTGGGACGGCAGGACTCGAACCTGCGAATGCGGGGATCAAAACCCCGTGCCTTAACCAGCTTGGCGACGTCCCAGTCGATTGCGCAGTTCGCGATTGCGCGGCGGACGCGTCATCGCAAAACGAAATTATAACGACTCGACCGCGGCATTGGTGGGTTTTGGGGAACCCGGCGCGCCATCGCGCTCGAAATTCCAGCGCGACAATGCCGCGCGCACCCGGTACGGCGGATTCTCGGCCGTCACGCGCACCGGCAAAAGCACGCCGGCGCCGTCCAGCCGGCGCCAGCGGTCGAACTCGAGCTGCCAGCCGCCCCAGTCCAGCGTCTGCAGCACCCCGTCGTCGGCATAGCCGGTCGCGGCGCCGGGCGGCGCCGGCAGCCCGCGCAGCCACTGGCTCATCCAGCGCACCGGAATCGGCCAGCCCACCGCCTGCTCGACCAGCAGATCCGGGTCGGGGCCGGCCAGACGGCCGATTTCCGAGCCGGTGAGCACGGCGCCCGAAGGTCCCATCTCGAGCCGCCACTGGCGGCCGCCGGCCACGGTGCGCAATAGCACCACGTGCTCGGTGCCGTCGGCCTGCCAGGTCATGGCAAGGCTGCCGCCGCGATCGCCGTCGGAAAGACCCAGCCGGCCGCGCACCGACCATTTTTCGTGGGCCTCGAACCACGCTTCGCGCTCGGCCAGCCAGGCGCCTTCCGGGCGCGGCTCGCGCAGCGCACAGCCCGCGGCAAGCAGCGCCAGGCATGCCGCCAGAGCGGAACCGGCACGCCGGTGCATCATTCCAGGCCGATCCGTTCCAGCGTATCGGCGTAGACGTCCTCGGCGCCCATGTCGGCCCGCGTGCGGGCGACCAGGGCGCGCGCCTGGTCGCGCTGGTCCACGGTCCACAGCACTTCGACCAGGTGCGCGACGATTTCCGGGTGCGGTTCGGCTTCCACCGCCCGGCGCAGGTAGGGCAGCGCTTCCTCTGCCCGCCCGAGCTTGAACAGGACCCAGCCCATGGAATCGAGAATGGCAGGGTTGTCCGGCTCCAGTTCCAGCGCCGTTTCGATCAGGCGCATCGCCTCGCGCTGGCGATCGGTACGGTCGGAAAGCGTATATCCCAGCGCGTTCAGCGCCACGGCATTTTCGGGATCGTTCTGGATGATGGTGCGCAGATCCTGCTCGGCCAGCGACAGGTTGTCCTCGTTGACCGCCGCCATGGCGCGGGCGTAGAGCAGCGCCGTGCTTCCCGGCAGCCGGGTCAGCGCCTCGCCGAGCAGCGCCACGGCTTGTTCGTTGCGACCGGTTTCCGACAGGATCTGGCCCTCGATCAGCCAGGCCTGCTCGACCAGCTCGCCTTCGGCCTGGTCGCGTATTCCGGACAGCAGTGCCCGCGCCGACTCCATTTCGTCGCGCCCGGCCAGCAGGACAGCACGCCGGAGATCGGCCCGCACGGCCAGCTCGCCTTCGACCCGGGCGTACCATTCGATCGCCTCGTCATCCAGCTCGAGCACCTCGGCCAGCACGGCCGTCAGCCAGGCGTGCCGGTCACCGGCCTGATCCGGATCCAGCGTAGCCATGCGGTGCCAGGTGACCCCGGCGGCGGCCGGCCGGTCCAGCTCCTGCTGCAATATGCCGCGGGTATACAGGATATCGGCATCGACCGGCAACCGGTCGAGCACCTGCAACGCCTGTTCACCGCGCCCGAGCTGTTCGAGCAATTCGACCTCGGCAATTGCCGCGGTGCGGTCTTCGGGGTCGAAAGTACCGGCCTGGCGGTAGTAGCGCAAAGCCCGTTCCGGCAGTTCGCCGGCCTGGGCGAGGCGCGCCGCCCATAGCGCCCGCTCGTAGTCGGGGCCGGCCTGCAAGGCCCGCTCGGCCAGCTCGAACGCCCGCGCATGGCGTTCGAGCTGCCAGGCCAGGCGACTGCGCAGGAAATCGTCGTAGCCCGGCTCGAAGTCCCCGGCCTGGTCGATCAGTCGCTCCAGCGCCGAGTTCGCGATGTCGTCGGAACCGGCCGCCGCCACCAGCGCAATCGCCGTGGTCCAGTCCATCCGATCCTGCGGGTCGCGCAGGCGTGCCTGCAGGAGGTTCACGCCGCGCTCGAGCTGGCCCTGGCGGAGCGCCGCGAGCGCCGCGACCTGCGCGGCCTGGCCCGAATCGGGTTCCTGCTCCAGCCAGATCCCGGCGGCCTCCGCTGCGGTCGGCCAGTCGTCGACCGACGAGGCCAGCTGGGCGGCCTGGCGCGCCACGGCCGGATCCGGATCCAAGGCCAGGGCTTCCATCAGCAATTCCAGCGCGTAGCGATATTCACCGGACTCGCCGGCCGCGCGAGCCTCGGCAACCATTGAGGTTGCTTCTGCGCGCTGCGGGGATTCGGCGGGGCCGGAACCGGCGGCACAACCGGCAAGGAATCCGGCTAAGATGAGCACCGCCACCTTGAATTGCTTTACATAAGCTAGGACAATGTCGGGTTTGTCCGTTTCTGGTTCATTCATGTCGGTATTCGCTCTTGGACTGAGTCATCAAACCGCCCCGGTCGCGATCCGGGAGCGGCTTGCGTTTACGCCGGAAAGGCTCGGCGAGGCGCTCGGCTCCATGCATGCCGTTCCGGGCATCCAGGAATGCGCGATCGTGAGCACCTGTAACCGAACCGAGCTTTACGCTACTGGAGAGAACGCTAGCATAACGGCGTTACAGGAATGGATGCACGACTGGCACGGCGCGCGCCGGGGCGAATTCCGCGAATACCTGTTCGCGCTGCAGCAGCGCATGGCGGTCATTCATCTGCTCAAGGTCACCTCGGGCATGGATTCCATGGTGCTGGGCGAACCCCAGGTGGTCGGTCAGGTCAAGCAGGCCTGGCAATCGGCCCAGGAACACAAGACCCTGGGGACCATACTGGACCGTCTTTTTCAGCATTCATTTCAGACCTCCAAGCTGGTGCGCTCGGAAACCGGCATCGGCCACAACCCGGTGACGCTGCCGTTTGCCGCGCTCAAGCTGGCGCACCAGATATTTGGCGATGTCAACCGGCTGTCGGCGCTGATGATCGGCGCCGGCGAGATGATCGAGGACTGCGCCCGGCACTTCGCCGGCCAGGGCATCCGCAGGCTGACCATCTGCAATCGCAATCCGGAGCGCGCCGCCGGCCTGGCCGAACAGTTCGGCGCGCGGTCCATGGGCCTGGACGGCTTGGCCGAGACCCTGCATGAACACGACCTGGTCGTGGCCTGCACCGGCAGCTCCAAACCGCTGGTCGAACACGAAATGGTCCGCAAGGCGCTGGGCAGGCGGCGCAACCAGCCGATGTTCGTGCTCGATCTCTCGGTCCCGCGCAACGTCGATCCGGCGGTCCGCGAATTCGGCGACGTCTATCTCTACACCATCGACGACCTGCGCGAAATCGCCGAGCACGGGCACCGCAAGCGCAACCAGGCGCTGGAAGCGGCCACGCATATCGTGGACGGCCAGGCCGAGGCGTTCGACCGCTGGATGAATCTGCACGCGGCCGGCGAAACGCTGAAATCGCTGCGCAACCGGGCCTTCAACGAACGCGACAAACTGCTCGACCAGGCCCGGCGCGAACTCGCCGCCGGGCGCGACGCCGACGACGTGCTGGCGCGCTTCGGCCATCGGCTGACCAACCGGCTGCTGCACGCGCCCAGCATCCAGGTGCGGCGGGCGGCCGAAATCACCGACGAGGAATTGATGGCGGCAGCGCGCAAACTGCTGCTGGACGATCCGTCGTGACGCCCGGGCTGCAGCAGCGCCTGGAACAGGCCGTCGAGCGCTTCGAGGAAATCGAGCGCCTGCTGGCCGAGCCGGAACTGGCCGAGGATCCGAAGCGGTTCACGACGCTTTCGCGCGAATATGCCGATCTCCAGTCCATCGTCGAAACCTGGCGCGCCATCGAGCGGCTGGACCAGCGCCAGGCCGAGGCCGAAGCGCTGCTGGAAGAAAACGACGACGAAATGCGCAGAATGGCGCGCGACGAACTGGCCGAGATCGAAGCCGAGCGCGAGCGCCTGGACCGCGAGCTCAAGCGCCTGATCGTGCCGCCCGACCCCAACGACCGCAAGAACCTGTTTGTCGAAATCCGCGCCGGCACCGGCGGCCAGGAAGCCGCGCTGTTTGCCGGCGACCTGCTCCGGATGTACACGCGCTACGCCGAGGCCCGGGGCTGGCGGATCGAGATCCTGTCCGGCCAGGCCGGCGAGGCCGGCGGCTGGCGCGAACTGATCGCGCGCGTGATCGGCACCGGGGCCTATTCCAGGCTCAAGTTCGAATCCGGCACGCACCGCGTACAGCGCGTGCCGGCCACCGAATCGCAGGGCCGCATCCATACCTCGGCCTGCACCGTGGCCATCCTGCCCGAAGTCGACGAGGTCGACGAGGTCAAGGTCGATCCCGGCGACCTGCGCATCGATACCTATCGTTCGTCGGGCGCCGGCGGCCAGCATGTCAACACCACCGACTCGGCCATCCGCATCACCCACCTGCCGACCGGCATCGTGGTCGAATGCCAGGACGAGCGCTCGCAGCACAAGAACAAGGCGCGCGCCATGAGCCTGCTCAGCGCCCGCCTGCTCGAGGCCGAACGCAGCCAGCAGCAGTCCGAACAGGCCGCAAGCCGCAAGCTGCAGGTCGGCTCCGGCGACCGCTCGGAGCGCATCCGCACCTACAACTTTCCCCAGGGGCGGGTCACCGACCACCGCATCGGGCTGACGCTGTACGACCTGGACAATATCCTCGAGGGCGCGCTGGACGAGCTCATCGACCCGCTGACCGAAGCGCATCAAGCGGATTTGCTGGCCGAACTGGGGTAATCCGCCTCATTCACCACCCTGCCTGCTCCGCTGCCGCCAGGCCCGTCGCTACGCAAGCGTGGTGAATGAAGCGGGTTGATGGCGGGGCCGCAGGCACACCCGTCCGGCGCCGGGCTTGCGTATCATCGCGCCATGCTCCTGTTCATTCTGATTGGCGGCGTGATCGGCCTGCTGTTCGGCGGCCTTGCCGGGGCGGTGCTCGGCGCCGTTGCCGGCGGGGCGTTGAGCCACCTGTTGCTCAACGTCTTCTTCGCCCGCGGCGTGGAGGCGGTGCGCACGCAGTTCCTCGACTCCACCTTCGCGGTCATGGGCGCGGTGTGCAAGGCCGACGGCCAGGTTACCGACGATGAAATTCGCGTCGCAGAGCAATTCTTTGCGCGGCTTTCGCTATCCGGCGAGCAGCGCCGTTCGGCAATGGCGGCGTTCAACCGCGGCAAGGCCGGCGATTTCGACCTCGACGCCGAGCTCGCCCGCCTGCGCGCCGTCGCCCGGCGGAACCAACCGCTGCTGCAGCTTTTTTTGCAGGTTCAGCTCTCGGCCGTCGCCGCCGACGGCGCCGTCCACGCCGACGAGCACGCGCTGCTGGTCCGGATCGCCCGCGGCCTGGGCCTGTCGGAGCCCGACGTCGAACGCCTGGAAGCCATGCTACGGGGCACATCCGGTGCGCGCGCCAGCGGCGGAGCGGCCACCGGTCCCCGGCTGGAAGACGCCTACGCAACGCTGGGCGTGAAACCCGACGCCAGCGACGCCGAAGTCAAGAAGGCCTATCGCCGCCTGATGAGCAAGCACCACCCCGACAAGCTCGCCTCGCGCGGCATGCCCGAGAGCATGCGGTCGGTGGCCGAGGAAAGGAC
>JAWLEW010000064.1:9071-12963 GCA_041685925.1 Wenzhouxiangellaceae bacterium | reverse complement strand
CCATAGTTTAACGAGGCGGCGTGCAAAGCGTTCCGGTTTGGGGAAACCGGTGGTCGGTGGTCGGTGGTCCGGGGTCCGGGGTCCGGGGTCCGGGGTCCGACTACCGACTACCGAATCACGGCTCCCGAATCGCCAGCAGCCGGATCTCGGTCATGTCCTCGATCGCGTAGCGGATTCCCTCGCGCCCCAGGCCGGAATCCTTGACCCCGCCGTAGGGCATGTGGTCGACGCGGAAGCTGGGTACGTCGTTGATGATCACGCCACCGACATCGAGCAGGTCCCAGGCCTTGCGAATCTTGCCGATGTCGCGCAGGAACAGTCCGGCCTGCAGGCCGTAGCGGGAGCGGTTGATGATCTCCAGCGCTTCGTCGAAATCGTCGAACGGCTCGATCACCATCGCCGGCCCGAACAGCTCGTTGTCGTAGATACGGCAATCGCGCGGCACGTTTTCCAGCACCGCCGGGCGCACCACGGTCCCGTCGCGCTCGCCGCCGACCAGCCGCGTGGCGCCCTTGCTCTCGGCTTCCTCCATCCATTCGACCACGCGCCTGGCGTCGTCCTCGCTGATCAGCGGGCCGACGAACGTCTCCGGGTCGCGCGGGTCGCCGCCCTTCAGCGCGGCGACCTTCTCGACCAGCTTGCGCTTGACTTCTTCGTAGATGTCGCGATGGATCTGCACCCGCTGGACCGAGATGCAACTCTGGCCGGACTGGTAGAAGCCGCCGAAGACCAGCCGGTCCACGGCGTCGTCCACGTCGGCGTCGGCGTCGACGAGACACGCCGCATTGCCGCCCAGCTCCATGACGACGGGCTTCTTGCCGGCCTTCGACTTCAGCATCCAGCCGACCTTGTCCGATCCGGTGAAGCTCAGCAGCTTCAGACGCTCGTCCTCGGTAAAGCGCTGGGCGGCGTCGCGCGGCACGTTGAGGATCGAAAAGGCGCCTTCGGGCAGGTCGCATTCGGCCAGGATCTCGCCGAGCACCAGCGCGCCCACCGGCGTCTTCTCGGCCGGCTTTAGCACGAACGGACAGCCGGCAGCGATCGCCGGCGCGATCTTGTGGGCAACCAGGTTGTATGGAAAGTTGAACGGCGTGATGAACGAAACCGGACCGATCGGAACCCGCTTCCACATACCGATGAACGATTCCGAGCGCGGCGCGATGTCCATGGGCAGCACCTCGCCCCCGATTCGGGTCGCCTCCTCGGCGGCAATCCGGAATGTGTCGATCAGCCGCTGCACTTCGCTGCGGGCGTCCTTGATCACCTTGCCGCCTTCCACGACCAGGATTTCGGCCAGTTCGTCGAATCGCTGCTCGAATCGATCGGCGCAGTGGTGCAGCACGTCGCGTCGGCGGTGCGAAGGCAGATGCGCCATGGCCGGTGCCGCGCGCTCGGCGGCCGCGATCGCCTTGTCGGTTACCGAATCATCGGCCTTCGCCACGCGAGTGGCCACCTCGCCGGTGTGCTTGTCGATCACTTCCAGGTCTTCGTTGGCGAAAACGGCCTGGTTGGCCAGATAATACGGATACGCTGATTTCATGCCCATGGGTCACCACCGAAGGTTGGAGTTGCGATGTTGGCTTGAAGGATAACAGGATGCCTGGTTTACGCTTTACGGTTTACGGCTTACGGAAATTCCGTGGTCGGTGGTCAGTGGTCCGACTGCCGACTGCCGACCTCCGGCTTCCGAGCCAGGCCTTCCGAGGCGCCGTCACCGACAATTCACGTGCCGGTTCGCTACACTGCGCTGGCTATTCGACCAGAGTGGAACCGACCATGGGCAATCGCCTTTCAAAAATCTACACCCGCACCGGCGACGACGGCACGACCGGTCTCGGAGACGGCTCCCGGACCCAGAAGGACAGCCTCCGGGTGGAGGCCTACGGAACCGTCGACGAGCTCAACAGCGCAGTCGGCGTCATGACTGCGCAGATCGACGACAAGGATGTTTGTTCGATCCTGCTCGACGTACAGCACGATCTGTTCGATCTCGGCGGCGAGTTGTGCATGCCGGGCACCGAACTGATCGGCGACCGCCACATCGACAGGCTGGAAAAGGAGCTCGATCGGCTCAACGCCGATTTGCCGCCGCTGAAGGATTTCATTCTGCCGGGCGGGAGTTCGGCCGCCGCGCACGCCCATCTGGCCAGGACCATCTGCCGCCGCTCCGAGCGCCGCGTGATCGCGCTGGCGCGCCACGAGGAAGTCAACGAACCGGCCATTCGCTATCTCAACAGGCTCTCGGACCTGCTGTTCGTGATCGCCCGCACCATTGCGCGCGCTTCCGGCGTGGGAGAAATCCTCTGGGACCATGATCGCAACCGGTAGGAAACCGCTGAAAGACCCGCCGCTGCGCCTGTCCCGGACCCCGATCCCGCAGCGGCGTTGGTCGGCTGTCCGGTTGCCGCGCTTTTCGACGATTCCCGATCCATTTCCGATACATCCGCGATGACCGCATGACCGAACTGCTCGTCATCTCGCATCCCGATTGCGGCCTGTACGACCCCGTGCCCGGACACCCGGAACGCCCGGCGCGCCTGAAGGCCGTGCTCGACGGCATCGCGCAGCTCGACAGCTTCGAAGCCGTCAGCGCCATGGCCGCCTCGCGCGAACAGTTGCTCAACGTGCACCAAGCCGCGTACATCGACCAGCTCGACCGCGTCGAACGCAAGGTCCTGGAAAGCAAAAGCGCTATCGCCCTGGATGCCGATACGCACGCGGGCCGAGGCAGCATCCAGGCCGCGCGGCTGGCGGCCGGAGCCGCCTGCCAGGCGGTCGAAGGTGCGATCCAACACCCCGAGCATCCTGCTTTCGCCGTCGTGCGCCCGCCCGGCCATCACGCGGAATCCGGTCGTGCAATGGGGTTCTGCCTGTTCAATTCGATCGCGGCCGCCGCCGAGCACGCGCTGACCAAGGCCGCGATCCGGCGCGTGGCGATCTGCGACTTCGACGTACACCACGGCAACGGCACCGAAGCGATCTTTGCGGGACGGCGCGACGTGCTGTTCGCGTCCAGCCACCAGGTTCCGCTCTACCCGGGCACCGGGGCGCCGCATCATAAAGTCGCATCGAACGTGCACAACGTCGGCCTGCCGCCCGACTCGGGCAGCAACGAATTCCGGACCGCCTGGGAAGCGCGGCTGTTCGATCCGATCGATCGTTTCGCGCCCGACCTGATCCTGATTTCGGCCGGCTTCGACGCCCACTGGCGCGATCCGCTGGCCCAGTTGAACCTCAAGGACGAGGATTTTTTCTGGATCGGGCATCAACTGAAAACGCTCGCCGATACCCACGCCGCGGGCCGACTGGTCGCATCACTGGAAGGCGGCTATGACCTGCACGCACTCACCGAAAGCGCCCTGGCATTCGCCGAGGGGATCACGCTGGCGCATTAAGGCTGGTTGGCTCGGATTAAGCGTTAAGGGTTAAGGATTACATGATTACGTATCTGCTTCAGCCATCGGATACCAGGTAGGGTGCGTTGAGCGAAGCGAACACGCACCGAACGGACAACGAACGCATCGCAACGGTTACCAGAACGCCGATCGGTGCGTTTCGCCTGCGGCTCAACACACCCTACGCTTTGCCCCGGCGTTCCGGGGCATGGCGGAAACAGGTACGTAATCAGGAAGGATTAAGGGTTAAGGGAAAGGCAAAAACCGGTGGTCGGAAGTCAGTGGTCAGTCGTCGGAGAAATCTAGAAACACCAAAAAAACCAACAACCAACCAGACGGTTCGGTTTACCGCAACCTGGGGCCGGTTGCCAGGCGGAACGGCCCCTTGCGAGTGGGACATGGAGCGGGCGAACGGAATCGAACCGTCATTTCCAGCCTGGGAAGCTGGGGTGAACCGTTGTTAATGAACCCACGTTCGCAGCCGACGCGCAAATCTG
>JAWLEW010000064.1:0-8971 GCA_041685925.1 Wenzhouxiangellaceae bacterium | reverse complement strand
TGGCGGTTCGATTGATTGCAGTGCTACTCAACTGGTAACGGGCATGAATCGCTCGTCAAGGGAAAGAAATGGAGCGGGCGAACGGAATCGAACCGTCATTTCCAGCCTGGGAAGCTGGGGTGAACCGTTGTTAATGAACCCACGTTCGCAGCCGACGCGCAAATCTGCTGGCGGTTCGATTGATTGCAGTGCTACTCAACTGGTAACGGGCATGAATCGCTCGTCAAGGGAAAGAAATGGAGCGGGCGAACGGAATCGAACCGTCATCTTTGGCTTGGGAAGCCAAGGTAATAACCATTATACGACGCCCGCCTGTGGCCTCATCCGGGCCGGCCGCAGCGGGCCGGCCCGGAGAATCTTACCGTTTGTCGTACGCCGCTGGCAAGTCAGCGCACCACGAATATCGAGACGTCGGAGTGCTTGACCATGTAGGCGGCATTGGAACTGATCAGGTGCAGCTTGTCGGCGACGCCCGGAATATGCGAGGCCATGACCACCAGATCGGCACCAACGTCGTCGATCGCTTCGAGCAGCTTGTCGTCCAGCTCCACCGGCACGTCCACGCTGGGCACGGCCTTGCACTCGGTCTTGATGCCGTGCTTGTCGGCCTGTTCGCGCGCGAACATGTTCAGCTCGGCCTCGAACTTTTCCGGGCTGGGCGCGACGCGATTCGGAACGCGCCCCGTCACCGCAACATAGCAGACCGGCAGATCGTAGCTCTTGGCCAGTTCCGCGGCGCCGTCGAGCGCTTTCTCGATCTTCTCGGTGTGTTCCAGGTCGACCGGAACCATGATTTTCTTGTACATGCTGGATCTCCCTCGGTTACTGGCTGAGCGCTTCGTTGTATCCGATCAGCTGGCGCTCGTGATAGAGGCCGCGCGCAAGACTGACGCACATCGCCAACAGCAGGATGGTGAACGGCAGTCCGGCGCTCACGGCGCCGGCGCTGAGCGCTTCCAGCGCCGCGCTGCCCCCAACGGCCAGCAGCACGGCCGCGATGACACCCTCTGCGGTCGCCCAGAAAATCCGCTGGTTGACCGGCGCGTTGGTCTTGCCGCCCGAAGTGATGCTGTCGATGACCAGCGAACCGGAATCCGACGAGGTCACGAAGAACACCAGGACCAGGCAGATCGCCAGGAAGGAGGTGATGCTCGTCAGCGGCAGATGGCTCAGCATCTGGAACAGCGCAAGCGTCGAATCGCTGATGCCGTCGGCAAGCTCGCCGACGCCCTCGGCGGCCTGGTCCAGTCCGCTGCCGCCGAATGCGCTCATCCACACGATGGTCACCAGCGTCGGCACCAGCAGGACCGCAGTCAGGAACTGGCGCACCGTGCGCCCGCGCGAAACGCGCGCGATGAACATGCCGACGAACGGCGACCAAGAAATCCACCAGGCCCAGAAGAAGATCGTCCAGCTGTGATAGAAGGTCGTGTCTTCGCGGCCGACCGGGTTGCTCAGCGGCAGCATGTATTCGACGTAGCCGGTAACGGTACGACCAACATTGCTGAAGAAACCGCCCAGGCTCCCGGCGATGATGACGAAGATCAGCAGCAGGAACGCGAATATCAGGTTCAGGTTGCTCAGCAGCTTCACCCCGCCGTCGATGCCCCGAATCACCGACACCACGGCAACGGCCGTCACCCCGGTGATGATGATGACCTGGGTCTGCAGGCCGCTGCCGACATCGAACAGGAAATTCAGGCCGCTGGCGGCCTGCTGCGCGCCCAGGCCCAGCGAAGTCGCCAACCCGAAGATCGTTGCCAGCACCGCCACGGTATCGATGATGTGTCCGGGCCAGCCCCAGACGCGATCGCCCAGCAGCGGATAGAACGTCGAGCGGATCGTGAGCGGGAAGCCCTTGTTGAAGCTGAAGAACGCCAGCGACAGGGCGACCACGCCGTAGATCGCCCACGGGTGCAGACCCCAGTGGTACATGGTCGCGCCAAGCGCCGCGGTTCTCGACTCCTCGGTGAACCCTTCGGTGTTCAGCGGCGTCCCGAACCACTCGGTGAAATAGCCGACCGGTTCGGCCACGCTCCAGAACATCAGGCCGATCCCCATGCCGGCCGCGAAAAGCATCGCGAACCAGGAGATCACGGAAAAATCCGGTCGGGCGTCTTCTCCACCGAGCCGGATCTTGCCCACCGGCAAGACGATCAATGCCAGGCAGAACAGCACGAAAACATTCCCGGCCGAAAGAAACAGCCAGTCGAATGTCTCCTGGATCCAGGTGCGCGTGGCCACCAGCATTTCCTTCGACTGCTCGGGAAACATCAGCGATCCGACCACGAACAGCAGGATCAGCGCCGCGCTGATCGGAAACACCGGGGCGTGCATGTCGAAGCCCCATTTCTCGATATTGTCCTGGCCGATCTCGTAGTCCGTATCGTATAGATCCTCGATCTCGGAAATCGCCTTCTGGGCGGTTTTCGCTTCGTCTTCCAAAACTCGTTCTCCCTTGATTTTCTAGAAATAAAACCCGATGTTGACGTTCAGTCGAGAGCGCCATTTACCCGCCGTGCTCGCGTTACGGCCGATGCCGTCGCCGCCGGCGAACCACATGTTCTTGCCGGTGATCCAGTCGAAGTAGGCGAACACGCCGCCGGCGACGATGGAACAGCCGGTCACGTTCTGGATCGAGTCGGCGCTGTTGTCGACTTTCGGGTCGATGAAAGTGAAATCGTTGTAGCAGGTCCCGCCGGTGATCGGTCCCAGCGATGCGGTGAAATTGCGCGCGACGTTGGCCGTGTAGACGTTCGCCCTGGCCGCCATCAGGAACGGAAAATCGAACGCGCCGGTCTGCACGAAGTTGTCGTCGACACCGGCGGGATTCTCCGGGTCGAATTCGTAGCGTATGCCCTGCAACTGAAAGTTCCATGGACCGAAATCCGCGTTGGCGTGGCCCGCAACGGCATACCGCTCGCCCTTCTTGCGCGTGATGCTGTTGAAGATCTGGCCACCTTGCAGACTGACGCCTACGTCCAGCGTACCAAGATCGCCGACCGAGAGGTGGCGCGCTCCGCGCAGGTTGTACTGGTTGATCTCGCTGTTCTGCTGATCGCCTTCGGTCACCAGATCGAACGAATAGCGGCCAAAGCGGTTGTCGTTGGCGTATTCGGGGTTCTTGTAGAACGCGTAGTGGAAGGTCCAGTCATCGCCCGGCTCATGGATGAACTGGACGCCGGTATCGTAATCGTCCTCCAGGCCCAGGTAGTACGTACCGCCGAACCAGAAACTGTGGCTGGCGAACGGCAGGATGCCGAACGGTACCTGGGTGATCCCGACGCGTGTTTCGAGGGCGTCGTTGAATTCGTAGCCCACCCAGCCGTGGTGGATCGCATGGAAGTCGTTGTAGCGTCGCCACTCGGCGCTGATCTTGACGTCGCCGACTTCGCCATCGGCATTGACCCGGAACAGCTCCAGCTCGAAGTCACCAACCCGATCCTTGTTCACGTCGTCGAAATCGCGCCAGGCATAGTTCAGTCGCAAGGCCCCGCCGAATTTCACCGCGCCGAGATAGTCGTCGGCCACCGTCTCCAGCTCCGAAACCCGCTGGTCCAGCACCTCCGGGCTGTCCTGCTCGGCCTCTTCGGCCGGCGCCCGGTCATCGCTGGCTGCAAGCGCATCGTCCGAGAGCTCCGGATCCGATTCGGCATCCTCGGTCATCTCCGCGAGCTTTGCCTGCATCGAGATCAACTGTTGCTGCATCGCCTCGATCTGCTGCTGCAGTTCGCGGATATCCGGATCCGTTTCGGCGTTCTGGGCATGCGAATACCCGACGACCGACACCAGTACTGCAAGTAACGGCCAATGAATTCTGTTCATCTGGACTCCCTGCTCGGCGTATCTTTTTAGAAGTTATTTTTCTTGGCTATCCTTCCTGGTTATCCTTCCTGGAATCGAGCGCCTCGCGACCTGCCGAGAAGCGTCAAGGATACGCCCCGCTGCCGATTCACACAAGGCCGCGCGGCCGAAACCACCGGTCGTGCAGGTTCAGCGCGTAACGGTCGGTCATGCCCGCCACGTAATCCAGCACGCGTGTTTCAAGAGTTTCATTTTCGCGCTGGTAGGTCGCCGGGATCAGATCGGGATGCTTGTTCAGGTGGCCGACCAGGTCATGGATCACGCGGCGGGCGCGTTCGGCCTGGGCGCGCGACTCGGGACGCAGGTAGACCCGTTCGAACATGAACTCACGCATCACGTTCATGGCCTTCAATGCATCGGCCTGCATGCAGACCTTGCCGCGCCGGAGCGATTCTTCCAGCACGGCGTCGATCATGGAACCAATCCAGCGCCCGCCGGAAAAAGGACCCAGCACCGAGATGACCTCGCCCGGCAGATCGTCCGGTTCCAGGACCCCGGCCCGGACCGCGTCCAGCAGGTCATGATTCAGGTATGCGATGCGGTCGGCAAACCGGCAGACCCAGGCTTCGGCCGTGTGCGGCGGCGGCTTGACCCGCCAGGTATGCGCGCGGATGCCGTCAAGCACCTCCCAGGTCAGGTTCCTGGGCTCCAGCACCTGGAAGATCCGCACGCCCTGCGCCGAATGCAGCCATTCGCCGTCTTCGATGTACTCGGAAAGCGCGGCCTCCCCGGTATGCCCGAACGGCGTATGGCCGCAGTCGTGTCCAAGGCAGATCGCCTCGGTCAGGTCTTCGTTGAGATCGAGCGCGCGCGAAATCGAGCGCGCGATCTGCGTGACCTGCAGCGCGTGCGTCATCCGGGTGACGAAATGATCGCCTTCCGGGTTGATGAATACCTGGGTCTTGTGCTTGAGGCGACGAAACGCCTTCGAGTGCGCAATCCGGTCGCGATCGACCTCGAATGCGGTCCGCAGCCGATCCGGCGCTTCCGGCTCGGCCCGGCCGCGCGTGTCGGCCACGCGGGTGGCCAGCGGAGACAGATCGCGTTCGCGCGCCTCGCGCACTTCGCGGGTGACCAGCTGCAAGTCGGGACGATTTTTCGCTGGATTGTTCATTCCGCCAATTTTACACGCCGGCCCGCCGAAACGTGACGACACATGCGTCCGAACGCCGGACCGGCGCTCGGGTCAGACCATGGCCAGGGCCCGTTCGAGATCGCCGATCAGGTCGTCGACGTCTTCGATGCCGACCGACAGGCGGATCAGCGTGTCGGTCACCCCCAGGGCTTCGCGCGTCTCGCGCGGAACGGTCGCGTGGGTCATGATCGCCGGGTGGTTGACCAGGCTCTCGACCCCGCCCAGCGATTCGGCAAGGGCGAACAGCCGGGTATTTTCCAGGAACCGGCGGGCCGCGTCCAGATCGCCTTTCAGGTCGAAGCTGACCATGCCGCCGAAACCCGCCATCTGTTTCTCGGCCAGGGTTTTCTGCGGATGGCCGTCCAGGCCCGGATAGATGACTTTCGCAACCTCGTTCCGCTCGCTGAGCCATTCGGCGATGCGGCCGGCGTTTTCGCAGTGCGCCTTCATCCTGAGCGCCAGCGTCTTGACCCCGCGCATGACCAGGAAGGCATCGAACGGACCCTGGACGCCGCCGGCTGAATTCTGGATGAAGCCGAGCTGCTCGCCGAGTTCGTCGTCCTTGACCACCAGCGCGCCGCCGACCATGTCCGAATGGCCGTTGAGATACTTGGTGACCGAATGCAGCACGATATCCGCGCCCAGGTCGATCGGTCGCTGCAGCATCGGCGTGGCAAAGGTGTTGTCGACCACCAGCAGGCAGTCGTTGGCGCGCGCCAGCTCGGACATTTGCGCGATATCGACCAGCTGCAGCATCGGATTGGTCGGCGTCTCGACCCAGATGATTTTCGTTTCCGGCCGGACCGCAGCGGCGGCCGCGTCCGGGTCGGCCAGGTCGGCGAACGTGAAATCCAGCCCCGAAGAGCGCCGGCGTACGCGCTCGAACAGGCGCCAGGTGCCGCCGTACAGGTCGTGCATGGCCAGTACATGATCGCCGGGTGCGAGCAGGTGCATCACGCTATCCACGGCCGCCATCCCGGAGGCAAAGGCAAAGCCGTGGCGGCCGCCTTCCAGGTCCGCGATGCAGGCCTCCCAGGCTCTGCGGGTCGGATTGTGCGTGCGCGAATACTCGTAGCCCCGGTGATCGCCGGGGCTGCTCTGCACGTACGTGCTGGTGGTGTAGATCGGCGTCATGATCGCGCCGGTAGCGGGATCGGGTTCCTGCCCGGCGTGAATCACGCGGGTGGCGAGGCGATCGTGAGTGCTCATATTTGAATCTTTGTCGGAAATTGCCGCCATGCTAGCCGAAGCCACGCCCGGCGTGTCTTCAGCGCCTCCGGCAACGAAGCGGCTCGCAACCGACGCATCGCCTGCGCAACCGCGAGAACCGGCACCGGACTGCTTTTCCCGGGACTCCGGTCTCGGCACGTGACCGACCGACTGGACCTTCTCCTGCCTGGCCTTCCTGCTGCCCGCCCCTTTCCTTCGCCAGCGCCCTCGCCGCGCTGATTCGCCCGGGGCTTCGCCGCCAGCGTCGCCGATGCCACAGCCTGGCCCGCGGTTGTCATCACCGCAGCTGCCGGATGCCGGCAGGCGCCCCACCCGCAGCGTCGTCGTCCCCGGTCGCCGCCAAGTCCGACGCACGACAATCCGAAGGCACGTGCGCCGGATCGCCGCTGACGTAGCTGCAATCCCAGTCGACGCTGACGACCGCGGTGTCCGGATCGAGCCTGAACTGGATGACCGGGTCCTCCGATGCGCCGGTGTCCTGCGTCTCGACCACGACCTTGCCGCCGTCGGCAATCCGGATATCCGCGCAATACTCGGTCGCCTCGAACCGGAAAGCGGCCTGGATCGAACTGTCCGGCGCCTGGCCGCTGCGCATCACGCGATCGTTGACCGCCATTTTTGCAGCGCTCGCCAGGCCAATGCATTCGCCGACCTTGGAACGCACGGAATAATTCGTATAGGCAGGCATCGCGATGGCAACCAGGATGCCGATCACGGCGGATGCGATCATGGTTTCGATAAGAGTGAAGCCCTGCTGGGGCGATTCGATAGCCATTTGATTTCCCGGTTTTGCCCGGCGCGATGCCGGCTCGTTTCGAGGATCTACCAGGAAGATTGCAACTACCATGCCAATAGCCCTGCAACGGCGTGGCGAAGGGGCTGCTCAGGCCGCCGCCAGGCCGGCAGCCCGGGCATTCCTGACCAAATCCGTCAGAACCGAACGGTTATCACGTCGAAGCGCACCGGCACTGGTGGGCCATGCGAATAGTTCGGTGACGCTCAGCCGCCGTGGCGTTCTCCGGTCCAGCCGCCGCGGGCGAGCAACCGCTCTCCAAGCTCGCGCGGGGCGTCTTCCAGATCGGTCGCCATCGAATCGTTCCACCGGTTCAGGAAACCGTACAGGCAGACCGCACCCAGCATTTCCACGATCTGCTCATCGCTCCAGTACTTCTTGAGCTCGCGCATGATTTCCTCGTCGACGCCATTGGGCACGCTGCCGGCAGCCAGCGCGAAATCCAGCGCCGCGCGCTCGGCGGGGCTGTAATGCTCACTGGTGCGGTATTCCCAGATCGCGTCCAGTTTCTCGGCGCTCACGCCGCTGATCCCCGCGGCGATCAGCGAATGCGCCTCGCAGTACCGGCAGCCGGCCGCGCGGCTGGCGAAATGCGCCAGCAGTCGCTTGAACGCCGGATCGACGCTGCCTTCGGGGTCCATCACGGCTTCGGTCAACTGGCCGAAAGCCTTCACGATCGCAGGACGGCGCTGCATGGTCAGCAGGCTGTTGGGCACGAAACCGAGGATCTCGCGGAAGTGGTCGAAGGTCTCGGCCAACTCGGGCGTGGACTCGGGCGGAAGCGGTTGTACAAAAGCCATGGGAAATCCTTGTTGCTTGCTGTTGGCCGAAACTGCGTCGTCGGGGAAAGTGAGAGAATAGTGCTGATTGTGTTCGAGAACAGAGGCCCGGAGCAAAGTTTTGGAAGGTTTCACGCTAGACGTGCTGGTAGTCAGCGCCTGGGTGCTGGCCTGGCTGCTGGTGATCATCGGACTGGCCGGCACGCTGCTCCCGGCGTTGCCGGGCACGCCCATCATGCTGGCCGGCATGCTGCTGATGGCCTGGCTGAACGATTTCGCCAGGATCGGGTTCGGCACCTTGCTGGGCCTGACGGTCCTGATGCTGCTGGCCCAGATACTGGATTTCCTGGCCACCGCAGAGGGCGCACGCCGATTCGGTGCGGGCCGGGGCGCGATCCTGGGCGCCACGCTGGGCCTGCTGGTCGGCATGTTCTTCGGCATACCCGGCATGCTGCTGGGGCCGTTCATCGGCGCCGTGGTCGGCCACCGGCTGGGCGAGGCGACCTTGCACGACTCCATGCGCGCAGGCGTCGGCGCCAGCGTAGGCGTGCTGGTCGGCACCGTGGCCAAGGTCGTTCTCGGCCTGGCAATGCTGGTCTGGTTCGGGGCGGCCTGGTGGCTATAGGCCGTGCCGGCCAGAAGGCTTCACTTGCCAGAACCATCAAGGCCGTTTCGCCGCTCGCTGCGAAACCCGCTTTTGGACCATCCCTTTCCAACCTCCGGTTGAACAGGGACGTGATCAGCGTTCAATCAGACGATCGCCGGAAACGTCCAGTGCGCAGGAAAGCGTCCGCGGCTTCCGCCACTTGCCGGGAAAGCACCAGACCCGTATGCGATACCGGCAGTTCGAGATGATCGGCGAGTTCGGGTACTTTGGTCTCGGCGACGGTGACGGTTCCGTCGTGCGGCTTTTCCAGGCGCGCGACAAGGCGTCCCGCGCCCAGCGAAGACGTGCCGGCGACGGCGCCGATCTCGCGTTCCCGGGGCAGACCCTCCACGCCCCGGTCCAATAATGCTTCGGCCTGGCCGATCCAGGGTTTCAACGCACGATTGCCCGCCATGCGGCGAGCCACCGCCGAACCGTTGAGCGGGCTTCCCAGCAGCACGACCCGGCCTCCGGGCACCACCCCGCCGGCCTCGGCCAGCATCTTCAGGATCAGCAGGCCGCCC
>JAWLEW010000063.1:2577-13239 GCA_041685925.1 Wenzhouxiangellaceae bacterium | reverse complement strand
CGGCACGCTCGATGCCGACAGCCCGCTGACCGGCGTCTACCGCCCCGCCGAAGAAGACGTGAATCTCGACGAACTCATGGCCATCATCGATGCGGCCCGGGAAGAAGAGGCCGAACGCCTGCAGCGGGTTCGCCAAGAGGCTTCGGGCGAACCGGAGGATTGACCGGGATTCGCGCAGGCAGGCACCTTCGTGGAACGCATTTCGACGATGTGGCGCTCGGCGCTCGGGACGTCGGGGCAGAAGTGAACGCAAAGACTTGAAGCGATTCTTGAGCACCGGTTCGGAATGCTTCCAGATGTCTCGTCCAGGCTTCAGGACGTCGCTGCCGTTTCGGCAGGCATCGCCGGGTCACTCGCCTGTTTTCCGAACCCGACATGCGGCTCAAGCAGGGATGAAGGCGTGTCCTCCCCGCGGTCGCTGGTGCAGTGGGTCAGTACCGACCCGCTCGAGATCCGGTTCCACCTAGCGCTGGCGCCGGCCGCGAACCCGGTGGCCTTCACCTTTCGAGTTCCGCGCTTGCCGAATCGGACAGGAGGGCAATATACGAGCCCTGTCGGGACGCGAAAGCTGATTGACACAAACAATCCCGACATTGCGAACTTTGCGCCTCAGTCCTGTCGGAACAAGTGACCCAACCAGAAACGACAAGTCTCCATGCGACCGCGAGACCGCGAGATTGGAATGCATGAGGGTGGTTGGATGCTTCACACATCAGAGGAGGCTGGACATGAAGACCATCAGCAGAAATGAGCTCAAGCGCATGAACGAAGAGGCGCACGAAGACTTCGTGCTGATCAACGTTCTGCCTCGCGAAGAATTCAACAAGCGCCATATCCGGACTTCGATCAACGTGCCGGTTGGTGATGACGATTTCGTGGAAAAGGTCGAGTCGGTGGCCGGTGGCAAGCAGCGCAAGATCGTGGTCTACTGTGCCAACTTCGATTGCGACGCCTCGCCCAGGGCGGCCGAGGCGCTGGAAAATGCCGGCTTCGAACAGGTCTACGATTACCAGGGCGGTACGGAGGACTGGTTCGCGCAAAAAGAAGCGGCATGAGGCCGACATTCGGCGCCAATGAATGATGTTTCACGACGCGAATGGAGGTCATGATGAACAATGCCGACCGTGCATTTTCGTTCCTGCCGCTCAATGAGCGCGAGGGCAAGCCGCGCACACGGGGCATCACCGAAATGCGCGGGCCGTATTACGACCCGGTAGGCCCGAACCGGCTGCAGGACATATTCGCAACCTGCGGTGCTTATGTCGATATCCTCAAGTTCAGCGGCGGAGCCTTCTCGCTTTTTCCGCGCGAGGTGCTGCAGGAAATGATCGAACTGTGCCACGCCAACGACGTTCAGGTTTCGACCGGCGGGTTCATCGAGTACGTGTTGCAGCGGTGCCCGGAAAAGATCGACGAGTATCTGGCCGAATGTCGAGACATGGGTTTTGACATCGTCGAAATCTCCAGCGGTTTTCTGGCCATATCCACCGAGGACCTGGTGGGCCTGACGGGCGAGGTCATCCGTCACGGCATGAAGGCCAAGCCGGAGATCAACGTGCAGTTCGGCGCCGGCGGCACCAGCAGCGTCGAACAACTCGAGCAGCAGGGGCTTCAGAATCCCCGTCACGCCATCGAGGAAGCGCGTCGCCATCTCGATGCCGGCGCTTACCGGATCATGGTCGAATCCGAAGGCATTACCGAGCAGGTGCGCGAATGGCGAACCGACGTCATTGCCGAAATCGCCTCCGGCATCGGAATCGAAAACGCGGTGTTCGAGGCGGCCGATTCCGAAGTATTCGCCTGGTACATCAAGACTTTCGGGCCGGAGGTCAACCTGTTCGTCGACCACTCGCAGATCCTGGAGCTCGAAGCGATGCGCACCGGAATCTGGGGCACCAACGAACTGTTCGGCCGGGTGCGCACCTGGAAGGGATGAAGGGGCCTGGTGGGGCATACGGAGAGTTCGGCATGGCCGACTAGCCCAAAGGCGTCACGGCGCGCGCGTAAGGCTGGAGCCGGCCGGCGCTGGCCGTATGGTGACGCGCCGCCCTTGCCGGTTACTCGATCCGCTCCATCCGATCCGACGCGCCCAGCGACACGACGCGGCCGTCGACCGTGGTGAACTCGCGCTCGCCAAGCTGCTTGCGACGGACCTGGTAGACGGTGCGGTCCCCGGAGCGGGTGTCGACGACTTCCACGCGCACGATTTCGTTGGCTTGCTGGTAACGCGTCCAGGTGATGCCGGCGGTGGCCAGGATCATGATCGCGGCCAGCGAATAACCCACGATGGCGGTCGTGGAACGGCCGGACCCTTCCGATGCCGGCGCGTCGCCGGCCGCACGCGCCGCGGCCCGCCCGCGTTTCATGCGCGCAAGCACGATGACGATGGTCGCGACGAGAAGCGTGATGAGCAGTTGCTTGAGCATCGCCGGGAGCTTATCAGTCCCGGGAGCAAAAGATTCGGCGGGAACGGCGACGGCGCGCGGTTTTCGTTGCGGCAGATGTTATCTTGAGGCCACACTCATGAACCAGGAGATGCCCATGTCGAGCAACGTGCTCAAGGGTGAAAACATCGCGGCCGGGACCATCCAGTCACAAGTTCATCAAGCGCCTTCGAGTTCGCGGCCCTGCCTTCCCGCCTGAACGAGTGCATAGCTCCGGCTGCTGCATGTTGCGGCTCGAGCGGCGCGCCTGTTTTCGCTGGCATTGTATCCAGGCATGAGCGAAGCCCTGCGCGGCTTTTGCCCTACAGCGCCTGGCCGCCTCGGATGTTTCGAAGCATTTCCAGCGAATCGTCGACTACGCGGCGGCCGATTTCCCGGTCGAATACGCGCCGGTGGACTCGCTTCGACAGTTCGCATTCATAGGTGTAGATGCCGCCGGGCGTCAGTTCCGACCGGTCGGCGTTCAGCAAGGTCGCCCCGGCCTTCCCGGAAAGATCCGGAGTGCTGGTGTCGGGCAGTAACCTGGCGACGACAGGCAGCACGTGATACCAGCCGAACCTCAGGAACGCCGGCACGGTGCGCGCCAGGTCGGTACCGGGCATCAGTCCCGGGTCCAGGCACAGGAACAGGATCTGTTGCGGGTCGTAGCGTCGGGCCAGTTCCACCGTAGCGACCATGTTCAGGAACTTGGTCGTGGCGTACCGGTCCTTGCCCAACTGTCCGATCTTGTCCGCGCTCCCCAGCCCTTCTGCGCAGTTTGCAATGGATTCGAACTGCTCGCCGCGAAAGCCGAAAGGCGCGGCGGTGGGATGGTCGGGATTGTGCGTGCCGCTGCCGATGAACATGACTCTGCCGCCCTCCAGTGCCTTCTCGAGACCCAGCGTCAGCCGCAGTGCATTGAGGTGATTGACCGCGAAAGTCTGTTCGATACCTTCTTCGGTGCGGCGGGTGGCATCGTGGAACTGGACGCCGGCATTGTTGACGAGTCCGGCGATCGGTCCTTCCCAGTCGGCTGTGAACCGGTCGACGCTGTCTGAACTCGCAAGGTCGAGTTCACGCACCGATGCGTTGGAGCCGATCTGCTGCGCGGCTTCCCGTCCGCGCTCCATGCTCCTGGCCGCGATGACGACATGCGTTTCGGGGTCGGTCGCCAGATGCCTGGCAATCTCGAAGCCGAGTCCGCGGTTGCCGCCGGTAACGATGAATGTGGCCATTCCAGCCTCCCTGATGTCTGAACAAAATGTGGGATCCGGCAGCGGTTTCGGTGCAGCGTTTCAGTGGCGGAGCTGCCTGGTCCGATCTTTATCGCATTCACGCCCTGCGGTCAAGCAGCAGGATCAAGGAGCTGATTCCATGACCGTTTTCGATGCCCGGCACCTTCGCGTCCCCATTATCCCTCACGCTTCTTCAAGTCCTCGATCAGTGCGTCCTTGCTGTTCCAGAGATCGTTGATCCAGGCGCGGAAGCGGTGACGGAATTCGGGGTCGTTCTGATAGTCACCGCCGACCAGCTCGTCGGGAATCGCTAGACGCCGTACGTGAACGTGCACCACGCGTACGCGGTCGAGCAAAAAATCGGGAATGCTCGGTGGACCGTCCGGGTAATGGATGGTGACATCCAGAAGTGCGTCGAGTTGTTCTCCCATCGCCGAAATCACCAGCGAGGGCCCGCCGGCATGCGGGCGCAGCAGGTGCCGGTAATCGGACTCCTGCCGCTGGTGGCGGGAAGGCGTGAACAGTGCGCCTTCGGGGAAATTGACGACCGTCGCCGGGATTCCCCGCATCCGTTTGCAGGCGCGCCGCGCCGCCTGCAGGCCTTCGCCGCGTTTGTCGGGGTGCCGTTCCAGGTAGCTTCGCGAGCGAAACCGGATGAACGGGTACTCCAGCGCCCAGAATGCGATGTTGAGCAAGGGCAGCCATACCAGGCTGTGCTTCAGAAAAAAGCGGTAGAAGGGCAGCCGAAGTTCGAAGGCCCACAGCAGAACGGGCACGTCGACCCACGAAAGGTGATTGCACAGCAGCAGGTAACTTCGGCGGCGGTCGAAGTCCGTATCGCCGGTAACCTCGATGCGCGTGTCGTAGGACAGTCGAAAGCAGCCGACCACGATCATGATCCACACTTCGGCAATTGCGGCGGCGGTGCCTCGGCAGCCTCTGCGCACGAGCGCCAGCGGCACAAGCAACTTGACCAGCCCGACAACGAACATCGGGATGATCAGGACGACCGTCGCCGGAAAGATCAACAGCGGGGCCAGAAGAACACGTGCAGAGCGCATGCAGGAAAATCCGTCGTTGTTTGAACCATGGTTGATGTTGCCATTCAATGCGCATCGAAATGCAACGACGTGCGCTGGCGTCAATCATCCAGTGCTCGACTTGCAGGCGGCGGTTCAGCAGGATGCCGTTCCCGGCCTCACAAGGCACCTTAAAGGAAACCGCCAAGATGACCGTTCCGATTTCCTGTCTGATTCTCTCCGCGTTGATGATTCTGGTCACCGAGGCGCCGGTCGCCCTGGCGCAGGCCAGGGAAGGGCGGGGTTACGACAACCGCTATCCGCGCGAGCAGCAGGCGCGCCTGACCGGCTTCGGCGCGCGTGCGCTGGCGGCGCACCAGAACATGATCGAGGCGTTCCCGGTATTTGTTGCCGGTCCGTTGCTGGCGCTGGTCGCCGGCGCGCAGGGCCAGTGGCTCGAAATTCTCGTCATCGTGTTCGTGGCGGCCAGGGTCGCCTATTCGCTCTGCTACTAGGCCGACATCCATGTGCTGCGCCGCCTGGGCTGGGGTCTGGGCTTCGGCGCCTCCATCGCCCTGATGGCGCTGCCGCTGCCCTGATCCTTCGATCCGGTCTCCGCCCGCAGTGCCGCAAGGGAGCCTCGCGGCTGCGCCGGCCATGGCTGTAGAAACTGCCGGAGGTGCGGATGATCCCGCACACGCAGCAATCGGCATGCACCCGGCTGGCTGACTGGCATGCGACGGCCATGACGTACACATCCCTGAAGCTGGCGTGATGGAATGTTCGGATCGGCGAGGAAAAAGATCACGAAAATGACAGGTTCTTGTCAGGTTTTCTCCAGCCGGCGTGGTCAAGCTGAAAGCTCAGAATCCGCTTAAGGAGAGCGCTCGCGTCAATAACGACTGACAATGAAACGAACTCTTTTCCGAGCGAATGCGAGGCTCGCCTGCTCGATCTTCTGTCCGCACGATATCGGGGGTTGCCTGCAGCGCGCCTTGATGCCAACCAATTCAAGAACGATCGGACTTGTCTGGACTCAATCTTCACTACATACTCATGGAGTACGTGAAGTTCGTCACAAAATTTCGCGGGTTATTTGGCCCGAGTCAATCTGGTTTCACGTATAGAGGTTTGGCAAATGCCGTCGAAGGCGGCGCATTCGCCAGTCACACGATCCATTCAAGGATCGATCGACATCAACTGATCAGGGAGTATCCGAACGTGCATACCGAAAACTGCACCAACAGGGCAAGACTCAAGGTACCAAAACCGCAACGGGGCGTCTTCCACGGCGGTTTGGTCATGACGGCTGCCGCACTTGCATTCGGGCTTTCCGGCCCGGTTTCCGCGCAACAGCAACCGGAACGCGTATGCATTCTGCTGGGAATGCTCGGCGTCGACACCGGCAACTGTGAGCCGGATCCGGTCCTTGGCCTGGAAGTCGCTGTACCCGAGCGCCTGAAAGACGGTGACGAGTTCACCACGCCGCTGCCGCAGCTGATGCGCCAGGGCGGGGTCTTGTTCAACGCCAACTGGACCGTCCAGGAAGGTGCCGGACGGCCGGGCCTGACCGGCACCGGTGCGCCGCTGTCCGACGCCGGCTCGCCGCTTGATTTTCCGCGCAACATGAACCGCGTGTCGGCGCCCGATGCCAACAGCTGCGGCGGCTGTCACAACCTGCCGCGCTCCGGCGGCGGCGGTGATTTCGTCACCAACGTGTTCGTCCTCGGCCAGCGCTTCGATTTCGCCACCTTCGAGGCGCTCAGCGACGACGAGATCGGCTTCGATACCCGCGGCGCGTTCGACGAGACCGGCGAGCCGGTGACCCTCCAGGGCATCGCCAACTCGCGCGCCACGCTCGGCATGTTCGGTTCGGGCTACATCGAAATGGTCGCCCGCCAGATGACCGGCGACCTGCAGGCCATCCGCGACGGCATCGCGCCGGGCGGCTCGGCCGAGCTGATCAGCAAGGGCATTTCCTTCGGCACGCTGGCGCGCAACGCCGACGGCAGCTGGGATAGCTCGGCGACCGAAGGCTTCGTTCCGCCCAGCCTGGCGAGCACCGGGCCGGATGCGCCGCCCAACCTGATCATCCGTCCGTTCCACCAGGCCTCGGCGGTGATTTCGCTGCGCCAGTTCACCAACAACGCGATGAACCACCACCACGGCATCCAGGCGCGCGAGCGCTTTGGCGAAGGCGACCACGACGGCGACGGTTTTGAAAACAACCTGAGCGTCGCCGACGTGACCGCGATCACCGCTTGGCAGGCGCAGCTCGAAGTGCCGGGTCGCGTGATTCCGCGCAACGCGGTCATCGAAGACGCTGTTGCCAACGGCGAGCAGTTGTTCCTTGACATCGGTTGCGCCGACTGCCACACGCCGTCGCTACCGCTGACCGACCAGGGCTGGGTGTTTACTGAGCCGAACCCCTACAACCCGGACGGCAACCTGCAGCCTGGCGAGTATCCGACTTTCGAAATGGACCTGTCCGACAACCGGCTCGACCAGCCGCGCCTGCCGGTGCAGGGCGACACCGTCTGGGTTCCGGCCTTTACCGACATGAAGGTGCACAACATCACCAGCGGCCCGGACGATCCCAATTGCGAAGAGCTCAACATGCATTTCCCGGCGGGCTCGGAAGAGTTCAATGCCGGCAACTGCCGTTTCATCACCAAGAAGCTCTGGGGCGCGGCCAACGAACCGCCGTACTTCCACCACGGGCTGTTCACCACCATGCGCGAAGCCATCGAGGCGCACCGCGGCGAAGCGCTGGACGCGTACCAGCAGTGGTCGGCGCTGAACGACTACGGCCGCAACTCGATCATCGAATTCCTCAAGACGCTCCAGCTGCTGCCGGAAGGCACGACAGCACTGGTCGTCGACGAGAACGGCAATCCACGTAACTGGGATTCGGCGTTCGACTGATCGTCGAATCGCGGTTTCGATCATGCCCAGGCGGGCCCGGTATCCGGGTCCGCTTTTTTTACGCGGCTTCACATGGTCGTCGTAGCGCCGGTTTCGGCACGGCTGAACCCTGGCCGTGGTCTGCACTCCGCGACTCAGCTAGACTTGCCGGCATGATGAATCGAAGAACCAAGATCGTGGCCACGCTCGGTCCGGCCACCGACGATCCCGAAGCCATGGAGAAGCTTATCCGCGCCGGCTGCGACGTGGTCCGGGTCAATTTCTCGCACGGCGATGCCGACACCCACGCGCGACGGATCAAGCTTGTACGCGCCATCGCGCGCGAACTGGATACCGATGTTGCCGTGCTGGCCGACCTGTCTGGTCCCAAGATCCGAATCGACCGTTTCCGCGAAGGTTTCGTCGAGCTCGAGGCCGGCCAGGAATTCACGCTGGTCGCCGAGGATCCGGCACCGGTGGGCGACGAGCACCAGGTCGGCGTGGCCTATCTCGGCCTGGCCGAAGATGTTTCGCCCGGCTCCGAACTGCTGCTCGACGACGGGCTCATGGCGATGCGCGTCAAGCGCGTCGACGGTACCCGGATCGTCTGCGAAGTGATGACCAGCGGCAAGCTGTCGGATCGCAAGGGTCTGAATCTGCGCGGCGGCGGCCTTTCGCTGCCCGGCGTTTCCGAGGCCGACGAGGCCGACATCAAGCTGGCCGCCGAATGGCAGGTCGACTACCTGGCGGTCTCGTTTCCGCGCAGCGCCGAGGATATCGAGCGCGCGCGCTCGCTGTTGCGCCAGGCCGGGGGCGAAGCCTACCTGGTCTCGAAGATCGAACGCACCGAGGCGATCGAGAACCTGGACTCGGTCATCGAGGCTTCCGACGCGGTACTGGTCGCACGCGGCGACCTGGGGGTGGAGATCGGCGAGGCCGAACTTCCGGGGCTGCAAAAGCGCATCATCGCAGCGTCGCTGGAGCATAACCGACCGGTCATCACGGCCACCCAGATGATGCAGTCGATGGTCGACAGTCCGATTCCGACCCGTGCCGAAGTGCTGGACGTGGCCAACGCCGTGATCGACGGCACCGACGCGGTGATGCTGTCGGCCGAGACCGCGGTGGGCCGGCATCCGTCGCGCGTGATCGAGGCCATGGCCAGGATCTGCGAAGGCGCAGAGCGACACGTCCAGGCTCATATCCCGCAGCGTCGTCTCAACATCAAGCCCGACCGCACCGACCAGGCGATTGCGATGGCCGCGATGATTACCGCCAACAACGTGCCGGTGGAGGCCATCGTAGCGCTCACCGAGTCGGGGTCCACCGCGCAGTGGCTAAGCCGCGTGCGTTCGCCGGTGCCCATCATCGCGCTCTCGCCCAGGCGCTCCAGCCTGCGGCGGATGCGCCTGTTCCAGCATGTCCACCCGCTGTTCTTCGCCGCAGACCAGATCGACAAGACTGAGCCGGGTCGTCGGGCGGTCGAGCATGTCGTTCGAGCCGGCCTGGTCCCGCCCGGCAAACGTGTGATCCTGACCCTGGGCGACGAGCCGGGTTTCGAGGGCGGCACCAACACGATGAAGATCGTGACCACGGGCGAGCCCGAGGTCGACGACGCTCAGCGGGCCTTCGAGAGTCTGTAGGAAGAGTTCCCGGTTGCGGTTTCGGGTCGGGGTTTTCCTGTAGCAGCCGTCTCCTGGCGGCGACGGCTCTTCCCGATTCGCGGCCAGGAGATCGCTAATGCGCGAGCTTGGGCCAATCAACCAGCCAACGGCGAAACCTGGCTGGCGGTGCCGGTGCGATCCAGTACAATACCGGCAGGTTTTCAAATCCCTCCGGCGCCAGCCGCCAAACGACTTTCGAGGATCGACCATGAGCGAGAAACTGGAACAACTGGTTACGACGGCCCAGGCCATGGTGGCCCCGGGGCGCGGCATTCTGGCCATCGACGAATCGATGGGCACGATCAAGAAGCGCTTCGATGCCGTCGGCGTCGAGAATACCGAGGACAACCGGCTGGACTACCGCTCGATGATGCTGACGGCCGATGGGCTGGGCGAGCATATTTCGGGCGCGATCCTGTTCGACGAGACGATCCGGCAGAAGATGCCCGACGGCACGCGCCTGGTCGACGCGATGAACGACGCCGGCATCCTGCCCGGCATCAAGGTCGACAAGGGCGCCAAGGACATGGCGGGCTTCGACGGCGAAAAGGTTACCGAGGGCCTGGACGGGTTGCGCGAGCGCCTGGCCGAGTACGTCGAGCTGGGCGCGAAGTTCTGCAAGTGGCGCGCCGTGATCACCATCGGCGACGACATCCCCTCGCGCAGCTGCATCGACTCCAACGCGCACGCGCTGGCGCGCTACGCCGCGCTGTGCCAGGAAGCCGGCCTCGTGCCCATCGTGGAGCCCGAAGTGCTGATGAACGGCACGCACGACCTCGATACCTGCTTCGACGTGACCGAAGCCACGCTCAAAAGCCTTTTCCAGCAGCTCTACGAGCAGAACGTCATGCTCGAAGGCACGGTGCTCAAGGCCTCGATGGTGATTTCCGGCGACCAGGCCGACAATCGGGCCAGCACCGAGGAAGTCGCCGAAGCCACCGTGGACTGCCTGCTCAATTCGGTGCCCGCCGCGGTAGCCGGCGTCGTGTTCCTGTCCGGCGGCCAGGGCGACGTCGAGGCCACCGAACATCTCAACGCGATGAATCAGCTCGGTGAACTGCCGTGGCCGCTGTCGTTCAGCTACGGCCGGGCGCTGCAGGAAGGCTGCCTGGCCGAATGGGCGGCCGACCCGAAGGCCAATCGTGCAAGCGCGCAGAAAATCCTGCTCCACCGCGCCCGGATGAACGGCCTGGCGGCGCAGGGAGAATGGGGTCCGGACCTGGAGAAATGAAAGGCGTAAATGGTGAATGGTAAATAGTTAATAGCAACCGCGGGCGCTGGACCCGAATGGGGCAACGTTCGCCATTTACCATTCACTATTTACCATTTACGATTTTTTTACCAGAAGCTTGTCGAAACCACCAAGGTTCGACGCCCCCCAAACCCAACCCAGGCACCACTCATGTCCGACAAGCTC
>JAWLEW010000063.1:0-2477 GCA_041685925.1 Wenzhouxiangellaceae bacterium | reverse complement strand
ATTTACCATTTACGATTTTTTTACCAGAAGCTTGTCGAAACCACCAAGGTTCGACGCCCCCCAAACCCAACCCAGGCACCACTCATGTCCGACAAGCTCAACGAGCAGGCGCTGGAGTACCATCGTTATCCGACGCCGGGCAAGATCAAGATTACGCCGACCAAGGCGTTGACCACGGCCAAGGACCTGGCGCTGGCCTATTCGCCGGGGGTCGCGGCGCCCAGCAGCGAGATCGCGGAAGATCCGCTCAAGGCACGCGAGTACACTGCCCGCGGCAACCTGGTCGGGGTCGTCTCCAACGGTTCGGCCGTGCTGGGCCTGGGCAACATCGGCCCGCTGGCGTCCAAGCCGGTGATGGAAGGAAAGGGGGTGCTGTTCAAGAAGTTCGCCGACATCGACGTGTTCGACATCGAGGTCGACGAGTCCGACCCCGAGCGGCTGATCGAGATCATCGCCAGCCTGGAGCCCACCTTCGGCGGCATCAATCTCGAGGACATCAAGGCGCCCGAGTGCTTCCAGGTCGAGGAAGCGCTCAAGGCGCGCATGGGCATTCCGGTGTTCCACGACGACCAGCACGGCACCGCCATCATCACCGCGGCCGCGGTCGTCAACGGCCTGATGCTGATCAAGAAAAAGCTGGAAAAGGTCAGGCTGGTCGCTTCCGGCGCCGGTGCAGCCGGCATGGCCTGCCTGGACCTGCTGGTCACGATGGGGTTGAAGAAGGAAAACATCGTGGTCTGTGACCGTGAGGGGGTGGTCTACGAGGGCCGCGAGGCCGAGATGGATCCGCGCAAGGCCTCTTACGCGGTCGATACCGACGCCCGTACGCTGGACGACGTGATCGACAAGGCCGATATCTTCCTGGGCGTTTCGGCCCCGGGCGTGCTCAAGCCCGAGATGGTCAAGCGCATGGCGAAAAAACCGATCATCCTGGCGTTGGCCAACCCGGTGCCGGAAATCATGCCCGATGTTGCGCGCGAGGCGCGCCCGGATGCGCTGATCGCGACGGGTCGCTCGGACTTTCCCAACCAGGTCAACAACGTCCTGTGCTTCCCCTACATCTTCCGCGGCGCGCTTGACGTGGGGGCGACGGCGATCAACGACGAGATGAAGATGGCCTGCGTGCACGCGATTGCCGAGCTGGCGCGCATGGAGGCCTCCGACGTCGCCGCCGAAGCCTATGGCGGCCAGGAAATGAAATTCGGACCCGACTACCTGATTCCGCAGCCGTTCGATCCCAGGCTCCTGACCCAGCTTGCCCCGGCCGTGGCCCAGGCCGCGATGGATTCCGGTGTCGCCACGCGACCGATGGAAGACATGGATGCCTATCGTGAGCGGCTGAACCAGTACGTATTCCGCACCGGGCTGCTGATGAAGCCGGTATTCGACGCGGCGCGCAACGATCCGAGGCGCGTGGTGTTCGCCGAGGGCGAGGAAGAAACCGTGCTGCGCGCGGTGCAGACGCTGGTCGACGACGGGCTGGCCAGGCCCATCCTGATCGGGCGGCCGTCGGTTGTGGACATGCGCATCGAGCGCGCGGGCCTGCGCGTGCGGCCCGGCGAGCATTTCGAGCTGGTCAACCCGGAGTCCGATCCACGCTTCAAGGATTACTGGACCACCTTCCACGAGATTACCCAGCGCCGCGGCGTCACGCCGGATTCGGCCAAGGCCATCGTGCGTACGCGCAACACGGTGATCGCCGCGATCATGGTCTACCGGGCCGAAGCCGACGCGATGATCTGCGGCGTGGTCGGGCAGTACAAAAAGAAGCTGAAGTACCTCAGCGAGGTTCTGGGCTATCGCCCGGACTGCCGGACCATGGGCGCGCTGTCGGCCATGACCAACGAGTCGGGGACCTATTTCGTCTGCGATACGCACGTCAACCCGGATCCGACCGCCGAGCAGCTTGCCGAATTGACCCTGATGGCGGCCGAGAAGGTGCGCATGTTCGGCATCACGCCGAAGGTCGCGCTGCTGTCGCATTCTTCGTTCGGCAGCCATGTCAACGCAATGGCCTCGAAGATGCGCAAGGTGCTGAAGCTGGTGCGCGAAATGGCGCCCGAGCTGGAAGTCGAAGGCGAGATGCGCGCCGACGCCGCGCTGATGCCGGATATCCGCCAGCGCATCTTCCCCAACTCCATGCTGACCGGCCAGGCCAACCTGTTCATCATGCCCGACCAGGATGCGGCCCATATCGCGTTCAACATGACCCGCGTGATCAGCAAGGGCGTCAACGTCGGTCCCATCCTGATGGGCGCCAGCCGCCCGGCCCACGTGCTCACCCCGTCGGCCACGGTTCGGCGCGTGGTCAACATGACCGCGATCGCCGTCTACGAAGCGCAGCAGTTCCGAAATGCGGAAGGTGCGGGGAGCTCGGACGGGTAGGGGCTTTTTTGCGCGCCATGGCGCGGCCAGGGTTTGCAGTGAGCGGTTCCGGGTTTCCGGAAAGTCAAAATCTCGGAAGTCGGAAGTCGGAA
>JAWLEW010000062.1:8142-13697 GCA_041685925.1 Wenzhouxiangellaceae bacterium | reverse complement strand
CTCCTACTGTCTGTGCCTGATGGCCAGAAGGCGTCTCAGTCCCTCCACCCCGACAGGTCCCTTTTTAGACCTGCGTGGAAGAACATACAAGGCGTCTCCAGGCGCCGAACGGTTGGGGCCGGGAATTGGTTTGCTCGCGGCCGCGAGCCCGCTCCTGTGAAAAACGGCCCATTGGACACGTCGCGTTTCCGACTCGGGATACCGGCGCACAACCGTCCGTTGCGCCCCCATGACCGAATATACTCCGGGAACAAACCCGATCCGACCCGCCCATGCCCGACAGCAATAATGATTACACGATGTATGGTGCGGAATTTTCGCTCTACTCCGGCAAGCTCAGAAGCTACCTGCGCAAGAAGGGCATCCCGTTTACCGAACGATCGCCATCGGTGCTGACCTACAGGCGCTTCATCGTGCCGCGCACCGGCGTGAGATTCATTCCGGTGCTGCACACCCCCGAAGACGCGGTGCTGCAGGACACCACGGCGATTATCGACGCGCTGGAACCGCGCTTTCCCGAACGCAGCGTTTACCCCGCCACGCCGCGCCAGCGCCTGGCCGCGCTGCTGCTGGAACTCTACGGCGACGAGTGGCTGCTGATTCCGGCAATGCACTACCGCTGGAATTTCCCGCAGGACAACCTGCCGTTCGTCCACCAGGAATTCGGCGACATGGCCTTCCCGTGGTTTCCGAAGTTCGTCCGGCGCGCCCTGGGCAGGCGCATCGGCGCGCGCTTCCAGGGCTTCGTGTCCCGGCTGGGCATTACCGACCAGACCCGTCCGGCAATCGAGCGTTCTTACGAGCAGCTACTGGGAGAATTGAACGCGCACTTTTCCGATCACGACTTCCTGTTCGGCGGCCGGCCTTCGATCGGCGACTTCGGCATGATCGGACCGCTGTATGCGCACCTCTACCGCGACCCCTTTCCGGGCCGCCTGATGCGCGAAAAGGCGCCCAATGTCGCCGCCTGGGTCGAGCGCATGATGGCCCCGGCACCGGCCGACGGCGAATTCCTGCCCGGCGACCAGATCCCCGAAACGCTGTGGCCGGTGCTCGAACGCATGGCGCGCGAGCAGGTGCCGGTGCTGGTCGATACCGAGTGGCAACTGGGCGAATGGCGCCGGGACAATCCCGCCGCGCGCGAAATACCGCGCGTGCTGGGCGAGCACCGGTTCGAGATCGACGGCGTGGTCGGCCGGCGCATGGTGCTGCCCCATGCGCTGTGGCGCTGGCAGCGCCCGCGCGATTACTACCAGGGCCTGCCGGCCGAATCACGCGCCTCGGCGGCCGACGTCGCCCGCCGGCTGGGCCTGCGCATGGCGCTGGGCGCCCGGCCCGGGTGCCGCGTGACCCGCCGTGACAACCGGTTCATCATTGAAACTTGATACTATCCCGTGTGGTCTATATCTACTCGAATGACAATCATTCCGGTCAGCTGGCCGGTGATGATTGCCGTTTGATCCATTCCATCCCGAGGTGAATGCATGAACGACAGAATCAGAGCTGCCAGCATCGAGCGTACCGGCACTGGCGCACGCGAAATCGACGACGAGGCGCGCCGCGTGTTGCGCAACACCTGGAATCTGCTGGCCTTGACCCTGCTGTTCTCGGCCGGCACGGCGCTGATGTCCATGGCCAACGACTGGCCGCATCCGGGCCTGGCCATCACGCTGATCGGCTATTTCGGCCTGCTCTTCCTGACCATGTACCTGCGCAACTCGGCCTGGGGCCTGCTCAGCGTGTTCGCGCTGACCGGCTTCATGGGACTGACCATCGGGCCCATCATCAGCATGTACCTGGCCGCGTTCAGCAACGGCCACGAACTGGTGATCTCGGCCCTGGGTGCGACCGGCGTGACGTTCTTCGCGCTGTCGGCGTTCGCGGTCACGACCAAGAAGGATTTCAGCTTCATGGGTTCGTTCCTGTTCGCCGGCATCCTGGTCGCCTTCCTGGCCGGGCTGGCCGCGGCGATCTTCAACCTGGGCGCGCTGGGCCTGGTGGTTTCCGCCATGTTCTCGATCCTGATGTGCGGCCTGATCGTCTACCAGACCCAGCAAATCGTCCAGGGCGGCGAGCGGAATTACATCATGGCCACGGTGACGCTGTTCGTGTCCATCTACAACCTGTTCATGAGCCTGCTTCACTTACTCGGATTTTTCTTCGGAGAGGAATAGGCCCGCAAGGCCTGCGGCGCCCTACCCCGGCCCTCCCCCGCACGCGGGGGAGGGAGCAAACGGGCATTAACGCTGATTCGGGGCAGTCCCATCTTCAAGGCCACGTTTTGAGAAGGCTTCGCCCAATGATTATTGAATCTGGCTGTATTCGCTGAAACTGTTCTTCGGCGAAGAATGAAAATTACTGAATGCATGCCGCTTGCTTAACGCACTGGCTGGATTCGACGCAGTAGGCGCCTGCCCTGCAGGCGATCGGACCAACCACCACGTCTCTCGGGCCCCATCGCGAGCACGGCTCGCGCCTGCAAAAACCGAAGGCGTCCAATCAAATGCCCGGGGGAGCCTGCTTGCAGGCGAACTCCTCGCGGGCTTTCTGCAGCTCGATTCGCATGCAAGCAGGCTTTTGCGGGAGGGTGCTGCCGGCCGATGCCTGGCTTGGCCCGCGCTGCGGGCCCTGCTAGAATCTCGTTTTAACCGTTCTCCGCCGGCCGATGTGCCGGCGGAATTGTTGAGGTTTTTGCCATGACGATCATTCAGAAGCTCGAACAGCTGCGCACTTCCGGCGGCGAAATCCGCACCCGTGGGCTCCCCGACGACGTGCTCGAGCGCTTCGCGGCCCATGACCGGCGGCTCGAGCAGGCCGTGGACCAGGCGCTGGGCGTGGCCGAGTGCTGGAAGTCGGCCTACCCCGAGCTCTGGAAGGCCGACGACGTGGCCCAGCAGGCCGAGCTGCAGTCGGGCTACGTGAATTTCTACGCCGACGACGCGGTCAATCCGTACGTGGCGCTTGCGGCCAAGGGCCCGTGGATCGTCACCAGCAAGGGCGCGGTACTGCACGATTCCGGCGGCTACGGCATGCTCGGCTTCGGTCATGCGCCGGATTCGGTGCTGCAGGCCATGAACCAGCCGCACGCGATGGCCAACGTGATGACGCCGAGCTTCAGTCACCTGAGATTCGTCGAGGCGCTGCGCGCGGAACTGGGCCACACGCGCGTCGACGGCTGTCCGTTCGATCGCTTCCTGTGCATGAACTCCGGCTCCGAGGCGGTCACCGTGGCCGGCAGGATCGCCGACATCAACGCCAAGTACATGACCGATCCCGGCGGACCGCGCGAAGGCGCGCAAATCAAGCGCCTGTCCCTGACCGGGGGCTTTCACGGCCGCACCGATCGCCCGGCGCGCTACTCGCACTCCACCCGCAGCGCCTACGTCAAGCATCTCGCGTCGTTTCGCGAAGACGACAGCCTGGTCACGGTCGAGCCCAACGACATCGAGCACCTGGTACGGATCTTCGAATGGGCCGACGCCAACAACGTGTTCTTCGAGGCCGTGTTCATGGAACCGGTGATGGGCGAAGGCAACCCGGGCGCTGCGCTGGATCCCGAGTTCTATCGCAAGGCCCGTGCACTGGCGACCGAACACGGCACGCTGCTGCTGGTCGACTCGATCCAGGCCGGCCTGCGCGCGCAGGGCGTGCTGTCCATCGTCGACTATCCCGGCTTCCAGGACCTGCAGGCCCCCGACCTGGAAACCTGGTCCAAGGCCCTCAACGCCGGCCAATACCCGCTGTCGGTGCTGGGCATGAACGAGCACGCCTCGGCGATCTACCGCAAGGGCGTCTACGGCAACACCATGACCACCAACCCGCGCGCGCTGGATGTGGCCACGACGGTACTGGGCATGATCACGCCTGAAATCCGGTCGAACATCGTCGAGCGCGGGCGCGAGTTCGTCGAGAAATTCGAACGCCTGGCCGACGAGATGGACGGCCGCATCACCCGGGTGCAGGGTACCGGCCTGCTGTTCTCGGTAGAACTGGACGGCAACCGCTACAAGGCCTACGGTGAAAATTCGACGGAAGAATACCTGCGCATCCACGGCATCAACGTCATCCACGGCGGCGAAAACTCGCTGCGCTATACGCCTTCTTTCAACACCACCTCGGCCGAAGTCGACCTGATCGTCGAGGCCACGCGCGATGCATTGTTGAACGGTCCGATCAAGCGGGTTGAAGAGGCGGCTTAGAAGCCGCGCAGGTCGGCGCAACGTCGCCGACGGCCGAACCCGAAACATCCCGGACCGCGAAGATCCTACGCAAAAGACTGGGTAGGTCGCGGTTACATCCGCGACGCCATCGCCCGAACAAGACCTCCGTGTCGCGGACGCCGCCGCGACCTACGCCACGAGCACCGGGTTATTGAATCCGCCACCACTTTCCAACATCCAGCACGACCGGTAGCTGCGCCACCCGATCCATTCGAACCGGCACGGCGCAAGCATTCAGGGTATGGCGGAGACCTCTACCCGACACCAAAAAACCCACTCCGTTCCGGCCTGCACCCAACCTCTCTGCCGCCTCTAAGAGCGCTTTTGCCTACTTTTATCGCGACTGATAAACGATTGATAAAAGCAGGTCGCCTGCAAGCGCGAAGCGCGAGGCGAAACGGTTTTAAAGTTCAAGTTGAAGTTGAAATTGAAACCATGAAGCCGCCCGCCCCCGGCCAGGGGGGTGCACCCGACGCCCAGCGGGTCGCTCCACCGCCCTACTCGCCGGCGCGCAGCAGCTCGTTGACCGAAGTCCGCGAACGCGTCTTCTCGTCGACCTGCTTGACGATGATCGCGGCATTCAGGCTGTGGCTGCCGTCTGCCGCCGGAAGACTCCCGGCCACGACGACCGAGCCGGCCGGGACACGGCCGGTGATGGTGTCACCGGTCTCGCGGTTGTAGATCCGCGTCGACTGGCCGAGGAATACCCCCATGCCGATGACCGCGCCCTTCTCCACGATCACGCCTTCGACCACTTCGGACCGGGCGCCGATGAAACAGCCGTCCTCGACGATCGTCGGGTTGGCCTGCAGCGGTTCGAGCACGCCGCCGATGCCGGCGCCGCCGGAAATGTGGACGTTCGATCCGATCTGGGCGCAGGAGCCGACCGTGGCCCAGGTGTCGATCATGCTGCCCGGACCGATCCAGGCGCCGATGTTGACGTAGCTGGGCATCAGGACTACATCGCGGCCGATATGGGCGCCCTGGCGCACGGTGGCCGGCGGCACGACGCGCGCGCCGCAGTCTTCCACCGCATCGCTGGCGTCGCGAAAACGCAGATCGACCTTGTCGAAATAATTGCGCGTGCTGCCGTGCACGACCTTGTTCCAGCTGATTCGGAAATGCAGCAGGATGGCCTGCTTGACCCAGGCATTGACGCGCCAGCCCGATTCGCCGGGCTCGGCCACGCGCAGGTGCCCCCGTTCGAGTCGCGCCAGGATCTCGTCGACCGCTTCGCGCAATTCCGGATCACACACGCCGGGCCTGAGTTCGTCGCGTTCGGCCCAGCCGGCCTCGACCACGGAATGCAGCTGTTCGTTATCCATGCTCATCGGT
>JAWLEW010000062.1:0-8042 GCA_041685925.1 Wenzhouxiangellaceae bacterium | reverse complement strand
AGCATCCATTGTCTACGGATCCAGCCGCTGGCGCAATTCGACTTCCAGCCGCTGGCGGGCCTGCTCGTCCAGGGCGTCACCGGCCCGCGTCGAGATGACGAAAACGTCTTCGACGCGCTGACCGAACGTGGCGATACGCGCGTCGTGCAGCCGGATGCCGGCACCCAGCAGGCTCTCGGCGATCGCCGAGAGCAATCCGGGCCGGTCGGTCGTGGCGATCTCCAGCCGGGTCATGCCGCCGCCGGCGGCGAACGAAATCTCGGATCGGCGCATGAAGTGGCGCAGTCGGCGTGGAATGGGGCGGCCAGGCAGCGGGCGGATGTTGCGCTGGCCGAGCTGCTCGACCAGCGCGCGCTGCAGGCGGGCGGTATCCGAGTCGTTCAGCGCCCGGGCGTTGGCGTCCATGATCTGGAAAAGATTCCAGCTGTGCGCGTCGGCGGTGGTGGCGATGCGCGCGGCCAGCACGTTGAGCTCCATGCGGTCGAATTCGCGGGCGGTGAGCGCGAACAATCCGTCGAAATCATCGGCGAAGACGAACACCTCGGTAATGCCCTTTTGCTCGAGATTGCGGCAGGCCACCCCGGGTACCCCGCCATCACCCAGCACCTGCGCGGCGCTCCAGGCCAGCTGATCGGCATCCAGCCGCACGATCGCCTCGATCGGCAAGCGCGCCAGGCAGGCCTGTACCCGGTCCAGGGCAAACCCGCCCTCGGCCAGCATGCTCCCGGCCTCGTCGCGCAGCTCGCCGGCCAGCTCGGCCTTGTCGTGCTTCTCGTCGGGTCCGGCGCGGAAGTGCTCCTCGGTCGCCACGAACAGCTCGCGCAAAAGCGAATCCTTCCACGAGTTCCAGAGCTTGGGCCGGGTCGCGGCGATATCGGCCACGGTCAGCACGAAAAGATGCTCGAGCCGGCGCATGTCGACCACCGCCCGCGCGAACTCGTCGACCACCGCCGGATCGGAAATGTCGCGACGCTGGGCGGTCATGGACATCAGGAGATGGTCCTCGACCAGCCAGCAGACCAGGTCACGGTCGGCTTCCGGCATGTCCAGCGCGTTGACGAACGAGCGCGCATCGTCGGCGCCGAGCTCGGAGTGGTCCCCGCCGCGGCCCTTGGCGATGTCGTGGAACAGCGCGGCCAGGTAGAGCACTTCCGGACGCTCGATGCGCTTGAAAATCTCGATGGCGTTGGCAAACAGTTCCGGGTTCCGGCCGGTCGCGATGCGCCGGAGGTTGCGGATCACGAACAGGATGTGCTGGTCGACGGTATAGACGTGGAACAGGTCGAACTGCATGCGCCCGGTGATGCGCGCGAATGCCGGGATAAGCGCGGCGAGAATGCCGTAGCGGTTCATGCGCTCGAGCTGGGCGTACACCCGGCACTCGCGCCTGAGCAGTTGCAGAAACAGCGCGAGATTGTCGGGATCGCTGCGGAATTCGGCATCGATCAGGTACAGGTGCTCGCGGATCAACCGGATGGTCGAGGCGCGGACGCCGCGGATCTCGGGGTTGTCGGCCAGCACCAGGAACAGTCGCAGCAACAGGTCGGGCTGGCGCACGAACGCCTGCTCGTCGATCAGTTCCAGGTAGCCGTGGCGCAGGTGAAAGTTCTCGTCTATGGTCGCCGAAGGCAGGTGCCGGCGGCCGGACAGGAGCTCTTCCTCGAAGATCTGGAGCATCTGTTCGTTGAGCCGCTCGACGTGCATCACCGTGCGGTAGTAGCGCTGCATGAAGGCTTCCACGGCGCTGTTGTCGTCCGGCGCGTCGAAGCCGAAGGTGGCGGCCAGCTTGCGCTGGTAGTCGAACAGCAGCCTTTCCTCGGCGCGGCCGGAAATCTCGTGCAGGGCCCAGCGGATCTCCCACAGGCGCTTGCGCGCCTCGACCAGGTCCTCGTGCTCGCGCTCGGAAAGGAAGTCGTTTTCGACCAGCCCGTGCAGCGTCGAGGTGCCGAAATGGCGCTGGGCGACCCAGGCGACCATCTGGATGTCGCGCAGCCCGCCGGGACCGTTCTTGATGTCGGGCTCGAGGTTGTAGACGGTATCCTCGAACTGGTCGTGGCGCTGCTGCTGCTCCAGCGACTTGGCGGCGAAAAATTCGTCGGCCGGCCACAGTGCCGGCGCGTCGGTGGCCGCGCGCATCTGCGTGAACAATGCCCCGTCGCCGTCGATCAGGCGCGATTCCATCAGGTTGGTCGCCACGCCGACGTCCGCGGCGGCCTGCTCGATGCACTCGGTCACCGTCCTGACGCCGTGGCCGGGATGCAGGTCCGCGTCCCACAGCGCGCGCACGAAATCCTCCAGCGCCGCATCCGGCCGGGCGGCGGCGTCGGGACAGAGAATCAGCAGATCGGCGTCGGAATGGGGGTGCAGCTCACCGCGGCCGAATCCGCCGACAGCGATCAGTTCCAGCCCGGAGTGTTCGCCCAGCGTGCCCTGCCAGGCGGTGAGCACGAGCTGTTCGATCACCCAGGCGCGTGCCTGGACCAGGTCCCGGATATCGGTCCTGCGCGCGAAGGCGTCGGCCAGCACTCCGTCGGCATGACGGCGCGCGTCGGCCAGGCCCGTGGACATGCGTTCGGGTGCGGCCCGCAGCGCCTCGAGTTCATTGAGATCCAGGCAGTTGCGCGACGCCGGCGGGGCCAGGAGACGGTCTATCAAAGCGGATCTTCGGGCAACCGGGTCAGCACGTCCACGCCGTCTTCGGTGACGGCCATGGTGTGCTCCCACTGTGCCGACAGGCTCCTGTCCTTGGTCAGTACGGTCCAGCCGTCGGCCAGCAGGCGCGTGGCGGGCTTGCCCAGGTTGACCATCGGTTCGATGGTGAACGTCATGCCGGGCTCCAGCATCACGCCCTTGCCCGGCGTGCCGTAATGCAGCACCTGCGGCGGCTCGTGGAAACCGCGCCCGATGCCGTGGCCGCAGTATTCGCGCACCACCGAGCAGCGCTGTCCCTCGGCGTATTTCTGGATGGCATGCCCGATGTCGCCCAGCGTCACCCCGGGGCGGACCATCTCGATACCGGTCACCATCGCGCGGTGGGCGACGTCGCAGACGCGCCGGGCCTTGATCGACGGCTCGCCGACGTAGAACATCTTGCTGGTGTCGCCGTGCCAGCCATCCTGGATGACGGTCACGTCGATGTTGAGAATGTCGCCGTCCTTGAGCACCCGGTCACCCGGGATTCCATGGCAGACAACGTGATTGACCGAGGTACAGACCGACTTGGGAAATCCGCGGTAGTTCAGTGGCGCCGGCACCGCGTCGAGCTCGTCGACGATATAGGCGTGGCAGATGGCGTCCAGTTCGCCTGTGGTCACGCCGGGCCTGACGTGTTCGGCGATCATCTTCAGCACGCTGCCGGCCTGCCGGCCGGCGACCCGCATCGCTTCGATCTCTTCGGCGGTCTTGATATGGATCCCGTGCCTTTCCGGGTTGGAATGCATTTGTTGACTGCAACGTCATGAACAGATTGGGCATTCTAGCGCATCGGCATCGGCACCACCGTGGCGCGGCCCACCGGCGCGGAACCATGACTTGTGGCCCATGCCTTCCGGCACTGGCCGCAGGGCGTTGCAAATGCGACCATTTGCCGCAATGTTCACTCAAGCGGCCGTACGCTTCCACAAATGTCAAGACTGCTGAAAATAGTAGTGCCTTTCGCCATCCTCGCCGTTACCGTGACCGCTGCGGTGATGATCGCGCGATCCGGCGACGAGCCCGAGCGCGAGGAACCGACGCAGGCCGCGCTGCTGGTCGACGTCGTCGAACCGGAAATCAAGCAGGGCAGCTTCACCATTCGGGCCCAGGGATCGGTCACGCCGCGCATCGAGACCAGCCTGGTCTCGGAAGTCTCCGGCAAGATCGACTGGATGTCGGAAGACTTCGTTGCCGGCGGCGTGTTCTCCGAGGGCCAGCAGCTGGCGCGCATCGACCCCAGCGACTATGAAACGGCGCTGCTGGCCGCAGAAGCCGAACTGGCCGCGGCCGAGGCCACGCTGGCCGACGAACAGGCGCGCTCGGATGCCGCGCGCGAGGACTTCCGCCGGCTCTACGGCGACACCAGACAACCCACCGACCTGTTGTTGCGCCTGCCCCAGGTCGCGCGCGCCAGGGCCGCCGTGCAGGCCCAGGAGGCCGCTGTCGAGCGTGCGCGCAGGGATCTCGAACGCACCAGGATCACGCTTCCGTTCGACGGCATGATCCGCGACCGGGACGCCAATCTCGGCCAGTACGTCAACAGCGGCGCCACGCTGGGCGCGGCGTTTTCCACCGACCGGGCCGAGGTTCGGCTGCCCGTTTCGGAAACCGACCTGGCGTTTCTCGACATTCCCATGACCCAATCCGGCATAACGATCGACCGGCAAGTGACGCTGGTGGGTTCCGTTGCAGGCCAGCCCGCCCGCTGGAAGGCGCAGCTGGTGCGCACCGAGGGGGTCGTCGACAGGAATACCCGTCTCACCTACCTGGTCGCCGAGATCACCGATCCCTATGGCCTGAAGGCGAACACCGAGCGGCCGGCACTGCCGATGGGCACGTTCGTCGAAGCCGAAATTCCCGGCCGCGACGCCAGCGGTCTGGTGCTGCTTCCGGCCCAGGCGCTCCACCAGGGCAATCGGGTCTACCTGGCCGACGAGAACGACGAGCTGGAAGTCCGCGAAGTCGAAATCGTGCGCGCAACGCCGCGCGAGGTCTACGTCAGCGGTCGACTCGACGCCGACGACCGCGTGATCACCACCGCGATTCCGGCGCCGGTGCCCGGGCTCAAGCTCAACGTTCGGCAAGCCGAGCCGGAAGAAGAACCCCGCCTGCGCATCCTGCCTTCGGGCGAACTGGCCGCAGGCGACGATCCGGCCGGCGCCGGAGAGGCCCCATGAGCGACCGCGGCTGGTACGGCAACATCATTGCCTGGTTCGCGCACAACTCGGTCGCGGCCAACCTGCTGATGCTGGCCCTGATCATCGGCGGCGTATTCACCGCCATCACGATCACCAAGGAAGTCCAGCCCCGCATCGAGACCAACTACATCAACGTCAGCGTGCCCTATCGCGGCGCCACGCCGCGCGATGTCGAAGAAGGCGTCCTGATCAAGATCGAGGAAGCCATCCAGGATCTGGACGGCGTGCGTGAAATCATCGCCACGGCGCGCGAGGGATCCGGCCGGGTGACGATCGAGGTGGATCCCGATTACGACGTCATCGAGGTGCTCGACAACGTCAAGATCCGGGTCGATTCGATCTCGACCTTCCCGGCCGAAACCGAGCGACCGACCTACGACCGCAGCACCTTCACCCAGGAAGTGGTCTGGGTCAGCGTGTTCGGCGACGTGCCCGAACGCACCCTCAAGGAAGTCGCGCGCCAGATGCGCGACGAGATTACCCAGCTGTCGTCGGTGACCCGGGCCGAACTGGTCGGCGACCGGGCCTACGAAATCGGCATCGAAGTAAACGAAGACACTTTGCGCAAGTACAACCTGACGCTGGCCGAAGTCGCCCGGGCCGTGCGCGCCTCGTCGCTGGATCTGCCGGGCGGCCGCATCGAGGCGGCCGGCGGCGACATTTTGCTGCGCACCATGGGCCAGGCCTACGTCGGTCGCGATTTCGCCGATATCGTGATTCGCACCAATCCGGACGGCTCGCGGATCCTGCTCAAGGACATCGCCGAAATCAAGGATTCATTCGTCGAACGCGAACGCTACGCGCAGCACAACGGCAAGCCGGCCGTGGCCATCCGGGTCCTGAGCGTCGGTGAGCAGGACGCGCTGGCCGCATCCGAGGCGGTGCGCGAGTTCGTCGAGGAACGACAGCGGGTGTTGCCCGAAGGCATCAGCATCGACTGGTGGGCCGACATCGCCTATTACCTGAAAGACCGCCTGGAGATGATGACCAAGAACCTGGCCGTGGGCGCACTGCTGGTGTTTTTGATCCTGACGCTGTTCCTGCGCCTGAAGCTGGCCTTCTGGGTGATGGTCGGGCTGCTGGTGGCCTTCGCCGGCACGGTGTTCATGCTGCCGCTGGTCGGCGTGACCATCAACATGATCAGCCTGTTCGGCTTCCTGGTCGTACTCGGCATCGTGGTCGACGACGCCATCGTCATCGGCGAATCGGCCTACACGGAAATACGCGCGAAAGGGCATTCGGTCGAAAATGTCGTCAACGGCACCATGAAGGTCGCCATCCCGGCCACGTTCGGCGTGCTGACCACGATCGCGGCCTTTGTGCCCATCCTGCTGGTATCGGGCGTTTCGGGCCAGTTCTTCGCCGCCATCGGCTGGGTGGTCGTCATCGCGCTGGCAATGTCGCTGGTGGAATCCAAGCTGATCCTGCCGGCCCACCTGGCGCACATGAAGGTCCGGACGTACGACGCGAACACGGAAAATCGCCTGGTTCGCTTCCAGCGGCGGTTCGCCGACGGCCTGCACAAGTTCGTCGATCGGTTCTATCTGCCGTCGCTGGGCGTGCTGCTGCGCAACCGCTACATCACGCTGGCAAGCTTCATCGGCGTGCTGGTGCTTTCGATCGGCTTCATCGCCGGACCGTTCATGCGCGTGGTCTTCTTTCCCGACGTCGCCGGCGATTTCATGCGCGTGGATCTTGAAATGAACGACGGCACCCCGGCCTACGTCACGCACAACGCCATGGATCACCTGCGCGAGTCGCTGGAACGGGTCGATGAACAGATGCAGGAAGACTTTGAACTCGACGGCGAGGTGATCCGCACCGTGTTCGCATGGTCGGGTTCGGACACTACCGGCGGCATGCTGGTGGAACTGCACCGCACCGACGACCGGCGGCTGGGCACCAAGGAAATCGAGCGTCGCTGGCGCGAGGAGGTCGGCCAGATCGCCGGCGCCCGGGGCCTGCGGATCGGCGGCGCCGGCGGCCCGGGCGGCGAAGGCCCCGACCTGTCCTTCCAGCTGGTCGGGCGCAACCTGGCCCAACTGGAATCGGCGGCCGACGAGCTGGAAAAGGCGGTCCGCAATTTCCAGGGCACCTTCGACGTACGCAACAGTTTCGACGGCGGCATCCGCGAACTGCAGATCCGGATCAAGCCCGAGGCCGAGGTGCTGGGACTCAATCAGCAGGACCTGGCGCGCCAGATCCGCCAGGCATTCTTCGGCGAAGAAGTCCAGCGCATCCAGCGCGGCCAGGACGACGTGCGCGTCATGGTGCGCTATCCGCGCGAGCAGCGCACCTCGCAGGGCTATCTCGAAGATATGCGGATTCGCACGCCGGACGGCCAGGAAGTGCCGTTCAACGCCGTCGCCGATCTTGAAATGGGCTCCAGCCCGTCGACGATTCGCCGCTACAACCGCGAACGGTCGATCAGCATCACGGCCCGCATCGACAAGGACGTCGCCGAGCCGGGCGAGATCACGCGCGAACTGACCAACAAGATCCTGCCCGCAATCGTCGACGGCCATTCCGGCGTGGACTACCGTCTTTCCGGTCAGACCCGCGATACCCGCGAGTTGTCCGAGGAACTGATCGCCGGCACCATCTTCGCAATGTTCCTGATTTACGCCCTGATCGCGATTCCGCTGCGCTCCTACCTGCAGCCGCTGCTGATCATGTCGGTGATTCCATTCGGCACCATCGGCGCGGTATTCGGCCACTGGCTACTCGGCATTCCGGTCAGCCTGCTGAGCATGTTCGGCATCATCGCCCTGGCCGGCGTCGTGGTCAACGACAGCCTGATCCTGGTCGATTTCGTCAACCATCACCGCAAGAACGGCGAGTCGCAGATCGAGGCCGCCCTGAAAGGCGCCAAGGCCCGTTTCCGGCCGATCATCCTGACCTCGGCGACCACCTTTCTCGGCCTGGCGCCCATCGTGTTCTTCGAAACCAGCCTGCAGGCGCAGCTGGTCGTGCCCATGGCCGCCTCGCTGGCCTTCGGCATCGTGTTCGCCACGCTGATCACGCTTGCGCTCATCCCGACGCTGTACCTGGTCGGCGACGACCTGACCCGGCTCGTCCAGCGGATGCTGGGCCATCGCGAACCGGCCGGCATGGGCGCCCACGCGCGCAGCTGATCGTTCGCAGGAAACT
>JAWLEW010000018.1:46080-52419 GCA_041685925.1 Wenzhouxiangellaceae bacterium | reverse complement strand
CGACGAAGCGACGAAGCGACGAAGCGACGAAACAACCAAAACACAAAACAAAAGAATATCAATGGATCAAGCTGAAACCCGTTCCAACGCGCGCCCTTCGACGCACTCGACCCGCGTCTACCCGGCCGGCAGTCTGAACGTTCTTTCGCGCGAGGAAGTCAAGCGCCTGTCCGATGCCACCGAGGAAGTCGGCGATCTGCTCCGGCGCTGCGCGCTGGCGGTGCTCAACAGCGGTGAAGCCGGCGACGATGCCGAGGCCATGCTGCAGCGCTACCGCGACTTCCAGATCCGGGTCAACCAGGTCAACCGCGGAATTCGGCTGGAGCTCGAGCACGCGCCGGGATGTTCGTTCGTCGACGGCGAGATCATCCACGGCATCCGCGAGCTGCTTTCGGCAGTGGTTCGGGATATCGTCTATTTCCACACCGAGATCCGGCCCAACCCGTACTTCGAGCAGGATTCATCGGAGGGCATCAGCAACACGGTGTTCGAGATCCTGCGCAACGGCCGGCTGCTCGACGCCGGCAGCGACCCGAACCTGGTGATCTGCTGGGGCGGACACTCGATTCCCGATCACGAGTACGACTACTCCAAGGAAGTTGGATACCAACTGGGGTTGCGGGGCTGCAACATCGGCACCGGTTGCGGGCCCGGCGCGATGAAGGGGCCGATGAAGGGCGCGACGATCGGCCACGCCAAGCAGCGTACTCTGCCGGGGCGCTATGTCGGGATTACCGAGCCGGGCATCATCGCGGCCGAATCGCCCAACCCCATCGTCAACGAACTGGTCATCCTGCCGGACATCGAGAAGCGTCTTGAAGCCTTCGTGCGGCTGGGCCACGGCATCGTGGTGTTTCCCGGCGGGGCCGGTACGGCCGAGGAAATCCTGTTCCTGCTGGGCGTCCTGCTCAACCCGGGCAATCGTGACATGCCATTTCCCCTGATCTTTACCGGCCCGGCTTTCGCGGCCGATTATTTCGAGGAGATCGACCAGTTCGTGCGGGCTGCGCTGGGGGATGACGCCGCTTCGCGCTACAAGATCATCATCGACGATCCCGAAGCGGTGGCGGTCGAAATGAAGACCGGCCTGAAGGCCGTGCGAGACTACCGGATCGAAACCAAGGACGCTTTTTACTTCAACTGGCAGCTGCAGGTCGACCCGCATTTTCAGCAGCCGTTCGATCCCACCCACGAAGCGGTGGTCGCGACGCCGGTTTCGCGTGACCTGCCCGGCCACGAACTGGCGGCCAATCTCAGGCGCGTGTTTTCGGCGATTGTCTCGGGCAACGTCAAGGCCGACGGCATCCGGCGCATTCGCGAGCACGGCCCGTTCGAGATTCGCGGCGAACCCGACCTGATGGACAAGCTGGATCGGTTGCTGGACCGTTTCGTTCGCCAGCACCGGATGAAGCTGCCCGGCGACAAGCCCTACGAGCCCTGTTACCGGGTTGTGCGGTGATTGTCGGGTTTCAATTTCAAACTTGACTTCAAATTCGAAGGCAACTTCAACGTCAAAGGCGAAACGCCTTTGACGTTGGCTTTGTAGTTGAAACCAAGGGATCTGCAGTTGAGGCTGAAGTCAGAAAGGCGCCCCCGCACGCGCCAAACGTGCAACCGCATCAGTCGAGCGAGACAGCTTCGCCTCGGGCAATGAAGCCGGGTTCAATCGAACATGAACCGCTGATATCAGCCGTCGGCACCGCCGCCCGATTCGAGCATGCGTTCGCGCAGCTGCTCCAGTCGCTCGCGCTCCTGCGCATCGGCTTCCTCGGTCTCCAGCCCCGGCTGCATCAGCCGCCGCAGGGACGACAGTTCGATGCCCCGGGTCGGGATCAGCGTGCTGTTCTCCAGCCGCATGAAATCGCGTTCGGCGCGTTCCCGGCGCTGGTGGGCGAGCATGTCGCTGGCGTCGATGCGCGCCATCGGACCCTGGAAGGTCATTTCCTCGACCAGCGACTGCAACCGCTCGTCGCCGCGCCCGTGTTCGCCGCCGAAGGCCGGCTGCGGCCAACGCGCGGCATAGCTGCCGTCGGTTTCCACCAGGATCTCGATCGCGCACCCGTCCGGATGACCCTTGAGCGCCTTGTTTTCGGGGTTTTGCTGCAGAAACACCAGGTAGCGCGGGCGCTCGTCCCACGGCGCCATGCGCGGGAAATAGCATTCATTGTCGCTGAGCCCCTGCTCGCGAACGATGAGTACCCCGGTCAGCGGCGCGCGCGACTTGTAGCTGATCAGCGGTCGCAGCCAGGCTTCGCCTTCCACCGGGAAGTCGCGTTCGTACTCGTAATCGATGCGGTCGAGCTGGGCCAGGGCCACGATGTCGGCGGACTCGGCGCGCTCGGCAAGCCAGTGCGGCTCTTCCTGGGCCGCGGACAGGACCGGCACCAGGGCCAGTGCGAACAGTATGAATATCTTCATGACCATGATCGACTGCAGGAATTGAAACAAGTTTCGGGCCGTCACCGCGACAGTTTCGCACCCAGGCGAATGCGCTGCCCGGGTCCCAGGTCTTCGGACCAGGGCACGGCGTCGCTGCCGGTCAGCACGATCACGGTCGAACCCCAGTGAAAGCAGCCGAGTTCCTCGCCGCGCGCCAGGTTCACCGGCGGGTCGAAGGCGCGTTTGCGGATCGATCGGCCCGGCCGCCGATCGTCGGCATGGTCCCAGGCGGTCTCGATGCCGGCGACCAGCATCGCCGCGACCATGACGACCGCGACAGGACCCTGGCGCGTTTCGAACAGCGCGGTCATGCGTTCGTTGCGCGCATACAGGCGGTCCACGGCCTGGCTGGTGGTCTGCGAGACGCTGAACAGGCGGCCGGGGATGCGGGCGTCGCCGACCAGCGAGCCGGCGATCGGCATGTGCACCCGGTGGTAATCGTGCGGGGCCAGGTAAATGGTCGCGAAGCGGCCCGCGCCGAATGCGTCGGCCCATTCCGGAACGCCCAGCAGCGCCTCGACCGAGAACCGGCGTCCCTTGGCCTGAATGATGGTGCCGCGCTCGATCGTTCCGATTCGGCTGATGGTGCCGTCGCACGGGCTGGCAAAGGCGTCGGGATCGTCCGGGAACGTTCGCACGCCCGGCTTGAGGTGGCGGGTGAAAAATGCATCGAAACGGTCGAATCCGCCCGCCGGGGCCTGGCACTCGTCCAGGCGGACCGGGTAGAGCCGGCTGAAGGTGGAGATCAGCGGGCGCGCCAGCCAGCGGCTGTTCGACGCCGCATTCGCCACCCGGGTCAGCCCGTGCTGCGGCAGCAGGTATTGCGGCCAGGTTTTCAGCCGGGCCGCCGTCGCGCCGCGCTCAGCCACGCGCGCGGGCCAGCGCGAACAGGTCCGCGGCGATGTCGTCGGCGCTGCTGGCCGGCGGAAAGCGGCCGATCATTCGGCCCTGGTCGTCGATCATCACGATCATGCCGGAATGATCCACGGCGTAGTAGCCGCTCTCGTCGGGGCTGTGGCGCACGAACATCGCGCCGACCTGGCCGGTGATGGCGCCCAGCGCCTCGTCGTCGCCGGTGACGGCCCTGAACGCCGGGTCGAAGTAGTTGACGTATTCCTGCATGGTCGTACCGGCGTCGCGCTGCGGGTCGACCGAGATGAAGACGACTTCGGGCTTTTCCTCCACGCGCATGGCCTCGAGCTTGTCCATGGATTCGGCCAGCACGCCCAGCGTGTCGGGACAGATGTCGGGACAGTTGGTAAAGCCGAAGAACAGCAGCGTAAGCCGGCCCCGGAGGTCGCGCTCGGTAAAGGCTTCGCCGTCGGCGCCGACGAGCTCGAACGGCTGGATCTCGCGCGCTTCCGGGTAGATGGAGGCCGCCTTGAGCTCCACCGACTCCTCGAGCAGGCCGCGTGCGACGATCAGCGCGCCCAGCATCGCCGCCAGCGCGGCCAGGGCGATCACGAGCGCCCGGCCGGCATGGCGCGCGGGCAGGCGCGGGATGATCCGATTCGGGTTGGTTTTCATGGGGCGGATTATATCAATGCTCTATACTTCGGCCGATGAAGCGGGAAGGGTTAAATGCGGGCGTGCAGACGCTTCGGCAATGGGCGCAACAGGCTGCCGAGTCGATGCAGCGCGCCGACCTTTTCTTCGGCCACGGCACCGCCACGCCATTCGACGAAGCCTGCTGGATGATTTCGCACGTGCTGGACCTGCCGCCGGACTTCGACGACGCAATGCTGGCCGCAGCGCCGCGGCCGGAGCAGGCCGACCGCCTGGACCGGCTGCTGCGCGAGCGCATCGACACCCGCAAGCCGCTTGCCTACCTGATCGGCGAGGCCTGGTTCGCCGGGCTTCGCTTTCGGGTCGACGAGAACACGCTCGTGCCGCGGTCGCCGTTGGCCGAACTGGCTGCCGGCGGTCTTCTGCCGTGGCTGGACCTGGACCGCCCGCTGCATGTGCTGGACGTGGGTACCGGTTCGGGTTGCATCGCCGCGGCGCTGGCCTGGCACTGGCCGGAACTGCGTGTCGACGCGGCGGACGTCAGTCCGGCCGCGCTTGCAATCGCCGAAAGAAACGTGGCCCGCCTGGGATTGTCCGACCGCGTGCGCCTGATCGAATCCGACGTGTATGCCGGACTCGGGGCCGACGGCGAAGATCGATCACGCTACGACCTGATCGTGTCCAATCCGCCGTACGTGCCCGCCGCTTCGATGGCGCAGCTGCCCGAAGAATACCGGCACGAGCCGGCGCTGGCGCTGCACGCCGGTCAAGACGGCCTGGACATCGTGCGCCGGCTGCTGGCCGGTGCGCCGGAGCACCTGAACCCGTCGGGATTCCTGTTGCTCGAAGTCGGGGAAGCCCAGCCGGCAACCGAGGCGCTGCTGGGCGCGGTCGAGTCGATCTGGCTTGAATTCGAGCACGGCGGCGAGGGCGTGGTCCTGCTGGATCGCGCCGCCTGCCTGCAGTGGCGATCGGATGCCGGATCAAGTGAATGAAACAGGAAAACATGAAACCGCAGATTGCGCAGATTTCCGCAGATAATCAATTCGGGGATCTTTATTCGATGCTTCGCGCTGAGACACGAGGCCCTGGACGTTGGCTGGAAAACCGGGATCGGTCGTCGTTTCGATATGCACGAAAAGGTCAAAGAGGCGCGGGAGAATCGGGGGCGGCATTCGGAATGTCTCAAAGCCTTTCCGGGGTTTCGTTTAATCTGCGTAAGTCTGCGTAATCTGTGGTTACGCTTTTTCACCAGGCAGAGATAATCAATGAGCTTCAATAGATTCGGCAGGCTGCTCAACATCACGACCTTCGGCGAGAGTCATGGCCCGGCGATCGGTTGCGTGATCGACGGCTTTCCGCCGGGCGTGGCGATCACGCCCGAGGAGATCCGCGCGTCTTTGCTGCGCCGAGCCACCGGCCGGTCGCGGCATACCTCGCAGCGGCGCGAGCGAGAAGACGTGCAGATCCTGTCGGGCGTGTTCGACGGGGTGACCACCGGCACGCCGATCGCGCTGGTGGTCTACAACACCGACGCCAGATCGAAGGACTACACTCGGATCGCGGCGCAGTTCCGACCCGGTCACGCCGACTACACCTACCATCACAAGTACGGCCTGCGCGACTGGCGCGGAGGCGGACGGTCGTCGGCGCGCGAGACCGCGATGCGGGTGGCCGCCGGCGCGCTGGCCGCCAGGTACCTGGGCGAAAAATTCGGGATCCGCATCACCGGCTGGCTGGGCCGGCTCGGCGAACTGGAATGCGATGCGAATTTCGTGCCCGAATCGATCGACGACAATCCGTTTTTCTGTCCGGACCCGGCGCGGGTTTCGGCGCTGGAAGACTACATGGACGCGCTGCGCAAGGAAGGCGATTCGGTCGGCGCGCTGGTGCGTGCCAGCGCCAGCGGCGTGCCGCCGGGCTGGGGGGCGCCGGTGTATGCCAAGCTCGACGCCGACCTGGCCGCGGCCATGATGAGCATCAACGCGGTCAAGGGCGTGGAAATCGGCGCCGGTTTCGACAGCGTGGCGCAGAAGGGCACCGAGCATCGCGACGAAATGACGCCGGACGGTTTCCTGGGCAACCAGGCCGGCGGCGTGCTGGGCGGCATCTCGTCGGGCCAGCCGGTAACCGTCGCCGTGGCGTTCAAGCCGACCTCCAGCCTGCGCCTGCCGGGCCGCACGGTGGACGTCGACGGCAATCCGGCCGAGATCGTGACCACCGGGCGCCACGACCCGTGCGTCGGCATCCGCGCCGTGCCCATCGTCGAGGCGATGCTGGCGCTGGTGCTGCTGGATCACTACCTGCTGCACCGGGCCCAGTGCGGCGACGTCCCGGCGCAGACGCCGAGGATCGAATGAGTCGGGGGTCGGGGGCCGGTAGTCGGTAGTCGGT
>JAWLEW010000018.1:0-45980 GCA_041685925.1 Wenzhouxiangellaceae bacterium | reverse complement strand
CTGACCCCTGACCACCGACCACCGATTCCCGCTATCATCATCGCGCAACGCACCGGCGACCCTTGTCCCATGTCCCAGCCCGCTGAACGAAAATTCGACGTTGCCGTGGTCGGCGCGACCGGTGCGGTGGGCGAGGTCTTGCTCGAGCTGCTTGCCGAGCGCAATTTCCCGGTGGGACGGCTGATGGTGCTGGCCAGCGCGCGTTCGGCCGGGCAGCAGGTGCGCTTCGGCAAGCGCTCGCTGACCGTGACCGACCTGGCGGATTTCGACTTTGCCGGGATCGACTTCGCGTTCTTCTCGGCCGGTGGTTCGGTTTCGGCCGCGCACGCGCCGCGCGCCGCGGCCGCCGGGGCAACGGTAATCGACAATACCTCGCATTTCCGCATGCACGACGATGTCCCGCTGGTGGTGCCCGAGGTCAACCGCAACGTGATCGCCGCAGGCTTCGGGCCCGGCATGTCCGGCGGCATCATCGCCAATCCCAACTGTTCGACCATTCAGATGCTGCTGGCCGTCGCCCCGATTCATCGCCGCTTCGGCGTCACGCGGATCAACGTCGCGACCTACCAGGCGGTCTCCGGCGCCGGGCGCAGGGCGATGGACGAGCTGGGCCGCCAGACCGCCGACAAGCTCAACTTCCGCGACCCGACCGTGGAAGTGCTCAGTGCGCCGATCGCGTTCAACGTGATCCCGCGAATCGATGCCATGGAACCCGGCGGATATACCCGCGAAGAACTCAAGATGCACTTCGAGACGCGCAAGATCCTCGGCGATGACCGAATCGGCGTCAACGCCACGGCGGTGCGGGTGCCGGTGTTCTACGGCCATAGCGAAGCGGTGCACCTGGAAACCGAACAACCCTTCGAGCTCGACGAGGTGCGCGGACTGCTCGAGCGCGCCGACGGCGTGCGCGTGATCGAGGGCGAGCGCGATCCGATGCCGCTGGTCGACGCCTCCGGCCGCGACGAGGTGCTGGTCGGTCGCATCCGGCGCGATATGACGCATGAAAACGGCCTGGATCTGTGGGTGGTATCGGACAATCTGCGCAAGGGTGCGGCGCTCAACGCCGTCCAGATCGGCGAGTTCCTGGCCGCCCGGCGCGCGGCCGGGCCGGGGTGAGAAGGGACCGCGCTTCGGCGATTGTTTCCGGAGGTTGCTGCTTGCTATACTCCATGAAAATTTTGTAAAAGCATGCGGGGGTCGGATCTGATGAGTCGGGCGCAGCGAAACTGGAGCGAGTGGGTACTGATTGCCGTTGCCCTCATGGTGCCCCTCGGTGCGCAAGCGCTGGGCCTGGGCGAGGCGCGCGTCGAGTCTTTCCTGAACCAGCCGCTCGATGTGCGCATGCGGCTGCTGGACGCGGACGAGGACAACCTCGATTCGCTGACCGTCGCACCGGCTTCGCCGGCCGATTACGAGCGGCTGGGGTTGATGAGCGATTCCCTGGGCCTGAATCTCGAGGTGCGCGTCGATCGCAGCGTTTCGCCGCCGGTCGTTCGGGTCACTTCCGACCGCGTGGTCACCGACCCGGTCGTTCAGCTGCTGATCGATGCCCGCTGGTCCACCGGCCGCGTACTGCGTGAATACACACTTTTTCTCGACCCGGCCACCGTCGCCGTCGAAGCGCCCGCGCCGGCCCCAGCGCAATCTGCCGATTCGGCCTCCACCGAGGCCGAGACCGATCGCGCCGCGCAGTCTTCCCGTCCACCGGCACGTTCTCAGGATACGGCGGCACAGGCCCGCCCTGCGGCCGCGGCCAGCAGCGGCGCCGGCAGCTACGGTCCGGTCGATTCAGGGGAAACGCTCTGGTCGATCGCGCGCGCGAATCTGCCGTCCGGCGAGGTGACGATGAACCAGATGATGATCGCCATCGTCGAACTGAATCCGCGCGCTTTTCGCGATCGGAACATCAACCAGCTGCTGCGTGGGGCCGAGCTGCGCATTCCCGACGCCGAGCAGGCCATGTCGCTCGACGCCGCCGCGGCGGCGGCCGAGGTCGCGGCCCAGAATCGTGCGTTTCAACGCCGTGCAACAGGCGACGCGCCGGTGGTGTCCGCGGCCGGTCGTGACGGGGCTTCGGGCGCGGCCGACGAAGCGGCTTCCGGTGCGGCGGACGACGCCCCGTCGGATGCTGCCTCACGCCCGTCCGTGGCGGACGAAACGGATACCGATACCGATACCGATGGCGGTGACGACTCGGTCGATCACCGCCTGTCGCTGGTGCCGCCGGGCGAAGAGGAAGCGGGCAGCGGGCTGTCCGACCAGGATGCATCCGAAATCGCCGATCTGCGGCAGCGGCTGGCGCGCGCGGAAGAAGAGCTGTATGCCGCCCGCCAGGAAGCCGAGGAATTCCAGTCGCGCGTCGAGGAACTCGAATCCCTGGCGCGCGACAATCCCGGCAGTCTGGGGCTTCGGGACGCCGACCTGGCCGGGCTGCAGGAGACGCTGCGTGCCGCACGCGAGGCCACCCGCGAAAACGCCGATCCATCGCTCAGGGCCCGGGTATCCGAGCGCCTGGATGAATATCTCGAGGAATCCGTCGCAGCTTCGGGTGGCGCCGATACGCAACCTGCCGAGGCTTCGGGTGCTGCGTCCGGGGCCGATGATTCTTCGGCCGGCGCAACGCCCGAGGTTGACGTGTCGGAATCGGATGGCGAATCCAGCGCGCAGGTTGCGCCCGAGCGGGCCGTGACCCGGATCGAGCGCTCCGGCGGCCTGTTGAGCAACCCGATGTTGATGCTGTTCGTCGGGTTGGTGTTGCTTTTGGTGCTGCTGGCCGTGGTCCGGATTGCCCTGCGTCGCCGCGCGGCTCCGGAACCGGAAACGCCGGGGCCCATGGCGCGACCGGCCGACACGCCGGCGCAGCCTGCAGGCGCCGCCGAAACGCCGGCCGATCGCGCGCGCGCCCGGGTCGAAGCGCGGCCGACCGACCTGGCGGCCCACCTGGGCCTGCTGCATTCGCTGGCCACGGCCGGCAATGAAGCCCGGTTCGGCGAGGCGCTGGAAAAGATGTTCGAGCACGTCGAGTCCGGCGAAGAGCCCGAGTGGCGCGAAGCGCTGGAACTGGCGGGTCGGGTCGTGCCCGGCCACCCGCTGGTCAAGGGCAGCAGCGACTGGGTGCCCGATTCGGATGAACCCGGTCGCTTGGAGCCGGCATCCGAGATCGACGAGGAATCCGAGGTCGACGACCTGATGTCGCGTCTGGACGCGGATCTGGACCAGTCCGACGAAGCCGACTGGATCGGCGAAGAAGATCCGGAAAAGTCGGTGCCGGACGCACCGTTGCTGGGCGATGACCCCGATCGGCCGCGCGAAGGCATGGCCGACGATGACGACGCCGCGCGCGAACGTGCGAGCGAGACGCCAGTGGCGGCCGAGGACGATGCGCCGATCGATTTCGACGAGTGGGGCGAAACCGAACCCGCCGGCCTTTCCGGGGAAGATTCGGAGGCCGTCGACCGCGAGGGCGCCGAGGATTTCGACGACCTGACGCTTGACTGGGATGACGGCGAAGATCTCGCCGGAGCGGGCGAAGTGTCGCAGACCGCCTCGGGCGAACCGTCAACCGCGGATGCCGATGCGGCCGGCGATGCCGAGGACGATATCTTTGCCCAGAGCGACGACGACATCGACGTCAAGCTGGATCTGGCCAAGGCGTATCTTTCCTGGAACAGCACCGATTCGGCCCGCACGCTGCTCGAAGAGGTCGCGCGCGAGGGGAATGAATCCCAGCAGCAGGAGGCGCGCAAGCTTCTCGACGAGGCCGGTGACGGGCGCGAAGACTGACCCCGCCAACCCGTTTCACCTGCAGCACGATCGGCCGTTGGCGGGGCGAGCGCAGTGAATGACGCCGGACCGAAAACCAGGGTCGTGCTCGGACTCGAGTACGACGGCAGTCGCTTCTTCGGGTTCCAGCGGCAACGCCAGAAACCCACCGTCCAGGAGGAGCTGGAACGGGCCGCCGGTCGGGTCGCCGATGACCCGGTCACCATTCACTGCTCGGGCCGAACCGACACCGGGGTGCACGCACTCTGCCAGGTCGTGCATTTCGACACACCGGCCGAGCGCAGCGAGCGCGCCTGGGTGCTGGGCTGCAACAGCCATCTCCCGGCCGGCGCCAGCGTGCTCTGGGCGCGCCACGCCCGGCCCGGCTTTCACGCCAGGTTCAGCGCGCGGGCGCGAACCTACCGCTACAGGATCCTCAACCGGTGGACGCGTCCGGGGCTGCTGGCCGGCAGGATTTCCTGGGAGCGCCGGATGCTGGATGCCGCCCGCATGCACGAGGCCGCCCAGCACCTGCTGGGCGAACACGATTTTTCCAGTTTTCGCGCGCCGGGCTGCCAGGCGAAGCACGCGGTCCGGACGCTGCGCGCCATTCGCGTTGAACGCGTCGACAACGAAGTGGTCATTGAAGTCACGGCCAACGCGTTTCTGTACCATATGGTGCGCAACATCGCCGGTACGCTGATCGAAGTCGGGGCCGGCAAGCGACCGTCCGAATGGGTTGCCGACGTGCTGGCCCGGCGCAGGCGGTCCGTGGCCGGCGTCACGGCGACCGCCGACGGCCTGTATTTCGTCGGCGTCGAGTATCCGGACTATCCGGAGCTGCCTGCCTTCGAGACGAGCGCGTTCCCGCGCGGATGGAATCTGAGTTGATGAAGACACCGGTTCGAGTCAAGTTCTGCGGCATTACCCGGGTCGAGGACGCGCTGCTGGCTGCCTCGCTGGGCGCCAGCGCCATCGGCCTGGTATTCGTAGAAGGTTCGCCGCGCTGCGTGACCCGCGAGCGGGCCGCCGAGATCTGCAGCGCGCTGCCGCCGCTGGTCGGGGTCGTGGGCCTGTTCATGGACGCGCCGGAAGACCGGGTGCGCTCGGTCGTCGAGCGGGTGCCGCTGAACTGGCTGCAGTTCCACGGCAACGAGACGCCGGCGTATTGCGACGCTTTCAAAATGCCCTGGATCAAGGCCTTGCCAATGGCTTCACCGGGGCACGTGCAGTATCATCACTGGTCCGGGGCACAGGCCCTGCTGCTGGATGCGCATGCCGCCGGCGGCATGGGCGGCTCCGGCGAAACGTTCGACTGGGAAAACGCGGTGCTGCCCGATCGCCCCTGGATCCTGGCCGGCGGGCTGCATCCGGACAACGTCGGGTCCGCGCTGTCGCTGATGGCGCCGCCGGCGGTCGACGTTTCGTCGGGCATCGAAAGTGCGCCGGGAATCAAGGATGCCGCGCTCATGCGGCGGTTCATGGAGAGAATTCAAAATGGTTGAAGTGGCTGAGAAGCGAACCGTGTCGTCTGCCGACCCGCGCCAGGCCCTGCCGGATGCCAGCGGGCATTTCGGCGCGTTCGGCGGACGCTTTGTTTCCGAGACGCTGATGGCGGCGTTGGAGGAGCTCGAGGCCGCCTGGCGGAAATATCGCGACGACGCCGATTTCCAGGCCGAACTGGACAGCGACCTGGCGCATTTCGTGGGCCGACCCTCGCCGCTGTACCTGGCCGAGCGCCTGACCGCCCACGCCGGCGGCGCGAAAATCGTGTTCAAGCGCGAAGACCTCAACCATACCGGCGCGCACAAGATCAACAACACCGTCGGCCAGGCGCTGCTGGCGCGCGCCATGGGCAAGAAGCGCGTGATCGCCGAGACCGGCGCCGGTCAGCACGGCGTGGCCTCTGCCACCGTCGCGGCCCGGCTGGGCATGGAATGCGTGGTCTACATGGGCGCCGACGACATCAAGCGCCAGGCGATCAACGTGTTTCGCATGAAGCTGCTGGGCGCGGAAGTGATCAGCGTCGAGTCCGGCGCGCGAACGCTCAAGGATGCGCTCAACGAGGCCATGCGCGACTGGGTGACCAACGTCGACGACACCTTCTACATCCTGGGCACCGTGGCCGGGCCGCATCCTTACCCGGCGCTGGTGCGCGACTTCAACGCGGTGGTCGGCCGCGAGGCGCGAGCCCAGTGCGTGGAAGAATACGGCAAGCTGCCCGAGGCGCTCGTCGCCTGCGTCGGCGGCGGTTCCAACGCCATGGGCCTGTTCTACCCGTTCATCGACGACAAGGACGTCGCGATGTACGGCGTCGAGGCCGCCGGGCGCGGGCTTTCCGGGCTCGAGCATGCCGCCAGCCTGTGCGCCGGCCGGGTCGGCGTGCTGCACGGCTCGCGCACCTACCTGCTCGACGACGACGCCGGACAGATCCGCCATACGCACTCGGTTTCGGCCGGGCTGGACTACCCCGGCGTGGGTCCGGAACACGCGTGGCTGAAGGATTCGCTGCGCGCCCGATACGTGGGCGTGACCGATGACGAAGCGCTGGAAGCGTTCCACCTGTGCACCCGCTCCGAAGGCATCATGCCGGCGCTGGAAAGCGCGCATGCCGTCGCCTGGGGCATCAAGCAGGCCAGCCGCATGGCGCCCGACCAGGTCGTGCTGGTCAACATGTCGGGGCGCGGCGACAAGGATATCCATACCGTGGCCGACCTGGAGGGCATCAGCATTTGACTCGTTTCAGCAACAGAATCGACCGGCGCTTCGCCGCGCTCGCCGAACACGGCCGCAAGGGCTTGATTCCCTATGTGACGGCCGGTCATCCGAACCCCGAATGGACGGTGGAAATCATGCATGCGCTGGTGGCCAACGGGGCCGACCTGCTCGAGCTGGGCATTCCGTTTTCCGACGTGATGGCCGACGGGCCGGTCATCCAGAATGCCTGCGCCGCGGCGCTCGAGCAGGGCATGACGCTGGACAAGGTGTTTGCCCAGGTCGCGGCGTTCCGCACACGCGACAGCGAGACGCCGGTGATCCTGATGGGTTACATGAACCCGGTGGAGCGATGCGGGCTGGAGAACTTTTCCCGCCGCGCCGCGGCCGCCGGGGTCGACGGTCTGCTGATCGTCGATTGTCCGGCGGACGAAGCGGCCGAGACCCGGCGCGCGTTCGCCGAACACGAATTGCACCAGATCTTCCTGGTCGCTCCGACCACTACCGAGGCGCGCGTCGAGCGCATGGCGCCGCTGGCCGGCGGCTTCATCTATTACGTCTCGCTCAAGGGCGTGACCGGCTCGGCAGCGCTTGACGCCGGTGCGCTGGCCCCGGCAATCGGGTCCATACGGGCGCGCTCGGACGTGCCGGTGGCGGTCGGTTTCGGAATCTCCACGCCGGCGCAGGCCGAGGCGGTCGCGGCGGTGGCCGATGCGGTCGTGATCGGTTCGGCGCTGGTCAGCCAGCTCGACGAGGCCCAAACCTCGACCGCCGCCGTCGAGATCGTGGCCGAATACATCGGCGGCATCCGCGCCGCGCTGGACCGCTGCGGCAATGCCGTGGCCGCGGAGGCGCAGGCATGACCTGGTTCCAGAAGCTCATGCCGTCGCGCATCCGCACCGAAGGCGGCAAGACGCGCAAGGTGCCCGACGGTCTGTGGACCAAGTGCAGGCAGTGCGAAGCAGTGCTGTACCGGCCGGAACTGGAGCGCTCGCTGCAGGTGTGCCCCAAGTGCGACCATCACATGTCGCTGACCGGGCGCGCCCGTCTGGACGCGTTTCTCGATGCCGAGGGCCGCGAGGAACTGGGCGCCGGTTTCCGACCCGCCGACCCGTTGAAATTTCGCGACAGCAAGCGTTATCGCGATCGCCTCTCGGCGGCCCAGAAGGCCACCGGCGAGAACGACGCGATGGTGGTGATGCGCGGAAGCGTGCTGGAACTGCCGCTGGTCGCCTGCGCGTTCGATTTCAAGTTCATGGGTGGTTCCATGGGTTCGGTGGTCGGCGAGAAATTCATGGCCGGCGTGGATGCCGCGCTGGCCAATCGTGTGCCGCTGGTGTGCTTTTCGGCCTCCGGCGGGGCGCGCATGCAGGAAGGCCTGTTTTCGCTGATGCAGATGGCCCGGACCTCGGCTGGACTGGCGCGGTTGACCGAGGCCGGTCTGCCTTACATCTCGGTCCTGGGCCATCCCACCACCGGCGGGGTTTCGGCCAGCCTGGGCATGCTGGGCGACATCAATATCGCCGAACCCGATGCGCTGATCGGTTTCGCCGGGCCGCGCGTGATCGAGCAGACGGTGCGCGAGCAGTTGCCCGAGGGTTTCCAGCGCGCGGAATTTCTGCTCGAAAAGGGCGCCATCGACCTGATCGTGGATCGGCGCGAGATGCGCCAGAAGATTCATCAGCTGTTCTCGCTGCTGCTGGGCGGACACGGGTACGGTCCGCCGCGCGAGGGCCCGGTCGAGCCGGCGGAGGACTTGAACGGGGATTCGGCCGAACCTGAATCGACCGGCCAAAGTGACCGAAACCACGGCGAGCACGGCAACGATTGAACCCGAACCGCGGCATCCACGCAGCCCGATTCCGCGTAGGTCGGCCCGGCGTGGCCGATCCGATGTCGGGGTTCGTGGCGTCGGGTAAGCGCCTTTCGGTCGGGGACGGCGCCCCGACCTGCGAGTTGTCCCCGACCCCATGACCGACCTGCCCGCCAGCCTGGCCGGGATGCTGCAGCATATCGAGCGGCGCGCGCCCCAGTCCGGGATCGAGCTGGGGCTGGATCGCGTGCGCCAGGTGCTGGCCCGGCTGTCGCTGCAATTCGGCGCAACCCGGATCATCAGCATCGCCGGCACCAACGGCAAGGGCTCCACGGTTGCATTCCTAGAGGCCATCGCGGCGCGCGCCGGCACCACGACGCTGGCGTTCACTTCGCCGCACCTGGTTGCCTTCGGCGAACGCTTCCGCTTCAACGGCGTGCCCGGCGACGACGACCGGATCGCCGACGCCCTGTGCGCAGTCGAACGGGCGCGCGGCGAGATCGCGCTGACCTGGTTCGAGCACGTCACCCTGGCCGCACTGGTGCTGGCATCGCGCGCGTCGCCGGACTGGCTGATCCTGGAGGTCGGCATGGGCGGGCGGCTGGACGCGGTGAATGCGGTCGACGCGGACGTGGCGGTGATCACCTCCATCGGTCTGGATCATCAGCGCTTTCTGGGCCGCACGCGCGCGGCCATCGCGCGCGAGAAGTGCGGCATCGCGCGCCCGGGCAAGCCGGTGATCGTGGCCGAAAAACGCCCGCCGGCCGGCATGCTGGACGCCTTGCACCACCAGCGCGCCGAGATTTTCCTGGCCGGGCGCGATTTCGACTGGCGCTGGCGCGCCGGCCGGGTCACCCTGGAGCTGGGCCGGCGAGTGCTGCGCGGGATCGTGCCGGGGCTGTCCGGCCGCCACCAGGCCGGCAACGCGGCGGCGGCGGCGCGCGCGGCGCTGGTCCTGGCGCCGGCGCTCGACGACCGCACGCTGAGCGAGGGCATCGCCGGGACCCGGCTTGCCGGGCGTTTCGAGCGGGTCGCACGTGCGCCGGACGTGATCGTCGACGTTGCGCACAATCCGGCCGCGGCCCGGGTGCTGGCCGCCCAGCTCGAACGCACGCCCGGCGCCAAGGTCGCGGTGTTCGCGGCGCTGGAGGACAAGGATGTCGAAGGCATGGTGCGGCCGCTGGCCGGTGCATTCGAACGCTGGTACGCGGCCACGCTGGACGTGCCGCGCGGCCTGCGTGCCGCCGACTTGATCGAGCGCATGCGCGCGCTGCCCGCCGATCGGTGCGTGGAAGCGTTAGAATCTATTCCGGACGCGCTCGATGCCGCGCTTGCCGCGTGCCGGCCGGACCAGACCATCGTGGTCTTCGGCTCTTTCATCACGGCCGCGGCGGCGCTGCAGGCTTTGGAACGGCGCCTACGGGCGTGATATTCGTTTGACACTCGGGGTTGCATGGACAAGGTCTTGAAGCGGCGCCTGATCGGCGCATCCATCCTGATCGCACTGGCGGTGATCTTCCTGCCGATGCTGCTGGTCGATCCCGATTCGGTCGGCGATGGATCGAATGACGACATGGACGTTCCGACAATGCCGGAATCGGCGCGCGAAGTCCGGCGCATTCCGCTGAATCCGGAAGCCGCCCGGGCCACCGGATCGGAGCGCGGGCCGGCCGAACGCGACGCAGTGCCAGACGACGCTGCCGAACCGGACGCCGAGCGTGTTCGTCCCGACGAGGCCATCGTGCTGCGGCCCGAACTGGAAGAGGCGCGGCAGTCGGACCGGGACGACGCATCGGCCGACGACCCGCCGCCGGCGGTCCCGGAATCCGAGCCGCCGTCCGAATCCGAATCCGAATCCGAATCCGAGTCGGACGCGGCCGAGCCGGAGCCCGAATCGGCCGCGGAAAGCGAGTCGCCGGAAAGCGGCCGGGCGCCGGATGAAGCGTCACCGCCGGAGACGGATTCGGACGCCGGCGCCGGCCAGATTTCGCTGGGCGACTGGGTGGTGCAGGTCGCAAGCTTCGGCTCGGTTGAGTCGGCCGACGAGGTTCGCGCGCGGCTGGAGGCGCTGGGCCATACCGTCGCGCGCGATGAAATCGTGCGCGGCCAGTCCGTACTCCATCGGTTGCGCACCGGCCCCTACGCCAGCCGCGAGGCGGCCGAACAGGCGCTGCAGCAGATCTCGGCGACGGTTGCCGGCGTGGAGCCCGTCGTGCGCGAGGTCGATCGCGATCTGCGTGCGGGCATGGATGCCGGTTTTGCCGTCCAGGTCGGCAGTTTCGTCAGCGAGGACAACGCCGAGTCCGAGACCGAGCGACTGGCCGGTCTCGAGTTCGAGTCCTTCCGGTTCAGCGAACAGGTCGGCGAGCGGACCATATGGCGGGTCATGGTCGGCCCGGTGGCCGAGCGCGGTGAGGCCGAAACGCTCAAGGCCAGGCTGGTCGAGCAGGCCGGCGTCGAAGGCCTGGTGGTGAGTTATCCATGAACGGTGCGGATCTGGTGATACTCGGCATCCTCGCGATCTCCATCGTGGTCAGCCTGGTGCGCGGGTTCATCAAGGAAGTGTTTTCCATCCTGGTCTGGCTGGCGGCGATCTTCGCCGCGTTCCAGGTCTCCGGGCCGCTGGCCGAGGCGCTGGAGCCGATGATCGAACTGCCTTCGGCACGGGTGATCGTGGCGTTCGCCGCGGTATTTCTGCTGGTGCTGGTCGTCGGCGGCCTGATCAGTTTCCTGGTCGGGAAAATGGTCGAACAGACCGGGCTGTCGCCCACCGATCGGCTGTTCGGCGCCGTGTTCGGGCTGGCGCGCGGGCTGGCGATCGTGGTGCTGGCGGTGATGCTGGTGCGCGTCACGCCGTTTGCCGAGGATCCGTGGTGGAAGGAATCGCGCCTGATGCCGACCTTCGAGGTCATGGCCGATCGAGCCCGCGCCTGGTTGCCCGAATCGATGCGCAAGCTGCTGAATCCGGAAAACCAACCCCCGCAGTCCGGAATGTCCGGGCCGTCACAGCCGACATTGCCGTTGTCGGATCCTGATCTCCTCAGCAAACCGGAGTAGCCCCGAGATGTGTGGTGTTGTTGGAATATTCGGTCGCGGCCCGGTCGCGGCCCGGCTTTACGACGCACTGACGATCGTTCAGCATCGTGGCCAGGACGCCGCCGGCATCACCACGCTGGACGGCCAGCGGATGCGCTCGGCCCGCGGCATCGGCCTGGTGCGCGACGTGTTCGATGCCGGCGCAATGGACGGGCTGACCGGCGATATCGGAATCGGCCACGTGCGCTATCCGACCGCCGGTTGCGATCGGCCCGACGAAGCCCAGCCGATGTACGTCAATGCGCCCTGGGGTATCGCGCTGGGCCATAACGGCAACCTGGTCAACAATGAATCGCTGAGCGAATCGCTGTTCCGCGAGGACCGCCGTCACATCAATACCGAATCGGATTCCGAAGTGCTGCTCAACGTGCTGGCCCACGAGCTTTCCGAGCGCTGCAATACCACGCTGGCGCCCGAGCACCTGTTTGCGGCCGTCGACGGCGTGCACCGGCGCTGTCGCGGCGCCTATGCCGCCGTGGCGCTCATTGCCGGGGTGGGGATGCTGGCATTCCGCGATCCGCACGGCATTCGCCCGGCCGTGCTGGGCAAGCGCGCGACCGCCCATGGCGAGGAATACATCGTGGCGTCGGAATCGGTGGTGCTGGATATCCTGGGCTTCGAGCTGATCTCGGACCTGGCGCCCGGCGAGGCGGTGCTGGTCACGCTGGAAGGCGAGCTGCTGCGCCATGCCAGCGCGCACGCCAGCGCCCACACCCCGTGCCTGTTCGAGTACGTCTACTTCGCCCGTCCGGATTCGATGATCGACGATCTTTCGGTCTACAAGGCCCGGCTGCGCATGGGCGAGAAGCTGGCCGATCGAATTCTGAGCGAATGGCCCGATCACGATATCGACGTGGTCATCCCGGTGCCGGACACCAGCCGCACCGCCTGCCTGCCGCTGGCCCACCGCCTCGACGTCAAGTATCGCGAGGGCCTGATCAAGAACCGCTACATCGGACGCACGTTCATCATGCCCGGCCAGACCGAGCGCGCCCAGTCGGTGCGGCGCAAGCTCAACGTGCTGGAGCTGGAGTTTCGCAACAAGAACGTGCTGCTGGTCGACGACTCGATCGTGCGCGGCACGACGTCCCGGCAGATCGTGGAAATGGCGCGCGAGGCCGGCGCAAGAAAGGTTTATCTCGCCTCGGCCTCGCCGCCGGTGCGCTACCCCAACGTCTACGGCATCGACATGCCGGCGACCAGCGAGCTGGTCGCCGCCGGACGCAGCATCGACGAGGTATGCGAAATCATCGGCGCCGATCGCCTGATCTACCAGGAACTCGATGACCTGGAAGCGGCGGTGCGCGGCAAGAACACGCAACTGGCCGGCTTCGACTCGTCGTGCTTCAACGGTCGCTACATTACCGGGCTGGACGACGGTTATCTCGAGGCGCTGCAGGCGCGCCGCTCGGACGCCGCGCGCCAGACCCGTCGAGCGCACGGTGCGTGACCGGACCGGAATGCGGCCCTCCACTTCACCGGGCATTCATCGGCCGACCGCGACCCTCGCCCAATGAGCGAAGCGGTCATCGTCTGGTTCCGGCGCGATTTGCGGCTGGCCGACAACCCGGCCCTGGACCGGGCGCGGCGTGATTTCACGCGCGTCATCCCCGTCTACATCCACGACCCCGACGCCGAAGCGCCCTGGGCGCCCGGCGCGGCCAGCCGCTGGTGGCTGCACCACGGACTGGCCGAGCTGCGCGACCGGCTTGCGGACCGCGGTGGCCGCCTGGTCATTCGTCGTGGTCCGGCAAAGCGGGAACTCGATCGCCTGCTGGAACAAACGGGCGCCTCGGGCGTGTACTGGAACCGCCTCTACGAGCCGGCGCTGGTCGAGCGCGATCGAACGATCAAGGCCCACCTGAAATCGCGCGGCGTGGCCGCGCGCAGCTTTCGCGCGGCGATGCTTTTCGAGCCCTGGGAGCTGCAAAAGGACGACGCGCGGCCCTACCAGGTTTTCACGCCCTACTGGAAGCGCATGCAGCGGGAGTGGCGTGGGCTGCAAGCGCATCCCGAGCCGCGCGAGCTGGAAGACGCCAGCGGTTCGCCCGAAAGCCTGAAGCTGGCCGACCTGCAGCTGTTGCCCAGGCACGACTGGGGCGAGCGCCTGGCCGGCTACTGGACGCCGGGCGAGCTGGCCGCGCGCCGACAGCTGAACGCGTTCGTCGAAGACGGCGTGACGCGCTATGCTTCCGCGCGCGACCGGCCCGACCGCCAGGGCACCTCGTGCCTGTCGCCGTATCTGCATTTCGGCCACGTCTCGCCGGTGCAGATCGTGCATGCGCTGGAACCTTCGGGTGAACTGCCGGGCGGCAAGGGCGCGCTTGCGCTCGTCCGAGAACTGGCCTGGCGCGAGTTCTCCGCCAGCCTGCTTCATCACGAACCGCGCCTGGCCGATCACCCGTTGCAGTCACGCTTCGAGCATTTTCCGTGGCGCGCGGCGTCCGATTACGCCGACGACCTGAAAGCATGGCAGCGCGGCCGCACCGGGGTGCCGCTGGTCGATGCGGGCATGCGCGAGTTGTGGCAGACCGGCTGGATGCACAATCGGGTGCGCATGGTGGTGGCATCGTTTCTGACCAAGAACCTGCTGATTCCGTGGCAGGAAGGTGCACGCTGGTTCTGGCATACGCTGGTCGACGCCGACCTGGCCAACAACACCCAGGGCTGGCAGTGGACGGCCGGCTGCGGCGCCGACGCCGCGCCTTATTTCCGGGTGTTCAATCCGCAGTTGCAGGCCGAGAAGTTCGATCCTGCCGGGAAGTACATCCAGCGCTGGTGTCCGGAACTCGAGGCTCTGGACGCCAGAGCCCTGGCGCGCATGGGCGACGTCGAACGCGAAGCGCGGGGATACCCGGCCATGCGGGTGGACTTGAAGCAGACCCGGCGGCGGGCGCTGGACGCCTTCGAGGCGATCAAGCAGTGATCTCCGGCGCGCCGTTTACCGGTTGCGCGCATTGAATGCACTGCGGTAACACCAGTGCCACGGCTCCCATTCGATTCCATGGCGATTGTGCTTCGGGAACGATTCGCGAAATCCGTAAAAGCGCGCTTGTGATTGCAGCCATTCATAGGCGCGTGACATTGCAAACTCCTGCCACAACGGCGTGATCCCCGGCGTCGTCAGGTCCAGCGCGTTGCCGCTGTGGTGTTCGCTGTAGCCGGGCGCTGCGCTGGCCCTGAGAATGCGCTCCATTGGCTGGTCCGACGACAGTTTCTTGCGAATCAGATCAGCCTGGTACTGCACGCTGCGAAAACCCGAGACCACCTGAATGTCGACGCCCTGGTATTGCGCCGTTGTCTTCATTGCCTGCCACGCTTCGGCGGCTTGTGGCGACAGCTCGGCGTCGCGATTGAAAATATCCAGTCCGATCGACACGCGCTCTTTCGCCTCCGGCACGAGCCGAAGGCGGTGCCTGACGCCATATTCGGCCGGAATGCCGAGTTCCCGATGAATGCCCGCGATCTTCTGCTCCCATTCGCTCGCTTCATCCAGCAGGCGCTTCGAGAGGTCTACCGGCTGGTTGTCTTCGGGCAGGCCGGTGGCCTGGTAGCCCATGCGCTCCATGAACGCCCAGGCTTGCGACTTGACGGTGCAGTTCAGGCGCTGTATGCCGTATGCGCGCGCCGTGTCCTCGACCCGCTCGATCAGCATGCGCGCGGTATCGGCCCGCGCCTGCTTCGGGTCCAGGTACATGGCCAGCAGCCGGGCATGGTCCAGGTCCAGCGCCGCCATGCCGGTCAGCTTGCGATCGTCGATGGCCAGCAGCAAGGCGCCATCGGGGAGCAGCGCGGCCAACCGCTTGCGGATGCTTTCGGACTGGGTGGCCGGGCCGGGTTTCATGAGATCGGGAAGGCGGCCGCGAACCAGTTCGGCCAGTTTCGGAAGTTCTGCGGCACGCGCCGGACGAATGCGTACCTGTTCCTGTATCGAGTTCATGGCAAGGACCCCATGCTATATTCCGATCGATGAAGACTCCCCCCGGTCTCGAAGTCGTTCTGAGCTCGGTGCTAGTATCGCTTACCTTTCTTGCGTTTGCAGCACTGATGTTGTTGTTGCCGCTGTATCGGCTGGCGGTCGTCCACTGGCCGGAACCGATCATCGAGCACGTCTATCCCGACGGCACGGTCGGCTTGCACGAATCGGTGCCCGCGATCGGCGACAACGGGGTGGAGCGAAGCCGGCCGCTGACCGCCGCGCGCATCCAGTTTGCCGACGGCAATCGAGTGCTCGGCTACGTGGTATCGGTGCGCGATGCCGGCGGCATGATCGAGCAGCCGCCTGCCGGCACGGCCTGGCAGCCGGCCGCGCGCGAATGCGAACTGGCCTTGATCCAGCCCGGTGAACCGGTTGCCTGGCAGGCATGCGCGGACATCGTCGAGGTTTCCAAGCCCAACCGCATGCGCCTGGTTACGCGCGCAAGGCTGGCGGTGGCGCGCGCCTTTCCGGGCCTGCTGTCGCCCTGAGGTCGCGCACGGCTTGTGGTGGCCGCGCCGTACCCGGTCGGAACCGGCTCACCCGACTCCGGTCAGGGCCAGAATCGCCATTGCGGCGATCGCGAGCGTCTGGCGGATCGGCCGCATGTCACCTTTCGAAATCGAAGCGATCACCCACTGACCTCCATTATCCGGAAAGCACGTTCCGGTATAACGAAGCCGATAAAAATGCGGTACCCCGGCCGGCCCCGCTCAGGCAAGAATCTGGATCTCGGCGATGTCCGAAACGCCCTGGTCGATCATCATCAGGCGGTCCACGCCCAGCGCCACACCGGCGCATTCGGGCAGTCCCGTCTCGAGGGCCGCGATCATCCGGTGGTCGACCGGCATCGGCGGCAATCCCAGCGCGCGCCGGCGCCGGTTGTCGGCTTCGAAGCGGCGGCGTTGTTCGACGGGATCGGTCAATTCACGATAGCCGTTGGCCAGTTCCAGGCTGCCTGCGAATACCTCGAAGCGCTCGGCCCATTGCGGCGCCCCGGGCTTGAGGCGGGCGAGCGCGGCCTGGCATGCGGGAAAGTCGTGCACCACGGTCAGCTGGCCGTCGGGCAGGGCCGGCTGCAGGCGCGTGGCGAACAGCCAGTCCAGCAATTCGGGACGATCCAGGTGCCCGGGCGCGTCGTGCGCGGCGGCGCGCAGTTCGGCGTCGCTGGCGGTTGCCGGATCCAGCCCGGCGTGGCGCAGCATCAGGTCGCGCCAGGCAACGCGCCGGCTGGTCCATCGCCGGCCGGGCGTGAGTTCGCGAACCAGTTCCAGGACTTCCTCGGCCAGTTCGGACCACTGCCAGCCGACCCGGTACCATTCCAGCATCAGGAATTCCTCGCGGTGCCGCCGCCCGCGCTCGCCGGCCCTGAATACGGGACCCAGCTCGTAGAGGTCGCCGACGCCGGCGGCGAGCAGGCGCTTGTGCGCGTATTCCGGGGAAGTGCGCAGGAAGCGGCCGTCGGCGAGCGGCACGCTTTCGATATGCACGTCGGTGACGCCGGCCTCGGTGACTACGGGCGTGACGACTTCGATGACCTCGCGCCGGGCGAAGAATTTCCGGATCCGATCGATGCAGCGCGCTCTTTTGCGTGCGTTTTCGGCCTCGGTCACGGGCGGCTCCGGTTTCAGGCCCGCACCGGGTGCGGCACCGAAAGTTCGGAAAGCACCAGCTTGAGGCCCATTCGTGCAAGCTGGCGCCGCTCGAGTTCGAGACTGCGTGCCGAAAGCGGATGGCCGGCCAGCCAGCCCGGCGGCAACGCAAGCCGGAGACCGATTTCGGGTGCGCCGGACAGCGCAAAGTCGGGCAGGTCGGTGTCGGTGCGCGAGCGCGCCATCGCCACGGCCAGCCGCAGGATGGCCAGCAGCGGCCGGGCCGCGCCGTGCAGCCGGGCCGGCAGCGCGTCCAGCGCATCGTCGGGCAGCTTGCGCCGCTGGTAGCGCAGCATGAAGGCCATGAACTGCTGTTCCTGGCGGGTAAAGCCCGGCATGTCGGAATGTTCGACGACGTAGGCGCTGTGGACCTGGTAATGGCTGTGCGCGATGCCCAGGCCGATTTCGTGCAGCTGACAGATCCAGTCGAGCAGGTCGCGATGAACCCGGCTGAGTCCGAATTCCTCGGCGATCTGTTCGAAAGCGCACAGCGCAAAATCGCGCACCCGCTCGGCCTGGCCTTGATCGACCTGGAAGCGTTCGGCCAGGCCGGCTACGGTCTTCTCGCGCGGATCGCGCTGTTCCAGTCGCCCGACCTGGTCGTGCAAAAGCCCTTCGCGCAGCGCGAACGGGCTGACTTCGAGCCGGTCGATGCCGAATTTCTGCATGCAGGCCTGGAGTACCAGCACGCCCCCGGCGATGACCGGTCTGCGCGAATTGGACAGGCCGGGCAGGTCGACCTCGTCGACGTGGCCGAAATCGATCATTTTCTGCGCCAGGGCGTCGACCCGGGCCGCGGGAATGGGATCGGGCAGGGTGTCGTTCTCGGCGGCCAGGATCGACTGGACGGCGCGAATGGTGCCGGAAGACCCGATGGCATGCTGCCACCCGGTTGCGGCAAGCTTCGGCGCGATGGCCTGCAGCTCGGTGGCGATTTCGTCGCCCGCACGGCGCCACCGGCGGGCGGTGATCCGGCCCTTGCCGAATGCCTTGCGCGTGACGCTGACGCAGCCGAACTGGATGCTTTCGGCGAAATCGGGATCGCGATCCAGGCCCGCGGCGAACTCGGTGGATCCGCCGCCGATGTCGATCACCATCCGGGCGCGTTCGCCGAACGCGGTGCCTTCGGTAACGCCCAGCCAGACCAGGCGCGCCTCTTCGCGCCCGCTGATGATGTCGATCGGAAATCCCAGTGCCGTTTCGGCCACGACCAGGAAGTGCTGCGGCTGGTGCAGGCGGCGGAAGGTCTGGGTGCCGACGGCGCGCACCTGGTGCTCGGGAATCCGGGCCAGGCGCTGGCCGAAGCGCGCCAGGCATTCCAGCGCCCGCGAGCGGGTCGTTTCGTCCAGCCTTCCGTTCGCGTCCAGGCCGCCGCCGATGCGGACCATTTCGCGAATTTTGTCGATGACCCTGAGCTCGCCGCCCTCGCGTCGGGCCACGAGCATGTGAAAGCTGTTGCTTCCCAGGTCCACGGCGGCGTAAAGGTTGCGATGGGGCATGCGAAAAACGCTATGGCTTCGATGGCTGGATGATAACCGCTGGCGGCCGGCCGGCTTGCGCGTCAGTCGGCCTGGTCGGCGCGGCGCATCAGCAGTTCCTGGGCGATGCGGGGGTCTTGCCCGTCTGCCGGCCAGGCGTGTTCGTAGCTGCCGTCGCCGTTCAGAATCCAGGCCTGGCGGTTGTCGCGGAAGGCAAGGTCGATCGCCTCCTCGCTGATGCGCGCCGCGATGGCGTCGCCGTGCAGCGGGAACGCCGTCTCCACGCGCTGGAACAGGTTGCGTTCCATCCAGTCGGCGCTGGAGGCCCAGACCTCCGGCTCGCCGCCGTTGGCAAAGCGGTAGACGCGGGAATGCTCCAGGAAGCGCCCCAGCAGGGAGCGGACGCGGATATTTTCCGACAGCCCTTCCACCCCGGGACGCAGGCAGCAGGTGCCGCGAATGACCAGGCGAATCGGAACGCCGGCGCGCGAGGCCCGGTAAAGCGCCTGGATGATTTTCGGCTCGGTCAGCGAATTGAGCTTGGCGTCGATGCCGGCCGGCTTGCCTGCTTCGGCATGCGCGATCTCGCGCTCGATGCGTCCGAGCAGGAAATCGTGCAGGTCGAACGGAGACTGCACGATTTCGCGCATCCGGGCAGCGTGGCCGAGGCCCGACAGCTGGATGAACAGGGCGTGTACGTCCTCGCCGAATTGCTGATCGGCGGTCAGCAGCGCGAAATCGGTATAGCCCTTGGCCGTGCCCTGGTGGTAGTTGCCGGTGCCCAGGTGTACGTAACGGCGAATCGTGCGGCGTTCGCGGCGCACGATCAGCAGCATCTTGGCGTGCGTCTTGTGGCCGACCACGCCGTAGACCACCTGCACGCCGGCTTCCTGCAGGCGCGTGGCCAGCGTGATGTTGGCCTCTTCGTCGAAGCGTGCGCGCAGCTCGACGACCACGGTCACGTCCTTGCCGGCTCTTGCCGCTTCGATCAGCAGGCTGACCATGGCCGAATCCGCTCCGGTCCGGTACAGGGTCTGCTTGATCGCCAGCACTTCCGGATCGGTTGTCGCCTGGCGCAGCAGTTCGACGGTGGGCGCGAAGCTGTCGTAGGGATGGTGGAGCAGGAAATCGCGCCTGCGCAGCGCGGCGAAAAGGTTGTTGCCGGGCCCCAGGGCCGCCGGCACGTGCGGGTTGAATGCCGGGTAGAGCAGGTCGGGACGGTCGGCCTGGTCGCAGATCGCGATCATCCGGTTGAGATTGACGGGGCCGTCGCAGTGATAGACGTCGCTGTCGTCCAGGCCGAACTTGGTGGTCAGCAGCTTGGCGACTTCATCGGAACAGTTGCTGGCCAGTTCGAGCCGCACGGCTTCGGCGAAACCGCGTTCGAGCAGTTCGCCTTCCAGCGCGCGCGCCAGGTCCTCGATTTCCTCTTCGTCGACGAACAGCTCGGAGTTGCGCGTGACCCGGAACTGGTAGCAGCCGCGGACCTCCATGCCGGGAAAGAGTTCGTTGATGAACGCGTGCAGGATGGACGACAGAAACACGAAATCGTTGGGCCCGCGCGAATAGCTCTTGGGGATCCGGATCAGCCGGGGCAGCGAGCGCGGCGCGCGCACCAGCGCCAGCCCCGGGTCGCGGCCGAACGCGTCGGCGCCGTCGAGCTCCACGGCGAAATTGAGCGACTTGTTCAGGATGCGCGGAAACGGATGCGCCGGATCCAGGCCCAGCGGACTGAGTACCGGCATGAGTTCGCGCTGGAAATGCTGATGCAGCCAGCGCTGCTGGCGCCGGTTCCACTGCGAGCGTTTCAGGATGCGGATCTGTTCGGATTCCAGGGCGGGAGTCAATTCCTCGTTGAGCACCCGGTACTGCGCCTGGACCAGTTCGCTTACCGCGGACTGGATCGCGTCCAGCGTGGCCGTGGGCGTGAGGCCGTCTGTGCCGGGCTGGGTGGCGCCGTGCTGCAGCCGCTGGCGAATGGAGGCGACGCGCACTTCGAAGAATTCGTCCAGGTTGGTGCACGAAATGCACAGGAAGCGCACCCGCTCGAGCAGTGGAACCTCCGGATCGCGCGCGAGCTCCAGCACCCTGCGGGTGAAGCACAGCAGGCTGAGTTCGCGGTTCAGATACAGTTCGGGCGCTTCGAGATCCTGCTCGTGCCAGGCCGGCAGGTCCGGCGCCGACTGCCCGATGCGTCGGGCGGGACCGGGGCCGGTCGGATCAGCGGCTTCGGCCCTGGCGGACGACCTGGCTCCCGACGTCATACGATGTCCGAGAATCGATAGCCGTGTCCGCGAACCGTCTGGACGAAGTCGGCGTACCCGCCCGGCTCCAGCGCCTTGCGCAGTCGCCGGATATGGACGTCGACGGTGCGTTCCTCGACGGTCTGGCCGTCGGCCCAGATTTCGGCCAGCAGCTGGGCCCGGCTCCAGGCCCGGCCGGGCGTGGACATGAACAGCTTGAGGATGCGGAATTCGGTCGGGCCCATGTTCAGCGGCTGGTCGCCGGCCATGACGCGGTGCGAGTCCAGGTCCAGCGTCAGGCCGCCGACCTTCAGCGTATCGGTCCGGGGCGCCGCGTCCGGGCTGGCCGGTCGCGGCTGTGCGCGCCTGAGCACGGCGCGCACCCGCGAGATCAGTTCGCGCGTCGAGAACGGTTTGACCATGTAGTCGTCGGCGCCGCCGTCGAGTCCGCAGGTGCGGTCCCGTTCGGTCCCGCGGGCGGTCAGCATGATGATCGGGACGTTCTCCAGCCCGGCGATGCCGCGCAGGGTGCGGGTCAGCTGCATGCCGTCGAGGTCGGGCATCATCCAGTCCAGCACGATCAGGTCCGGAATGCTGTCGGTCCTGCCCAGACGCTCCAGCGCCTCGTTGCCGCCGGCGGCGAGCTCGACGTTCATCTCGGCCCGGTTGAGGCTGAAGGCGAGCATGTTGCGAATCGGCGCTTCATCGTCTACGACCAGGATGGTGGGTTTCATGAGCGGCAGGCATGTGGATGACCTCCTTCGATTATCCGAGTGCTTGTGACCGATTCGTTACAGTTGTTTTTCGATCGTGTGAAGGTTGCCGTGCCTATCGACCCTGGTTTGCCTGCGGCGAATCGTCCATCGTGCGCAGGCGTTCCACGCGCATCTGGTCGAGCCTGGCCGAAATCCGGGCCCGAGCATAATAATCCAGGTCGTCCCGGTCGAGCACGCGCTGCAGTTGCTCGATCGCCTGGGACAGCCCGCCGCGCTGGTAGTAATTGGTGGCGACGGCTTCGGCCGCGCGCACCGGGTCGCCGGCGCGGTCGGCGGCGCGCGCCAGCATTTCGCTGATGCGCGTGTCGTCGGGATTGCGGCGCTGCTGCTTGAGCAGAATCTCGACGGCCTGCTCGGCGTCCTCCTGGCGCTCGCTCTTGAGCAGGGCATCGGCGTAGGCCAGCGCGACCAGCGTGCTGTGACCGTACGCCAGGTGCAGGCGATGGAATTCGTCCAGGGCTTCACTGGTTCGATCCTTGGCCAGCAGGTACTCGGCATTCAGGATCCGAAACAGCTGGTTGTTTTCGTCCTGCTGCAGGAGCCAGCTCAGGTGGTCCTCGGCCCGACCGGTCCGTCGCGCTTCGATATAGGCAAGCGCCAGCCCGTATCGATTGGCCATCTCGCTTCCGTTCTCGCTGCGCAGCCGCTGGGTGAAATGCCGCACCGCCTGATCGGGATGATCGGCCATGACCACGCGAAGACGCGCCTGCACCAGGTCGAAGCGCTCATCGCTGGGAGTCGGACGCTTCCGGTATTGTCGGGCGCGTTCTCGCGCCTCGGCGACGCGGCCGACGGTGAGCGGATGCGTGCGCAGGTATTCCGGTGGCCCCGCACCCTGCGAGCGCGCCCAGCGATTGAGGGTATTGAAGAAGTCGGCCATGCCGGTGGGGTCGTATCCGGCGCGCGCGAGGAGCTGGATGCCGATGCGATCGGCTTCGGCCTCGTTTTGTCGGGTGTAATTGATCTGCGTCTGCTGCGAGAGTCCCGACCCGGCGGCAAGAATCCCCTGTGCGGTCTCGGCATCCATGCCGCCGGCCACGCTTCCGGCCATGACCAGGCCCAGTGTGGCCAGCATGACGGGCAGCGAAACGCGCTGTTGTTCCTGCATGCCGCGCAGCAGGTGATTCTGGGTGACGTGCGAGATCTCGTGGGCCAGCACGCCGGCGACTTCGTCGGCGGAATCGGCCGCCAGCACCAGCCCGGCGTTCAGCGCCACGACGCCGGCCGGCGCCGCGAACGCGTTGATGCCGGGAATCTTGAGCACGTGGAAGTGGAAATTCCGGGTCCGGCCGTCACTGTGCATGACCAGCTGGTAGCCCATCTCGGTGAAATACGAATCGATGACCGGATCGTCGACCAGCAACCCTTCCTGACGCATGAAATTGCGGAAATCGGTGGGAAACGTCTTCGCCTCGGCCGGCGGCAGCACCGCGCCGGATCCGCCGAGATCGGGCAGTTGCACGCCTTCCTGCGCCGGCGCCAGGAGCGGCTGAAGGACGATCGTGCAAGCCGCCAGCCAGGTGACCAGCCGCCCGGCAAGGCGACCCGGATGCCCCTGGTGCAGAAAGCCGGCAGGCGATTCTGGAGATTCCATCGCGTCTATCCCTCGCGAAACTGTATGCAACAATACGCCAACGCGGCAAAGGAAATATCAGTGCGTTCGCGTCCTACCATCAATCAGACCGGATCGCATGAAAGTGGTTTCAATGACTTCGGTGTTTTTCGATCCGGGCGTCGATTCGGCGATTCGCGCCCACGCGGTCGAGGAACCTCCGGACAAGTCTGCGCGCAGGCTTGTTCAGCGCTTTCCTGACCTTTCCCGGCGCGCATGAATTCAGACTATATCGCACTGGTCCGCAGCAAGCCGGGTTCGAAGGCCAACCGGGCGCTGCTCGCTGCGCTTGCCGGCGTCGGAACCGTCGACGCGCCAGCGATCCTGTTTTTTCAGGGCGACGGTTGCGAAATGGCGCACGCGCTTGCCGGCGGCGGCTTCGGGTCCATCGACAGCGACCGGTTCGAACCGTGCGTGTGCGCGACCTCCTGGGCGCGTCGGTACGGGGGCGCGTCGCCGCCGGCGCCGCTACGCGCCGAAAGCCTGGTGTTTCTTTTCCAGCGGCTTGCGCTGGCGCGGCGGGTCGATGCATTCGGTCTCGGCGGGTGGTGTTGCTGCCTTGCGCCGGATGGGTCCGCAGCGAATCGTTCGACGCGCCTGTTGCTGGAGGTCGCCTCGGCACCGGCCGATGAACGCCAGCGGCGTGAAACGCTGGAAGTGGCCCTGGGCGCGGCGGCGCTGGAACTCGAGGCCGGTGTGCTGTTCCACGGGGCGGGGCTGGATCATCTCGCGGGCGAGGGGGCACGCGGCTGGCGCCAGATCACCGACTTCGGACTGCTGGAAATTCTTGCTCAGGATGCCGGCGACCGAATCGCGCCGGATTCCGGCGTCGTTGCGGTGGATGCCTGCCGGGCCGGGCGGCTGCGCGCCGCCGCGTCGACCATTTTGCTGCTGTAGGGTGGGATAATGGGAAAGCAAGGAAAAGCGCACCTGGTGGTGGCTGACAAGCGAATAGAGCTGGGGCCCGACGGTCACCTGCTCGATCCAGGAGACTGGAGCGAGGCAGTCGCCGCGGAAATGGCGCACCAAGACGGCGTGGAACTGGACGCGGCGCGCTGGTGGCTGATCCGGTTCGTGCGGCAGCATTCAATCGAATACGGGATGCCGCCGCTGATGCGCGTCGTGATCCAGGCCATGCGGCGCGAGGGCGTGGTGGAAGAGCCGTCCAGCCGGATCCTGTACCGGCTCTTTCCGGACGGACCCATACGGGAAGCCTGCCGTTACGGCGGCTTGCCGCGTCCGGAAGCGTGCATCTGAGCCGGGCACTCGTCCGCGAACCGGTCGAATCGAGCAATCGCGCATGCGGACTTTCAATGGAAAGTCCGGGCAGCGCAACAACCAACGGAAGCGAGAACAAATGACTGAAAAACCGATCGTGATGTATTCGCGCGCCGCCTGCCCGTTCTGCGTGGCCGCGCGCAACATGTTGAAGAACAAGAACGTGACCTGGACCGAAGTCTCGCTGGATGCCGAGCCCGACAAGCGTGCCGAAATGATTGCGCGTACCGGTCGCAGGACCGTGCCCCAGATCTTCATCGGCGATTTCCACGTCGGTGGCTTCGATGACCTCGATGCCCTGGAGCAGGCTGGCGATCTCGACCGGCTCCTCAACGATTGAGCGGAGAACGAGACATGACAGGAAAGACGGAACTCACCGTGATTCGCGGCGACGGCATCGGTCCGGAAATCATGGACGCCGCGCTCGGGGTGCTCGAGGCCATGGACGCCGGATTCGACTACGATTTCCAGCTCGCCGGCCTGGCCGCGCAGGAAGCCCGGGGCAGCCTGCTGCCGGATGAAACGCTTGAATCCATAACGCGCACGCGGCTGGTGCTCAAGGGCCCGCTGACCACCCCGGTTGGCGGCGGCTTCCGGTCGCTGAACGTCGAGCTGCGCAAGCGCTTCGATCTTTACGCGAACGTCCGCCCGGCGATCAGCTTTCCGGGCACCCGCGCGCGCTACGACAATATCGACTTGATCACGGTGCGCGAAAATACCGAGGGTGCCTACCTGGCCGCCGACGCATTCACGTCCGAAGACGGCTCGCGGGCCGAATCGAAAATGGTGGCCACCCGAGCCGGCTGCGAGCGCGTGGTGCGCTACGCCTTCGACCTGGCGCACAAGGCCGGTCGCCGCAAGGTCACCGCCGTGCACAAGGCCAACATTCTCAAGGATGTCTCCGGCCTGTTCCTGGACGTGGCCCGGGACACCGCCGAGGCGTATCCGGACATCGAATTCGACGACATGATCGTCGACAACTGCTGCATGCAGCTGGTGATGAATCCCGAACGCTTCGACGTCATGGTCACCACGAATCTGTTCGGCGACATCATTTCCGATCTGTGCGCCGGTCTGGTCGGTGGCCTGGGCCTGGCCCCCGGCGCCAACATCGGTGACGACACGGCGATGTTCGAGGCCGTGCACGGCTCGGCGCCGGACATCGCCGGGCAGGGCATCGCCAATCCTTGCGCGCTGCTGCTGGGCACGGCGCAGATGCTGGAGCATCTCGAGCGCACGCATGATGCGCGCAAGTTGCGCGCGGCGATCCGGGAGGTGATCAGTTCCTGCGACCGCGTGACGCCCGATCTGGGCGGCACCGGTACGACCGCTTCTTTCGCCGAGGCGATCATCGACCGGCTCGGCTGACGCGCACAGACGGTTCGACGCCGCAGGCCAATGCCTTCGGCGCCGAAACCGCCTGCAGCGGCGGTGCAATCCGAACGACCGCACCGCGAGTTCGCTTTCGGCGTGGCCGAAAAGCCGGTGCAACCCGTTGCAGCGGTCCGGCTGTGCCGGGTCGGCATATGGTTTTCGTCTCGTCGGGACCGGATTGCGCTCAAGTCTTGTTGTTTTTTGGCCACACTTTTCAGGCTCCCCGCCTTTCCGAAGCCCGCTTCATGGCCTCCGGGCCCGATAAAAAGGTCAAAGCTGTTGTATTCCCGCCAATGGACACAGTACACTTGACTGCATTCCATTCTCCGTACAAGCTCGAGTAGATGGTGCGTCGTCCGTTAATCGTTGTTGTGCTGCTGGCCGCTCTGGTCGCTGGACCCGAATCCCGCGCCGGCGTCGGCAATGCACAACTGATGCTGCCTTCTTCGATGGCCTGGTATCTCGCCGGGTTCGAACTCGGCCGCTGGGAAGCCTACCTGGCCGGTCGGTTGACGCCCGAGCTGGATTCGGTGCAGCGCGCCGAAGTCCCGGAGATCAGCTGGCTGCAGATCGATCAGGATATCGTGTTGCCGGATTTCGCCCGCCCGCTGGTCGGCGACTCCGAGCGTCCGGGCCTGTCGTTCATGACTTCGCGGCTTTCCCGATCGTTCCGCTTCGGCGGCTTTTCCGATTCGGGGCCGCAGTCCGGCGCGCCCGGTTTCCAGCGCTCCGTGCTGCTGTCCGGCATCACCGGCCAGGTCGATCCATTCAGCAGCGTCAGCGTTTCGGCCGTGCTGGCGTCGCAGCAATTCAGTCATTCGATGATGGACCTGTCCGAGTACACCGGCGGCTATCGTCCGGTCGATTTCTTCGCGGCCGATCGAGAACTCTCCCAGGGGGCCGGCTTGCAGCTCGGATTCGCCTCGGAACTGATGCCGCGCCTGATGATGAACGCAAGCTTCCAGTCGCGCATCAACATGGACGAACTGGCCAGCGTACGCGGCGTGCACGGCCAGTCGGCGGATCTCGACATTCCCTCGCGCGTTCGTATGGGGCTGGACATGCAGACCGGACAGCACACGCTGTTCACGTTCGCGATCTCGCAGGTGTTCTACAGCGACGTGGGCGCATTTCCCAGCCGGTCGCTGCCGGCGCGGTTCAACGCGCTGCTGGGCGACAGCAGCAGCCCGCACTTCGAATGGGACGATCTGACGGTCTACAGCGTCGGCATGCGCTGGAAGCACGAAAGCGATCTCGAATTCAAGGTCGATTTCCATACCCGCTCGCAGCCGTCCCCGACTTCGCCGTCGCTGGTGGCCGCACTCGATGACGCACTGGCCCAGCACAGCCTGCTGGTGGGCCTGGGCAAGGGCATCGGCAAACGCACGCGGCTGGATCTCACCGCCAGCTATGCGCCGCCGGAGTTCGCTTTCGGCGGCAACGTGCTCGGCGTCGTCAGCGAGCGGCTGGACCAGGCCGTCGAGGTAGCCGCGCGCCTGAACGTCCGGTTCTGAACGTTTTCCACTCCGGCAAGCGCGGTGGCGGACGTCGGAACGCTCCCATTGTCCTGCCGGCGTGAAATTGCGTTAACCTGCCGACAGCTTCGATTGCGGTAGTGACAGCCCATGGCGATGTTCTCGCAAATCAAGGATTGGTACCACCGGAACTTTTCCGATCCGCAGGTCGTGATTCTTGCGCTGTGGCTGGTCCTTGGGGTGGTGCTGGTAATGACGCTGGGGCGCATGCTCGCGCCCGTGTTCGCAAGCATCGTCGTGGCCTACCTGCTCGAGGGCGTCGTGATGCGGCTGGAACGTGTGGGTGTTCCGCGAATGCTGGCCGTCACCGTGGTTTTCAGTGCGTTCATGGCTGTTCTCCTGGTGGTGTTCTTCGGCATCACGCCGATGGTGATTCGCCAGGTCATCGATGCCGTGCGCGTCTTCCCCGACTACATCAGCCAGATCCAGCTCTATGTGCTTCAGCTTCCCGAGCGCTACCCCCAGATCGTCGGCGAGGGTCAGGTCAACGACATTCTCGAAAGCATCCGGAAGTACATCGGCGATCAGGGCCGCGAGTTCGTCTGGCCTTCGGGATTGCCTTCCGGGCTGATGTACCTGATCGGCCTCGTCGTGTTCCTGGTCCTGATGCCGATCCTGGTGTTCTTCTTTCTCAAGGACAAGGACCAGATCCTGGCCTGGTTCCGGCGCTATCTGCCGCGCAACCGGGCGCTGGCCATGCACGTATGGCGCGAAGTCGATGCCCAGATCGGCAACTACGTGCGCGGCAAGGTGCTGGAGATCCTGATCGTGTGGATCGTGACCTATACGACCTTCGCGCTGCTCGGGCTGCCGTTCGCGATGCTGATTTCGATGCTGGTCGGCTTTTCGGTGCTGATCCCGTATATCGGCGCGGCCATCGTGACGATTCCGGTCGCCATCGTGGCCTTCATCCAGTTCGGCCTGACCGCGGATTTCGCCTGGGTGCTCATCGCCTACGCGATCATCCAGCTGCTCGACGGCAACGTCCTGGTGCCGGTGCTGTTTTCGGAAGTCGTAAGCCTGCACCCGGTAGCCATCATCGTCGCCGTGCTGGTGTTCGGCGGCATCTGGGGGTTCTGGGGCGTGTTCTTCGCGATTCCATTGGCGACGCTGGTCAACGCCGTACTGCGGGCCTGGCCGCGAGAGACGACCGAATCGGAGGTCGAGGTCAGCGCCCAGGCCGACTGAACCCGCACATGCATCCGAGTGCAATCGAGTGCCTTGAATTCACCAGCCGCGACATCCAGCCGGATTCGGGACGGGTTCGCCTGCGCTGGCGGTTGGTCGGGGCCGAATCCAGCCTCGCGCTCGAGGAACATTTCCACTTCGGCGACATCGGCGCCGGGGTTTCGCTTGATCATCCGGCGCTACAGTCGGCGCTGGACCTGCTCCACTGGATCGCGGGCGTCAGCTACTGGAAGCTCGCCTGCCGCGGCGAGGTCCGGTTTGCCGCCCGGCAGCCCGATGCCTTCCAGGCCGACGCGCTCGAGCGCATCTACCGGCACGGCCTGGCCGAACTGGCCTGGCGCAACGGGCTGGCGGGGCGCTACTGGCCGGAATTCGAGGCCGGCGACCGCGATGTTGCCGGGCACGCAGGCAATTTCGGCTTGCGCCGTCGCGCGCTGGTGCCCCTGGGCGGCGGCAAGGACTCGCTGGTGGCGCTGGAGCGCGTGCGCGCGCGCGGCATCGGGTTCGAAACGGTGCAGGTCGGTTCGGCCGGACTGATCGGGCGCGTGGCGCGCCGCGCCGGTGCGCGCCACCGCGTCATCGGACGCGAGCTGGCGCCGGAGCTTGCGCGGCTGAATGCCGCCGGCGCGCTCAACGGCCATGTGCCGATTACCGCGATCAACGCCGCGGCGCTGGTGCTCGCGGCGCTGCTGTGGAATTTCGATGCCGTGGTGTTCGCCAACGAGCGATCCGCGGACGTGCCGACCCTGACCGCGCCCGACGGTCAGCCGGTCAACCACCAGTTCGCCAAGAGCCTGGCGTTCGAGACGCTGTTCGGCGAGTGGGTGAAGCGCCATGTCGCGACCGACCTCGACGTGTTCTCGCTGCTGCGCCGGGAATCCGAACTCGCGGTCTGCCGGGCATTCGCGTCGCTGGAGCGGTATCACGACGTCTTTTCCAGCTGCAATCGGAATTTCCACCTCGACGGCCCGCGCACGCAGCGCTGGTGCGGTGAGTGCCCGAAGTGCCAGTTCGTCTTTCTGGCGCTGGCCCCGTTTGTTTCGGTCCGGCACATGCACGAAATCTTCGGCCGGGACCTGCTCGACGAGCCGGCGCAGGCCGCTGCCTTCGCCGCGCTGATGGAACTGGACGGTCACCGTCCTTTCGAGTGCGTGGGCGAAGCGGCCGAAGCGCGCGCGGCGCTGGCCGCGCTGGCCGAGGACCGGCAGTGGTGCGCACACGCGGTGGTGCGCGAACTGTCGCCCAGGCTGGCCGGCGTCTCGGTGCCCGCCATGGCCGAAGTGCTCGAGCCGCGCGGCGCACACCGCATTCCGGCGCGCTTTCGGCCATGAACCTGGACACGCTTGGGACCGGGCGCAGCCTGGTGCTGGGCTTTGGCCGCGAGGGCCGGGCGCTGGAACGGGCGGTGCTGGCGCGCGGCATCGCCGCGCGCGTCGAAGTGCTGTGCGACCGGATGCCGGAGGTACCGCCGCAGGCGTGGCCGCTTGCCGTCGGAGCGCTGGAAGCGGTCGCCGAAAGGCCCGACCGGGTGCTCCGCTCGCCGGGGGTGCCGTGCGCGCATCCGGTGCTGCGAAGCTGGCGCGCGGCCGGCGTCGATGTCACCTGCATCTCGTCGCTGTGGTTCGGCGAGCGCGCGGACGCCAGGGTCGTGGCGATCACCGGCAGCAAGGGCAAAAGCACCACCGCGGCGCTGGTCGCGCACATGCTTTCGGCGGCCGGCCGCCAGGTCGAGCTCGGCGGCAACATCGGCGTACCCATGCTGGACCTGCTCGAGTCCCGGCCGGACTGGTTCGTGGTCGAATTGTCCAGCTACCAGCTGGCCGACCTCCGGGGCCATGCCTCGATCGGTGCGATCACGCGGCTGTTTCCCGAGCACCAGGACTGGCATCGCGGCATCGAGCCGTACTATGCCGCCAAGCTTCGACTGGTCGAGCTGCTCGGCGGCGGCCCGCTGTGGATCAACGGCGCCGATCCGGTCCTGGCGCGTGCCGTGGCCGAAAAGCCGGGCGTGCGCCGGATCAACGTGCACGACGGCATCAGCGTGGTCGAAAACGGGATTCGCCTCGGCGAGCGGCTCGTGCTGTCGGCCGACGACAGCCCGCTGCCCGGACGTCACAACCTGGACAACATCGCGCTTGCGCTGGCCGTGGTGACCTCGGTGACCGGAGACCTGCCCGGGGCCTGCGCCAGCCTCGCTTCGTTTCGTCCGCTGCCGCATCGCCTGGAACGGGTGCCGGTCGAGCTGCCGCAGCCCTGGATCAACGACTCGATCTCGACCACGCCGTACGCCACGCTGGCCGCGCTTCAGGCCACCGCCGGTCCGGTGGTGCTGATCGTCGGCGGGCTGGAGCGCGGGACCGACTGGTCCATGATTGCCGAACACTGCCGCGCCCAGCGCCTGGCGGGCCTGATCGGGCTGCCCGACAACGGTGCCTCGATCTGCCGCGAGCTCACCGCCCGGGGTGCCGTGGACCCGGCGAACGTCGCGATCGCGGCAAGCGTGCCCGAAGCCGTTGCGCGGGCCCGGGACCTGTGCCGCGGGCGTGCGCCGGTGCTGCTGTCTCCGGGCGCGCCCAGTTTCCCGCATTTTCGCGATTTCGAGCAGCGCGGCAACGCGTTCATTGCCGCGGTCAGGAAGCTGAAACGGTCAGAGTGACCGGTCGACGGCGAACCGGGCCAGCAGTTCCAGCGAGTCGCGTTCCGGGCTGGGCGGCAGCGGCGCCAGGGCGGCGCCGGCGCGTTCGGAAAATTCGACGGCACGCTGCCGGGCGCCGTCCAGGGCGCCGGTCTTTTGCAGAATCGTGCGGACGCGGTCGAGTTCGTCGGTGCCGCCGGCCTGAATGGTCCGGATCAGGAACCGGCGGTCGTCCGACCCGGCGGCCTGCAGCGCCAGAATCAGCGGCAGCGTCACCTTGCCTTCGGCCAGGTCGTCGCCGAGGTTCTTGCCCAGCGACTGGTCGCGGCCGGAATAGTCCAGCCAGTCGTCGGTAATCTGGAAGGCCTGTCCGAGCGCAAAGCCGAAATCGGCCAGCGATTGCTCGACGGTCTGCGAGCTGTTCGACAGCACCGCGCCGAGCCGCGCGGCGGCGGCGAACAGGCAGGCGGTCTTGTCTCCGATGACGCGCAGATAGCCCTGCTCGTCGAGTTCGGTGTCGCCGAGCTGCATCAGCTGCAGCACTTCGCCGGCGGCGATGGTGTTGGTCGTGTCGGCAAGAATCGACATGACCCGGTTCGATTCCAGTTCGACCATCAGCTGGAAGCTGCGCGAATACAGGAAATCGCCGACCAGCACCGAGGCCGCGTTGCCCCAGACCCGGTGTGCGGTCTCCCGGCCGCGGCGTCGCTCCGAGCCGTCGACGACGTCGTCGTGCAGCAAGGTGGCGGTATGGATGAATTCGATCACCGCGGCCAGTTGCGTGTGGGCGCTGCCCGCGTACCCGCAGGCGCGCGCGGCGAGCAGGTGGACCAGGGGCCGCAAGCGCTTGCCGCCGGCATTGATGATGTACTCGCCGATCTGGTTGACCAGCAGCACGTCGGACCTGAGCCGTTTGCGGATGAGATTGTCCATGGCCTGGCGGTCACCGGCGGTCAGGCACATGATCTCGGTCAGCGAGCTGGGAGAAATGATCGAACTGACATGGTTCATGACCGGGATTATACGTTTCACGGCGGTGCCGGGCGTTCCGGAATTCGTCACCGGGTCAGCGCCGGTTCCGGATCAGCCGGTTCGTGCCGGTTTTCGGGCCGGATCGCGCGACGGAAGTCGACCGGCGGTGCCGGAAAAACGCCCGAACGCCGGCGTGGTGCGAAACCGCCCGTGTGCTAGACTTTTGCGCTGAACTGAACATCGGTGAGCAAGCAAAAATGGCGCGTGGAATCAACAAGGTCATCCTGATCGGCAACCTGGGGGCGGATCCGGAGGTTCGCTACACTCCGGCCAATACCGCGGTCTGCAACATCCGGCTCGCGACTTCCGAGCAATGGCGCGACAAGCAGACCGGCGAGCCGCAGGAAAAAACCGAGTGGCACCGGGTCGTCATGTTCAACCGACTCGGTGAAATTGCCGGCGAGTACCTCAAGAAGGGCAGCAAGGTCTATGTCGAGGGGCGCCTGCAGACGCGCAAATGGCAGGGCCAGGACGGCCAGGATCGTTACACGACCGAAATCGTCGCCAATGAAATGCAGATGCTCGACGGCCGCGGCGGCGCCGCACCCATGGACGGCGGCCACGGCAATCGTCCGCAACAGCAGCCGCAGGGCTCCGGACAGGCTTCGGCGCCGGCCGACGACGACCTGGCCGACGATATCCCGTTCTGACGCCGCCCAGGCGGCTCTCGACCCGGAAAGGATTCGATGAATACGTTGCTGGTCACCGGGGGCGCCGGTTTCATTGGCGCGAATTTCGTGCACCACGTGCTGGACGCCACCGACATGGGCGTGGTCAATCTCGACCTGCTGACCTATGCGGGCAACCCCGAGTCGCTGGCCGGTCTCGATCCGGATCGGCATGAACTGGTGCGCGGCGACATCGGCGAGACGGCCATGGTGCGCGAGTTGCTGGATCTCCACCGACCCGAGGCGATCGTGCATTTCGCCGCGGAAAGCCATGTCGATCGCTCCATAGACGACCCGTCGGCGTTTGTCCGGACCAACGTGCTGGGCACCCAGGCGCTGCTCGACGCGGCGCTGGATTACTGGCAGCACGACTGCCCCGGCTTCCGGTTTCTGCATGTATCCACCGACGAGGTCTACGGTGACCTCGAGCTCGACCAGCCCGCTTTTACCGAACGCCATCCGTACCAGCCGAGTTCGCCTTACGCGGCCAGCAAGGCGGCGGCCGACCACCTGGTCAGGGCCTGGCACCGCACCTGGGGCCTGCCGGTGGTGATCACGAACTGCTCGAACAACTACGGGCCGCGCCAGTTTCCGGAAAAACTGATTCCATTGATGCTGATCAACGCGCTGGAAGGGCGCGAGCTGCCGGTTTACGGCGACGGCCAGCAGCGCCGCGACTGGCTGTTCGTGGCCGACCACTGTCGCGCGCTGTTGCGGGTGCTCGAAGCCGGCGACCCCGGACGAACCTACAACGTCGGCGGCAATGCCGAGCGGACCAACCTGGAAATCGTGCACACCCTGTGCGATCTGCTCGACGAACGTGCCCCGGCCGCAAGACCTCGCCGGGAACTGATTCGATACGTGGCCGATCGTCCCGGTCACGACCGGCGCTACGCCATCGACGCCTCGCGCATCCAGAAAGAGCTCGGCTGGCAACCCGCGATGGATCTGACCACCGGGCTGCAGGCAACCGTCGAGTGGTACCTGGAGAACCGCGACTGGTGGCAGCGCATCCGGGACGGCGCGTATCGTGGCGAACGGCTCGGCGTGCGCGGCGAAGCGTCATGAAGGCGCTGGCCGGCCACGGCAGGCACGGGACGCGGCGATGAACGTCAGCCGGACCGACTTGCCCGGGGTGAAGCTGGTCGCGCCCGACGTGTTCGGCGACGATCGCGGCTGGTTCCTGGAGAACTGGCGCGCCGAGCGCTTCACCGACCACGGCATCGATCTCGGCGCCGCGCAGATCAATACCAGCCACAGCGGCTTCGGCGTATTGCGCGGCCTGCATTTCCAGTGGCCCGAGCCCCAGGGCAAGCTGGTCTGGGTGTCTTCCGGCCGGGTTTTCGACGTGGCGGTGGACATCCGCAGCGATTCGGAACATTTCGGCCGCTGGACCGCGGTCGAGCTGAGTTCGGAAAATCACTTGCAGCTCTGGATTCCCGAAGGTTTCGCGCACGGGTTCCAGGTCCTGTCGGAGCATGCGACGTTCTCGTACCTGTGTACACGGCCCTATCGTCCCGATTACGATGCCTGCGTGGCCTGGAATGATGAGTCCATCGGGGTCGACTGGCCGCATGCGCCCGAAGCACTCTCGGCCAAGGATGCCGCCGCGCCGCGGCTGGACCAGATCGACAAGGAGCGTTTGCCCAGATGCGAATCCTGTTGACCGGATGCAGCGGCCAGCTCGGCCGCCACCTCGCCGCCCGGCTACCCGCCGACGGTGAACTGGTACAGACCGACCGCAACGGTGGCGATTTCCGGTGCGATCTGTCCGATCGTCGGCTGCTGGACAAGACCCTGAACCGGGTCAAGCCGGACCTCATCGTCAATCCCGCGGCATGGACGGCGGTGGACCGGGCCGAGGACGAACCCGGCACGGCAGCCCGCCTTAACGCGGACATGCCGGGATGGATGGCGGACTGGTGCGCGGCCAACGATGCCTTGCTGCTGCACTTTTCCACCGATTACGTCTTCTCCGGCGCCAGCGATCGCCCTTGGCGCGAAGTCGACGAGCCGGCGCCCGGCAACGTCTATGGCCGGACCAAGCTGGAAGGCGAACAGGCCATCATGGCCAGCGGGGCCCGGGCCGTCATCGTGCGCACCGCGTGGCTGTACAGCCATTTCCCGGGCAACTTTCTTTCGGCCATCCTGGCGCGCGCCGGCCAGGGCCAGCCGCTGAAGATCGTTTCCGACCAGATCGGTTCGCCGACCTGGGCCGGCCATCTGGCCGACGCCAGCCTGGAATTGATCCGGCGCCGCGAGGCGCTTCCGGCGGGCTGCAGCCTGTTTCACGTCGCCGGCGACGGGCAGATGTCGTGGCACGAATTCGGCAGCATGGCGATCGAGCGTGCGCTGGCCGCCGGCATTCTCGACCAGCCGGTGCCGATCGAACCCATTGCAAGCGCCAACTGGCCGCAGAAAGCCACCCGGCCGGTGTGGTCGGTACTCGATTGCGACAAGTACGTGGAATTCACCGGCCGGCCGGTACCTTCGGTAGCCAGCGGCCTCGACGAATGCCTGCAACTGTTGAAGGAGTCTGCATGCTGATCCCCGTGATCCTGTCCGGCGGCGCCGGCACCCGGCTGTGGCCGGTTTCGCGCAAGGCCCATCCCAAGCCGTTCATGCGCCTTGCCGACGGCCAGACGCTGGCCGGCGCCACGCTGCGGCGGGCCCTGGGCGCGGTCGACCACGACAACGTGCTCACCGTCACCGCGCGCGATTATTACTTTTTCACCCGCGACATCTATCGCGAAGTCGCGCCGGAGGCCAGTCACTGCTTCGTGCTCGAACCGGAAGGCCGCAACACCGCCGCGGCGATCGGCGCCGCTGCGATGTGGGTGCGCGACCAATTCGGCGAACAGGCGCGAATGCTGGTCATGCCGGCCGATCATCTCGTGCGCGATACCGACGCCTTCAACCGGGCCGTGCGCCGGGCCGACGCGCTGGCGGCCGAAGGCTGGCTGGTCTGCCTGGGCGTACAGCCGACCCACGCCGAAACCGGGTTCGGCTATATTCGCGCCGGTGAGTCGCTGGAACACGAAGGCGCACGCATCGAGGCGTTCGTCGAAAAGCCGGATGCCGAAACCGCGCAGCGGTACTTCGAAAGCCGTGAATACCTCTGGAACGCCGGCATGTTCTGCTTCACCGCGCGCGGCATCCTCGATGCGCTGGCCGAGCAGGCGCCCGACATTCTTGGCGCAGTCGAGGCCACCTGGGGCGAGACCGACGTCGAGGCCGATCCGGTCGAGCTCGACGCAGGCCGGTTCGCCGCGGTGCGGAGTGAATCGGTCGATTTCGCGGTTATGGAAAAAGCGCCGCGGCGGGCCGTGGTGCCGGTCGCCTGCGGCTGGAGCGATATCGGTTCGTGGCAGGCGATCAGCGATCTGTATGAGACCGATGGTTCGGGGAACCAGGTCCAGGGCCATGCCGTCGTCGTGGACTCGAAGAATTCCTTCATCCAGAGCGACCAGCGCCTGGTTGCGGCGGTCGGCGTGGACGATCTGGTCATCGTCGATACCGGCGATGCCGTGCTGGTCGCGCGCCGGGGACGCGCCCAGGAAGTCAAGGCCGTCGTCGAGGAACTGACGCGGCGCGAACATGATTCGGCGGTTTTCCACCAGACTGTCCACCGGCCCTGGGGCCGCTACACGGTGCTCGAGGATGCCGCCGACTGCAAGGTCAAGCGGCTGGTGGTTCGTCCGGGCGGCGTGCTGTCCCTGCAGCGCCACGAACACCGCAGCGAACACTGGACGGTCGTCTCCGGCACGGCCCGGGTGCGGGTCGGCGACGATCAATTCGATCTCGGCGCCAACCAGACCATCGCGATTCCCGCCGGCTCGCTGCACCGGCTGGAAAATCCGGGACAGGACGATGTCCACATCATCGAGGTCCAGACCGGCAGTTATTTCGGCGAAGACGATATCGAGCGCCTGGAAGACGTCTATGGCCGCGTGTAGCCGCGTGCAGATTCTCCTGCCCGTGCTGGCCGCCGCGGCGGCGATCTTCATCGCGGCCTGTGGCGAAGACGATGGCGCGACCGGGCCGGCCGGCGACGTTTCGGTCGAGACGTTCGAGCAGATCAACATGGATTGGCGCCAGCGCCGGGTAGCCAGACTCACCGAACCGTATGGCTGGTTGAGCCTGGTCGAGCTGGCCGTGCTGGAACCCGGCGGCGCGGTGACTATCGGCAGCGCCGCGGACAACGACATCGTGGTCGATCGCGGGCCCCCGCGGTGGGGAACGCTGCACGTGGATTCCGATGGAGGCCATGCCGATTTCGAAAATGCCGCGGGCGACGCCGTGGTCTTCGACGGGCGCAAGGCGGCGTCGGGCCGAATGGCGCTCGGCGACGCCGAAGCGCCGACCCGGATCGAATCCGAGGGCATCCGCATGCACCTGGTCGATCCAGGCGGTCGGCTGGCGCTGCGCGTCCGGGACCGGAACGCGCGGACGCGCTCGGAGTTCGTCGGGCTGGACTACTACGACCTGGACCCCGAGTGGCGAATCGATGCCGAATTCATCGAGCATCCGCAAGGCAGCACGCTGCAGGTTGCCAACGTGATGGGCCAGCTGATCGAGGAACCCAATCCCGGCCGGGTGCGGTTCACCCACGACGGCAAGACGATCGAACTTGAAGCGGTGCTGGAAGACGATCGGCTGTTCCTCATCTTCGCCGATCGAACATCGGGCCGCGAGACTTATGGCCTGGGCCGCTTTCTTTACGCCGAGCTGCCCAGCGAAGGCCGCGTGACGCTGGATTTCAACCAGGCCTACAACCCGCCTTGCGCATTCAACGCCTACACGACCTGCCCCCTGCCGCCACAGGCCAACCGAATCGATGCCTGGATCCGGGCCGGCGAGCGAGAATATGCCGGACAACCGGGCATCGAAAGCCCGCGCGCGCCACCGTAGCCCTGATTGGCCGGTGCGGTGTTCCGGCCTTTTCGCCGGAGCCGGAAGCTGGAAGCCGGTTCCACAAGTTCCGCGATCGTTGGTCAATCGCCAAATTTCACCAGACAGGCTTTTTTCCCGCGGTTCCCGTATCTAGACTGGAAAACGATGTACAGCAGTCGGAATTCGCGCTGATCAGCGGACAGGTCGAAGGGCCTGGCAAGGGGTCGGCAGATTTGTCGATGAACAGGGAATTCGGACGCGGTTCACCATCACCAAGGTATCGCATGCGATCGGTCTATGGATCGCTATACGCTCTACTTCTACGCAGGGCTTCGGTTGGAAGCCGATCCGGTCGGCGACTGGTTGGTGGGCAGTGGAACCGAAAAGTTGACTCAGGTCTTTGGTCCTGACCGGTCAAACAGCCGGATGCCCGCCGAACGTCCCGGGTCGGGTCGAACCCGTGGGCGGCCGCATCGTGCCTTAGGTGTAACGCCTGTCGTTCAAGACGGCACCGTTCGGGCAGGGCGGTGCAGCGATTCGTTATCGGCCGGTGAATTCAGGCTTGCGCTTTTCCAGGAATGCGGCGGTGCCTTCGCGCATGTCTTCGGTCGCGCAGCACAGCGCAAACCTCGCCGTCTCGAACGCCAGCGCCGCGTCCAGCGACATGTCCGGGCCGCGGTCGGCGGCCGCGAGGATCGCGCTTGTCGCGTGCGGTGCCGATCGGGCCAGGCGTTCGGCAAATCCGGTCGCATGATCGAGAACCGGGCCGTCGGCAACGACGCCCTGGACGATTCCATGGCGTTCGGCGGTCTCCGCGTCCACGGGTTCGCCGGAAAGCATCATTTCCAGGGCGCGGCCCTTTCCCGCCACGCGCGCAAGCCGCTGCGTGCCGCCGAAGCCCGGGATGATGCCGAGCTTGATCTCGGGCAGCCCCAGACGCGCACTGTCGGCGGCATAGCGCAGGTGACAGGCCAGGGCCAGTTCCAGTCCGCCGCCCAGGGCAAAGCCGTTGATCGCCGCGATCACCGGCTTGCGCGTGATTTCGATGCGCCGCATCAGGTGTTGTCCGCGTTCGGAGAACTCGCGCGCCTGGAGCGGCGTCTGGTCGCGGATTTCCGAGATGTCCGCTCCGGCAACGAAGGCCTTGTCCCCGGCGCCGGTCACGACGACGGCGCGGACTTCGTCGTCCCCGCCAAAGGCGTCGAAGGCCTGGTGAAGTTCCTCTATGGTCCTATGGTTCAGCGCGTTGAGCTTGTCGGGCCGATCGATCGTCACGATTGCGACTTGGCCGCGCCGTTCGACCTGGAGATTCTCGAATTGCATGCAGGTTGCATCGCGGATGGGTGAATCCGGGAGTCTACCTCAGCGCCGGTCCCGGATCAGTTCGGCCAGTGTCGGCAGGCTGCGGGAAGAGCCATTCTGCCGGCGCGGCGACGCGTTCCTGCAGCCCGGGCGTTCGCCTTGCGCCCGACCATGATGCGGATGGTCGGCCATTCCAGAAGCCGGCCGGAGACGGTCGCGGCAATCATGCGCGGGGTCGCCGGGCGCCTCTCACGAGCCGTCGATTTCCCTGCGGATGCGGTACTCGCGCGAGGTCAGCCAGGCTTCCATGCGTTGCAGGCGCTTGTCCAGTTCCCGGTAGCGGTTGTTCAGGCTGGTCACGCCTTCGACCGGCGCGCGTCGGGTCTCGCGCCAGAACCGCTCGTCGGCCTCGTCGGCGTACAGGTTCGACGGCGCAACCGGAAGCAGGAGCGCAAGCGCGAGATAGCCGACGACGATCACCGCGGTAAATGGAATCGCCAGCAGCACCACGCCGACCCGCAGGGCGGTCAGGTTGAAACCGCTCCAGTCCGAAATCCCGGCACATACGCCGGCGAGCAGCCCGCGCCGGCGGTTGCGGTAAAGGCGATGGCGGTTGTAGCTGTCGCTGGATTCACGGGTCATGATCGGCTTCTCCATTCGGGTGAATCGGCGTCGAGAATGCGCTCCAGGTTGTGGATGCGCTCTTCCATGCGCCGGGCATTTTCGTGCAGTTCCTGCAGCAGCGATTCGTCCTTGCTTGTCAGGCGCTTGCTGGCGGAGTTGCGCGTGGCGTAGTGCAGAATCAGCCAGATCGGCAGGACGATGACGATGAAAACGATCAGCGGGATTCCCAGAAAACCGGGCAGTATGACTTCCATGCTGTGCTACTCCTTGCCGGCCCGGCTGTTCTTCAGGGCGTCCAGTTCGGCCTCCACCCGCTCGTCGCGCTGCAGCTGTTCGATTTCATCGTCCAGCGATTTCGCCTTGCGCCCCATGTCCAGCGCCTCGGCCTCGGATTCGATGTGGTCGATCCGGTTCTCGGCCGAGTCGAAGCGATGCAGCATTTCGTCGATCTTGTCGTTGTGGACCTGCTTGCGGCTCTTGAGCTGGTGCTGCGCCGATCGATGCCGCATGACGATGGCCCGCTGGCGGCCGCGCGCGTCGCTCAGCTTGTTCTGCAGGCGCGCGATGTCGCTGTCGTACTTGGCCAGCTGCTCGTCGTACAGCGAAAGTTCTTCCGACAGGTGCTGAATGCGGTCGCCCAGCGCGGTCTTTTCCGCCAGGGCGGCACGCGCCAGGTCTTCCCGGCCCTTGTCCAGCGCCAGTTCGGCCTTGCGCTCCCAGTCGAGCTTCTGCTGCTCCAGCCGCTTGAGCAGGCGGGAGCGTTCTTTCTTTTCGGCCAGGCACTTGGCCGTCGCCGACCGGATCTCGACCAGCGTGTCTTCCATTTCCTGGATCATCAGCCGGATCATCTTCTCCGGGTCTTCGGCCTTTTCCAGCGCCGCATTGAGATTGGCGTTGATGATGTCTCCCAACCGCGAAAATACGCCCATGGTGATCTCCTCGAATATGAAAAAGTGTTTCCGTCACCGACCTTCATTCATTTTCCGTGCCAGAAAAAATCCTGCTGTAAAAACAGGCGCTTGCAAGGTCATGGGTGATCTCGTCATGGTAATAAAAACCGATTAACGGTATTTTTCGCCGATTAATGTTCCCGGCAACCGGCCGGGAACCCGCCGACCTGCGGCTGGTCCAACCCCGGTCCCGCAAAGGCGTGAAGGTTGCCGGGTCGGGTACAATAGCGGGCTTGAATTTAAGCACGATGTTTCTAACCGGAGGTTTTATGCTCAAGTTTTCTCTCAAGGCGCTGGCGCTGGCCACATTGTTCTCGCCGGCACTGGCCCAGGACCTGGAATCCGAACAGGGTCAGCTGGGGTATGCGATCGGCTACGAGTTCGGCAGCGAGACCAGCCAGTGGGAGGTCGATATCGAGGCCGTGGTTGCGGCCATTCGCGACGCAAATGCCGGCCGCGATCCGCAGGTGGCGCCGGAAGCCATGCAGCAGGTTCTGACCGAGTTCAACGAACGGGTTCGTGAAGAGCGCATGGAGCAGTTTCAGCGCCTGGCCGAGGAAAACAAGGTCAGGGCGGACGAGTTTCTTGCCGAGAACGAATCGAAGAACGGCATCGTAACGCTGTCCAGCGGCGTGCAGTACCGGGTCATCGAGGAAGGCGACGGGAGTCGCCCCAGCCTGAGCGACACCGTGACGGTGCACTACCGCGGCTCCAAGATCGATGGTCGGGAATTCGACAGTTCGTTCCGCACCGGACAGCCGCTGGTGTTCCAGGTCGACAGCGTGCTCGAGGGCTGGCAGGAGATCCTGCCGCTGATGCGCGAAGGCGCCTACTGGCAGGTCTTCCTGCCGCCGGAAATGGCGTTCGGCGTGCGCGGCGATCCGCCGCAGATCGGGCCCAACGAAGCGCTCAAGTTCGAAATCGAGCTGGTGCAGATCGGCGCGCCGGAAAACGCGGCGCAGCAGGGCGGTCCGTCGAACTAGGCTTTGCCATGACCGAAGTCGCATTGAACCTGGAGCCGGTGGAGTCGCCGTGCGTCAGCATCTGCAGGCTCGATGAGAACGACGTGTGCGTCGGCTGTTTCCGGACCGCCAGGGAAATCGGCGAGTGGCTGTCGTATTCGGACGACCAGCGCAGCCGGATCATCAAAGAGCTTCCGGCCCGTGCCGGAAGCTGCTTTGACTAGCAGCCGCGTGGTCTACTAGTCCCGCCAACGTGGCCGGTCCATCGCGTAGAACGCTCGAATCCGATCTCTCGGCAACGCTTTTCTCCTTCCGCACGCCCATTTCAGAACTCCCGGTTGCCGGCTATCGCCCGGATTCGGTCGAGCGGCCGCGTCCGGCAGCGGTCCTGCTCGGCATCACCTCCGGCACCGATCCCGGCGTCGTTCTGACCCTGCGTTCGCGCGCGCTGGAGCATCATGCCGGGCAGATTTCGTTTCCCGGCGGCGGCCGCGACCGGCCGGCTGAATCCGTGCTGGACACGGCGCTGCGCGAGGCGCACGAAGAAGCCGGTATCGAGCGGCACCTGGTCAAGCCGCTAGGCTACCTGGGGCGCTATGACACCATTTCCGGCTACAGGATGACCACGGTGGTGGCATTGCTGGCCGAAAGCGTTCGCCTGTGCCCGGACTGCCGCGAGGTCGACGCGGTGTTCACGGTTCCGCTGCAGCAGATCGTCGACCCTGCCAGCTATCGCCATCACAAGGTACGCCATGCCGGCCGGACCTTCGATATCGTCACGCTGGACCATCCCGCCTACCACATCTGGGGCGCGACGGCGGCCTTGCTGCACGACTTCGGCATGCGGCTGGGGCGGCCTGGAGGACCCCGCGGGGCCGTCTAGCGAGTGATCGCGCCGCTTCGACGGGCGCGCGTCAGCGGATCCTGTCGATACAACCGGGCCAGCAGGCGATAGACTTCCGGCTGGGTTGCGAACAGCCGCTCGGGCAGGTCGAAGAAGAACTCGGAGGTCACGGCGAAGAACTCCGCGGGACTTTCGGCGGCATAGGGGTCGATGTCAGGCTCCGTGCCGGCCGCGAGTTGTCGTTCGAGCGCCTCGAACGCGGCCGTGAAACCGCTCGCCCAGTCCGCGAAACCGATCCCCGCCGGCAGCGGCGGGCAGCCGTCCGCGTCGCCGGTCAGCTGGTCGATCTGGTGCGCCAGTTCGTGCACCACCACGTGATAGCCGTCGCCCAGGCCGGATTGCGCGACGTCGGCCAGCGACAGCACGACCGGACCGCGATGCCAGGCCTCCCCGGCGCGCCGGTCGCGGCCGCGATGGACCACGCCGGCATCATCGTATTCCTCGAACTCGGATTCGAACTCGTCTTCATACAGGATGAAGGTACGGAACTGACGATAGGCTTCGAGTCCGGTGTTGAGTACCGGCAAAGCGGCGTGCACGGCAACGGGCAGGCAGTGCTCCCATTCGGGTTGCAGGCCGCCGGCGCCGTGGAATTCCTTGCTGGCCAGGATCATTGCCGCCAGCCGGCGCAGCCGCGCACGCTCCTCGAGATCCAGCCGCGCAAGGCAGGCGCTGGCGTTGCACAGGGCGTCGAACTCGGACTGGTCGGGCATCAGTTCGTCGGCGCGGCGCGACAGACGCCGACGGCGCAGCCAGCCGATCATCTCAGGGCGCTCGCAACAGGGTCGACATGTCTCGCATGTGGCTGTCGCGCGCTCAGCCGGCCGTTTCCTTTTTCTCTTCCTTTTCCACGCCCAGCCGCTTGTGCATGATCGGACTGGTGGTCGTGTACTGCAAGAACTGGCGCGCTTCCGGGTCGAGGTGTTTCTGCACGCCGAAGGCCGCCAGCGCGGCTTCGTGGAAACCCGAAAGGATCAGCTTCTTCTTGCCCGGGTAGGTATTGATGTCGCCGACGGCGAACACGCCGGGGATGGAGGTCTGGAACTTCTCGGTGTCGACCGGAATCTGTTTCTTCTCGATTTCCAGCGACCAGTCGGCGATCGGCCCCAGGTCGGGCGCCAGGCCCCAGAACACCAGCACTTCGTCGCCCTCGACGCGGATTTTTTCGCGCTCCAGCGTGTTGAGCTCCAGCGCGTCAATCCGGCCCGGCACGCCCAGCGCTTCGCCTACCGTTCCCTGCTGCTCCGTGACCTTGCCCTGTTCGGCCAGCTCCTTCATCTTCTCGACCGACGCCGGCTGGGCGCGGTAGGCGTTGCGCCGGTGCACCAGCGTGATGTGATCGGCGATGCCGGCCAGGTCCAGCGTCCAGTCCAGCGCCGAGTCCCCGCCGCCGAGGATGATCAGCCGCTTGCCGGAAAACTGTTGGCGATCCGTGACCTTGTAATGCACGTTGGCGGCTTTCAGGTCGTCCAGCCCCTTGGCGCGCAGCCGGCGCGGCTGGAAAGCGCCCAGCCCGGCGGCGATGATGACGCTGCCGGCATCGAATTCGGTGCCCTTGGAGGTCAGCACGCGGAACCGTCCGCCATCGAGCACTTCGAACTCGGCGACTTCCTGGCCCAGGTGAACGCCGGGTTCGAACGGACGGATCTGCTCGACGAGCTTGTCGACCAGTTCCTGGGCGCCGATGATGGGCCAGGCCGGGATATCGTAGATCGGTTTTTCAGGATAAAGCTCGCTGCACTGTCCCCCGACCTGGGCAAGCGAATCGACCAGCTCGGCTTTCAGGCCCAGCAGACCAAGTTCGAATACCTGGAACAGGCCCACGGGGCCTGCACCGACGATCACGGCATCGGTTTTGATTGTCATGCAATTTCCCGTATTTGAGTTCGATTCCTGCACACGTCAATCCGGTGCAACCGGCGCCCGCCGGTTCGGTAGCATTGACATGATCAGAGTACATGAAGGCGGTTGATTCAATGTCCAAGCTTTACGCCCGGGTTTTTTCCGGGCCGGTCCCGCAAGTCGGCCAGACACGCCGTCCGGGCCGGTCGCGCGCAACGCAAGTGATCTCACGACATATGCCGCGATGAGTTCCGGAATTCGACTTCATCCGGAGTGGCTTCAGGCGCTGGGCGCGGAATTCGAGCAGCCGTACATGAAGGCGCTCAAGGCCTTCCTGCGCGAGCGCAAGGCCGCCGGAGCGACCATTTACCCGCCCGGCGACCTGATTTTCAATGCGCTCGATTCGACCCCGCCGTCGGCGGTCCGCGTGGTGATCCTGGGCCAGGACCCTTATCACGGACCCGGCCAGGCGCATGGATTGTGCTTTTCGGTGCGCCCTGGCGTCCGGGTGCCCCCGTCACTGGTCAACATCTTCAAGGAACTGCACGACGACATCGGCTTCCGGATCCCGCGTCATGGCTGTCTGCAGCGCTGGGCGGAAAACGGCGTGCTGCTGCTCAACGCCGTGTTGACGGTCGAGCGCGGCCAGCCCGGCGCCCACCAGGGCAGGGGCTGGGAGCGGTTCACCGATCGTGTCGTCGACGTGGTCAACAACGGCGACCGGTCCGTGGTCTTCTTGCTCTGGGGCGCGCAGGCGCAGCGCAAGGGCGCCAACATCGACCGCAGCCGCCACCTGGTGCTGACCGCACCCCATCCGTCGCCGCTGTCGGCCCACCGCGGTTTCTTCGGCTGCAGGCATTTCTCGAAGGCCAACCGGTGGCTGGAAGGGCAGGGGATGACGCCGGTGGACTGGAGCCTTCCCGATGCTGTGTGACCCCGGTCAGACGGGTGTCAGGCCGGCACCATTGACTGGTGCGGGGTGCTTTTAACTTCAAATTCAAAGGCGGTTTCGCCGCCGGCTTCGCCGGCTGATGCGACCTACTTTTGGCGCGGCAAAAGTAGGCAAAACCGCTCATGCCGCGGCGGCGCCCGGCTGCGCCGGGTTCCCTGCGATGCTCGGTCCGGGCGGGACGCGCCGGGCCCTGTGCCCGACTCCGATCGGGTATCGCTCCCTTACGGTCGCTCAGACATGCGGCGCGTCTTTTTCCGCCCGGCCCTGCGCTTCTCGGCGCCTTAGAGGCAGATGGGTGTGGCAGCTGACAGTGAGCTACAAGTAGCTACGACCGCCAGAATCGATGTGCCCGCCCTTTGCCGTCGACGCCGCCGAGTATTGCAGCCGCGAACGGAGAAATCCGGTTCCGCATGTCTGAGCGCAGAGAGCGCAAGCGAACGAAGCGAGTTCGGAACCGGCCTGTTGTAATTGACAATCGGGGCGAGAAACGCAGGGCACCGGGCCGGAGGCTGCGCCAGCAGCCGTAGGGCCGGCGGTGTCGCCCGGCAGCGTTTCTTGGTTACTTCTTGGGGCGCCAAGAAGTAACTCGCATCAGCCCGCGTAGCGGGCGGCGAAACTGCCTGTGCGATGGTGGCTATAAGAAGGGAAAGATAGGATGGTGGCCAGGGACAGAACCGGAGCGCCAGCGGAGCTCGCCGGCCGCAGGCCGGCAATC
>JAWLEW010000061.1:0-13749 GCA_041685925.1 Wenzhouxiangellaceae bacterium | reverse complement strand
CCCGCCAGGACGAAGGCAAGCGCCAGTGCGAGCAGAAAAAGTTTCAGTCTCGTGGTCTGCATCTTGTCGCTCCGGTTGCGGGTATGTGTTCATCCTAACGCGCCGGCCGGCCTTTTTCAGGGGCCGTACCGCGGCGCACGCGTTTAGACTCTGACCCATGTCCGCAAAGACCCGCGACCAGTATCTCGACGCTTTGCGTGCCGGCGCGCTGATGGTGGTGGTGTTCGGCCACTGGCTGGCCACGCTGCCGCGGCTGCAGGAAGGCCGGATGGTCGATACCGAGCACCTGCTCAAGATCTGGGAGCCGGCCGGACTGCTGACCTGGCTGGTGCAGGTGGTGCCGCTGTTCGTGTTCGTCTCGGCCGCGGCCAGCACCGAGGGCACGGCCCGGCGGCTGCACCAGGGTCAAAGGCAACTGCACTGGTGGGCCGGGCGCGCGCTGGCGCTGGCGCGGCCGACCGCTACCTACCTGGCCGCGATCGCGGTTTTTGCCCTCGTCTCCATCTACACCGGCGGACGGTTGCTGGGGCCGATGAACCAGTCGCTGACGATCCACCTGTGGTTCCTGGTGATGTTCCTGATCGTCCAGGCGCTGCTGCCGGCAAGCGTGGAGGCCGACCGCAGGTTCGGGCTGGGCGCGGTGTTCGCGCTGGTCGGCGTGGCCGTCGTCGTCGACCTGGTGCGTGCCGGGCTGCCCGGCCCCGGGGGCGTGCTGGAACTGGGCCAGCGCGTGGTCGACAGCGCCGGCACGCCGCTGGGCGCGGTCGGCTGGATCAACGCATTCGCGGTCTGGCTGCTGCCGCAGCAGCTGGGCATCGCCTGGAAGCGCGGGCGGTTCCGCGGCGCGTGGATGGGCGTGGGCCTGATCCTGCTCGGCGTTGGCTGGCTCGGCGCGACGGTGGCCAGCGGCTATCCAACGGCCATGGTCGGGTTCGACCTGGAAGGCCGCAGCAACATGCTGCCGCCGACGCTGGCGCTGATCGGCGTGATGTGGCTGCAGGTCGGCGCCGTGCTGGTCATGGCGCGGCCGGCGCGCTGGCTGCTGGACCGCGAGCGCATCGCCGGGGCGGTGAAGATGCTGGGGGCGCTGGGCATGCCGCTGTACCTGTGGCACAAGCTGGCCGAGGTGCCGGCGGCGTGGCTGGGCGAACGCCTGGGCGTGCCCATCGACGCCGGCGTGCCGGGCACGACCGGGTTCTGGCAGGGCCGGCTGTGGTGGATTGCGCTGTGCACGCTGATGGTCATTCCGGTGATTGCCGCGGTGGCGGCGTTCGAGATGCGTCGCAAGCAGGGCGTGCCTTCGGCCACCGACACATTGCGCGTGCTGACCGGCGGCTTTGCGCTATTGGCCGGGATGGCGGTCAGCATGCTGCTGGGCGCCCTGCCCGGCACGCTGATCGGCGTGGTGCCGGTGCTGATCGCCACCTGGCTGCTGCGGGCGCGGTAAACGCGGCGAAACGTCGCTCGCCCGCCATCGGCCGGTCTCGACGATGCCGGCGATGCTCAGCGGAATTTCGTTTTCGGAGCGATCGGCAGCGGCCGACAGCTGGCGCAGATCCTCCCACTCGAGGTCTTCGGTACCGAAGCCGATCAGGGCCGTGCCGAGACGCACCATATCGCCCTCGCCATTGCCGTACTCGATGCGCTGCCAACCCGGATTCCGGGCGCGCGTGGTGGCGTAATAAATCATGCGCGGCGCCCAGCGCTCCCCGACCGGCACGGCATCCAGCGGCCCGATGCCCAGCTCGGTGTAGACCACCGGCGTGGGCATCAGGGATACATTGGCGCTGGTGCCGCAGCCGGCCGGCAACAACAGGATCACCAGCACCGCGGCCCGCGCAAGCCAGTTCGGCTTCATCTGCGATCTCCCCGAATCGTTGTCCATCATGCATCGGCCAGCGACCATGCGTCAATTGCCGGCCAGCCCGACGCGAGCGCCGGCTGGAATCCGGATCCCATCCGGGATAGTATGCGAATGGTCTGCCCGGATGAGCCTGCCAATGACACGCCAGTCCTTCGATCTGCCGGGACAGCATGAGCGGCATGCCGCACCCGGCAACGGTGCGCTGCACGCTCGACGGGAAGACGTCGAACGACTGCGGCGGCGCGCCGAAAGACCTGCTGCCGGGCGACGAATGGCGGGTCTCGTCGATCGCAGGCAAGGCGGTGCTCGAGAACGCCACCCCGACGATCGAGTTCCTGGCCGAAGACAACCGGGTTGCCGGCCTGGCCGGCTGCAACCGGTTCATCGGCACGTTCGAGCTGACCGGCGAAAACCTGCGCATCAGCCCGCTGGGGTGACCATGATGGCGTGCGCCGAGCTGCGCGTGCAGGAGCAGGAGGACCGTTTCCCCGAGTTTCTGCAAAAAAACCGTCCGGTTCGAGATGCCCGGGTTCGACCGGTTGCACCTGGTCACTTCCGACAACGAAACCATCGAAGCCTCGCGCTGACGCGTCTGCAAGCCTGCGGCGATGTTCCAGGAGATCCTGACTGAATGAGCGCAGCACGGAAACACCTCCCTGTTCCCCATTGGTCCGTACTGGTGCCGGTTTTTTCCCTGGCAGGTGGCGTGGCCTGGATCGCCTTCTGGTCAGGGCCTGTGCCCGGGCCACTCGTGCCGATTGCAGTCGTGCTGCTGCTTGCGACGGTCCTGGCGGCCGTGCATCACTCGGAAACGATCGCACAGCGCCTGGGCGACCCATACGGCGCGGTTCTTCTTGCGCTTGCCGTGACGGCTATTGAAGTTGCGCTCATTGCCTCGGTGCTGCTCAATGCGCCGGCAGGCACCAGTGAAATCGCTCGTGACACCGTCTTTGCCGCCATCATGATCGTGCTCAACGGCATTGTCGGGCTGTGCCTCCTGGTCGGAGGCCTGCGCTTCCGCGAGCAGGAATTCATTGCCCGCGGCGCAGTCGCGGCGCTCGCCGTCCTGGCCACTGTCGCGGTACTCGCCCTGATCTTGCCCAATTACACCGTAGCGGTGCCGGGCCCCATCTACGCCACGCCACAATTGATTTTCGTGGCCAGCGTGTCGTTTGCTCTTTATGCCCTGTTTCTGTTCGTGCAGATGGTGCGCCATCGCGGAGACTTCCACGACCCGCGACTGCAGGAACTCGCGGATCGCAAGCCGGACCGGCGTGAGATGATTGTCGCGCTCGTTCTGCTGCCGATCGCACTGCTGTCAGTAGTGCTTCTGGCCGAGACGCTGGCCCCGACCGTCGAACACGCGGTTTCCCGGGCCGGTCTGCCCGCTGCCCTGGTCGGGGTGGTGATCGCCATGACGGTGCTTTTGCCCGAAGCCACGGCCGCGCTGAGAGCGGCAAACGCCAACCGGATTCAAACCAGTCTCAACCTTGCGCTCGGCTCGGCACTGGCCAGTATCTGCCTGACCATCCCCTTTGTCGCCATGCTGTCCATTGCGCTGGGTCAATCCCTCACACTGGGGCTGGACGCGGAGCATATCGTGCTGTTGCTGTTGTCACTTTTCGTGTCAACCCTTTCGCTGGCCATGGGACGCACGACGATTCTTCAGGGTGGGCTCCACCTGGTCATCTTTGTGGCCTTTCTGACGCTGGCCGCGATGCCTTGAATGTCATGCCGGCGAAACCGGTTCATGAAGTGCCTGAACACCGCCCCGCGTCATACCTGTCGTCGCCGCCCGGGGCGCCGATACAGCCCATTGGCCAAGCCCGCCGCGTCCGGCGCCCTCAGTTGTTCAGCGTATTCTTGTAGATCCGGCCGTTCTTGATGATCAGCGCCAGATTGACTTCAGGGTCGAGCAGCAACTCGATGTCCTCGGTTGGATCGCCATCGACCAGCAGCAGGTCGGCCATGGCTTCCGGCTCGATGACGCCTACCGGTCCCGGGTAGGGATAGCGCGGCCCGGACAACGCCAGCAATTCGCCGTTGTGCGCGGTGGCCATCTGCAGGATTTCGCCGGCCGAATACCACCTTTGCAAGCTGACCATGCGCGCGGTCTGGGTCGAGCCGGTGGTGCCGGTAAACAGCAGATCGGTGCCGAAGGCCACCTTTACGCCGTGCGCGCGCGCCAACTCGTAGGCGCGGTCGGTGCCCTTGGCGACCTGGAGTTGCTTGAGCCGTGCGGCCCCTTTTTGCGGGTTGGCCAACTCGTTGTCGAGAAACGGCTGAAGGCTCCACCACACATCGTGCTCGACCATCAGGCGAACGGTTTCCTCGTCGACCAATTGGCCGTGCTCGATGACCCGGACCCCGCTGTTGATCGCCATCTGCACCGCGCGCGAGGTATAGGCGTGAACCGTGACGTAAGTACCCCAGTTCTCGGCGGCCTGGACCGCGGCGCTGAATTCAGCGGGCGTGTACTGGGTCGCGTCCAGCGGGTCGTACAGCGAAGTCACGCCGCCACCGGCCATCAGCTTGAGAAAATGCGCCCCGAGCATGAGTTGCTCGCGCGCGCGGCGCAAGACCTCGTCGGCACCGTCGGCAATCATGGACACGCCCGCCTGCTCGCTGTAGGCCAGAGGTGCATTGGCGGACCGGGGCACTTCGTGGCGCATGCGGAAATCGCCATGCCCACCGGTCTGCGAAATCATGGCGCCGGCGGCGACGATTCTCGGACCGGGCACCCGGCCTTCCTCGATGGCCCGGCGCAGCCCGAAACTGGCCCCGCCGACATCGCGCACGGCTGTGAACCCGCGCATCAGCATGGATTCGGCCACAACGGTGGAGATCGCATGGACGTAGGACAGATCGCCGGCCATGGCATCCATCATTGTCGGCAGCGTCAGCGTGATATGACTGTGGGCATCGATCAGACCGGGCATGAGGGTCTTGCCCGCCCCGTCGATGACGGTCAGCTCGTAGGCCGCATCGACTTCGATGGCCGAGGTGGAGATGCTTTGAATCCGGTTACCGACAACCAGCACGTTGGACCGGATATCGTCGCGTTCGGTCGATCCCCCGTCGAAAAGGTAAACGTCGTTGATCAGCACCGCCTTGTCAGCAAATGCAGCGGACCAGACCATGCCGATGACAATGCAGACGCAACTCGATCGAATGGCATTCATCATGATGATTTCAAGCTCCCTTTTACCCCTGGATTTCTTACGATTTTTTACATTTTTTTTCCCCTTCGTGAACTCTATCAGACCCCGGCCATCGGTGTGAGCAGGCCGTTACAATTTCGGCGCTCGCGCGAAAGCGCGCCATCCGTTGCTGGCCATCGACCGCCGCCACCGGCGCCGGCAATCAATCCAGATGATTACCGACGAAAGCACCTGTCTCCCGGCGCAACGTCCGGCCGAAGGCTTGGGGGTGTCCACCTAGCGGCGCGGCGAGGGCAATGAAGATCGTGAGCCGCAGCAACATGCTGCCGCCGACGCTGGCACTGATCGGCGTGGCACCGGTGCTGATCGCGACCTGGCTGCTGCGGGCGCCGGGTACGCGGCCGCCGCTTCGGTCACGCCGGTGACGTACACTTTCCGACACGCCAGCCCTCATTTAAAGAAATTTCACAAAAGAAGTCAGCACGACATAGGCCGCCGTCGCAGAATCGGGGTTTGACCAAGCAGTGACCTGGAGTTCACCGTGCAAAAGATGAAATTCCGCAGGATGCAGCGTAGCGGCGTCACCCTTTTTCCCCGATCGGCAAAAGGATTGGCGCTGGCGCTCACGCTCTGGATCCTGCCGGGCCTCGACGGCGTCTGGGCACAGGACGACCAGTTGGCGGCGATCGAAGCCAAGCGCGAGCAGATCGAGCAGATCATGGACGAGCTGGACAACGTGCCCGAGCAACGCCGGGACGGGCTGCTTTTTCGCGTCGATCAGCTGGCGCGCGAACTGGGCACGCTGATACTGTCTTATCCGGTCTCCAAGATTGCGACCAACGGCTCGGGCGATGAGTCGCCCGACGGTTCGGTCGAAGGTTCAGCCGACGGTTCGGGCGGGGATTTCGTGGCGCACCTGGACTGGTTCAAGGGTTTCCTGGTCGAGCGATACCAGGATCTACAGAAACGCATCGCGCAGGAGCAGGAGCGCTTCGACGAATTCGAAGAAAGCTCCGAGGCGGCGATTTCACGCGCTTTTCAGCAGGACCTGCGGCAAGTGGTGGCAGGCCACACCGGCCTGGTGGTCGATTTGCTCGAGCTGGGCGAAAAGATCGGCCGGGTGGACGAGGATCTGCGTGAGCTGATCAGGGATACCATGTCGGTGGCCGCCGAAAGCCTGAGCGGGCAGATTCTGCTCGACGCCACGACGCTGACTGAATTGCGCAACATGATCCGCGCGGACCCCACCAATACGTCGCTCGTCAAGGCCGAACGCGCGGTCGAGCGCAAGCAGATGCGCAACATCCAGACACTCGAGCAGTTTATCCGGTTGATGGACACCATCGGAATCAACGCAGGCAGCTACCGCGCGCTGCTGGTGACCCAGCGCGGCTCGATCGGGGTCGATATCCTGGATCGGGAGGTCTTCATGAGCCTGCTCGGCAATCGCATCGAAAACGCCAAGGACGGCCTGCTGACCCAGGGGCCGAACGTGGTATTCAAGCTGATTGTCTTTCTTTCGATCGTAGTGGCCGCCTGGCTGCTGGCGCAGTTCGTGCGCGGCATCGTCAGCGCGCTGCTCCATCGGGAGTCGGTGCAGCTTCACCGGCTGATGGAAGCCATGCTCATCTCGCTGTCTTTCGGCATCGTGTTCACGATCGGCATCGTGGTGGCGCTGTCGACCATCGGCATTTCGCTGGTGCCCATGCTGGCCGGTCTGGGCGTGGCGGGCATCGTCGTCGGTTTCGCGCTGCAGGACACGCTCAGCAACTTCGCGTCCGGCTGGATGATCCTGATCTACCGGCCCTACGACGTCGACGATCACGTGATCGTCGGCGGGGTCGAAGGTACGGTCAAGCGAATGAACCTTGTATCGACGACGATCGCGACTTTCGACAACCAGCGCCTGGTGATTCCAAACAGCAAGATCTGGGGCGACGTGATCACCAACCTCACGGCCAACCGGATCCGGCGCCTGAAGATTCCGATCAGCATCGCCTACGGCGAGGATCTCGACCGGGCCGAGGAGATTCTTCGCGACGAAATCTCCAAGCACGAGGGAATTCTGCGCAAGCCGGAGCCGAACGTGTTCGTCGACGCCATGGAACAGTCCGACATCCTCATGGTGACCCATGCCTGGGTCCGCACGCCGGATTACTGGACGCTGCTGCGTTCGCTTACCAAGCGGCTCAAGCAGCGCCTGGACGAAGAAGACATCGAAATTCCGTTTCCGCAGCAGGACATTTACGTCCGCGCGCTGCCGGGATCCGATGTCGAAAAGCAGCCGCCCAAGAAACCGGCAGCAAAACCGAAGCCGGAATCGGAACCGGGTCCGGAATCGGAACCCGAAAAAACCTGATCGCCCTGCCGCGGGGCCAGCGCTGCCGGCGCACGGAGGCTGCACCGGCCGATCCGGTCAACGGGATCCGTTCAACGGATCATTCCGGTGCCCGCATCTCCAGGTCGGGGCGCAGCATCGACTGGCGCAGGCGCTGCGGGTAGTCCGGCGGAATGAACCACAGAAACGGCAGCTCCGACTGGACCAGGCCGCGTTCTTCGGGCCTGAGGTCGCTGCGCACGGCCAGCAGCACGTCGTTGCTGGCCCAGGGGTGATCGAGCCAGTAGCGGTGGCCGGAAATGTCGAAGCCCCGTTCCTGCGCGCCCATTGAAACATCGATCACCTCGAGCGACTCGGCTTCCATCAACTGCTCGAACTGTCCGGGGCTCAATTCGCCCCGGCGGTCGCCAAGTCGATAGCCGCCGCCCATGAACCGTCGGGCAAGCTTGAGCGCACCGTCGTTGTCGGTCACGGTCACGATGATCCGGTCGGAAACGCGTTCCAGCGCATCGAGTTCGTCGAGGAACTCGGCCCGCGGTACGTCGGAGGCGGCGTAGTAAACCGTGCCGATACGAAACCGGCGGGTCCATTCGGCGCTGGACAATTCCGGGTGGCGCTCGGACAGCGTCTTCAGGGCACGCGTCACAAGGCGCCCTCCGGCGCTCCAGGACACGATGTTGATCTTTTCTGCATCGCTGTGCCGGGCGAGCATCTCCAGCAGATCGGTCAGCGATTCCGCCGAGCGGTATGCGCGGGCAACGTCCATGCCGGTGCCGTAGGCGACGATGTTCTGGCGGCTGGGCCAGGCGAACGCCATTGCGGTCATGTCGCGGCGCATGAAATGATCCATCTCCGCGGCAAATGCCGTGGCGTTGTAGAAGTCGACCTTGGCGCCGTGGACGTAGATCAGCAGTTCATCGTCGGATGCCCTGTCGATGGAATTGTTGAGCATGGAGAAAAAAACGCTCAGGGCCTCGGGGTCCGGGGTTTCGCCGATCCGCCACCGGCCGGTTTCGACAATGCCGGCAATCGACAGTGGAATTTCGTCATTGGCGCGATCGGCCACCGACGACAGTTCACGCAGGTCTTCCCATTCGAGGTCTTCGGTGCCGAAACCGATCAGGGCGGCCCCGAGGCGCACCATTTCACCCTTTCGATTGTCGTACTCGATTCGCTGCCAGCCCTGGCTTCGCTCACGGGTGGTCGCGTAGTAGACCATGCGCGGCGCCCAGCGCTCGCCGGGCGGCACCGCATCGAGCGGGCCGATGCCCAGCTCGGTATAGACCACCGGCGTGGGCATCAACGACACGTTGGGACTGGTGCCGCAGCCGGCCACCAGCAGCGGGACGACCAGCAAGTAAAGCCAGGCATGAAGTTGCCGCATCGCGATCGATCTCCCGGAAGTTGCGTCCATCATGCATTCAGCAGCGACCATCCGTCAATTGGCGGGAAAGGCGAAACGCCGCCGGTTCCGCCATGCCATATCCGGTAATATCCGGTGTTTTCCAATCCGGGACCCCTGCAATGAAATGTTTATCCTCACTTGGCTGTGCCACCGCAGTATTCCTGATGGTCGGCTGCAACCAACCCGTGCAACCGCCCTCGGGCCCGCGCATCACGGGCTCGCTTTTGCATCTAGAGCGCATCGCATTGCCGCCCGACAGCACCATGATCGTCGAGCTGCGTAGCGGGCAGGCCCCGAATGACATGCTGGTGGCAAGCTACAGCGAGGCGCTGGAGGGCCGCCAGGTTCCGTTTGCATTCGAGCTCGAGATTCCGGCCGAAAGCGCCGAATCGCAGGACCCGCTTCAGTTCCGCGGCGGCGTGCATACATCGGCCGGGGACCTGTGGCTGACCGAGTCGGTGCCGGTCGAAATGACGGGTCGGAGCGTGCTGGACCTGGGCGAGCTTCGGTTGCGTCGGAGCGCGCAGGTTGAATTCGGCACGCCGTTTCGCTGTGGCCGGCACACGGTGGCATTCGGCGCGTTGGGCCGGCATCCCCGCCTCATCGTCGACGGCAAGGTGTTCGACATGGCCCGCGAGCGATCGGCCTCGGGCGCGCGCTTTCGATCGCTCGACGACAGCGAAACCGAGTTCTGGAACAAGGGGGCGCAAGCGATGGTGACGGTCCGCGGCGAGCGCTTGCCGGAGTGCCGCCGGATCGAGGCGCCGGAAACGCCGTTCACGGCCCGCGGCCAGGAGCCGGGCTGGCAATTGCGGATTACCGACGAGGCGATCGAGCTGGAGCGCAATTACGGCACGCAGCAATCGACCTTTCCCTACGTCGAACCGTCGGTCGCCGCCGACGGCGTTGCGCGCTACCGGACCTCGAACGGCGACAGCGACCTGGAAATCGTGGTCGAACCCGCGATCTGCCGTGACAGCATGAGCGGCATGCCGCACCCGGCCACGGTCGGCTACATGCTGGACGGAGAGGCGGCGCGCGGCTGCGGCGGCGAACCCGAAGACCTGTTGCTGGGCGACGAGTGGCGGGTCGTTTCGATCGACGGCGAAGCAGTGCTCGAGGACGCGGTACCGACCATCGAGTTCCTGGCCGAAGACAACCGGGTCGCAGGCCTGGCGAGCTGCAACCGGTTCACCGGTTCATTCGAGCTGACCGGCGAAGGACTCCGCTTCGGCCAGTTCGCGGTGACGACGAGAGCGTGCATCGATCCGGCCGCGCAGGAGCAGGAGGACCGTTTCGTCGAACTGCTGCAGAAAACCGCGCGCTTCGAAATGGCCGGCTTCAACCGGTTGCGCCTGGTCACTTCCGACAACGAGACCATCGAAGCCACGCGCTGATGCGCCGGACCGATGCCCGGACCGGGACGGCGACCGAGCCGGGATTTTCGGCCGGGGAAGCCTTGAACGAGACCACGCGCCCGTGGCCAGCCGTTCAGGCGTTCCTCAGCCGGAATCTCCGGCACGGCCGTCATCGCCCGCTTGCATGTCCGGGATCATGTCCTGGCCGGCAATCAATCGATAGGCGACGTAGTACTTGAAGATGTTGGAGACGTACTGGACGGTCTCCCGGCCGATCTTTTCGGCCACGACCCGCTCCACATTGTTGAACCAGACGTTGGGGTCGAGGCCGCGCTGGGCGGCCAGTCTGCGCAGGCTGCGGATTCGGCCCGGACCCCCGTTGTAAGCGGCCAGCGCAAACAACAGCCGATTGGTCGAGTCGATTTCCGGCGCGCTGAAGAAATTGTCGATCAGGTAGCGCACGTACCTGGCGCCGGCCAGGACGTTGCTTTCCAGGTCGGTAATGTCGTCGATCCCCATGTCCGCGGCCGTCGCCGGCAGCAGCTGCATCACGCCCACGGCCCCGGCCGGGCTGACGACGCTGTGGTCCAGCCGCGATTCCTGGTAGCCCTGGGCCGCGATCATCAGCCAGTCGAGCTCGTTTTCTTCGGCGTATTTCCGAAACAGCTGGGCCAGCTCGAAAAAACGCCGGCGCGCGGCGGCCTCGGTCGCGCCGGTGACGAAACGGGTATCGCGGTAATACCGGTCGAACAGGATGTTGCCCAGCAGGGTGCCCTTGCGCGCGCTGTCCAGGTGGCGGTTGAGCACCTGCCTGAATTCTTCGGCATCCCGGCGCACTGCAAACGCGATTTCGTTGCCTTCGCTCAAAGCGACGTCTTCATGTATCCGGATCCGGGGCAGCACCTGGGCCCAGAACCGGGCAATGTAGTTGTCGGCGATGGTGTAGTCCACGAGTCCGGCGTTGACCATCTCGAGAATGTCCTCGGTCTCGAAATGATCGGGCGCCGGGTGCACGTCGATCGGCGCTTTACCCGCCGCCTCCAGTTCCCGGTTGAGCGTCTGCAGATGCTCGAAATAGCTGCTCTGGGGGTTCAGCAGGACGGTTTGTCCGCTCAGGTCGCCAAGGGTGGCCGGCGCGCGCGATTCCGAATGGCCCACGACCACTTCCGCGACGTTGCGGCCGAGCGGGCGGGTGAACGCGACCCGTTCCTGCCGCTGCGGCGTGATCGTCAGGTTCGCCGCCGCGACGTCGCCGCGGCCTTCGATCAGCGCCGGCAGCAGCTGGTCGCGCGTGGTGGGCAGGAACATCACGCTCACCCCCATCCCGTTGCGCGACGAACCCTGGTTGAGCACGTTTTCGAATTCGTCCATGATCTCGTAGACGATGCCACGCTGGTCCGGACCGTCGAGGAAATACAGCGTCCGGCTGTAGGGCACCAGGACGCGGATGACCCGCCTTTCGAGCATGCCCGGCAAGTCGCCCGTCCACGGCGCCGTCACGTCGAGATCGAGCTGGTCTTCCTGGGCCGGCGAATCATTGGCGGCCAGCAGCATGCCGGCGGCCAGGCACGCCAAGCCGATCGTCGATGCGCGTCGGCACCATTGCCGGGCAGCGTCGCAGATGGTCATGGGCAATCCTTTCGGTTGGCGCACAGCAGCCTGGTCCTGAGCGAAGCAAGTTCGATCAGGGCGGACGGCGCCGATGCGATTGGCCCGATTCGGATCATCGAATCCGTTCTCGCGGAGTTGTCTCGAACGTTTTCATCGATCGAAAATTATCACCATTCCCGAACAGGATGTGAAGGGTCCTCGACAAGCCGCACGGCGGGCGTGCGGTGCGGTCACTCAACGCCGATCCCCGGAGCTCGCGGCTCTCTGGGAAAGGCTCGATGCGGCGGAGCGGTCCAGGTGGCCGCGGATGAACTTGAACAATTCGCGATACGCCTTCCCGTGGCGGTCCGACGGTGCGGCCGAGGCTTCCTGCTTGCGCGCCGCGCGCACCAGGCTTCGCAGATGCTGGACGTCGGTGTCCGGGTGTTCGGCCATCCAGCGGGTGAGCGCGGCGTCGTCGGCGACGAGTTCGGCGCGCCAGCGCTCGACGCGGTGCAGTGCGCGCGCCTCGGCCTTGTTGCCGGCGGCGAAATTCTCGACTTCGGCTTCGTAGGCCTCGAGATCGGCATTGCGCAGCAGCCGGCCCAGGTACTTGCGCTGGCGCTTCTTCGCCCCGTGCGCGGTGATGGCGCGGTAATCGGCAAGCGCCTGGCGCAGGTCTTCGGGCATGTCCAGCGAAGCGAGCCGGCCGGCCGGCAGCTCGGCCAGCGCCGCGCCCAGGTCCTGGCGCGCCTGGTCTTCGGCCTTCAGCGCGCTCTTGCTCGGGCCCCGATCGACTTCGGATTCGTCATCGGCGGGCGCGGCCAGGTGGCCCTTGCTGCGTCTCATTCTGGATTTTCGGGCCATGGAGGATCGATGGACATCGGAAACGGAAACGCCAGTATATCCGGCATCGTCGCGGCTCAACCCTCGATCAGGTCCTCGATCAGCCGGTGCAAGCGGCGCACGTAGCGGCCGCCTTCCGACGGCGGTACCGAGCGCGAGGTGATGACCACGGTCAGCGCCGCCGACGGTACGACGTAGAGCATCTGGCCGCCGTAGCCGCGGCCGTAGTAGGCGCGCTCGCCGGCCAGGTCGGTGATGAACCAGCCGTAGCCGTACAGGTCGCCGCTCCAGGGCGAGCGGCCGCGCGGCGTCCAGGACTTGTCGATCCATTCGCGCGACACGATGCGCTGGCCGTCGAGCGCCCCGCCCAGCCGGTACAGTTCGCCGATGCGCGCGACTGCACGCGGCGACAGGTGCATCTCGTTGCCGCCGAAATGGATGCCCTGCGGATCGCGCATCCAGTCGCCGATCCGGATGTTCAGCGGCGCGCCCAGCCAGTCGCGCGCCAGCTCCAGCAGCGTCTTGCCGCTGGCCTCGACCAGCGCGGCAGCCACCAGGTGCGTGCTGCCGGTCGAATAGATCATGCGCCCGCCGGGTTCGTCGACCATCGGCCGGGTCAGTACGTGCGCCACCCAGTCCGGGCTCTGCACCCAGCGGCCGTAATAGCGCCCGGAAGTCGAACGCAGCCCGGTGCGCAGCGACAGCGCGTGGCCCAGCGTGATGTCGGCCACGCCTTCGGTGGCGTCTGCGGGCGTCCGCGTGCCCAGCAGTTCAACCAGCGGCTGGTCGGCCGAAGCGACCTCGCCCCGGTCGATCGCGATGCCGGCGAGCACCGAAAGCAGCGTCTTGGACAGCGATTTGAGGTTGGTGGGTTCCGACGCCGCGCCTCCGCGGACATCGAGCTCGAGCACGAGTTCGCCATCGTGCAGCACCAGCAGGGTATGCAGCGCGTCCAGCGATTGGGCCTGCTGCGCCAGCCGCTGCACGCGGCCGTCGTCGAATTCGGCCGCCCGGGTCGCGGGCGGGCCGCCGATCAGCGCGCCGAGCAGCAATGCAGCGGCAGCCGTTGCGCGCAAGGGCGTTCGGTGGGCCGGCGATTCCATGCCGCGAGTGTACACAGGCTGGATCAAGGGGGCCGCTGGCTTGCCGATTCAGCGCAATGCGATGCGGCGCCTCGCGCCCCCACC
>JAWLEW010000004.1:21726-114824 GCA_041685925.1 Wenzhouxiangellaceae bacterium | reverse complement strand
CGCCGTGCGCTGCTCGGAATCCTCATGTACCGGCTATGTACACTGCGGTTCCTGTGCTGCGCGCGACGCCACACGGAAAGCACCTGAGAAACCCTGAGAAGAAAATTCACCGTTGGGGCAGGAAAAGCTTTGAGAAACCCTCGGTGCCGCCGTGCGCTGCTCGGAATCCTCATGTACCCATTTCGTACACTGCGGTTCCTGCGCGCCGCGGGCGGGGCTGGTGCGGGTACAATTGAAGGTTGGGAATCAATCTTGTGAAATCGCGACACGTCCATGCCTGAAATCATGCTTCCCGACGGGAGTCGGAAATCGTTCTCCGAGTCGGTGACCGTCAAGGAGGTTGCCGCCGATATCGGGCCGGGGCTGGCCAAGGCGGCGCTGGCCGGCGAGTTCAACGGCCAGTTGGTCGACGTCGACTATCGCATCGAGCGCGACGGCAACCTGCGCATCATCACCCCGCGCGACGAGGAGGGCGTCGAGATCATCCGCCATTCCACGGCGCACCTGATGGCGCAGGCGGTCAAGCGGCTGTATCCGGAAACCCAGGTCACCATCGGCCCGACCATCGAGCACGGCTTTTATTACGATTTCGCGCGCGAGGAGCCGTTCCACCCGGAAGACCTCGAAGCGATCGAGAAGGAAATGCAGCGCATCGTGGACGAGGACCTGCCGGTACAGCGCAGCGAACTGCCGCGCGACGAGGCCATTTCCTTTTTCCGCGACCAGGGCGAGGAATACAAGGCCGAGATCATCGCCGACATTCCGGCCGACGAGATCCTTTCGCTGTACCGCCAGGGCGATTTCATCGACCTGTGCCGCGGCCCGCACGTGCCGTCGACCGGCAAGCTGGGGGCGTTCAAGCTGACCAAGCTGGCCGGCGCCTACTGGCGCGGCAGTTCCGACAACGAGATGCTGCAGCGTATCTACGGTACGGCCTGGGGCGACAAGAAACAGCTCAAGCAGTATCTGAAACGATTGGAGGAAGCCGAGAAACGCGACCACCGGCGCATCGGCAAGCAGCTGGGCCTGTTCCACACCCAGGCCGAAGCGCCCGGCATGGTGTTCTGGCACGACCATGGCTGGCGCATCTACCGGCTGGTGCAGGACTACATCCGCGAGCGGCTGCAGGCGGCCGAGTACCAGGAAGTGCACACGCCCGAAGTGCTGGATCTCGGCCTGTGGCAGAAATCGGGCCACTGGGAGAATTTCAAGGACAACATGTTCATCACTTCGTCGGAAGACCGCAGCTATGCGATCAAGCCGATGAACTGCCCGTGCCACGTGCAGATCTTCAACCAGGGCCTGCGCAGCTATCGCGACCTGCCGCTGCGCATGGCCGAGTTCGGGTCGTGCCATAGAAACGAGCCTTCCGGATCGCTGCATGGGCTGATGCGGGTGCGCAATTTCGTGCAGGACGATGCGCACATCTTCTGCACCCCGGACCAGATGCACGACGAGGTACTGGCGTTCAACGAGCTGGTGTTCGACGTCTACCGCGATTTCGGCTTCGAGGATATCCAGGTCAAGCTTTCGACCCGGCCCGAGCAGCGCGTGGGTTCCGATGAAGTCTGGGACCGCGCCGAGGCCGCGCTCAAGGATGCCCTTGAAGCCAAGGACATCGAGTACCAGATACAGCCGGGTGAAGGCGCCTTTTACGGACCCAAGATCGAGTTCTCGCTGACCGACTGCATCGGCCGGGTGTGGCAATGCGGCACCATGCAGGTCGATTTCTCCATGCCCGATCGCCTGGGCGCGGCCTATGTCGACGAACACGGCGAAAAGCAGGTGCCGGTGATGCTCCACCGGGCCATTCTCGGATCGGTCGAGCGCTTCATCGGCGTGCTCATCGAGCACTACGCCGGCAATCTGCCGGTATGGCTGGCGCCGGTTCAGGTGCAGGTGCTCAACATCACCGACGCCCAGGCCGAATACGCCGAATCGGTCGCTCGTCGCCTCCAGAAGCTTGGTTTTAGGGCAGAATGCGACTTGAGGAACGAAAAGATCGGATTTAAAATCCGGGAGCAGACCCTGGCCAAGGTGCCTTACCTTCTCGTCGTGGGTGACCGGGAGAAGGAAGAGGGCACCGTCGCCGTTCGCCAACGCGACGGCGCAGATCTGGGTACCATGCGCCTGGAAGCATTCGCTGACCGGCTCGGTCAGTGGGAAGCGCGCCGCGGCCGCACCCGGCCCGGCGACTGAGCCATTTGATCAATCGAACGAAGGAGACCTTCACATCGCAACGGACAAGAAGACGCGGCGCAACGAAGACATCGTTGCGCCCCAGGTAAGAGTCGTGGGGCCCGACGGCGACCAGATCGGAATCCGGTCGCGGGAAGATGCCATCGCGCTGGCCGAGGATGAGGGCATGGATCTGGTCGAGATCGCGCCGCAGGCATCGCCTCCGGTATGCCGCATCATGGATTGGGGCAAGTTCCGCTTCGAGGAATCGAAGAAGGCCCAGGCCCAGAAAAAGAAACAGAAGCAGATCCAGGTCAAGGAAGTCAAGTTTCGGCCCGGCACCGATGCACACGACTACGACGTCAAGATGCGCAACCTCAGGCGCTTCATCGAGGAGGGCGACAAGGTCAAGGTCACGTTGCGATTTCGCGGCCGCGAAATGGCCCACCAGGATCTCGGCCGCGACCTGCTCAAGCGCGTCGAGGGCGACATGGAAGGCGAGGTGACGGTCGAACAGTACCCGCGCATGGAAGGCCGCCAGATGGTCATGATGCTGGCGCCGAAGAAGACCTGAAATACGCCTGATCCGGCAGTGCCGGGGATGATCAGGGTCCTTGCCCGGCTACCCTGGGCAGCAAAAAGTCGAATCCCTTCTGAATGCGCGTGGCAGCCCGATGGCGGCCAAGTTCCGCGAGTACATCAGATTCCCGATTTCTGATTGGGTGGCTTGGACGTCGCGGCAATCAAACATCTCATGCCGGCATTGACAGTAAAAGCGAGTCTGCGTGCGCAGACGACTTCGGGCAGGGTTCCAGAAACATGCCTCACCTGCCGGCCCGAAGCATTTCATTACCGATCCGGCAGCCACTGGCTGCCGGATCATTATTGCGCCGTCAGAAGTTGACAGTAACGCGGCCGTAGATAAAGCGCCCGTTGAATCCAAACGGCGAGAAGCCGGAAAACGGGAAGATGCGGTCGAACGTCGTTGTCGACTGACCAGCTGCCTGGTTATTCTCGGCCGTAGTATCGGGATATACATCGAATACGTTATTTGCCCCCAAGGCCAGCGACAGGAATTCGTTGGCCTGATAACTCACTTCGACATCGGTAATCCACTTAGCGTCCAGCGTTTCATCGCTGTCGGCCGATGTGCCTGGATCAACCGTTTCGCCGAATCGATTGGTCAGTGCATTGAAGCGGAAAGGGCCGTAAAACCAGGTGCCGCCGACATTGAATTTCGTCTCCGGCGCGCCGCGCTCGAAACGCGCGCGTTCACGACGTGAGAACAGGTTGTCTTCGGTGACCCCGACGTCGGCCAATTCCGGCGGCGGGTCGATTACGGATGATACTTCGTTGTCAGTGTAGTTGAATCCGCTGTTCAGCGTCACTCGGCCGTATTCGGCAAGCGAAAAATCATAGCTCGCAACGATATCGACTCCGCTCGTTTCACTATCGATGGCATTCAGGAAGAAGCGCGCGCGATTTGCGCCGGTTCCGGCGAGCAATTGTTCGATTCCCGGCCCGGAAAGGTTCTCCGACAGCACAATGCGATCATCGATCTCGATATAGAAAAAGTCGGCCGTAAGGTTCAATCCATCGATCGGCGTGAGCACGAAGCCGCCCGAAACCGAAAGGCTTTCCTCTTCTTCCAGTCCGGGAGAGCCGAGGGCGCGCGCGACGGCGCTGTCGGGTCGGAACGTACCGGTTTCAGTAGGCACGCCGTCGACAAAAACAGTGGCGACGGAGGTGAAGGTCTGCTGCGCAAGCGATGGAGCGCGGAACCCGGTCGAGGCCGAAGCCCGCAGTGAAAGTGATTCGTTGACGCGGAAGCGGGTCGCCAGCTTGCCGTTAATCGTCGAGCCGAAATCCGAGTAGTCCTCGAAGCGAAGCGCAAAGGCAGCATTCCAGCGTTCGGTCAGGTCGGCATCGAGTTCGGTATACAGACTCACGTTGTCGCGACTGCGCTTGACCTCTGATTCGGGTGTGAAGCCCGGAAAGACCTGGCTTCCAGCCGCGCCCGGAAATGGGCCGTCGATGAAGCTGGCCTCTTCACCGGCGTCGATTTCGTATTCCTCGTCGCGGTACTCGAAGCCGGCGGCGATGTTGACCGGCATAGCGCCAAACCGGAAAAGCTTCGATGCGTCGGCGTTGAACACCATATGCCGATTGGCCAGCGTGCCGGCATCGAACGTTGTCGGGCTGGTGGGACCAAGCGACGTGTTGACGCTGTTGTCAACCCCGAAGTCGAGTTCGTTTTCCCCGAATACGAATGATGCATCGAGGAACCAGTCCTGGTATTCGCCGCGCACGCCGAAGCTATAGCTCTGGTCAGTGGTGTCGGTGGTGATCAGCGGCAGGAAGCCCTCCGGCCAGATTTCGGGCACATTGCGCGAATCCAGCGCGCGCCGATAAAAGCCGCCGGCGTCGCCTTCTCGATCGGCATAGTTGCCGAACGAATACACTTCGAAAGGGCTGTTGCCCAGCGGCACGAATCCATTCCAGAACAGCGTGAATTCTTCGGTGTTCGGATCTCCGAAGCGGTGGTTGATTCGGTCGAAGGTCAATTCGCGAGGGTCGAGCGTGCCGTCGGGCAGCCGCGGAAACTGCTGGCGCGGATCGAAGCCGGCACGGTTGGTCTTTTTTCGATCTCGGAACTGGGCAGCCACGTGCAAAGCCCCGTCCCGGCCAAGCGCGATGCCACCGTCGACCTGAACGGTGACGGTTTCGCCATCGTTTACGGTTCGGTCGCTGCCCGGCTCGATAACGAGCTCAGTCCTGTCGTCGGAAAATGACACGTCCTTTACGCTTGGTACACCGTCGACTTCGCTGTTGTGTTGACCATAGGTAGTCGATACATTGAAAGTATCGGGCTGATCCTTGAGCACGATGTTGATCACCCCGGCGATTGCATCTGACCCGTATTGGGCAGACGCGCCGTCGCGCAATACCTCAATGCGCTCGATCGCATTCGGCGGAATCAGGTTCAGATCGACGGCGGTAGAGCCTCGCCCAACCGAGCCGTTCAAGTTCAGTAATGATGAGGTATGCCGGCGCTTGCCGTTGATCAGCACCAGCGTCTGGTCCGGCGCGAGGCCTCGCAACTGAGCCGGGCGAACCTGGTCGGTACCATCCGTAATGGACGGCCGCGGAAAGTTGAAGCTGGGGAGCAAGCGGGCGAGAATGGCGTTGGTTTCGGTCAGACCGGTGCTGGTCAGGATTTCGGATGAGATTGTATCGATCGGCACATTGCTGTCGACGACCGAGCGATCACGACGGCGGGTACCGGTGACAACCATGCGATCGCTCGACATCGATTCGCCCTGTTCGACGGTTTCGTCTTCTTCGTCAACCTGCGCCTGGGCCGACAACGGGCCGCAAAACAGGCAGGCAGCGAATGCCAGCGCCAGAGAGAATCCGTGAATATCTCGACGATATGGTGATTCGTGATGGTCGATGTTGATCAAGATGATTCTCCTTTTGTCCTTGAATCCCCGGGCGTTTTTGAATGTTACAAGTTCTTAACATTTATTGCAATGACGGCATTGCCCGGATCGAAACGGGCTTATAAAAAGAGCGGTTTGTGGTCTTGCGGCCGAAATGACCCGGCCTGGCGAGTCTCTCCCTTTTGCGTTCACCGGCAATCGTTACCGACGAACTGCCGCGTTTCCTTGAGCACGACTTTGGATTGAAACTGAAAAATCAGGGAAGAGGGGATTGGAAACAGTCCGGCCACGACGGAGGCGGGCCGCCGCCTGCGCCGGATCCGGCGCAACTCGCGGCGCGAAGATCGTCGGCAAGCGAACCGTTCCCCTAGGAGTTTCCGGATACGAAAAACGGGCCCGATGGCCCGTTTTCATTTCAGGCGGGGTGCTCGATCACCGCTTCAGATCACGTAGACGAACATGAACAGCACCAGCCAGACGACGTCGACGAAGTGCCAGTACCAGGCCACTGCTTCAAAGCCGAAGTGATGGTCCGGCCTGAAATGCCCGGCCATGCAGCGGAAGGCGATGATCAGCAGCATGATGGTGCCGACGGTGACGTGCATGCCGTGGAAACCGGTGAGCATGAAGAAGGTCGAGCCGTAGATGCCCGAACCCAGCGTCAGGCCGAGATCCTGGTACGCGTGGATGTATTCCTCGACCTGGAAGAACAGGAAAATCACGCCGAGCGCCACCGTGGCCAGCATCCAGAAGACCAGCGCGTTGCGATTCATCTTCTTCAAGGCCCAGTGCGCCATCGTGATGGTCCAGCCCGAGGTCAGCAGGATCAGCGTATTGAGCAGCGGCACGTCGAAGGCCGGAACGGTCTGGAAAGCGCCGCCGACGTTGGCCGGGCCGTTGGTCGGCCAGGCGGCCTGAAAGCCCGGGTAGAGCAGTTCGTTGGTCATGGCGCCGGTGCCTTCACCGCCAAGCCAGGGCACGGCGAACATGCGGGCGTAGAACAGCGCGCCGAAGAACGCGCCGAAAAACATCACCTCGGAGAAAATGAACCAGATCATGCCCTGGCGGAACGAGGCGTCGACCTTGTTGTTGTAAAGGCCGCCTTCCGATTCACGAATGACGTCGGCGAACCAGCCGAACATCATCAGTATGACCGTGGCCGCGCCCGCAATCGCCAGCCAGGGCCCGGCCACGGCGCTGCTGGTGCCGTTCATCCAGTTCGCGAACCCAGAAACCATCAGGAACAGGCCGATCGAGCCGACGATCGGCCAGCGCGCCTGGTGCGGTACGTAGTAGCTGCCTTGTGCCATTTTGACTCCCGATTCCTCTTGCCGGCCGGGATCTTCCCGGCCGCAATCTTTATTATTCTAGCTCAGCGACATTCGCACGAGCGGCTCTTCGCCAGGCCGGTTGATCCGACCGGCCTGGCGCGTTCAACCCAAAACGCCGCGACTGATGAATCCAAGGTAGATGAGCACGGCCAGCCCGGCCAGCAACCCGACCGTCCAGCGGATGCGTCGGCGGCTGTGGCTCGCCTGCCTTTCGTTTCGATCATCGGCCATCGATCGGTTCAGACCAGCTGATCCTTGTGCGCGCTGACGCTGTCGTCGACCTGCGGCGGCGTGTCGAAGGTGTGCAGCGGGGCCGGCGAGGGCACCGTCCACTCCAGCCCGCGCGCGCCGTCCCAGACCTGCGCGGTGGCCCTCTCGCCGCCGCGCACGCACTTGATCACGATCCAGACGAACAGCAGCTGGGCGATGCCGAAGGCGAAGCCGCCGATCGACGAGATCAGGTTGAATTCAGCGAACTGCACCGAATAGTCCGGAATGCGGCGCGGCATGCCGGCCAGTCCCAGGTAATGCTGCGGGAAGAACAGCACGTTGACCGAAATGGTCGACCACCAGAAGTGAATCTTTCCGAGGCGCTCGTCGTACATGTTGCCGGTCCATTTCGGCAGCCAGTAGTAGGCGGCGGCCATGATGGCGAATACCGCGCCGGTGACCAGTACGTAGTGGAAGTGGGCGACGACGAAGTAGGTGTCGTGGTACTGGAAGTCCGCCGGCACGATCGCCAGCATGATGCCCGACAGGCCGCCGATCGTGAACAGCACCACGAAGGCGATCGCGAACAGCATCGGCGTTTCGAAGGTCATGGAGCCGCGCCACATGGTCGAGACCCAGTTGAAGATCTTGATGCCGGTCGGCACCGCGATGACCATGGTCGCGTACATGAAGAACAGCGAGGCGCCCAGCGGCATGCCGGTGGTGAACATGTGGTGGGCCCAAACGATGAACGACAGGAACGCGATCGAAGCGGTGGCGTAGACCATGGAGGTGTAGCCGAACAGGCGCTTGCGCGAAAACGTCGGGATGATCTCGGAGATGATGCCGAACGCCGGCAGGATCATGATGTAGACCTCGGGGTGCCCGAAGAACCAGAAGATGTGCTGGTACATGACCGGGTCACCGCCGCCGGCGGCGTTGAAGAAGCTGGTGTCGAAGAAGCGGTCGGTGAGCAGCATGGTGACCGCACCGGCCAGTACCGGCATCACGGCGATCAGCAGGAACGCGGTGATCAGCCAGGTCCAGACGAACAGCGGCATGCGCAGCAGGGTCATGCCGGGAGCGCGCATGTTGAGGATGGTCGCGATGATGTTGATCGCGCCCATGATCGAAGAGATGCCCATCAGGTGGATGGCGAAGATCACGAAGGCGAAGCTGTTGCCGCCCTGCAGCGACAGCGGCGGGTACAGCGTCCAGCCGGAGGCCGGGGCGCCGGTGGGCATGAACAGTGTCGACAGCAGCATCAGAAACGCGAACGGCAGGATCCAGAACGACCAGTTGTTCATCCTGGGAAGTGCCATGTCCGGCGCGCCGATCATCATCGGCACCATCCAGTTGGCCAGACCGACGAAGGCAGGCATGACGGCGCCGAAGATCATGACCAGCGCATGCATGGTCGTCATCTGGTTGAAGAACTCGGGGTTGACCAGCTGCAGGCCGGGCTGGAACAGCTCGGCGCGGATGATCATGGCCATCGCGCCGCCGACGATGAACATCGCCAGCGAAAACACAAGGTACAGCGTTCCGATTTCCTTGTGATTGGTGGTGAACAGCCAGCGCGCCAGGCCTTTGGGCTGAGCATGGTGGTCGTCGATATGGGCAGTGGTATCAGTCATTGCGATTCCTTCCAGGTTCGGTCAGCGCCCGGGCGCTCCCCGGTTCTCAACGATTTTCGGATTCAGTGAACAGATTCGGCAAAACGGCGTTCGCTATCGGTTGATCCAGACGCAAGCATCAACGCTCGGGCGTTTCGGTCGAGACCAGACTTTCATCCAGCCGGGATTCGATCAGCGGCTCGACGTCGGCAGGCTGGACCAGGTCGCCGGTCTCGTTGCCGAAGGCGTTGCGCGTGTAGGTCAGCGCCGCGGCGATGTCGCGCGCGTCCAGCCGCTGGCCGAACGCGGCCATGGCCGTGCCCGGACGACCGTTGACCACGACGTCGATGTGCTGCGTAAGCTCGCCGGTAACGACCGCGTTGCCGGCCAGCGCCGGGAATGCCGGGGCCATGCCGGAACCGTCTTCCCGGTGACAGGAAGCGCAGTGCGCGTCGTAGACGTCCTCGCCGTGCTGCATCAGCGCCGTGCGATCCATGGGTTCCGGATCCGCCTCGGTTTCCGCGTCGGCGGTCTGCTCGCCGGTCTGCTCGGCGACCCAGGCCCGGTATTCCTCGGGCGGGACGGCTTCGACCACCACCGGCATGAAACCGTGATCCTTGCCGCACAGCTCGGCGCACTGGCCGCGATACACGCCGGGTTCCTCGATCAGCGTCCAGGCTTCATTGACCATGCCGGGTATGGCGTCCCGCTTCCAGCCCAGGTCGGGCACCCACCAGGAGTGAATCACGTCACCCGAGGTCAGCAGAATGCGAATCCTGGTGTCGGTGGGCACCACCATGCGATTGTCGACTTCCAGCAGATAGTTGTCCACTTCGCGCGGCGAGATCCCCGAACCGATCTGGCGCGCCGCGTTGCTGTCGCGATCCATTGCCGAATAGAACGCGATGTCTTCTTCGAGGTATTCGTACTGCCACAGCCATTGATAGCCGGTCACCTTGATATTGAGATCGGCACCGGAGGTGTCTTCCATGTCGATGAGCACCCGGGTGGCCGGGATGGCCATGACCACCAGAATCACGATCGGAATCACGGTCCAGATGATTTCGGCCTTGGTCGAATGGTTGAATTTGGCGGCTTCGGCGCCGCGTGACTTGCGGTGCAGATAGATGGAGGTGAACATCGCGGCAAACACCAGGATGCCGATGACGGTCACCGTGCCCAGCACGATCATGTGCAGCTGGTAGACGTCCTGGCTGAACGGCGTGACCCCGGGCGTCATGTTGTCGCCCACGGCGAAGACGCCCCAGGTGATGACCGTGATCACGGCGACCATCGCCAGCCCGACAATCAATTCGTTGGTTCTCTTCATCCTGAACTCACTGTTTCCTTGATTCCGTTGAGTTTCCACGCCGAGTGGGGTTCAAGCGCCCGGGCGATGCTTCTGGCGGCTTCGATGCGTTCGTCGGCCGGCACGAAGCTTCCGATTTCGACGCGCTTGCCGTGCAGCGCCAGGTAGACCCTGGGTTCGCCGCGGATCGAGCGTTGTTCCACGCGAACCCAGCCGGTGGGGAGCTCGTCCCGATACTCTTCGCGTGCTGTCCGGTGCTCGATCCGAACGCGTTCAGCGTCCACCGTGATGTCCTGACGCGCCCAGTTGCCGCGCCATGCCAGCCGCAGACACCAGCCCACGATCGCCAGGTGCACGATTGCAATGGCCATGATCGGCCAGTAACCGAGCAGCGCCGGCAGCAGCGCGACCAGCAGTGTCGCCGCGCTCAGCGCCAGGAAAACGCCGGCCAGCCGGTCGAGGGTCAGCGACAGATTCGCCAGCACCTCGATATGCGTCACCGGAGTTTCTGCATCTGTTGCGTTTTCTCGGACCATTTGCTCGGAGGATTCGATCCGGCGAATTTGCAAAGGCGGTATTGTAGCCGAAGCTCATGTGCCGCGGAATCGTAATCTTCACGTTGCCGAGGCGCGGCAGAGCGGGGGGTGCGCGGTTGTCGGGAGCGGACGCCAAGCTTGCGTTACACTCGCAAAAGTCCGAACGGCTCGGGCCGGCCAGCGGCCAGGGGAGCGCGTCCGGAGTGCCTTGAAACAGCCGGAGCCAGGCCAAGATGAGTCAGAAACAACCGTTTGTCACCCGTGCGGAATTTCCCGGCGACGCGACGCGCCGGGCGCTCGAGCGCGCCTGGGCGTTGCCCGAATCGGACCAGGTGCCGCAGTTGCTCGAAGCCGTGGGCCTGGACAAGGCCGAACGGGCTCGCATCGAAGCACTCGCGGTGGATCTGGTCGAGCGCGTGCGCCGGCGCGCCGAGCACCAGGGCGCGATGGAAGCGTTCATGCGCGAATACGACCTGTCGTCGGAGGAGGGCGTGGTCCTGATGTGCCTGGCCGAGGCGCTGCTTCGCATTCCCGACAACGATACGGCGGAAAAACTGATTTCCGACAAGCTCTCGGAAGCCAACTGGGAATCCCACCTGGGCAAGAGCGAATCGCTGTTCGTCAACGCTTCCACCTGGGGCCTGATGCTGACCGGACGGATGGTCAGGGTCGGCCAGTCGGCCAAGCGCGACGTTCGTTCGGTGCTGGCACGGCTGGCCAACAAGTCGGGCGAGCCGGTGGTGCGGCTGGCCATCCGCCAGGCCATGCGCATCATGGGCCACCAGTACGTCATGGGCCGCGATATCGATTCGGCCATGGAGCGCTCGCGTAAAAAGTCCAACCGGCGCTATCGCTACTCGTTCGACATGCTGGGCGAAGCCGCGCTGACCGCGGACGATGCGCGCCGCTACCGCGACTCGTATGCCAGCGCGATCGACGCGATCGGCAAAGTGGCGGCCGGCAGCGACATCTTCGATGCGCCCAGCATTTCGGTCAAGCTCTCGGCACTGCATCCGCGCTACGAGACGGCCCAGCGCGAGCGCATCATGGCCGAACTCGTGCCGACCCTCGGCGACCTGGCCGTGCGGGCGCGCGAGGCCGGAATCGCGCTGACCGTGGACGCCGAGGAGGCCGCGCGGCTGATGCTGCAGCTCGACGTGTTCGCCGCGGTGCTGGCCGATGACCGGCTGGCCGGCTGGGACGGCTTCGGCCTGGCCCTGCAGGCCTATCTGCGGCGGGGCTGGGCGTCGATCGACTGGCTCGCCGACCTGGCGCGGAGCACCGGCCACCGGATTCCGATCCGGCTGGTCAAGGGCGCCTACTGGGATACCGAAATCAAGCTCGCCCAGGTCGAGGGTCACGCCGACTACCCGGTGTTCACGCGCAAGCCGAACACGGACGTCTCGTACCTGGCCTGCGCCCGGCGTCTGCTGGAGCAACGCGACGCGTTCTATCCGCAGTTCGCTTCGCACAACGCGCACACCATCTGTGCGCTCAACCAGCTCGCCGGGGACCGGGAGGATTTCGAGTACCAGCGCCTGCACGGCATGGGCGAGGACATGTATGAAGAGGTGCTCGACAGCGGCGAATTCAACGGCCACTGCCGGGTCTATGCGCCGGTCGGCGACCACCGCGATCTGCTGCCGTACCTGGTCCGACGGCTGCTGGAAAACGGCGCCAACAGTTCGTTCGTCAACCGTATCGTCGATGAAAGGCTGCCGCCGCGTGAGGTCGTTTCCGACCCGATCGAGCTGGTCGAACGCTTCGAGCAGTTCTCCCACCCCAGGATTCCGTTGCCCAAAGACATCTTCGGCGGCCAGCGGCGCAATTCGCGCGGCATCAACTTCGCGGCCGAGACCGAGCAGCTGAGGCTCGCCGAGCAGATGTCGGCGTTTCACAGCCGCCAGTGGAAGGCCGCTCCCGCCGGTTCGGCGAACCTGAAAACCGCTGAAACCTTCGAGGTCCGGTCGCCGGCCGACCGCGCGGACGTCGTCGGCTCGGTCGCCGGCGCCGATCCGGAGTGCGCCGGCAAGGCCGTGGACGCCGCGTTGGCGGCGCAGCCGGGATGGGACGCCACGCCGGCCGAACAGCGCGCCGAATGCCTGGAACGCATGGCCGACCTGCTGGAGGAAAACCGCGCCGAGCTGATGGCGCTATGCGTACGCGAGGCCGGCAAGTCGCTGATCGACGGCATCAACGAGGTGCGCGAGGCGGCCGATTTCTGCCGCTACTACGCGCAGATGGCCCGGCGCCACTTCGCCCAGCCCGAGGTGCTGCCCGGCCCCACCGGCGAGCACAATGAAATCTCGCTGCACGGCAAGGGCGTTTTCGTATGCATCAGTCCCTGGAATTTCCCGGTGGCGATCTTCACCGGTCAGGTGGCCGCGGCCCTGGTCTCGGGCAATGCCGCGATCGCCAAGCCGGCCGAGCAGACGCCGCTGCTGGCCGCGCGCGCGGTCGAGCTCTTCTTCGAGGCCGGAATTCCGCGCGGCGTGCTGCAGCTGCTGCCGGGCGACGGCCGGGTCGGGGCGGCGTTGACCTCCGATCCGCGCATCGCCGGGGTGGCGTTTACCGGCTCGACCGAAACCGCGCGCATCATCAACCGGACCCTGGCCGAGCGCGAGGGCCCGCTGGCGACGCTGATCGCCGAGACCGGCGGGCAGAACGCGATGATCGTCGATTCCTCGGCGCTGGCCGAGCAGGTGGTCCGCGACGTGATTCATTCGGCGTTCCTGTCGGCCGGCCAGCGCTGTTCGGCGCTGCGCGTGCTCTACCTGCAGCGCGACGTGGCCGACCACATGCTCGAGATGCTTTCCGGCGCCATGCGGGAGCTGGCCGTTGGCTGGCCGGGCCTGCTTTCGACCGACATCGGCCCGGTCATCGACCAGGCCCAGCTGGAAATGCTCGAACGCCACGCCGCGCGCATGGAGCGCCAAGCGCGCCCGATTGCCCGCGTGCCCGACCCGCAGGGTGCGGGAGAGGGATTCTGGTTTGCCCCGCGCGCCTACGAGATCGATTCCATGGACCAGCTCGACGGCGAAGTGTTCGGCCCCGTCCTGCACGTCGTGCGCTATCGGGCGCGCGACCTGGATCGAGTGATCGATCAGATCAATGCCACCGGCTACGGGCTGACCGCGGGATGTCACAGCCGCATCGACAAGGTTCAGCAGCACGTCATCCAGCGCATCCATGCCGGCAATGCCTACGTCAACCGCAACATGACCGGCGCCGTGGTCGGGGTGCAGCCGTTCGGCGGCGAGGGACTGTCCGGCACCGGCCCGAAAGCCGGAGGACCAAACTACCTGCAGCGCTTCGCGGTCGAGCGCACGCGCACGATCAACACCGCCGCGGTGGGCGGCAATGCCTCGCTGATGGTGTTGTCGGATTGAGAAGGTGTGAATGGAAAGGCGTGGAGGGTAAATATTGAATGGTGAATGGCAGGCGCCGGTATGATCGCTAACGGGGCGAACGGGCCATTTACCATTTACTATTCACTGTTTACGAATGGCAGCAAGCACTCAAGCCGAATCATGTGCCGGCTTTTACTAGAAACCTGAAAGGTTGCCACGCTTCCGATGTACGAACAATTCTACGGACTGGAAGAGCGGCCGTTCTCGATCACGCCCGATCCGCGCTTCGTTTTTCTCAGCCAGCGCCACCAGGACGCGCTGGCGCATCTGCTCTACGGCGTCGGGCGCGGCGGAAGCGGCGGATTCGTCCAGCTGACCGGCGAAGTCGGCACGGGCAAGACCACGCTGTGCCGGCTGATGCTCGAGGAAGTGCCCGAACACACGCGCATCGCGCTGATCCTCAACCCGATGCTGGAGCCGCGCGAGCTGCTGCGCGCCATCTGCCGGGAGCTCGAGGCCGATCCGCCGGCCGGCGACGTCGGGCTGGAAGCGCTCGGTCAGTGCCTGAACCACCGCCTGCTGGAGATCCACGCGGCCGGCGAGCGCGCGGTGCTGATCATCGACGAGGCGCAGAACATGTCGCGCGAGACGCTGGAACAGGTCCGGTTGCTGACCAACCTGGAGACGGCCACCGACAAGCTGCTGCAGATCATCCTGCTGGGCCAGCCGGAGCTGCGCGAACTCCTCAGCCGCCCGTCGCTGCGCCAGCTCGCGCAGCGGATCACGGCGCGCTACCACCTGGCGCCGCTGGGACGGCGCGAGACCGCCGACTACGTGCGCCACCGCATCCAGATCGCGGGCGGCTCACGCTGTCCGTTCACGTCCGCGGCGCTGCGCACGCTGCATCACGTCTCCGGCGGCGTGCCGCGACTGATCAACATCATTGCCGACCGTTCGCTGATGGCCGGCTACGCGCGCGAGGCCGACCGGATCACGCCGGCCATCGTGCGCAAGGCGGCCGGCGAGGTCGTGGTCGGCGATGAATCCGGCGGGAATCGCGGTCTGACGGCCGTGTTGTCCGGGCTCGCGGTTGTCGTCGTTCTGGCCCTGGCCGGGAGCATGATCTGGTCGCTGAACAAGGTGTCGGAGTCCAGCGAGGAAGTCGGCCAGCCGCTGTGGCGCCAGATGCTGGCCGAATCCAGCGAAGCGCTGGCCTGGCGCGAGACCGCGGCGCTGTTTCCCGGCGTTGGTCCGGCCGTGATCGAACAGGCCTGCAGCGAAGGACAGCATGAAGGATTTGCCTGCCACAGGCTGCGCGGCAGCTGGGCGCTGCTGCGCAAGCTGGACCGACCGGTGGTGCTTCGACTGGAGGAGCCGCGCGATGCCCATCTGCTGGCGGTCGACGTGGCGGCCACCGGCGTGCGCGCGCGGCAGTCCGGACAGGATTTCCAGGTGCCCATCGCGCAGCTGGACGCGCGCTGGCTCGGAGATTTCTATGCGGTCTGGCGCGACATGGGAAGCGTCTGGCAGCAAGGCGACAGCGATGCCGCGGTCGTCGAACTCAAGCGCCTGGCCGCGATGGATCCGGAACAGGCCTGGACCGGAGATATGGATGAACGATACGGACCCGAATTTCGCGATTGGATTCGGGATTTCCAGCTGCGTAACGGGCTGCGCCAGGATGGCATGGCCGGCCCGGTGACCCGGCTTTTCCTCTCCACGCTGGGCGCCGCTGGCCCGGACGTCGGAGAGCGCACGACTTTGGATTGAAATGTCCCTGCTGCTCGATGCCCTGAAGAAGTCGGAAGCCCAGCGCCGCCGCGGCAAGCCGCCGGCCGTGGATCTCGCGACCACGCCGCCGTCGTCGCGACCGGCGCGGTCGGCATGGCGCTGGCCGTTGATCGTATTGCCCATCGTGGCGCTGGTCGCCGCCGCGCCGTGGATATGGCCCGAGATTTCCAGCCGGCTGGCAGGCGGGCAGGCCACCGACGATGGTGTCGCGCAGCGCGAAGGCGACGCCGATTCCCAGGCGTCGGCTGGCGCGGAATCCGTGCCGGAGGATCGGGCATCGCCATCCTTGCAATCCGCCCCGGTGGCCGGTGCGGAGCGCGCGCGCAGGACCACAAGCGCCGAAACGGGCGCGACCGAGACGCCGCCGACGGCGTCGCGCACGGAGGACGCCCGCGCCATCGCGCAGACGCAGGCCGTGCCGGAACGTCGGCCGTCACCCGCACCGGAGCCCGACACGCAGCCCGAGCCGGCGTCGACGCCCGATCCCGCACCGGAATCCGAGCCACAGCCGCAGGACCCGGAGCCGAAGCCGGAATCGCAACCAGACCCGGAACCTGAACCCGAGCCCGAGCCTCGCGAAAACTTCATTCGCGCCTGGGAGCTTCCGCAGGCCCAGCGTGCCGAATTTCCGGACCTGAACGTGACGGTGCATTTCTATGCGCCACAGCCTCGTGATCGCTTCGTGCGGATCAATGGCGAGCGCTACACCGAGGGACAGCGCGTCGGGCCGGGTGTCGATCTGGTCGAAATCCGGCGGCGCGGCGCCGTGGTGGACTTCGCCGGTTATCGTGTCCTGATCGAGTGAACCTGATGGTACGAACCGGGCCGCCCCGGTCCGGCGCAACCAACCCCTGGATGGTCATCCTGATCAGCGCCCTGGCGCTGGCGGTGATGCTGAGCACGCTGTTCGTGGCCGAGGCGGCGGTCGCCGCCTGGATCGATTTCTGGGGCTTCAAGCCCGCGGTGATTTCGGCCCGGCTTGCGCAGGGCGTGAACTGGCGGGAAAGCCTTGCGCTGGGCAGCCTGGTGAGCGCGCTGTTCGCCCATTCGACGTGGCTGCACCTGCTGGGCAACCTGGCCTATCTGTGGGTGTTCGGGATTCCGGTCGAGCGCGCGCTGGGCCACCTGCGCTTCGTCGGTATTTTCCTGTTGCTGGGCGCGCTGGCCAACCTGTTCGTGGCGCTGCACATTCCGGACCTCGAGCGCACCATCATCGGCGCCAGCGGCGGGGTTTCGGCGGTCATCGGCGTTTACCTGGGGCTGTTCCCGACGCGCCGGATCGGCTTGTGGCTGCCGTTGGGGTTGTTCCTGCAGTTCGCCCGCATTCCGGCGCTGCTGGTGATCGGGTCCTGGTTCACGCTGCAGGTGCTGTACACGGTGTTCGGTCCGATGTCCGACGCGGTGGCCTGGCGAACGCACGTGGCCGGTTTCGTCGCCGGCCTGCTGGTCGCGCTGGCGATCCGGCTGACTTCCAGCCGGATCGATTACGGACCGAACGTGGATTGACCGCAATGGTTCGCCGCACCGGATCGGGGCGCCCCGTGCGTGAACCCGACATTTGCGTCGGTCCGCAAGCGTGCATAATGGCGCCGAACGCACCCGGCGCAACCGGATCGACGGCATGTACAAACTGGTATTTCTCAATCAGGGCAAGGTCTACGAAATATATGCCGAGCGGGTGGACTCCAGCCATCTCTACGGCTTCATCGAGGCCGCCAGGCTGGTCTTCGAGACCGGCTCCAGGGTCGTCGTGGATCCCACCGAGGAGCGCTTGCGTGCCGAATTCGCCGATACCGAGAAACTGCTGCTGCCGCTGCAATCGGTGATCCGCGTCGAACAGGTCAACAAGCGCGGCAAGTGCGCCATCCGGGACCGCAGTTCCGGGGAAAAGGTGACCCCATTGCCGCTGGACGGGCCCGGCCGGAAGGGCTAGAGGCAACGGGCCCGGCGGAGAACAAAAACCAAGGGAGATTTCCAGAGTGAGTGAACAACCGAACCCTACGCCCACGCCCGAAAGCGGCTGGCTGTATCGCACGCTGGACGTGATCGAGCAGGTCGGCAACCGGCTTCCCGATCCCGCAGTGCTGTTCTTTCTGCTGATGCTCGTCGTGTGGGCGCTTTCGGCGCTGCTGGCGCCGATCGAGTTCAGCGCGCTGCATCCGCAGACCGGTGAACCGATACAGGTCGTCAATCAGCTTGCCGGCGATCAGCTGGCCAATTTCCTGAGCCAGATGGTGACCGTGTTCACCAGTTTCGCGCCGCTGGGCATCGTGCTGGTGGCCATGCTGGGGGTCGGAGTGGCCGAGCACACCGGCTTCATCAACGCCGCGTTGCGCAAGATGCTGGGCGTGACCTCGCCAAGGCTGCTCACCCCGATGCTGATCCTGGTCGCGATCGTGTCGCATACGGCCGCCGATGCCGGGTACGTGGTGGTCATTCCGCTGGGCGCGGTGATCTTCTACGCCGCCGGACGGCATCCGCTGGCCGGGATTGCCGCGGCCTTCGCCGGCGTCTCGGGCGGTTTCTCGGCCAACTTCATCCCGTCGGCCATCGATCCCATGCTGGCCGGCATTACCGAAGAGGCCGCGCGGGTTCTCGATCCGGCCGTCACCATCAACCCGCTGGTCAACTGGTTCTTCATGGCGGCCTCCAGCGTGCTGGTCATCGGAGTGGGCTGGTGGCTGACCGACAAGGTGGTGGAACCACGGCTGGCGCGCGAGACGCCGGTCGACGGCGACATGTCGGATATGCCCAAGCTGGAGCCGCTGGCCGATAACGAGCGGCGCGGTCTGAGATGGTCCTTGACCAGCATTCTGGTCGCCGTCGGTCTTCTGACCATCGCGGTGCTGCTGCCGGATTCGCCGTTGCGCGATCCGGACCCTGCGCTTGCATTCCATGAAAGCATCACTTCTTTCGGCGCGCCGCTGATGCGCTCCATCGTGCCGCTGATCTTCATCCTGTTTTTGATTCCGGGCACGGTCTACGGCTATGCCGCGGGTACCATCGAAGGCCATCGGGACCTGGTCACCGGCATGAGCAAGTCGATGGAGTCCATGGGCTACTACATCGTCATGGCGTTCTTCGCTGCACAGTTCATCGCCGCTTTTTCCAGCTCCAACCTGGGCATCCTGATCGCGGTCAACGGCGCGGCCTGGCTGTCGGACATCAACATGCCGGCGCAGCTGACCATCGTCGGCATCGTCGGCCTGACCGCGTTCGTCAACCTGTTCGTCGGCTCGGCCTCGGCCAAATGGCTGATCATCGCGCCGATCTTCGTGCCGATGCTGATGGAACTGGGCATCGGGCCGGGGCTGACCCAGGCCGCCTACCGCGTCGGCGATTCCAGCTCCAATATCGTCACCCCGCTGCTGCCGTACTTTCCGCTGATCGTCGTGTTCTGCAAGCGCTACTTCAAGGGCGCCGGCATCGGCACCCTGATCTCGATGATGCTGCCCTATGCCGTGGTGCTGGCGATCGGCTGGACGATCTTCCTGCTGCTGTACTGGATGACGGGATTGCCGCTGGGGCTGCAGGCCAGCTACGTCTATCCGTAGCTCGGTCTACGCGCAGCTCGAATCGAACACGCCGGCGCTTGCTTAGCGGTCGATCCAGCCGGCCGGGTCCACCGGCCGGCCTTCGTGGCGGATCTGAAAGTACAGGCCCGGCGCGCTGTTGCCGCCGGTGTTGCCGGCCAGCGCGATGACGTCGCCGGGCGCGACCCAGTCGCCGACCTCGGCGACGAGGCTCTGGTTCTGCCCGTACAACGTCATGTAGCCGTCGCCGTGTTCGATGATCAGCATCATGCCGTAGCCGCGCAGCCATTCGGCGTAGGCGACCCGTCCATAAGCCACGGCGCGCACGCGGCGACCCGGCTCGGCCCCGATCAGCCAGCCCTGCCAGGTGACGTCGCCGCTGCGCCGGTCGGCAAAAGCCGCGCGCACCGGCGCGTCCACGGGCATGGGAAGTTTCCCCTCGAGGCTTGCGAACGGTTCGATCTCGGTGTCGGGCGGAATGTCGGCCAGTGCACTGGCCAGTTCTTCCAGCAGCGCTTCGAGTTCCGCGGCCGCTTCGCGCATTTCGGCCAGCCGTGCGGTTCGGCCCCGGATGCTGTCTTCCAGCGCTTCCAGGGCCGCCTGGCGCTCGGTCAGTGCCTGGTCCTGCTCGGACCTGGCGGCCGCCTGGCGCTCGGCCAGCGCCTGCAACTCCAGCGCCAGCTCGCGCTGTTCGGCGCGCACCTGTTGCAGTTGCTCGAGCTCCTCGGCCAGCGCCGCGATGGCGTCCATTCGTGCGCGCCCCAGGTAACCGTGCAGCGCCAGCACCCTGCTGATCCGGCCCGGGTCCTCCTGGTTCAGCAAAGCCTTGAGCCGTGAGCGCAGCCCGGCCCGGTAGGCGATTTGCAGTTGTTCGGAAAGGACCGTACGGCGTTCCCGGGTCGCGGCTTCCAGCTGTTCGGCGCGTGCCAGCAGCTCCAGTTCGCGTGCCCGGGCCTGATCCAGCCGGCCGCGTGTATCGCGCAGTTCCAGCGCCAGCCGCCCCAGTTCCTGCTCGGCGCGGGCCAGCGCGGCCTGCTCGCTCTTGCGCTGGTCGCGCTCGCGTTCCAGGCGCTCGCTGATGTTCCGGATCTCTGCTCGAAGTTGTTCGAGCTCGGCTTGCACTTCCTCGGCGGACTGGGCCGGTGCCGGCAGCGGTTGCAGCAATGCCAGCGACATGGCCAGCAGCACGATTGCATTGGCGATCCGTCGGGAGTTCCGGCGCGCGGGGGCCGGCTGACGGTGCCTTTCAGCCCACCGCATTGCCGGCCGGCGCGTGCTCGGACGCTTCCGAATTCCGACTGTCATCGATATGGACCAGCGCCCGACCGGTCATCTCGGCGGGAATGTCCAGGCCCAGCAGGTCCAGCATGGTCGGCGCGATGTCGCGCAGCGATCCCCGATCCTCCATCCGGGCGCTGCGGCCGACGAATAGCAGCGGCACCGGGTTGACCGTGTGCGCGGTATGCGGCTGGCCGGTTTCGGGGTCGGTCATCTGCTCGACGTTGCCGTGGTCGGCGGTCACCAGCATTTCGCCGCCGGCATCGGTAACGGCGCGCATGACTTCGCCGAGCAGCCGGTCGACCGCCTCGACTGCATCCACGGCAGCGTCGAAGATGCCGGAATGCCCGACCATGTCCGGGTTGGCGACGTTGCAGATGATGACCGGCCATTTGCCGCTGCCGATCGCCGCGACCAGCTCGCGGGCCAGCGCCGGTGCGCTCATTTCCGGCTGGAGGTCGTAGGTCGCCACGTCGGGCGACGGAATCAGCTTGCGGTCCTCGCCCTCGAATACCTGTTCGCGGCCGCCGTTGAAGAAATAGGTCACGTGGGCGTATTTCTCGGTCTCGGCAATGCGCAGCTGCGAAAGCCCGGCGTCGCTCAGTTCTTCGCCCAGCAGGTGCTGCATGCGCGTCGGTGGAAACGCGACTTTCGCGTCGAGGTCGGTTTCGTAGCGGGTCATGGTGGCCAGTGCCGCGAGCTTCGGCCGTTCGCCCTCGAATGCATCGAAATCCGGGTCGACCAGGGCGCGGCTGAGCTGGCGCGCGCGGTCGGCGCGGAAGTTGATGAAGATGGCGCTGTCGCCGTCGCGCACGGGCGCGCCGTCGTTGATGACCGTCGGCTGGACGAACTCGTCGTTCTCGTCGCGCCCGTAGGCCGCGTCCAGCGCTTCCAGGGCGGTTTCGGCGGAAAAATCGGCCCGGGCATGGACGATGGCGCTCCAGGCCCGGCGAATGCGATCCCAGCGCTGGTCGCGGTCCATCGCCCAGTAGCGGCCGCCGACCGAGGCGATGCGCACGCCGTCCAGCCCATCGACCCGCGCTTGGAGTCTTTCGATGGACGCACGTGCGCTGCGCGGCGGGGTATCCCGGCCGTCGAGGAATGCGTGCACCGCAACGGTTCCGGCGTGGCGGGCCGCGGCCAGCTCGATCGTGGCCAGGAAATGGTCTTCGTGACTGTGCACGCCGCCGTCGGACAGCAGGCCCATGACGTGCACCGTGCCGTCGCCGGCCGCGGCGATGGTTTCGTTCAGGGCCGGGTTGTTTTCGAACTCGCCGTCCGCGATGGCCTTGGTGATGCGGGTCAGTTCCTGGTAGACGATGCGCCCGGCGCCGATGTTCATGTGGCCGACCTCGGAATTCCCCATCTGGCCGGCCGGCAGGCCGACCGCTTCGCCCGAGGTCTGCAGCAGGCTGTGCGGCCGGTCGCGCCACAGGCGGTCCCAGTTGGGCGTCGCGCCGGCGGCGATGGCATTGTCAGGCGCGTCTTCGCGCAGTCCCCATCCGTCGAGAATCAGCAATACAAGCGGAGTTCGGCGTTCCATCGGACCTACCGTAGCAAACGTTGAAATTACAGATCGCATTATCCCATAAGCAACCGCTGATTGATTGGCGACCACGGTGTAGCAGCGTTGTCCAGAATGCGGGATAATGCCCGTTTGGCCGAAACCGGATTGAAGCTGCACCATGGAACAGTTGCTCACGTTCATCGCCAACCACCCGATTCTGGTCGGGGCGTTCGCCGTGGTGCTCGCAGCACTGATCGCGACCGAATTCGCGCGCATGACCCGGCGCTGGAAAGAGCTCGACACGACCCAGGCGATTCTGCTGATCAATCGACGCGACCCGCTGATTCTCGACGTTTCCAACAGCACCGACTACGCCAACGGCCACATTCTGAATGCCGAGCACATGCCGCCTTCGCGCATCGAGTCCGGCAACGCCCAGCTGCTGAAGAAATCCGACCGGCCGGTACTGGTGTATTGCAAGAACGGCCAGGTCTCGCCGCAGATGGCCGGCCGCCTGGCGAAACTGGGTTTCGAGGACGTCAACGTGCTGCGCGGCGGGCTGGCGCAATGGATCAGCGATTCGCAGCCGGTCACCCGCGGCAAAGCGGGCAAGTCCGGCGGCGGCAAGCAGGACAAACGCGCCGGCAAGCAGGACAAGGGCGGCGGCAAGCAGGACAAGCGTCGCGGCAAGCAGGACAAGCGCGGCAAGCGGGACAAGGCTGCCGGTCAGGACGTCAAGCCGGAACCGGAAAAGCCGGCCGATGCGGACGTCTCGGACGCCCCTGCGGACAACGGCGGCGAAGCGCGCCGGGAATAACACCGGCAGCGCGCTTCCGGCCTGAAAATCCATGGGTGGCGGCCCGGGACTCGATATGCACGGACCGCCCCTCGACTTCAATCCACCACAACGACTGATACAGGTAACCACATGGCTGAAGAACAGCTCGACGCAGCAGCAGCAAACGGACAGGATTCACAGCAGGCCAGCATGGCCCTGCAGCATGTATTTCTGAAGGATTGTTCATTTGAAGCGCCCGGCGCGCTCGGGCTTGACCAGGCGCAGGGGCAGCCCGACATGAACATGAATCTGTCGCAGCGCGTGAACCAGCACGGCGAGGATCGCTACGAGGTGGTGCTGACCGTGACCGTCACCGCCAAGCAGGGCGAGGCCACCGCCTTCATCGCCGAGGTGCATTACGGCGGCGTGTTCCAGCTGCAGGGTTTCAGCGAGCAGCAGCTGCCCTATGTGATCAATGTCCATTGCCCCAACGTGCTGTACCCGTACGCCCGCGCCCAGATCTCGACGCTGATCTCGGCCGGCGGCTTCTTTTCGCCGCCGTTGCAGCCGATCAATTTCGAGGCGATTTTCGCCCAGCGCGTATCCGAACAGCAACAGCAGGGCGCTGATGCCGCGCCGGACGGCGCGGCCGGTGGACCCTCGACCCAGTAAACGGGGGCTGCGATGACTGCGCGGATTGCGGTGCTTGGAGCCGGTTCCTGGGGAACCGCGCTCGCCATGCAGCTGGCGCGGGTGGGGCATACGGTCCACCTGTGGGCCCGCGATGCTGCGCACGTGGAGGCGATGCGCGCGACCCGCGAGAATTCTCGCTACCTGCCTGGCAGCCCGCTGGCCGAGGCGATCACGCCGCTCGACGACCTGGATCGTGCGCTGCAAGGCGCCGATCGCATTCTCGTTGCGGTGCCGAGTTCCGCGTTTGCCGGCGTGCTGGACCAGATCGCCGAGCGACTGGATACCGGGCGCGGCCTGGCCTGGGCCACCAAGGGCTTCGAGCCCGGCACCGGGCGCCTGCTTTCCGAAGCCGCGCGCGAGCGGTTGGGCCCTTCGATGCCGCTGGCCGCGGTGACCGGACCGTCGTTTGCCGGCGAGGTGGCGCAGGGCCTGCCGACGGCCGTGACCGTGGGCGCGTCCGAGCCCGGGTTCGGACGCGCCTGGGCCGCCTTGCTGCATGGCAGCAGCTTTCGCGCCTACTACACGGCCGACCTGGTCGGCGCGCAGCTGGGCGGGGCGGTCAAGAACGTGCTCGCGATCGCCTGCGGCATGGCCGACGGGCTGGGACTCGGCAACAATACGCGGGCGGCGCTGATCACCCGCGGCCTGGCCGAGCTGATGCGCCTGGGCGAGGCCATGGGGGCGGACGGCCGGACCCTGATGGGGCTGGCGGGGCTGGGCGATCTGGTGCTGACGTGCACCGGCGAGGCCTCGCGCAACCGCCGGTTCGGACTGGCGCTCGGCCGGGGAAATACCCCGGAGAAGGCCATGCAGGCCATCGGCCAGGTGGTCGAGGGTTACCATGCCGCCGAGGAGGTCATGCGGGCCGCCGAACGCGCGGGCGTGGAAATGCCGATTTCCGAACAGGTCCACGGCATCCTCTTCCAGGGCTGGAGCGCGGCCAAGGGGGTGAAAGTGCTGATGGAGCGAGAACAGAAGGCGGAAACCGAATGATGGACTCACTGGACTATTCCGAGCTCGCCGTGCCCGGCGTGCGCGACCTCAAGCCTTATACGCCCGGCAAGCCGATCGACGAGCTCGAACGCGAATACGGCGTGATCGACTCGATCAAGCTGGCGTCCAATGAAAATCCGCTGGGCGCCAGCCCGGATGCGCTGGCGGCGGTGCGCGAGGCACTCGACGACATCTGGCTGTATCCCGACGCCAACGGATTCCATCTCAAGTCGGCGCTGGCCGAAAAGCACGGGGTTTCGCCCGACTGCATCACGCTGGGCAACGGCTCCAACGACGTGCTGGTCTTTCTGGCCCAGGTCTTCCTGCAGCCGGGGCTGCAGTCGCTGTTTTCGCAGTACTGCTTTGCGGTCTATCCGATCGCCACCCAGATGGTCGGGGCCGAACCCGTGGTGGCGCCGGCGCTGCCGGAAGATCACGCGGCCATGCCGCTGGGGCACGATCTCCGGGCGCTTTTCGAGCGCGTCGGGCCGGATACGCGCATGGTCTGGATCGCCAACCCCAACAATCCCACCGGCACCTGGCTGGACGGCCGGCGGGTACAGGATTTTCTCGCCTCGCTGCCCGGCCACGTGATCTGCGTGGTCGACGAGGCCTATACCGAGTACGCCGAGTCCGACGCGCTGGGCGATGCATCGACCTGGCTGGAGCGCTTCCCCAACCTGGTCGTGACGCGAACCTTCTCCAAGGCCTACGGGCTGGCCGGCCTGCGCGTGGGCTATGCGCTTTCCAATCCCGGCCTCGCGGACCTGCTCAATCGCGTGCGGCCGGCCTTCAACGTCAATTCGCTGGCGCTGGTGGCCGCGCGCGCGGCGCTGGGGGACCAGGATTTCATCGACCGTTCACGCCGGATGAACAGCGCCGGCCTCGAGCAATTGCGCACGGGGCTGGAGGGGCTGGGCGTCGCCGTCGTTCCCTCGGCGGCCAATTTCGTGCTTGCACGCTTCGACCGGCCCGGCGCCGAACTCGACGAAGCGTTGCTGCAGCGCGGCATCATCGTGCGCCCGACCGCCAATTACGGCCTCGACAACTGCCTGCGCATCACGGTCGGCACCGAGGCGCAGAACCGGCGCCTGCTGAACGCGCTGGCCGAAATCCTGTAGCCGGCCGGCCAGCACCTTGAAACTCATCGTCAAGCCCGCCGCGTCACCGCTAGCCGGCCGGGTGAGCCCGCCGGGCGACAAGTCGGTCTCCCACCGGGCCGCGATCTTCGGCGGCCTGGCGCACGGGACGACCCGGATCGAAGGCTTTCTGACGGCCGAGGACACGCTGGCCACGCTTTCCGCGATGTCCGAACTCGGCGCGCGCGTAGAACGCGACGGCAGCTCGGTCGAGATCCAGGGAAGGGGGCTGCGCGAACCGGCCCGGCCCCTGGACCTGGGAAATTCGGGTACCGGCATACGGCTTCTGGCCGGCGCACTGTGCGGTCACCCCGACCTGTTCGGCGCTTCGGTCGAGCTGACCGGTGACGGCTCGCTGTCGCGCCGCCCGATGAACCGCATCATCGAACCGCTGGCCGCCATGGGCGCGCGCATCGAAAGCCGGGACGGCCGTGCACCGCTTGTCGTGCGGCCGCGGCAGCTCCGGGCCGTGGAGCACGAGCCGAGTATCGCCAGCGCCCAGGTCAAGTCGGCGATTCTGCTGGCCGGGCTGAATGCACGCGGCCGCACGCAGGTGGCTGAACCCGGCGTCTCGCGTGACCATACCGAGCGGCTGCTGCCCGCTTTCGGCGTTGACGTCGAACGCGCCGAGGGCAGGGCCGGCGTTAACGGACCGGCGCGCCTGGAAGCGGCCTCGATCGCCGTTCCGGGCGACCTGTCCTCGGCGGCGTTCATGCTGGCCGCCGGGCTGCTGGTGCCGGGATCGCGCGTGGAAATCGGCCCGGTCGGCGTCAATCCGACGCGCGACGGGTTCCTGCGCATCGTCGAGCGCATGGCCGGTGCGGCCGTGACCCGGCGTCCATTGGCCGAGTCCGGCGCCGGCGCCGAGCCGGTTGCGATGCTCGAAACGGCTGCGCCGGAGCGGCTGGCCGGGATCCGCGTGCCGCCGACATGGGTCCCGTTGGGCATCGACGAATTTCCGCTGGTCATGGCCATGGCGGCAGTGGCCGACGGGGCGACGGTAATTACCGGCGCCGAAGAATTGCGCGTCAAGGAATCCGATCGCCTGGCCGTGATGAGCCGCCAGCTCGGCCGGCTGGGCGTCCGGGTCGAAGAGCACGCCGGCGGGGCGACGGTGTACGGTGGTCGGGTGCGCGGCGGCGCGGTCGACTCCGGCGGCGATCATCGCATCGCGATGAGCCTGGCCGTGCTGGCGCTGGTGGCCGAAGCGCCGGTCGAAATCGCCGATGCGGAATGGATCCGGACCAGCTATCCGGCGTTTGTCGAACACCTCGAAAGCCTTGGAGCCGGTTTGCGATGGAAGTAGAAGACGTCCCCGTATTGACGATAGACGGCCCGTCGGGCGCGGGCAAGGGGGCGGTTTCGGCCGCTGTCGCGCGCACGCTGGACTGGCATGCGCTGGATTCGGGCGCGGTCTATCGCTCGATCGCGCTGGCGGCGCTGGAGCGCGCGGTGGCGCCGGAAGACGAATCGGCACTGGTTGCTCTCGCGCGCAGCGTTCACCTGACCTTCCGGGCGGGCGCCGATGGCATCGATGTCTATCTCGACGACCGCGACGTGGGCGATTCGCTGCGCACCGAGGCGGTCAGCGTCATGGCCTCCAGGGTCGCTGCAATTCCGGCGGTGCGTGCCGCGCTTCTCGAGCTGCAGCGCGCTTATCGGCGCCGCCCCGGGCTGGTCGCCGACGGTCGGGACATGGGCACCATCGTGTTTCCGGATGCCGGATTGAAGGTGTTTCTCGAGGCCAGCGTCGAGGAACGTGCGAAAAGGCGCTATAAGCAGTTGAAGGAAAAAGGAGAAAGTGTTATGCTTTCGCGTCTTTTTCGGGACATGCAGGCCCGGGACCGGCGCGACCGCGAAAGAGCGGTGGCGCCGACGGTACCGGCCACCGATGCAGTGGTGGTCGATTCGACCCGGCTGTCGCTGAAAGAGGTCGTCGAGCACGTCGTCGGGCTGGCCCGGCAACGGTTCGGGGATCCGGTGCCGAAAGAGACGAATCAGTAAAGCAGTCGTGTACCGGAAGGCTCCGTTTCAGGGCCGGCCGGTGCGTTTCATTAACGAGCGTCCGGCTCCCGGATGCAGATGACAAGATCCAACGGGACACCACCTTTGAGTACAGCAGCTGCCCCAGTCTTGCAGGAATCACGCAACTCCATGACCGAATCTTTTGCCGAACTATTTGAACAGAGTCTAGATGAATCAAAACTCCGCCCAGGTGCGATCGTCACCGGGCGAGTCGTCGAAATCCGCGACGACGTCGTTATCGTCAATGCCGGACTGAAGTCGGAGGGCATCGTGCCCATCCACCAGTTCCACACGCCCGACGGCGAACTCGAAGTGGAGGTCGGCGACGAAGTCGAAGTCTCGCTCGACGCCGTCGAGGACGGCTTCGGCGAGACCCGGCTGTCGCGCGAGAAGGCCAAGCGCGCACGGATCTGGGACAAGCTGGAAAAGGCCAGCGAAGCCGAAGAAAACGTGATCGGGCAGATCACCGGCAAGGTCAAGGGCGGCTTTACCGTCAGCATCGACGGCATCCGCGCGTTCCTGCCGGGGTCGCTGGTCGATGTCCGGCCGGTGCGCGATCCGAGCTACCTCGAGGGCAAGGATCTCGAGTTCAAGATCATCAAGCTCGATCGCCGCCGCAACAACCTGGTGGTCTCGCGCCGCGCCGTCGTCGAGCACGAGTTCGCCGCCGAGCGTGAAGACCTGATCGATCGCCTGGAAGAGGGCGCAGTCGTCAAGGGCGTGGTCAAGAACCTGACCGATTACGGCGCCTTCCTGGACCTGGGCGGCATCGACGGCCTGCTGCACATCACCGACATGGCCTGGAAGCGGGTACGGCACCCGTCCGAAGTGGTCGAAGTCGGCGACGAGCTGGAAGTGCGCGTGCTGCGCTTCGATCGCGAGCGCATGCGCGTCTCGCTGGGCCTCAAGCAATTGGGCGAGGATCCCTGGGACAACATCGACCGCCGCTATCCGCCGGGTTCGCGCCTGTTCGGTCGCGTCACCAACATCACCGACTACGGCTGCTTCGTCGAGATCGAGGACGGCGTCGAAGGGCTGGTGCACGTTTCGGAGATGGACTGGACCAACAAGAACGTCAACCCGAACAAGGTCGTGCACATCGGCGAGGAAGTCGAAGTCATGGTCCTGGACGTCGACGGCGAGCGGCGCCGAATCTCCATGGGCATGAAGCAGGTGCGCCCGAACCCATGGGAAGCCTTTGCGGCCATGCACAACAAGGGCGACAAGGTCAAGGGCACGATCAAGTCGATCACCGATTTCGGCATCTTCATCGGCCTGGAAGGCGACATCGACGGTCTGGTCCACCTGTCCGACATTTCGTGGATGACGCCGGGCGAGGAAGCCATCCGCAATTACCGCAAGGGCGAGGAAGTCGAGGCCGTGGTGCTGGCCGTGGATCCCGAGCGCGAGCGCATTTCGCTGGGCATCAAGCAGCTCGATCAGGATCCGTTCGCAACCTACATGGCCGAGCATCCGCGCGGCTCGATCGTCACCGGCAAGGTGCGCGAGATCGACCCCAAGGGTGCGGTCGTCGAACTGGCCGACGGGGTGGATGGCTACCTCAAGGCCAACGACATGGCCAAGGAGCGCGTCGAAGATGCAACCAAGATGTACAGCGTCGGTGACGAAGTCGAAGCCAAGTTCGTCGCGCTGGATCGCAAGACCCGCAACCTGACGCTGTCGATTCGCGCCAAGGATGACGAGGAGCTTGCCGACGCAGTCGACCAGTACCAGCAGCCCAAGGCCGGTGGCACCAAGCTCGGCGAATTGCTGCGCGAGCAGCTCGGCAAGGACTGAGCCTGTAGTAGTGGTACCCGCGGCGGCGGGCCTCCTGGCCCGCCGTACAGTCACGGAGTGACGGCATGACCAAGTCCGAGCTGATAGAAAAGCTTGCTGAACAACAAAAGCACCTGAGCCAGACCGACGTCGATCTTGCGGTCCGGTCGATCATCGAGCAGATGAGCGCCGCCCTTGCCGATGGCGATCGCATCGAGATCCGGGGATTCGGCAGTTTCTGTCTTCATTTTCGGCCTCCGCGCATCGGCCGCAATCCCAAGACCGGCGACTCGGTCGCGCTTCCCGGCAAGCATGTGCCGCATTTCAAGCCCGGCAAGGAACTGCGCGAGCGCGTCAACCGCGCGGTCGGAGATTAGGCGCATGTGGCGCTGGTTGCTCGGTCTGGCGCTGATCCTCGGCGTAATCGCGGGGATTGTCCTGGGTGCGCTGAATCCGGACCCGGTGACCCTGGAGCTGGCATTCGTGCAGTGGACGGCGTCGCTGGGCGCAGTCGTCGCGCTATCGGCCGGCGCCGGCCTGGTGTTCGGTTTCGCGGCAGCCACGATGCTGCTGGCGTTCCGCCGGCGCAAGCACCGCGGACATCCCGTGCAATCCTCGGAGGCGAGCGAGAGCCCGTTCGATGCCTGAACCCGTGTGGCTGGTCTTGGCGTTGCTGCCACTGGCAGCGCTTTCCGGTTGGTGGGCGGCCGCACGGACCTACAAGCGCGAGGAGCGGCGGGATCGCAAGGCCATTTCCTCCAATTATTTCCGTGGCCTCAACTACCTGCTCAACGAGCAGCCCGACAAGGCCATCGAAGTCTTCCTCAAGCTCGCCGAGATCAACACCGAGACGGCCGAGACGCATCTCGCGCTGGGCAACCTTTTCCGGCGCAGGGGCGAAGTCGACAAGGCGATCCGCTTTCACCGACACATCATCGGCCGTTCGAACCTGAGCGAGCAGCACCGGACCCAGGCGCTGCTGGAGCTGGGTGAAGACTACATGCGCGCCGGCCTGCTGGACCGCGCCGAAAAGCTGTTCAGCGAACTCGCCGACGACGGGCGCTATTCCGAGGTCGCCATCGGCAATCTGCTGTCGATCTACCAGCAGGAAAAGGACTGGAAAAACGCAATCGTCCAGGCGCGCAAGCTGGGCGGGGTCTGTGATCGCGACACTTCGGCGCTGATCGCCCAGTTTCACTGCGAACTCGCGGTACAGGCCATGGAAGGTGGTGAACGTGAAAATGCAAGACGTCATCTTGCCTCGGCACGCAGTCACCATGCCGAGTCCGTAAGAGCCTGGCTGCTGGATGCCGACCTCGATCTGGCCGACGCGCGCTGGGCATCGGCGGGACTGAAGTATCAGCAGGCCTGCGAACTGGACCCGGATATCAGCGTGCTGGTCGTGGACAATCTTGCGCGATGTTTTGCCGAGCAGGGGCGCGAGCCCGAGCTGCTCGAATGGCTGGAGCGGCTGGTCACCATGGGTTCCACGCTGGCGCCGGTGCTGGCATGCGCCGCGATTCGGGCCGACAGTGACCCGTCCAGCGCCATCGATTTCCTGCTGGAACACCTGCAAAAGCGTCCGACGGCGCGGGGCCTTTATCAGCTGCTCGAATTGATGCATCGCCACGATCACCGGATCGACGAAATCAATCCGGAGCTGTTGCGCAACCTGATGCATCGGCTGCTTGCTGATCAGCCCCGCTTTCGCTGCCGCCAGTGCGGCTTCAGCGGTCATACCTGGCATTGGCAGTGTCCCAGCTGTCGGGAATGGGAGACGACGCGCCCGGTCATCGGTGTGCTCGGCGAGTGAGTGGATCCGCCTGGCAATGGGCGGCCGCGGCATTGGCCGTCGCCTTCGTGCTGACGCCGCTGGTTCGACGTTATTCACGACGGCGCGGATTGATCGACAGGCCCGGAGCACGGCGCAGTCACTCCGCCCCGGTTGCGCGCGGCGGCGGGCTGGCCATCGGGATTTCGCTGGTGTCCACGGCCGGCACATGGGCGCCGGCCGGGCCGCAGGTGCTGCCGTTTCTGCTTGGTGCAATGATCGTGTCGCTGCTGGGTTGGTGGGACGATCACCGGCCGCTCCGGGTCGGCTGGCGCCTGGCAGTACAAGTGCTTGTCGCCGCCGGACTGGTGGCGTGGCTGGGGCCGGTCGAATCGATTCAGGTCGCGGGCAAGCCGTTGGCGCTGGCATGGCTCTGGTCGCCGCTGGCCGTGGTCGCGCTGGTGTGGCTGATGAATCTGTTCAATTTCATGGATGGATCGGACGGCCTCGCTTCGGCGCAGGCGGTGATCAGCTGTGGATTGTTCGCCGGCGCATTCGCCCTGCAATCCGAAGCGGTTTCTTCCGGTCTGGCGGCAATTGCGGCCGGGGCGACGGCCGGGTTCCTGTTCTGGAACTGGCCCCGGGCACGGATTTTTCTGGGAGATTCCGGTTCCTTGCTTCTTGGATGGTGCGTCGGCGCCCTGGCGCTGTTCGGAACGCTGAGCGGCAGCGTCTCGATCTGGCTGGCGTTCGTGATCGTTTCGCCATTCGTGGTGGACGCCACCATGACGCTTGGCTGGAGATTGGTTCGCGGCGAGCGGTGGTATACTCCGCACACGGAGCATGCATACCAGTACCTGATTCGAATGGGCTGGAGCCATCGCAGGGTATTGCTGGCCTGGATTGCGCTCAATGCCGTTCTCGTCGTGCCGATCACGGCCCTGGTGCTCTGGAAACCGCAGTTCGATCTGGGGGCGGCTGCGGGCCTGACAGTCATCCTTGCAGGAGCCTGGTACGTGGTTCATTTCGTTATTGCAAAGGAGCGCGTGACGACATGAGCCTGCGCGTTCTTAGACGACCACCCCGTTACCAGAACGTTCGCACGCTGGTGGTGCTGCACGACCTGCTGGTGGCCGGCCTTGCCTGGCTGCTGGCTCGCTGGTGCGCACAGGCATTCTTCGGCGCGCCATGGCCGCAGCCGCTGGGGCTTGCAACCGAGGGCGCGTTGCTGATGGGCATCCAGGGCTTCGTCTATTGGCGTATCGGCCTGTATCGTGGGCTCTGGCGTTTTGCAAGCCTGCCCGACCTCGGCAACCTGGTGCGTGCTTCGTTGTTGGGCGCCGTGGCAATCGGCGCGGTTCTGATGATCATGGAGCACGGCGTGGAAATCGTCGCGCCGATGCTCTGGCTTTACCCGTTGATTCTTTTGTTGTCGCTGGGGCTGCCGCGTCTTGCGTTTCGAACCTTCAAGGACATGCGCACCGAGGTGCGCTGGCGCCGCACCAGCCAGCGCACGCTGATCGTCGGGGCCGGACGGTCCGGCCGTCTTCTTCTTCCGGAACTGCGGCGTCGCGGCGGGTTCGAACTGGTTGGTTTCCTTGACGACAGCAGGCGGCTCAAGGGCACCGAAATCGACGGCGTGCCGGTACTCGACAACATCCAGAAGCTGCCGCGCATCACGCGCGAGGCGGCGATCGATCTCGTGGTCATCGCAATCCCTTCGGCCACCAACAACCAGATGCAGCGGGTCGTAGCGCTGTGTGAAGAGTCCGGGGTCGAGTTCAAGACCTTGCCCACGTTGAAGGAGCTGGGCGCCAGCATAACCCGCTTCGAGGATCTCAAGCCGGTGGCCATCGACGATCTGCTGGGCCGCGATCCCGTGTCGCTGGACTGGAACGCGATCCGCGCCGGACTTACCGGAAAGCGCGTGCTGGTCACCGGTGGCGGCGGATCCATCGGGGCGGAGCTGTGCCGCCAGATCGCGCGCCTGGACCCGGCCGGCCTGGTCGTGCTCGACAACTCGGAATACAACCTCTACCGCATCGATTACAACCTGCGCTCCGAGTTTCACGACCTGGTCATGGACTCGGTGCTCGGCGACGTCTGCGATCCGGCCACGGTCGAGACCGTCCTGGCGCGCCACCGCCCCGAAGTGATTTTCCACGCCGCGGCCTACAAGCATCTGCCGATGCTGCAGAACCAGGTGCGCGAGGCATTTCGCAACAACGTCGTCGGCACCATGCGCATGGCCGAAGCGGCGGCTCGTCATGCGGTGCAGACGTTCGTGCTGATTTCCACCGACAAGGCGGTCAATCCCTGCAACGTCATGGGTGCGACCAAGCGGATCGCCGAACTGTATTGTCAAAACGTCAACACCCGGGCGCAAACGCGCTTCATCACGGTGCGTTTCGGCAACGTGCTCAATTCCACCGGATCGGTGGTGCCGCTGTTCAACGAGCAGATCCGCAAGGGTGGCCCGGTCACCGTGACCCATCCGGAAATATCGCGCTACTTCATGACCATCGCCGAGGCCGGCCAGTTGATCCTGCAGGCGGCCGTGCTGGGCGAGGGCGGCGAAGTCTTCGTGCTCGACATGGGCCAGCCGGTGCGCATCAGCTACCTGGCCGAGCAGCTCATTCGCCTGGCCGGCAAGGAGCCGGGCCGGGACATCGACATCGTTTATAGCGGTCTGCGCCCGGGCGAGAAGCTGTTCGAGGAACTGTTCCACGCCGACGAGTCGTATGCCAACACCGGCCACGAGAAAATCTTTCTGGCGCGCAACGGAATGGCCAACGTGGACGAACTGGAGTCGCTGGTGCAGGCCGCCGAACGTGCCGTGCAGCGCTACGATTCCGAGGAACTGCGAAGAATCCTGTCGCGGCTGGTGCCCGAAATGGGCCGCATGCCGCCGAACCAGCGCAAGGTCGTTCCGCTCCGGCAGGCATGAGCGATTTGCGACACCCACAAGCCCTGCGGCCGCAGCGGCCCGAACGCAGAGGATCCGTCACTTCGCTGATCCACGCGTCCCGGGTGCTCGCCGAGGTCAACCCGCTGGGCGATCCGGCGCGCCGGCAAATGTTCGTCTACCTGCCGCCGCGTTACGAGCAAGAATCGCAACGCCGCTACCCGGTGCTGTGGAGCCTGCCGGCCTACACCAGCTCCGGTCCGGCCCAGGTTGCCTGGCGTAGTCACGGCGAGAACCTCCCGCAGCGGCTGGACAGGCTGATCGAGACCGGCAGGATGCCGCCGGCGATCGTGGCCATGCCCGACAGCTTCACCGCGCTGGGCGGCAACCAGTTCGTCGATTCGCCGGCGATCGGAAATTACGCCCGCCATATCGTGGAAGAACTGGTACCCGAAGTCGACCGGCAATTCCGAACCATTGCCCGACCCGAGGCGCGCGGGATATTCGGCAAGTCCTCGGGCGGGTTCGGCGGTTTGCACGTCGCGACCCGTTACCCGGGCGTATTCGGCGGGGTGGCCTGCCATGCCGGGGACTGCGGTTTCGACCGGGTGTACCTGCGCGATTTCGTGACCTGCTGCGATGAGCTGGCGCTTTTCGATGGCGATTGCGAAGCCTTCGTCAAGGCGTTCTGGCGCGCGCGCAAGCCTTCCGGGCGAGCGTTCCACACCCTGATGGTGCTGTGCCTGGCGGCAAGCTATTCACCGGCGCCGGGCAGCCCGCTCAACCTGGAATTGCCGTTTGATCTGCACACGGCACGGCTCCGCGAGGATGTGTGGCGGCGCTGGCTGGCCTTCGACCCGGTCTGCTACGACGCCGGACAAATGGATGCGCTGGGTCGGCTGGGTGCGTTGTGGCTGGATGCCGGCAATCGCGACCAGTACTTCATTCATTACGGCACGCGCGAATTGGCCGGGCGCCTCGCCGCGGCCGGGATTGCTCATCGTCACGATGAATTCGACGGCACGCACAGCGGCCTGGACTGGCGCCTGGATCATTCGCTGCCGTGGCTGCTGGAGCGGCTGGACACCGGGGCGGGTTGAAACAGGACCGATTCAGTGCGATATACTCCCCGTATCGAATTCCAGGCCAAACAACTGATGGTGATGGCATGCTGACCGTAACCCCTACCGCGCGAGACTATTTTGCCAAGCTGCTCGAGGAGCAGCCCGACGGCACGCAGCTTCGGCTTTCGACCCGCAATCCCGGCACGCCGTCGGCCGACGTCACGCTCAACTTCTGTCCGGCGGGCGAACAGGGCGCCGGCGACGAGGCGGTGGACTGCGGCGTGTTCACGCTGTTCGTTTCCGACGAAAGCCAGGAAGCGCTGGACGGCGCGATGATCGATTTCGAGACCACCGCCACCGGTGGCGAACTGAGCATTCGCGCGCCCGGCCTCAAGGGGCAGGCGCCGGACGACGACGCGCCGCTGCACGAACGGGTAAGCTGGGTGCTGGAGTCGCGCATCAACCCGATGGTGGCCTCGCACGGCGGCGTGGTGTCGCTGGTCGATGTGACCGATGAAAATGACGTGATCCTGCGCTTCGGCGGTGGTTGCCACGGGTGCGGCATGGTCGACGTGACCTTGCGCCAGGGGATCGAGACCCAGTTGCGCGAACTGGTGCCCGAAATCCGCAACGTCACCGACGGTACCGATCACGCTACGGGTGAAAATCCCTACTACGCCTGAGAAACCTCCGAAAAACGACGGCGCTGGCGGCTGACGGTGGCCGCCACCGTCAGCTGCCCGCTCGCGACGTTCTGCAAAGGTTTCCTTGACTCCCCGGGCGCTTGAGTAACGACCGGGAGTCAGTCGATTTTCAGGTCCGACAGCCCTTCCTGGCGCGAATACCAGGCGGCCAGGTCGGCGATGTCCTGGTCGCTGAGATCGCCGGCAAAACCCGCCATCACGGCATTCTGCCGACTGCCGTCGCGGTAACTCTTCAACGCATGTACGAGATAGTCCTCGTGCTGGCCGGCCAGCCTCGGATAGCTCGGCTGCAGACTCTCGTTGCCGGTGCGGCCGTGGCAGGATTGACAGACCTGCGACTTCTCCAGCCCGCGCCGGTGGTCCCCGGCAGCGTGTGCATGGCTGGCGAGCAGGCCGGCGATCATCACTGCGGCGAATACATTCCAGCGGTTCATGATTCCTTCTCCCCGATGCTGACGAAATACGCCGTGACGTCCAGGATGTCCTGGTCCGAAAGCGTGGCCGCCTGCGCCTGCATCGTCGCGTGCCGGCGCTCGCCGGATCGATAGGCTTCCAGTGCCGTGATCAGGTATTCCTGGTTCTGCCCGCCCAGCTTGGGAACGGTATAGGTCGGGTAGACGTTCTTGTAGAACGGAATGCCGTGGCACCCGGTGCAGGTATAGGCGATCACTTTTCCGCGTTCGGGGTCGCCCTGCGCGGCCGCATCGAGCGGGCCGATCGCAAACGAGGCGACGACGATCGCGACGACAATCGCGGGGGCGATTGCGCGAACGGCTGCGCATACGGTTTCACATACGGTTGCGCATACAGTCGGAATGCGGCGCATAGATCAAGATCCAGAAAGTTCCAGCCCGGTATTATAGCGATCCCGCGGCGGGCCATGAGCACGCACTGGTACAATCGACGCCTGTGCCGGATAAAGGCTTCCGGCGGTATTCCTGCGACCCGGCCGTGCTGCTGGAATCTTTCGATTCGCGGTTTGTGCACGGACTGGTGGCAGGCTGACGGCATATTCGATTCCGCTTCCAACGAAAATTCAGGGTCCCATGTCAAAACTCGATCCGCTTGACCTGTACGACATTGCCGCAGAGCTTGACGACGAAGAGCGCATGATTCGCGACGCGGTCGCCCGTTTCGTGGACGAGCGCGCCCTGCCGCTGATTCCGGAGTGCTTCGATGTCGGGCGCTTTCCGACCGAGTTGATTCCGGAAATTGCGGAACTGGGGCTGCTGGGATCCAGCCTGGAAGGTTATGGCTGCGCCGGGCTGAATTCGGTGAGTTACGGGCTGATCTGCCAGGAGCTGGAGCGTGGTGACTCCGGGCTGCGCAGCTTTGTTTCGGTGCAGTCGTCGCTTTGCATGTATCCCATCCATGCTTTCGGGTCGGAGGCGCAGCGCGAGAAGTGGCTGCCCGGCATGGCGCGCGGGGAAATCATCGGTTGCTTCGGCCTGACCGAACCGCACGGCGGGTCCGATCCGGCCAACATGAAGACTCATGCCCGACGCGACGGCGACGACTGGGTGCTCAACGGGGCCAAGATGTGGATCACGAACGGGACGCTGGCGCAGATCGCGATCGTCTGGGCACGCACCGACGACGGTATCCAGGGATTCATCGTGGAGACCGATTCGAGCGGCTTCGAGGCGCGCGACATCAAGGCGAAGATGTCGCTCCGGGCTTCGGCGACTTCCGAACTCTACTTCGACAACGTGCGCGTGCCCGAGGCCAATCGCCTGCCCGACGCCAAGGGCCTGAAGGGGCCGCTTTCCTGCCTCACCCAGGCGCGGTACGGCATTACCTGGGGGCCGATCGGATCGGCGATCGCGTGCCTTGAAGAGGCGTTGAACTACACCGGAGAACGTGAATTGTTCCAGCGTCCGCTGGCGGCCAACCAGGCCGTGCAGCTGAAGCTGGCCGACATGGCGCGGCGGATCACGCTGGCCCAGCTGATGTCGCTGCGCCTCGGGCGGCTCAAGGATGCCGGCAGCATGCATCCAACGCAGGTCAGCCTGGCCAAGTGGAACAACGTGCGCATGGCGCTGGACATCGCGCGCGAATGTCGCGACGTGCTGGGCGGATCCGGGATCACGCTGGAGTATGTGCCGATCCGGCACATGCTCAATCTGGAATCGGTGATCACCTACGAAGGCACCGAAACGATCCACCAGCTTGTCGTGGGACGCGAGCTCACGGGGATTAACGCATTTTGAGCCTGCGCGGGCCCGTCGTCTGGGTGCGGGTGGTTCGAGACGGGTACGTGGCTGGGAAGGAATTCGTAAATGGTAAGTAATGAATGGTAAATGGCGCCCGGTCCGTGCCTGAACGCCGGATGTGTGGAAGGCCGGAGTTGACCGCCATTCAGCGAGCGCCAGCGAGCGGACTATTTACTATTAGGCGAGTGTAGCGGGCGGACCATTTACCTGCCACTAGCGGCATTGCGCGTGACGTGCCCGGCAGGCTTCGAAAATGCCCGGAACACGCGGGATGCACCAGGAAATGGTGCCGAGGAGAGGACTCGAACCTCCACGGGAAATCCCACCAGGACCTAAACCTGGCGCGTCTACCAGTTCCGCCACCTCGGCATGCAGCAGTATTCTAACCGCGACGGGCCGCATTCAGGCCGCATTGCGGCCCTTTGAATCGACCTAGAGATGGTGCCGAGGAGAGGACTCGAACCTCCACGTCCTAATGGACACTGGCACCTGAAGCCAGCGCGTCTACCAATTCCGCCACCTCGGCATAAAAGAAGTGGCCGAGGCAAGGGGGGAACCTCGGCCACAATCCGGAACGGGGAAGGGGGGAACCCCAAACCGGAGATTCAAGTTTAGCGCACTCTACGATGGTGTCAAGAGAACTTATTCACTCTCGGGGCAAATACCGTCGCCTGCGGGTTGGACGAGTGGGCGCTGCAAATGAAATCTTGCAGGCCGGTGATATACTTTCGGGCGTCTTTTTCAGCGCCAGCAATTCGGCCGGAATCTGCGTGGATTCCGGCCTCAGTGGCCGTTTTCAATCGCTTTGCCAGGAACCATTCCGTCATGAATTTCAATTTGACCGAAGAACAGCAGATGATCCAGGCCGCCGCGCGCGATTTTGCGCAGGAGCGGATCCTTCCGGTGGCCGCCGAACACGATCAGTCGGGTGAATTCCCGCTGGAAAACATCCGGGCCATGGGCGAGCTCGGACTGATGGGAATCGAGGTGCCCGAAGCCTACGGCGGGGCCGGCCTCGATACGATCGGCTACGTGTTGGCCATGATCGAGATCTGTGCCGCCGACGCCGCCCACGGCACGATCATGAGCGTCAACAACTCGCTGTTCTGCAACGGCATCCTGAAGCACGGCAGCGAGGCGCAGAAGGACAAGTACGTGCGCGCGGTTGCCAGCGGCGCCGAGATCGGGGCTTATGCGTTGACCGAACCCCAGTCCGGTTCGGATGCCTCCAACATGAAGTCGCGCGCGGTGAAGTCCGACGACGGCAGCCATTACGTGATCAATTCGCGCAAGTCGTGGATCACCTCCGGACCGCATGCCCGCTACCTGGTGCTGTTCGCGATGACCGATCCCGATGCCGGCGCCAAGGGCGTCTCCGCGTTCATCATCGATAGCGAGAGCGAAGGCTTCAGCCGCGGCAAGATCGAGCCCAAGCTCGGGATTCGGGCTTCTGCCACCTGCGAAATCGAGCTCGACGGCTACAAATGTCCGGCCGACTGTCTGCTGGGTGCCGAGGGCGAGGGCTTCAAGATCGCGATGGGGGTGCTCGACGCCGGCCGCATCGGCATTGCCGCGCAGGCGGTGGGCATCGCCCAGGCCGCCTACGAGGCCAGCCTGGCCTACGCGCGCGAGCGCAAGGCCTTTGGCCGCGAGATCGGCAGTTTCCAGATGATCCAGGCCAAGATCGCCGACATGAAGTGTCGGCTGGAGGCCGCGCGCATGCTTACGCTCAGGGCCGCCTGGGTCAAGCAACAGTCGCAGGCCACCGGGCAGCGGTTCACGGTCGACGGCTCCATGGCCAAGCTGGTGGCTTCCGAGGCGGCGATGTGGATAACCCATCAGGCCGTTCAGATCCACGGCGGCATGGGTTACAGCAAGGAGATGCCGGTCGAACGGTTCTTCCGCGACGCCAAGATCACCGAGATTTATGAAGGAACCAGCGAGATCCAGCGCATGGTCATCGGCCGGCTGGAAACCGGACTGCGCTGATCTCCGCTGCCGGAAACGGCGCGAGACTCGCGCTTGCTTGGGGTAGAGCAATGAACAAGAACAAGAAGATCGATGAGGTCCTGAATCAGTTCGACGACCGGGTCCCGGCGCCGGAAGCCGCTTTTGCGCGCCAGTTCCTGCGCCATTATCCGGCGATGGAGGAAGGCGAGGGTTCGGCTGGCGAACAAGCGCGCATGATCTCCGGATTTTTCGATTTCCTGCGCCAGCGGAAATCCGGAGAACTTCTGATCCGGGTCTACAACCCGACCGAAGACAAGCACGGCTGGTCGTCCACCCATACCGTCGTCGAGATCGTCAACGACGACATGCCGTTCCTGGTCGACTCGGTCGTGCTCGCGCTTTCACGGCTGGATATCGGCGTACACCTGATCATTCACCCGGTGGTCCGCCTCAGGCGCGACCAGGGCGGGCATTTCCTGGAAATGGCCGGCGATGATTCGTCCGGATCGATTACCGCCGAGTCACTGATCCACATTCGCGTCGATCGGCAGACCTCGCCGGACGCGCTTGCGCGCATCGAACGCCGGATTCGCTCGGCGCTGGCCGACGTCCGCGTCGCGGTCCGGGACTGGAAGCCGATGACGCGCAAGGCGCTGGAAATCGCCGACGAACTGGCCGAGAGCCGCTCGGGACTGGATCAAGAAGAATTGTCCGAGGCGCGCGAATTCTTCAAATGGCTGGCCGATGATCACTTCACGTTTCTCGGTTATCGCGAATACGAGATCTCCGAAAGCGAAAAGGGCCGCGTCCTGGCGCCGGTGGAGGACAGCGGTCTCGGCCTGATGCGCGAGACGCACCGCAAGTCGCCTTCGCGCCTGATCAGCGATCTGTCCGGGGATTCGCGCGGGCTCAGCGGCGAGATCCATCCCATCATCATTACCAAGACGAATGGTCGGGCCACCGTTCACCGCGACGGCTACATGGACTATATCTCGGTGTTGCGCTTCGATGCCACCGGTCGCGTCAGCGGCGAAAAACGCATCATCGGCCTGTTTACCTCGGGCGCGTATATCCGACGTTGTCACGATACGCCGCTGGTGAGGATCAAGGTTCAGCGCGTGCTGGAGCGATCCGGTCTGCGGCCGGGCTCGCATGCCGGAAAGGCGTTGATGCACATTCTCGAGACGCTGCCCAGGGACGAGCTGTTCCAGGCCGGTATCGAGGATCTGCTCGAACTCAGCATGGGCATTCTCGATCTGCAGGAGCGCGCCCAGACCCGCCTGTTCGTTCGGCGCGAGCGTTTCGGCCGGTTTTATTCGTGCATGGTCTTCATCCCGCGCGACCGGTTCAATACCGAGAATCGACAGAAGGTCCAGGCCATTCTCAAGCGGGCGTTGAAGGGTGAGCGACTGGATTTCTCGGTCCAGGTCGGGGAATCCAAGCTGGCCCGGATGCATGTGATCATCCGCCCCAGGGCCGAGCGCGAAGTGGAGTTCGGTGTCCCGGAGATCGAGGCCAGGATCAAGCAGGCCATCCGAAGCTGGAACGACGAGCTCGGCGAGATCCTGATCCGCAAGTGCGGCGAGGAGAAGGGCCTGGAGTTGTTGCGCCGATTCGGCGATGCGTTTCCGCTCAGTTATCAGGGCGACGTCGCCCCGCACGTGGCCAGTTTCGACGTGCTGACCGCGGCCAGCCTGCGCAACGTCGAAGACCTGCAAATGAGCCTGTACAAGCCCAAGCGCCGGGTGCAGGGCATCCTGCGCTTCAAGCTGTTCAAGTATCAGGAACCCATCCCGCTGTCCGACGTGTTGCCGATGCTGGAGAATCTCGGCATGCGGATCGTATCCGAGCGGCCTTACGAGCTGACGCTGGCCGACGGCAACCGGATCTGGATCCAGGACTTCGATATGCAGCCGCCGATTTCCGGCGGGCTGAACCTGGAACTGATTCGCAGCCATTTCCAGCAGGCGTTCGAGCAGACCTGGCGCGGTCACAACGAGGACGATGGCTTCAACCGATTGATCCTTCTGGCCAAGCTGGACTGGCGCCAGGCCTGCATGTTGCGTGCCTGCGCCAAGTTCCTGCAGCAGACCGGCTCGCCGTTTTCCCAGAACTACATGGAACAGACGCTGGCGGCCTGGCCGCTGGCCGCGCGCCTGTTGGTGGAATATTTCGAAGCGCGTTTCGACCCCGGCCGCGCCGGGGAAAAGCGCTCCCAGCGGATGGCGGCGCGCAAGCAGCTGTACCAGCAATGCACGGAACTGGCCGAAGGCATCGACGATCCGGTCTTGAAGGAATTTCTCGAAGACGTGTTTCTGGCGCGCGAAACCGAGGGACGCGACGACGATGCCGTCGCGGTTCGCAAGGCGCTGATGCGAATCCTCGATTCGGTCGCCAGCGCCGACCAGGACCGAATCCTCAGGAGCTTCGGCGACACCATCCGCGCGATGCTCAGAACGAACTTCTTCCAGCGCGACGCGCGCGATCAGGAGCGCGAATACATGAGCTTCAAGTTCGATTCCGCCAGCCTGCCCGAGCTGCCGAAGCCGCGTCCGTATTGCGAGGTATGGGTCTATTCGCCGCGCGTGGAAGGCGTTCATCTCAGGGGCGGCAAGGTCGCGCGCGGCGGGCTGCGCTGGTCGGACCGCCGCGAGGATTTCCGCACCGAAGTGCTTGGGCTGATGAAGGCCCAGACGGTGAAGAACACGATGATCGTTCCGGTCGGCGCCAAGGGTGGTTTCTTCGTCAAGAACCTGCCCGATTCCGATGACCGCGACGAGATGATGGCCGAAGTCGTCTACTGCTACCGGTCATTCATCAACGGCCTGCTCGACATCACCGACAACCTCGACGGGGATCGCGTCGACCCGCCGGCGGGCGTCGTGCGGCATGACGATGACGACCCCTATCTCGTCGTGGCGGCCGACAAGGGCACGGCGACCTTTTCCGATATCGCCAACGCGATTTCGGTCGAGCACGGCTTCTGGCTGGGCGACGCGTTCGCTTCGGGCGGTTCCAACGGCTACGACCACAAGAAGATGGGGATCACCGCCAAGGGCGCCTGGGAATCGGTCAAGCGCCATTTTCGCGAGCTCGGGCTGGATACCCAGAACGAGCCCTTCGACGTGGTCGGCATCGGCGACATGTCCGGCGACGTGTTCGGCAACGGCATGCTGCTGTCGCGCCACATCCGGCTGAAGGCCGCGTTCAACCATCTGCACATTTTCCTGGACCCGGATCCGGACCCGGAAAAGAGCTTTGCCGAACGCAAGCGACTGTTCGAGCTCGGGCGCTCGAGCTGGTCGGACTACGACGAGGGCCTGATCTCCGAGGGCGGCGGCGTTTTTTCGCGCCAGTCCAAGTCCATCAAGGTGCCGGAAGCGGTGCGCGAATGGCTGGGCACGGAGGAAACCGAGCTGGCACCGCAGGCCTTGATCCGAGCCATCCTCAAGGCCGAATACGACCTGCTCTGGAACGGCGGCATCGGCACCTACGTAAAGGCTTCCAGCCAGGCCAATGCCGAAGTGGGCGACCTGGCCAACAACCCGGTGCGCGTCGACGGGCGCGACCTGCGCTGCCGCGTGGTCGGGGAGGGCGGCAATCTCGGGCTGACCCAGAAGGGCCGGATCGAATATGCCCTGAACGGCGGTCGGATCAACACCGATTTCATCGACAACTCGGCCGGCGTGGATTGCTCCGACCACGAGGTCAACATCAAGATCCTGCTGGACCAGGCGGTCGCTTCCGGCCGCCTCGACCGTGCGCGTCGCAACCAGCTGCTCGGCGAGATGACCGAAGAAGTCGAAGCGCTGGTGCTGCGCAGCAACTATCTGCAGACCCAGGCCCTGAGCATGATGGAGTCACTGACCTCGACTCGCCTGGGCGCCGAGGCTCACTTCATCACCATGCTGGAACACCAGGGGCTGATCGACCGCGACCTGGAGGATCTGCCCGACGAGGAGCAGCTGCGCGACCGGGTCAGCCGCGGGCTGGGCCTGATGCGCCCGGAACTGGCGGTTTTGTTCTCGTTCAGCAAGATCACCCTGTATCAGGACCTGGTCGCTTCCGAAGTGCCGGAAGATCCATATCTGTCACGCGAACTGGAGGACTATTTCCCGGGCCCGCTGCGCGAGGAATGTTCCGACCTCATGCCCGAGCACAAGCTCAGGCGCGAGATCATCGCCACCCGGGTGACCAACAACCTGGTCAATCGCATGGGCGCCTACTTCGCCACGCGCATCAAGGAAGATACCGGTGCGACCTCGGCCACGGTCGCCAAGGCCTATACCGTCGCGCGCGAGATCTTCGAGGCGCGCGCCTACTGGCACGAGCTGGAGCGCTATGACGCCTGCGTGCCGGCCGATGTGCAGAACCGCATGTATCTGGAGATCTGGAACTTGATGCGTCAGAGCACCCGGCGCCTGATCACGCTGCCCGGCGGTTTTGCCATCGACATTTCAAGCAAGGTCAACCGTTTCGGGCCGGGCATGAAGGACTTTCGCGCTGCGTTGCCCGACATCCTGAGCGAAGTCGAGTGCACGGCGCTTGAAAGCCGCCGCGAAGAGCTGGAGGACGCGGGCTTCGCTGCCGATTTCGCGGCCCGGCTGGCCGCGATGGGCTGGATGTACTCGGCCCTGGACGTGGTCGACGAATCGCGCAACCTGGACCTGGGCGTGGATGAAGTCGGCAAGGTCTATTTCGGCCTGTTCGACAAGCTCTGCCTGCGCTGGCTGCGCGAGACGATCGAAAGCCTGCCGGTGGAAAAACAGTGGCATGCGCACGCACGCGGCAATCTGCGCGACGAATTGTTCAGCCACCACCGGGTCCTGGCCCGCCGCATCCTGACCGAGCATCGCGACATGTCCGATCCGATCGGAGCCTGGTTCGACCAGCACGAAGCCGTGGTGGGGCGCACCCGCGCGATGCTCGAAGAAATGCGGGCGACCTCGACGCTGGACTTCGCGACCATGCAGGTGGCCATCCACGGGCTCGGCCAGCTGTTGAGCGCAACCGCCTAGATGAACGATTCCACGCGCATCGCATTCACCGCCAGCGGTCATCCGCGGGCGCGCGAGGCGCTGGCCGAACTCACCGCGCGCTATGGCGATGTCCCGCGCAACGATGCCGAAGTGCTGGTCCCGCTGGGCGGCGACGGTTTCATGCTGCACACGTTGCACGAGAACAGTGACCGGAACCTGCCGGTATTCGGGATGCACCTGGGCGAGGTCGGATTCCTGATGAACCGTTTCAGCACCGAGGATCTGCCCGAGCGTATTGCCCAGGCTTCGTGCTTCAGCCTGGCGCCGCTGCGCATGCACGCAGAGACCATTCACGGCGAGCTGCGCACCGGGCTTGCCATCAACGAAGTCGCGCTGCTGCGTCAGACCAACCAGGCCGCGCATATCCGGATCCTGGTCAACGGCACCGAACGGGTCGCCCGACTGGTGGCCGACGGCGTACTGGTGTCGACCGCGGCCGGTTCCACCGCTTACAACCTCTCGGCCCACGGGCCCATCCTGCCCCTGGGCACCGAAGCGGTCGTGCTCACCCCGATCAGTCCGTTCAGGCCCCGACGCTGGCACGGCGCGGTTTTGCCGGCCGCGGTCGAAATCGAGTTCCAGGTCCTCACGGCCGAGCGTCGCCCGGTCAGCGCGACCGCCGATTACGACGAGGTTCGCGACGTGTCCCGAGTCGTCGTGCGTCAAGCCGACGATGTTCGCCACGAGCTGTTGTTCGACCCGGAGCACTCGCTGGACGAACGCATCCTCAACGAGCAGTTTCTCTAAGGAACCGGAAACCCGCCCAGCCCCGGAACGGCTTCGACAGCAGCCCCGGCAGCCGATTCATGCCGCCTGTTCGATGCGCCGTTCGAGCCAGCGTGCGAGTTCGAGCTGGCATTCGGTGGGCCGGGCAACGGCCTCGAGCTCGCGCAGCACGGTCGGCAGGTCTCCGGCCTGGTCGAGATCGGTCAGTGGTTCCAGCATCTCCCAGGCGGCAGCGTTCACGGCCTTGATGAATTCGCGGGCGGTATCGTCGCGGCTGTAGCGAACCGATTCCCAGATTTTCACTGCCGGTGAACGATTGGCGCCGAACAGCCAGAATCCCCCGTCGCGTGCGGGACCCATGACGTGGCGCGGTTCGTCGGCGATCAGCCAGCGCGCGGCTGCGTGCAGGTGGCGGGTTTCGATCTGGGGCAGGTCGGCGCCGATCAGGATGCCGGCGCCGTGGCGTCGCACGAGTTCGCCGTGCACGGTGGCCATGCGCCGCCCCAGCCCGCCTTCGCCCTGGGCCAGGCGCGGGAGGGCTTGCCACATTTCATGGTCCATGCCTTCGGCTTCGGCCACGGCCCAGTAGGTCGGAAGCCCGGTGGCCCCGGCCGTGGCCTGTACGCATGCCGAGGCAAGCCGGTGCCACGCCTCTGCGGCGCCGCTGCCGTGGCTGGCGCCCAGACGGGTCTTGACCGGTGACAGGCCGGGGGTCTTGACGAAGATTGCGATTGCGGGATTCACGTTTTCCTGATCCTGGAGCTTTCGTTTCCGGGCATCCGGCGTCCGGCCCGCCTTCGGGCCCGCAGCCACAAGCGTAGCGTAAGCCAGAGATGGGCATGGGTTGTCCGCAGCCAGCCCTGTTCCCGGTAGCGGCGTGCCGAGGTTCGGATCGGCGGATGCAACCGCTTCAGGTGCGCACCCGCGCGACGCGCGCGAACCAGGAAGTCGAGGTCTTCGCCACGCCCGAAGGTTTCGTCGAAACCACCGACCCGGTCGAACAGCGTCCGGCTCACCAGCCAGGCCTGGTCGCCGAACGGCATCTTCAACAGCCGTGAGCGCAGGTTGGCGCCGTGAGCGTTGAGCATCGCCAGACGGGGTCCGTCGGCGGAGAAGGCCAGCGGAAACCAGCCCAGTGTGCTCGGCCGGATTCGGCACATTTCGGCGAATCCCGCCGCGGCTTCCATTGTCGCCGCGTCCGGGCGCGAATCGGCGTGCACCAGCCACAGGCAGTCAGCCCTGGCCGCGGCAATGCCGCGGTTGAGCTGGGCGGCGCGACCGGGCGGGCCCTGTACCGTGACCATGTCGCGATCCGAACCGTCACGCCGTGCGTTCCGCCAGGCGAGCGGTTCGCAGGTGCTGAGCACGATCTGGCAGGGCGCCGGAAACGCGTCGAGCCGCTCCAGCAGTCCGCACCAGGCATCGTCTCCCGGGCCGACCGGGACGATGATGCTGAGCAAAGGCGCGTCGGCGTTCATGATTGCAAGTTTAGTCGTCTAGACGCGTGCGGGTCCGGCGCGGTGACTGCAATAATCGGGAAGAAATTCGCTCATGGCCATGTAAGCGAGGCCCGTGAAACGGTTTGATGCGAGTCGGGAGCGGGCATTTCGAACCAAATCGATCCGGTCATGGACACAGAAGCGGGACTGCACGCGGTTTTTCGCCGCGCCGCAATCCAGCACTCGACCGGAGCATGCAGCCCGCGAACCGGTCCTTGGCTGGCTGCACCGCAAGCCACCATCGACGGCGGAATCGGGCCCGGTGGTGTAGACTTTAGGGCCTTGCGACCGCAGCTGGAAGGCGGCTGACCGGCGAACGGCGGCCGCGCTGGAAACAGAGGATTTGATTTGAGCTATCAGGTACTTGCGCGAAAATGGCGGCCGCGGGATTTCGCCGGATTGGTCGGCCAGGAACACGTCGTACGGGCGTTGACAAACGGCCTGGACGAGGGGCGATTGCACCACGCCTTCCTGTTTACCGGCACCCGCGGCGTGGGCAAGACCACGATTGCCCGCATCCTGGCCAAGTCGCTGAATTGCCGGGAAGGCGTCTCGGCCACGCCGTGCGGCCAGTGCGAGCACTGCGCGGCGATCGACGAAGGACGGTTCGTCGACCTGCTGGAAATCGACGCGGCCTCGCGGACCAAGGTCGACGACACCCGCGAGATTCTCGACAACGTGCAGTACGCGCCGGCGCGCGGAAGGTACAAGGTGTACCTGATCGACGAGGTGCACATGCTGTCCACGCACAGCTTCAATGCGCTGCTGAAGACGCTGGAGGAGCCGCCGGACCACGTCAAGTTCGTGCTGGCGACCACCGATCCGCAAAAGATTCCGGTCACCATCCTGTCGCGCTGCATGCAGTTCAACCTGCGCCGGCTCGGCGTCGAGGAAATCGCCGGTCAGCTCGAGTTCATCCTCGGCCGCGAGGAACTGGAATACGACGACGCGGCCCTGGCGCTGCTGGCGCGCGCCGCCGACGGCAGCATGCGCGACGCCCTCAGTCTGCTCGACCAGGCACTGGCTGCCGGCAGCGGCAAGCTGGAGCATGCGCCGGTCGAGGACATGCTGGGCACGGTCGAGCAGCGCCACCTCAATACCGTCGTGGAGGCGCTGATCGAAAGTGATGCGCGCGCGGCCCTGGCAGCGGTCGCAGAAGTGTTCAGCCTGGCGCGCGACCTGTCGCGGCTGCTGGCCGACCTGGCCGAAATGCTGCACCGCATCGCACTCATCCAGCAAGTGCCCGATTACCGCGACGACAGTCGTACCGACTGGGACAACCTGGTCGATTACGCCGCCCGCCTGGATCCGGAAGACGTGCAGCTGTACTACCAGATCGCGGTGACCGGTCGGCGCGACCTGGGGCTGGCGCCGTCCGACCGGAGTGGGTGCGAAATGACGATCCTGCGCATGTTCGCGTTTCAGCCGGCCGATCCGGACGCAGCAGCATCGCCAGGTTCGGCCACCCGGGCCGCTTCCACCCGGTCCGCGGCCTCGTACGGAGAGGTTCGCGAAGCCGCGCCTGAAGCGCAAACCAGGACCGAACCGGGACCGGCGCCACCTGCCTTGTCCGAAGCGCCCGCGGCGCTGGACGCCGATAGCTGGCCGCGCGTGCTGCAGTCGCTGGACCTCAACGGGTCGGTCAAGGCCGTCGCCGGGCTGCTTGCGGTGGGCGAAGTCGACGACGACCGGGTTGAATTTCGACTCGCGCGGGACGATCTCATGCTGGTGACTGATCGCTTCAAGGCCAGTCTGGCGCGAGCGCTGCAGGCGTATTCCGGGCGCGAGCGCCGGGTGGAGTTCAAGCCGGTCGGCGATGATTCGCAATTGCTGACGCCGGCCCGGCTGGAAAACGATGAGCGGGCCCGTGCCCAGGCCGACGCCGAAACCGCTGTTGCACAGGACCCGGTCGTACAGCGCATGCAGGAAAAGTTCGATGCCGAAGTCGTGCCCGGATCGGTGCGACCCGCCAATCCACGGAGTGAACAATGAAAGGCAATATCGCCCAGTTGATGCAGCAGGCGCAGAAGATGCAGGAAGGCCTCAAGCAGGCCCAGGAAGAACTGGCCAACCTGGAGGTCACCGGGCAGGCCGGCGGCGGCATGGTCGAAGTCACCCTCAGCGGCCGGCATGAAGTGCGCGGGATCCGCATCGATCCCGGCGCCACCGATGACGTCGAAATGCTGGAGGACCTGGTCGCGGCGGCATTCAACGATGCCGTCAACCGGGTGCAGGAAGCCAGCCAGGAAAAGATGTCCGGCCTGACCGGGGGCATGCCGATGCCGCCGGGCTTCACCCTGCCTTGAGCGACCCGCTGCTCGAGGAATTGCTGCAGGCGCTGCGCTGCCTGCCCGGCGTCGGTGCACGCACGGCTCAGCGCATGGCGCTGCACCTGCTCGAGCGCGACCGGCGCGGCGGTGAGCGCCTCGCCGATGTCCTGGGGCGGGCCGTGCGCGATATCCGGCGCTGCGACCGCTGCCGTAATTTCACCTCGGCCGACATCTGCGACATCTGCGCCAGCAATCGGCGCTCGGACAGCGTTCTGTGCGTGGTGGAGGCCCCGGGCGACGTGCTGGCGATCGAGCAGGCCACCGGTTTCGAGGGCCGCTACTTCGTATTGCTGGGCCGGCTTTCCCCGCTCGACGGCATCGGCCCCGAAGACATCGGCCTGGACCAGCTCGAGCGACGTTTCGGCGGCGAACCCATCGAAGAGGTCATCGTGGCAACCAACTCGACCGTGGAAGGCGAGGCCACCGCCCATTACATCGCCGGGCTGGCGAGCCGTCATGGGGTCCGGTTGACCCGTCTCGCCCAGGGCGTGCCGCTGGGCGGCGAGCTCGAGCACACCGACCAGACCACGCTGGCCCACGCCTTCGCCTCGCGATTGCCCGTATCCGAGTGAATTTCCGACGGCGGCCGGGAGTCCGGCAATCCCGGTGCGCCTTTCTCAGGTTTTGAGAAATCGGCGTGCTTCAATCATCCTGAACCGAAATCAAGGATTGCAGGATGAGCCAGAACAGCAACCAGTCCAGCCGCGCCGTTCGCGAGCAGATCGTCGGCAAGTGCATCAGCGGCGTGATCGCGCGCCCGGGACGTCAAGGCGAACCGCCGATGGTGATGATGCTGCAGTTCGAAGACGGCAGCGTGCTGGAATTCGTATCTCCGCGCAGCGACCGCATCCTCAAGGGCGCAATCGAACACACGCGCCGACGGCAGTATCGGCAGCCGCCGGCCGGTTGCCCGGATCAACTTGCGTTGGCCGTGATGTAGGCCAGGCCTGGACCGGCTCGATTTTCGCGCGATGGTCTTTATCCACAATCACTGTGGAAAACTCTGTGTGCAATCAGGCTGCCCACCTGTTGCCGTCTGGGCACCAACAAAATGAACAAATATTGACCATGCGCATAAAGGTCTTTGGAAACAGTGGGTTATGATGGCCAACTTGGCAAGCCGTTGAAAAATCAAGCGTAAAGAAACTGTCAATTGTCAAATCAAGGGATTGTGCATAACACTGCGACGTCATTTCAAGAAAGCGGCTTCAAGTATTTGATTTTCCGTTTCAGTGAAGATCGTCGATTCCAATACGATTCGGCCATTGTTCGAGCTCATCGAGCAGTGCCGCACGATCCGGAAATTCGTGGCGCAGCTCCTGGATTCGCTGCAGATATTCCTCCAGGCGCAGCGGGGCGAGTTCGGGGTCGTCGATCAGGCGACGCCGGCGATAGTCCTGCCAGGCCCGGCGCTGTTCTTCGTTCAGGCTGGTTTCGGCATGCCGGCCTGCATAGTGCAGCAGCAATTCCGCCAGCCGTTCGTCGGCAAACGGGCCTTGCAGGCTGTCGAGCAGGGCAGCGGCCTGGTTCGGTGACCGGGTGCGGATCTGCTCGGCAATACGGCGATCGGCGTCGGGCATGAAGCCGTCATACAGCGCCGTTTCGGGATCGAAGGCCGGGCCGGGTCGGGCCGCGGCGAATATCCCGCCCAGGCGCTCGAGAAATTCCGGCATGGCGCCAAGCGTTTGGGCGTGCCGCTCGGCCGCGCCCAGATCGATACGCGTGCGCTCGGCGGCCGCGGCATCCAGCGTGCCGGTCGGCGACAGCATTGGGCAGCGATTGGTGCGGATCCACTTGACCGGAAGCCGCTTGAGGCCTTCCGGCAGATCGGCATTGGCCGTCCAGAACAGGTCGGCGAGGGTCTCGGCATCGAACTCGGCGAACTCGGCGGGGTTTTCCCGGAGGTTCCACACCAGCCACTGGCTCTTGATCGCCGGGTGGCGGAACAGCGGCAGTACCGGTGCAAGACAGCCCTCGGCCGCCGGGAAGCGCGACGAGGCGTGCAGCAGGATTTCGCGCTTCTCGACCAGTTGCTCGACCCGGTGGCGCGCGCGCAGTCCCAGGCCCCAGTGCCAGAGCCTGGGCTGGCAGCGCCGGACCAGCCGCGCCATGCCCAGCGTGTTTTCCACGTCGGCCAGTGCGTCGTGGGCGTGCTCGGTCGAAAAGCCGTTGGCGCGCGCGAGGTCTTCGAGCCGAAAGCTGGGCCTGCCGGTCGCGTTGACCGGCCATTCGATGCCCTCCGGACGCAGCGCGCGGGTCATGCGCAGCAGGTCGATCAGGTCGAAGCGGCTGTTGCCGTTGCGGAACTCGCGCGCGTAGGGGTCGATGAAATTGCGCCAGAACATGAAGCGCGAGATTTCGTCGTCGAAGCGGAAGTTGTTGTAGCCCGCGCTGCAGGTGCCGGGTTCGCTCATCATTTCGAAGATGCGTCCGGCGAATTCGTATTCGGGCATGCCGCGCGCTTCGGCCTTCTGCGGCGTGATGCCGGTGATCAGGCAGGCATCGGGCGAAGGGAGCATGTCGCTGGAAGGCTTGCAGTACCAGACCACCGGGTCCCCCACCGGTTCCAGTGCGATATCGGTACGAATTGCGGCGAACTGGCAGGGCCGGTCGCGCCTGGGGTCGGCGCCGAAGGTTTCGTAGTCGTGCCAGAGAAAGGTTTCTGCGCTCATGAGCCCATTGTCGCCTGCGCACGCGGCGAATGCCAGTCGGATGCTGCTTCACGTGCGAGGTATATATTCAAAGCACGGTGACCAATCAGGATGTTGCCAACCAGAACGTTGATCAGTCGACATGCAGAGCTTCGGACACCGGATTCCGGCGGGCATCGATGGCTTCAGTTCGACGCGCGGCAAGGCCTTCAGCGATCGATGCCGGCCGAACCCTGCGCCGAGGTTTCCCGGCTGTCCAGTCTCGGCAGGTTGAAAAAGGCGGTTTCATGCCTGAGGAAAGTACCGGACGCATTGATAAAGGACCAACGATGATGGGCGAGAAAACCGCAACTTTTGCCGCCGGCTGTTTCTGGGGTCCGGAGGCGCGATTCCGCGAACTGGAAGGCGTGCTCGACGCCGAGGTGGGATACACCGGCGGGACGGTCGACAACCCGGACTATCGTTCGGTATGCGCCGGTGACACCGGGCACGCCGAAGCGGTGCGCCTGACCTACGATCCCGAAAGAATCGGATACGACGAACTGCTGGAGGCGTTCTGGCGGATGCATGACCCCACCCAGCGGAATCGCCAGGGCCCGGACATGGGTTCGCAATATCGCAGCGCGATATTCACGCACGATGCCGAGCAGCAGGAAGCCGCCGAGCGCTCGAAGCGCGACCTGGAAGCTTCCGGGCGCCTCGGCGCGCCGATCGCCACGGAAATCCGGACCGCCGGTCCGTTCTGGCGGGCCGAGGAGTACCACCAGCGCTATCTTGAGAAGAACGGTCGCTGAAGCGCGTCAGGCGGCGCGCGACAGGATGGCCTCGATTGCCTCCAGCGCCTGGCCGATATGCGCCTCCGGGGTGTAGAAGTTGGGCGAAAGCCGCACCGCCGGGCCGCGTTTTGCCGCGAAGATCGAGTTGGCCGCAAGTTTTTTCAGGACGTCGCCCGGGTCGAGGCGGCCGGGCGTGAAGCAGACGATGCCGGCGCGCCGATCGGGATCGGAAGGGGTGATGATTTCGACGCCGGGAATGCGCTCCAGCCCTTCGATCAGCCACCCGGTGCGCCGCAGCAGTTGCGCGGCGCGAAATTCCGGGTCGATGGACTGCAGCAGCTCGATCGCTGCGGCCAGGCCGTGGATGCCGGCCATGTTGAGGGTCCCGGGCTCGAAACGCCGGGCCGATTCCGGTTGGTGCCAGTCTTCGCGCTCGAAATTGAACATGTCGGGCCACATGCGCCAGCCGGTCTGCAGCGGTTTGAGCCTTCGGCGTGCCGACGGTCGCGACCAGAACAGCGCCAGTCCCTCAGGCGCCAGCAGCCATTTGTGGCTCCCGCCGATGACGAAATCGACCGGTGCGGTCGACACGTCCAGCGGCAACGCGCCGAGGTGCTGGATGGCGTCGACGACCAGCAGCGCGCCGGCCGCGTGGGCCGCCCGGCCCAGCCGGTCCAGATCGAGCCGTACGCCGGAATCGTAGCGCACCGAACTGACGGCCAGCAGCCGGACGCTCGCGTCCAGCGCCCGCAACAGTCCCGCTTCGGGATCGTCGTCGTCGAACGGCACCTCGCGCACTTCGACGAAATCGGGCACCAGCTGGTGCCAGGGCAGCAGGTTGCTGGGAAAGTCGCCGCCGCAGCACAGCAGCGCATCGCCGGGTTGCCAGTCCAGTCCGGCCGCGATCAGGCTCAGGCCTTCCGAGGTATTCTTGAGCAGCGCCAGATCGTCCGGCTCGGCCCCAAGGAATTCGGCCGCGCGTTGGCGAAGACGCTGTTCGGTCGCCAGCCATTCGGCATAGCCAAGCGGGCCCTGCGCGATATTCTGGTCGACGAAATCCGCCATGGCGCGACCCACCGGTGCCGGCCACGGCGAAATGGCGGCGTGATTGAGCCAGACATGTCGATCGACGACGGGAAACAATTCGCGGTAATTCATGAGCAGTGATTCCGATTCAGCCGGGCGCGTGATATTTCATTGCGACATGGACGCGTTCTTCGCCAGCGTCGAGCAGCGTGATCGTCCCGAGTTGCGTGGCAAGGCGGTCATTGTAGGCGGCGACGGCCGGCGCGGGGTCGTCGCGGCGGCCAGCTACGAGGCGAGGCGCTACGGCGTGCATTCGGCCATGCCGGCGGGCCGTGCGCGTCGCCTGTGCCCGCACGCGGTATTCGTGCGACCGCGGCACGCGCATTATCGGGAGATTTCGGCGCAGATATTCGAAATCTTCGCCGACTTTTCGCAACTGGTCGAGGGCCTGAGCCTCGACGAGGCCTTCATCGACATGACCGAGCCCTCGCGAAACGATGAAATCCCGGTCCTGGCGCGGCGTCTCAAGCAGCGCATATCGGTGGAGCTGAACCTGACGGCATCGATCGGGATCGGCAACAGCAAGCTGGTGGCCAAGCTGGCTTCGGCTTATGACAAGCCCGACGGCCTGACCTGGATTCGTCCTGATCAGGTGCAGCGGTTCCTCGATCCCCAGCCGGTGCGCCGGCTGCCCGGCGTCGGGCCCAGTACCGGAGCGCGGCTGCAGGATGCGGGCATCCTCACCATCGGGCAGCTTCGGCAGGCGCCGCTGGATTCGCTGATGCCGGTTCTCGGGCGCCAGGCGTCGGGTTTTCGCCAGCGCGCGGCCGGAATCGATGAGCGGGCCGTCAGCCCGGTGCGCGCGCGCCGCTCGATCAGCCAGGAATCGACCTTCGAGCAAGATCTGCACCGGATGAGCGACATCGAGGACGTCATCCGGCGCCAGGCCGAAAAATGCGCCCGGCGTCTGGGCGAACGCGGGCTTTACGCCCGGTCGGTGCATTTGAAACTGCGTTCTGGGGGATTCTCGACGCTCACGCGCAGCCGGACCCTGGCTGGATACACGCGGTCGGCGGCTCGCATTTCCGAGGCCGCTATCGAAATGGCGGCCGGCTGGATGCGCTACCAGTCCCGGGTGGGCGTGCGCTTGATCGGGGTCGGCGTCTCTTCCCTGGAGACCAGTCCCGATCCCGGGCGGCTGTTGCCGGAAGATGCGCGAGAGGCAAATACATGAAACCGCAGAATATGCATGTTCCCGCAGGTCATCGAATGTCTCCGCATCGAGCCTGTCCCGTCTGCCGGCGGGCAAAGTTCTCCCGGCTCGACTTCGTCGATCTGCGTGCCTCCGCCTGGGCATGAACGGGTGGCGAAACGTGCCCGTGCAGGCTTGTTGAGCGATTCCCCGGCTAGCTGCTGCGCGCCTCGCCGAACCTGTCGCGCAATTCGCGCCTGAGGATCTTGCCGACGTTGGTCTTGGGCAATTCTTCGACGAATTCGATGTAGCGGGGCACCTTGTAGCCGGTCAGTTCCTTCTTGCAGTGCTCGCGCAGTTCGTGGACGGTCAGCGAGTCGTCCTTCGGTACGACCACGGCCTTGACCAGCTCGCCGGACTTTTCGTCCTCGACCCCGATGGCCCCGACTTCCAGTACCTTCGGGTGGCCGGCGATGACGTCCTCGATCTCGTTGGGATAGACGTTGAAGCCGGAGACCAGGATCATGTCCTTCTTGCGATCGACGATGTAGAAGAAGCCCTTTTCATCGCGACAGGCCATGTCGCCGGTCTTCAGCCAGCCATCGCCGTCGAGTACCTTGGACGTTTCCTCCGGACGCTCCCAGTACCCTTTCATGACCTGCGGGCCGCGAATGCACAATTCGCCAGGTTCGCCGATCGCAACCTCGCTGCCTTCGGTGTCGATGACCTTGCATTCGGTCGACGGGATGGGCAGCCCGATGGCCCCGTTGTAGTCTTCCAGGTCCATCGGGTTGATGCAGGCCGCCGGCGAGGTCTCGGTCAGGCCGTAGGCCTCGATAAGCGGCACGCCGGTGACTTTTTTCCAGTTCTCGGCCACGGCGCGCTGAACCGCCATGCCGCCGCCCAGCGTCAGTCGCAGCGGCGCAAAATCCAGTTTCTCGAACGACGGCGTGTTGAGCAGGCCGTTGAACAGCGTATTGACGCCGGTGATCGCGGTGAATCTTTCCTTGCCCAGTTCCTTGACGAAGCCGTCCATATCGCGCGGGTTGGTGATCAACACGTTGCGCCCGCCGAACTTGATGAATACCAGGCAGTTCGCCGTCAGGGCGAAGATGTGGTACAGCGGCAACGCGGTCACGATGGTTTCCCGGCCATATTCGATCAGCTGGTCCATCCACGCGGCCGACTGCTGCACGTTGGCCACGATGTTGCCGTGGGTCAGCATCGCGCCCTTGGACACGCCGGTGGTACCCCCGGTGTACTGCAGAAACGCCAGGTCGTCGTGGCCCGGACTTGCACTCTCGAGTTGCTCGGGGTCGGTTTTCAGCGCGTCGGTGAAGCGCCGGGCCCCGGGCAGGTCATAGGCAGGCACTTCCTTCTTGATGTAGCGCAAAACGAAATTGATGAGCGTGCCCTTGGGGAATCCGAGCATGTCGCCGACCCCGGTCACGAATACATGTTCGACCGGGCAGTCGTCGATCACGCCGGCCAGCGTGTGGGCAAAATTTTCCAGCACCAGGATTGCCTTGGCGCCGGAATCGTTGAGCTGGTGCTTGAGTTCGCGCCCGGTATAGAGCGGGTTGGTATTGACCACGATCATGCCGGCGCGCAGGATGCCGAACAGCGCCACCGGGTATTGAAGGAGGTTCGGCAGCATTATTGCGACCCGGTCGCCGCGCTTCAGGCCGAGCGATTGCAGATGAGCACCGAAGGCCCGGCTCAGCCGGTCGAGTTCGCGATAACTCATCTCGCGGCCGAAATTGACGTAGGCGGTCTGGTCGGCGTATTGCTCGCAGCTTTGTTCGAGGATGTCGACGACCGAATCGAATTCCGACATGTCGATTTCTGCCGGAACCCCTTCCGAGTAATGGTCAAGCCAGGTTTTTTCAGTCATTGCGGTTGGTTTCTCTGTGTTTGTCTACCCTGGGCCTAGATTCTCACAGGTCAAGTTTGCATACAAGTCTGCATCCCCCTGCGGCCGATGAGGTCCACAGGAGGTTTGCCGCCACAGCCCGAGGCGTATATCATCCGTGCTCGGGCGCGCTTGTGTGAACGCTCCAATCAGCGAGCCGGCCCGGTCGAACCATCCATCCATTCATTCGGAAATCTCCATGGGTGAGCAGAACGTAGAGCAAAGCAGCGACGAGGCCACGCGCCGTGCTTTCATGAAAGCGTTGCTGAACGAGGTTCGGGCGATGGAGGAAATGCTCGACACCGGTATGTTCGAACGCGGTATCCGACGCATCGGCGCGGAGCAGGAAATGTTCCTGGTCGATGGCGCCTACCGGCCCGCGATGACCGCGATGCAGATGCTCGAAGGAATGGATGATTCGCGTTTCACGCACGAGCTGGGCCTGTTCAATCTCGAAGCCAATCTTTCACCGCTGGAGCTTGGCGGTGATTGTCTGCGTCGTCTTGAAGCGGAAACCGACGAGGTCCTTTCCCTCGCGCGCGAGCGAGCGAAGCAAGTGGGATCACAGGTGGCGCTGGTGGGCATCCTGCCGACGTTGACGCGTGACCACCTCAGCCTGAACGCGATGGTGCCCACTGCGCGCTATTTTGCCCTCAATGAAGCCCTGCGGCGCCTGCGAGGATCGGATTTCCAGTTTGCGATCAAGGGCATAGATCAACTCAACTTCCAGCATGACAATCTGATGCTGGAAGCCTGCAACACCAGCTACCAGGTGCATTTCCAGGTTGCCGCCGAGGAGTTCGCGTCGCTCTACAACGTCGCTCAGGCGGTCACCGGGCCGCTTCTGGCGACCTGCGTGAACTCGCCCATCCTGCTCGGCAAGCGGCTTTGGCACGAAAGCCGCATCGCGGTGTTCGAGAATTCCATCGACGCGCGCTCCGAGGCGCTGGCCGCTCGCGGGCTGCAACCCCGCGTGCACTTCGGCGACCACTGGATCGACAAGTCGGTCATCGAAATCTTCAAGGAGGATATCGCCCGTTTCCGGGTGATTCTGACGACCGACTTCGAGGACGATCCGATCGGGATGGTAGAGCGCGGCGAGATTCCGAAGCTCAACGCCCTGCGGCTGCACAACGGCACGGTGTATCGCTGGAATCGTGCCTGCTACGGCATTTCCGAAAACGGCAAGCCGCATCTGAGAATCGAGAACCGGGTCATCCCGTCGGGCCCGAGCGTGCTCGACGAAATCGCCAACGCGGCGTTCTTCTTCGGCATGATGTCGCGCCTTTCGCACAGCATCGAGGACATTCGCGAGCATTTCAATTTCTCCGACGTCAAGAGCAACTTCATGTCGGCTGCCCGCGACGGTCTGCGTGCTCAGCAGGTCTGGTTCGACGAACACCAGATGCCGGCCAAGGACCTGATTTTAAAAGAACTGCTGCCGCTGGCCGAGCAGGGACTGCGCGAAGCTTCGATCGATCCGGCCGATATCGAGCGCTACCTGGGGGTGATCGAAAGGCGCGTCGATTCGCGCCGCACCGGTGCGCGCTGGCAGCTGGATTCGCTGGAACACATGAAATCGGAGGGCAGCCTGCACGAGCGCATGCGCGCGCTGACCGCCAGCATGGTGCAGCAGCAGCAGACCGGAAAACCCGTCTCCGAATGGGAGCTGGCCGAGTTCTGCGGCACCCAGGACTGGCGCGAGAGCTACCGTACCGTCGGCCAGTTCATGGCCACCGACCTGTTCACGGTTCGGCCCGACGACATCGTCGACTTCGCCGCCAGTCTGATGGAGTGGCGATACGTGCGCCACGTGCCGGTCGAGGATGATTCCGGAAGGCTGCTGGGACTGATCAGCCACCGCCAGTTGCTGCGCCTGATCGCCCGCGGCATCGACAAGAAGAACGAGCCGGTGATGGTGCGCGACATCATGCGCCCCGATCCGACCTCGATCGGGCCCGAGACCACCACCGTCGAGGCGATCCGGCTGATGCGCGAAAACCGCCTGAGCTGCCTGCCGGTGACCGAAAACGGCAAGCTGGTGGGCCTGGTGACCGAATACGACCTGATCGTCGTCGCCTCGCGGCTGCTGGAATCGGTGCTCGATGGCGAATGAGCCCGACCGCGGCCCATGGCTGGCGGCAATGTTGCTGCTGCTGGCCGGCTGCGGACCCGAGCTGGACGATGAAACGCGGATTCTTCGCACCCTGGACGCCATGACCGAGGCGGTGGAGCAGGGCGACGTCGACGATTTCATGACGCCGGTGGCCGACGACTTCGTCGCCGTCAACGGCCGGCTGGATCGGCGCGCGCTCGGTTTGCTGGTCCGCCGCGAGCGCCTGGCTCGCGACTCGATCCGGGTCCGGCGGGTCGACACGCAGGTCGAGCTGGTGGGTGATTCGCGTGCGGTGGCGTCGTTCCGGGCGCTGGCCACCGGCGGCTCCGGGCTGTTGCCCGACGAGGGTCGATTCTGGCGGGTTGAGACCGGCTGGCGGCGCGACGGCGATGACTGGACGTTGATCTCCGCGGAATGGGAATAGCGATGGTGGGAACAGGTCGCGCATCGACCGGAGCGCCAGGCGCCTGAGGGATCCGGAAGAGGGTGCGAGAAAAGCGGTTCGCTCCGGTTTTCCGGCAGGCGATCGGCGTCGAACCCGAAACGCGTCCAGCGGCTACAATATGGGGCTTGTCTTCCGCGCCGCCGGTGTGCGCCGGTGGCGCGGGACGGTCCCGCAATGAACGTTCAGAAAATTCCCGAATTCCAGGAGTCACTTGCAATGCAGCGTACCCTTTCGATCATCAAGCCCGATGCCGTAGCCAAGAACGTGATCGGCGAAATCTACACCCGCTTCGAGCGCGCCGGTCTCCGAATCGTGGCCGCGCGCATGCTGCATCTTTCGCGCGAGCAGGCCGAGGGCTTTTACGCGGTGCACAAGGAACGCCCGTTCTTCAATGACCTGGTCGAGTTCATGACCTCCGGTCCAGTCATGATCCAGGTGCTGGAAGGCGAAGACGCGATCGCGCGCAACCGCGAGCTGATGGGCGCCACCGACCCGCGCCAGGCCGCGCCCGGCACCATTCGCGCCGACTTCGCTTCCAGCATCGACGCCAACGCGGTGCACGGTTCCGACGGCGAGGAAACCGCCGCCCAGGAAATCAGCTTCTTCTTCGCCGGGGATGAGATATACTCGCGCTGATTCAAAGACGTATCGCCCATGGCTGAAGCTGCCCCCAAAACCAACCTGCTCGGCATGAGCCGGGCCAGCCTGGAGCGCTACTTTGCTGCGCTGGGGGAAAAGCCGTTTCGCGCGCGGCAGCTCCTGCAGTGGATCTACCAGCGCGGAATCACCGATTTCGCGCTGATGACCGATCTGAGCCGCGCGCTACGCGAGCGGTTGACGGAGATCGCCGAGATCCGGCCCCCGGAGATCCTGAGCGAGCAGGTTTCCGCCGACGGCACCATCAAGTGGCTGCTGACGCTGCCGGGCGGCAGTGCGGTGGAGACCGTGTTCATTCCCGAACCGGAGCGGGCCACCCTTTGCATCTCCTCGCAGGTCGGCTGCATGCTCAACTGCACATTCTGTTCGACGGCGATGCAGGGCTTCAGCCGCAACCTGTCAGCAGCCGAAATCATCGGGCAGGTCTGGCTGGCCGACCAGAGAACCGGCGACCGGCGCATCAGCAACGTCGTTTTCATGGGCATGGGCGAGCCCCTGCTGAACCTCGATCAGGTTGGCCCGTCGCTGGATCTCCTGCGCGACGATCTGGCCTACGGCCTGGCCGCCCGGCGCGTGACCGTTTCGACTTCGGGCGTGGTGCCGGGGATCGACGCACTGCATGAATTTCCCCCGATCGCGCTCGCCGTGTCGCTGCATGCGCCGGATGACGAGTTGCGCGCCCGGCTGGTGCCACTGAACCGCAAGTATCCGATCGCCGAGTTGCTGGCGGCCTGCAAGCGCTACCTGAAGCTTTGCGGCAGCAAGCAGTCGATCACCTTCGAATACACCATGATCGACGGGGTCAACGACGGGCCGGAACTGGCCCGCCGGCTGCGGAAGCTGCTGGCCGACATCCCCAGCAAGATCAACCTGATTCCGTTCAACCCGTTTCCGGGAACGCCGTTTCGCTGCAGCAGCAGCGAGAACATGCTGCGCTTCCAGGAAATTCTGCGGGACGGCGGCCTGATCGCCACGGTGCGAAGAACGCGCGGCGACGATATCGACGCGGCCTGCGGGCAACTGGTGGGCAAGGTGCTCTCCGGCAACCAGCGCAGAAGCCTGGTGCAGCAGCAGCTCGCCCGGCAGGCGATGGCATGAGGCTTCGCCCCGCTATCGTATTCATTCTCGGGGTCGCCCTGGCCGGCTGCGCCGCCAACAACGCCGACGACGTCGACCCGCGCCGCAGCGGTTCCGGCGTCGACCGCGTCAGCCCGGTGCGCGCGGCCGAGGTCAATACCCGTCTCGGCGTCGGGTACCTCGAGCGCGGCGAGCTGCAAGTCGCCCTGCAGAAACTCGAACTGGCGATCGAGCAGGATCCCAAGCACTCGCCGGCGCATCTCGCGCTGGGAGTCGTGTATCAATCCATCGATCGAGACGACAAGGCCCTGAAACACCTCAGGACGGCGGTTCGACTTGCACCCGACGACGGAGGCGCGCACAATAGTTATGCAGCGCTGCTGTGCCAGGTTGGTCGATATGCCGAAGCGGACCGGCACTTCAAGGCGGCGCTGGAAGACCCGTTCTACGCCACGCCCGGAGTCGCACTGGCCAACGCCGGATCTTGCGCACGCCGGGACGGTCGGGAAGACGACGCCGAGGACTATTTGAGAGAAGCCCTCGAGTATGACCCGCAGAACCGCACCGCGCTGTTCAATCTGGCGCGTCTGTCGTTCGACCGGGACGAGCCCTTGAGCGCGCGTGCCTTCCTGCAGCGACTGGAGGCGAGCGGCGGAATGGGCGCACGGGCGTTGCTGCTCGCCGTCGAGGTTGAACAAGATCTGGGCAGCGAGCGAGACGCCGAGCGCTATGCCGAAGCCCTGACACAGCAGTATCCCGATTCACCCCAGGCCTCGCAATTGAGGCAACAGAATCCGAAACGAAATGACTGAATCCGATCTAGGCGAACAAGCGAAACAATCGAGTTCACCGGGGGCAGCCCTTGCCGGGGCCCGCAAGGCCAGGCAGCTCAGCCTGCATGCGGTCGCGCGCGAGCTGAAGTTGTCCAGAACGACACTCGAACACATCGAGGCCGACCGGTTCGAACGAATAGCACCCATATACAGGCGCGGTTACATTGCCAACTATGCGCGGCTGGTGGGGATCGATCCTCAATCCCTGCTCGTGGACGTGGGATCGACGGAACCCGAACCTCTCAGAACGGTATTGCCGGCGGCCGGCAAGCCACAGCGCTTCGATCGATTCCTGAAGTTCGCGACCTACGCGCTGGTCACCACAATGATCGTGCCTCCGCTGGTTTACTTTTTCGTGCTTGGCGGGGCGCGGTTGTTCGAATCCGAAATGGTCGCGGGCGATCATGCAGGCCGCGACGCAGTTTCGTCGCAGGCACACAAGCCCGGCTACCGGGAGCGCTTGGCCGGTGCGCTCGCCGTGCAGCCGCTGGAAGACATGCGCCAGGACGAATCGCACCTTTCGGCGTCGGCATTGCCGATGGCCTCGATTCGGTCCCTGTCCCAGGAAGACTCGGCCCGGGACGATCGGGTTTCCGAGCAGCCCGGCACCGCGGAATCCGAGCAGGATTCGTCCTCGGAGCTGGAGGTGGTGCTCAGCGACGACAGCTGGGTGGAGATCGAAAGCGCCGACGGCGTGCGGCTGGAATTCGATCTGCTGCGCGGCGGAGAAGCGCGGCAATACAGCGGAATCGCGCCCTTCAAGCTCCTGCTCGGGCGCGGCAGTGCCGTCGAGCTGCGGCTGGATGGCGAACGGGTCGCGTTCGCCGGCCAGCAACAAGGCGGGGTCACGGAACTGGTGGTCGGCCAGGATGATACGGTCGAAGCGCCCGAGACAGCCAGCAGTCGCGAGCAGCCGGCAGACTGACGACCACCCGACACTCGGCAAGTGAACCAAGACGGGCGGGATCGCGAACACGGCGATCCGGCCGGTTTGCGCATGGAGACGATGCGATGAAATCCCTGCAATCCGTTCGCGGAATGCACGATATCCTGCCGGCCGATGTTGCCGCCTGGCAGTGGCTGGAACGACGCCTGACGCGCCTGATGGCGCGTTATGGTTTCGAGGAGATCCGGATTCCGCTGGTCGAGAAGACCGAACTTTTCACGCGCGCGATCGGGCAGGGCACCGACGTGGTCGAAAAGGAGATGTATGCCTTCGACGATCGCAACGGCGACAGCCTGTGTCTGCGGCCCGAGGGTACTGCCGGCGTGGTGCGTGCGGCACTCCAGCACGGTTTGCTCAATCCGCCCGGTCTCAAGATCTGGTATGCCGGCCCGATGTTTCGACACGAGCGTCCGCAAAAGGGGCGGCAACGGCAGTTTCATCAAACCGGCGTGGAGGTGTTCGGCCTGGATGCGCCCGCCGCCGACGCCGAGCTGATCGCGCTGGGTAGCCGGTTGTGGCGCGAACTGGGCATCGCCGAACATATCGACCTGGAAATCAATTCCCTGGGCGACCGGGATGATCGTCAGCGCTACCGGCAGGCGCTGGTAGCCTATCTCGAGCCGGTGCGCGATCAACTCGATGACGACAGCCGGCGCCGGCTGGAAAGCAACCCGCTGCGGATTTTCGACAGCAAGGCGCCCGCCACGCAGGCGCTGTTGAAGGCGGCGCCGCGCTTGATCGATCATCTCGGAGAAAGCGCCCGGGCGCACTTCAAGGCCGTCACCGAGCTGCTGGACGCACAGGGAATCCGTTATCGAATCAACCCCGGACTGGTCCGCGGCCTGGACTATTACTGTCGCACCGTGTTCGAATGGACGACCGGTTCGCTGGGCGCGCAGGGCACTGTGTGCGCCGGCGGCCGCTACGACGACCTGGTCGAGATCCAGGGCGGCAGACCCACGCCGGGCATCGGGTTCGCCATGGGCATGGAACGCCTGCTCGAACTGGTCAGGGGCCAGGACGGGCAATTCGAGAATCCGCCCCATGCTTACCTGCTGGGGTCGGTACCCGCCGCGCAGCGGCTGGGGCTGGCCGAGACGCTGCGCGACCGCTGGCCGGAGCTGCGCCTGGTCACGGACCTCCAGGGCGGCAGCTTCAAGGCTCAGTTCAAGCGCGCCGACCGATCCGGCGCCCGCCTGGCGCTGGTGCTCGGTGATCAGGAGATGGCCGACGGCACCATCAGCGTCAAGGATCTGAAGGGCGAGGCGGCGCAAGCGTCCGTCGCGCAGGATTCGATGGACGACTGGCTGAAGACCTTTTTCGACGATGATCGGCGCGGCCACGGCAAGTGATTTATCATCGCAGGCTGTCGCCTTCCGAGTGCAAGCGAGAAACCTGAATGGCTGTTGAACTCTACGACGAACACGAACAAAGCGAACGCGTCCGCAACTGGCTGCGCGAAAACGGCGTTTCCATCCTCATGGGCGTGGTCCTGGCACTGGCCGGGATTTTCGGCTGGCGACAGTGGCAGGACTATCAGGGCGGCCAGGCTGCGCTGGCCAACGAATATTACGCTGCAATCCAGCGGGAGTTGGAGGCCGACGATGTCGAAGCGGCAGCCGAACAGTTCGCGGCGATGCGCGAGGGCGTCGGCGAACACGCCTATCTGGCGCTGGCCGGAATGCTGCTGGCTTCGTCGCTGACCGAAGCCGGTGAAACGGAACGGGCCGCCGAAATCTACGGCGCATTGCTCGATGCCGGGAAATGGCCCGCCCTGGAACCCGTGATTCGCCTGCGCATCGCCTTGGCCGAGACCCAGCTGGGGCGCGGCGAGTCGGCGCTCGCCAGGCTTGAAGGTAACGCCCCGGTGGGATATGAAGGACTGTGGCTGGAAACCCGGGGCGACATCCTGTTCGATCTGAATCGCTTCGGCGACGCCGCCGAGGCGTATGCCGCGGCAGTGGAGCAACTGCGCGGCGAAGGACGCACTTTTCGCCAGGCCGAGACCAAGCTTGACGCGGTTCAATCGGCCGCCGGCAGCGCGGAGCGCTCGTGATGCGCCTGATCAGGCTCGGACTGCTGGTCGTGCTCGGCCTGACCATGGCCGGTTGCGGCATCTTCGGCGAGAAGGACCCCGAACGCGATCCGATGGAACTGACCGACATCGAAGAGCGCCTGCGGGTCAGCAAGCTCTGGAGTACCTCTACCGGCAACGGGTTGGGCAAGAGCGCCTCCGGGCTCAAGCCAACGTACGTCGACGGCCAGATCTGGAGCGCGGATCACGAGGGCAGGGTCGTCGCCGTGGATGCGGCGTCCGGCGACCGCCTGAAACGGTTCGAGCTGGACATGCAGCTCTCGGCGGGCCCGACCTTGCGCGACGACGAGATCCTGCTCGGTACCATAGAAGGCCAGATCCTGGTCGTGGATCGCGCCAGCGGCGAGATCAAGTGGCGGGCACAGTTGTCTTCGGAAATACTCGCCGCACCGCAGGCGCGCGACGACGTCATCGTCGTGCGCTGCATCGACGGCCGCGTGTTCGGCCTCGATGCCGAAACCGGTTTCCGGAACTGGGTCTACGACCGGAGCGTGCCGCTGCTGACGTTGCGCGGGAATTCCGATCCCGTCATCCGCGCCGGGCAGGTCTTCATCGGCCACGACGACGGCACCCTGACCGCGCTGGATCTCCAGACCGGGGATCTGCTCTGGGAGCAGCGCGTGGGCACGCCGGAAGGTCGCACGCAGCTCGAGCGCCTGGCCGACATCGACGGCCCGATGGCGATCGCCGGGCTGGATATCTACGCGGTCAGCGAGCACGATCGGACGGCCTCGGTGGCGCTGGATTCGGGGCGCCTGCTGTGGGTCAAGGAGCTTGGTTCCTACCAGGGCCTCGAAGTCGATCGTGCCCGAATGGCATTGACCGATTCCGACGACCGGGTCTGGGTGCTCGACCGGCGCAGTGGCTCGACGGCGTGGAGCAACGAGGCATTGCTTCGGCGCGGCGTGACGCGGCCTGTCCTGCAGGGTGGGTTCGTCGCGGTTGCCGACAAGCAGGGCTACATTCACTGGCTGGACGGCGAAACGGGCGAGTTCGTCGCGCGCGAGCGAGCCAGTCGTGACGCCCCGATGTCGGCGCCGCTGGTCGTCGGCAACGTGTTGTATCTGCTCGACGTCGACGGCAAGCTCTCGGCCTGGCGCGTGGGCGCTTCATCCTGAGCGCAGTGGCCCGGCGATGAATCGCGCGGCGCTGCCCATCGTCGTGATTGCCGGTCGGCCCAACGTCGGCAAATCCACGCTGTTCAATGCTTTGACGCGTACGCGCGATGCGCTGGTAGCCGACCAGCCGGGCGTCACGCGCGACCGCATCTATGGCCGCGCCATGATCGTGGAAACCGAGGTGGTGCTGGTCGATACCGGCGGCCTCGATCCCGATCCGGACACGCTGGTTCGCGGCGTAGGCCGCCAGACGCAGATCGCGCTGGAAGAAGCCGACGTCATCGCCTTCGTCGTCGATGGCCGGGGTGCGGCCACCTCGGAGGACTTCGAAATTGCGGCACGGATTCGACAGCTCGGAAAACCCGTCGTGCTGGTGGTCAACAAGACCGACGGAATCGACGTCGATAGCGCGATCTCGGAGTTTTCCGCGCTCGGGCTCTCCGAGCCGGTTGCCGTGGCCGCGGCACACAGGCGCGGGCTGGACAGCCTTGCCGGCGCGGTCGCCGCGGAACTGCCCCGGCCGCCGGAAGCGCCGGAGGTTCGCGCTACCCAGGACACGATTCGGCTGGCGCTGATCGGGCGGCCCAACGTCGGCAAGTCCACGCTGCTCAATCGCCTGACCGGTGACGAGCGCGCCGTGACGGCCAACCTTCCCGGCACCACGCGCGATCCGATCGCCGCCGAGATCGACCGCGACGGCCGTCGCTACCGGCTGGTCGACACGGCCGGCATCCGGCGCAAGCGCCACCGCCACGAAGCCGTCGAGTCGCTGAGCACGCTGAAGGCGATGCAGGCCATGGAGCAGGCCGACGTGGTCTGCCTGCTGCTCGACGCCGGCGAGGGCATTACCGACCAGGATGCCCGGCTGGCCGGTCATGCCGTCGACGCCGGCCGCGGCCTGGTCATCGTGCTCAACAAGTGGGACGGTCTCGACGAACGCCAGCGCAGACAATGCCTGGAAGACGCCGGAGACAAGCTGAAGTTCGTTTCCTGGGCGCCGGTGGTCATTCTCTCGGCGCTTTACGGCAGCGGCGTCGGGGAATTGTTCGACGCGATCGAGACGGTTTATGACGCGGCCTGCCGCTCGCTTTCCTCGGGACGGCTCAGCCGTGTGCTGAACAAGGCGACCGAGGCCCATGCGCCGCCGGTTGTTCACCGCTTCGCCGCCAAGCTGCGTTACGCGCATCCGGGCGGCAATTTCCCGACCCGCATCGTGATTCACGGCAATCGTACCGAGCACGTTCCGCCGGCATATCGCCGCTATCTCGTCAATCGTTTTCGCAACGAATTCGATTTGCCGGGCGTGCCGATTCAACTGCTGTTCCGGGACTCCGACAACCCCTACGCCGGCCGGCGCAACAAGCTGACCCCGCGCCAGCTCAAGCGTCGCGAGCGCATTCGCAAGCGTTGAGGCGGGGGTCTGCGACTACCCGTCGCCCGCCGACGGACCGGCAATCGCGCCGCGCATCTTGAAATCTTCCGCAATGACCCTAGATTAGCGGTGAGGTCGCCATTCGGGGCCTCCGGTTCCGGCCACAAGGCGGGACTGTCGAACGCAATCTATTGCTCAATGGAGGATAGTCACATGACCACGTATGATCTCTCACCCCTGTATCGCACGGCCATCGGTTTCGACCGTCTTGCCGATATGCTTTCCAACGCCTCGCGCGTCGACGGCAACGGTTATCCGCCGTACAACATCGAAGCGCGCGGCGAGGACCGGTACCGCATTTCCATGGCGGTCGCCGGCTTTTCCGAATCCGACCTCGACATCGTGACCGAGCAGAACACGCTGACGGTGTCTGGCAACAAGGAAACCGAAGACGGCAACGACGAGCGCGAGTTTCTGTATCGCGGCATCGCGAATCGCTCCTTCGAGCGTCGCTTCCAGCTCGCCGACCATGTGCGGGTGGTCACGGCCAGGCTCGAGAACGGCCTGCTGCACATCGACCTGGAGCGCGAACTGCCGGAGCAGATGAAGCCGCGTCGGATCGAAATCGGTGGCCAGCGTTCGACGCTGGAGTCGGATGACGGCAAGCGCGTCGAGCGGGAAGAAAACAAGGCCGCCTGACGCGGTCTGCGAAACGGTCAAGCCCATTCGGACGGACCGCCAATGCAGGGGGCACCGGAGTTTCCGGTGCCCCCTTTTCGGTTGCGGCGGTCGGGCGTTCAGCGCAGGCCGAACAGAAATTCCTGCATGCCGTTGTTGAGCAGCAGCGTGCGCTCCACGCGCAGGTCCGGCATGGCCTTTTCGAGCGCCTTGGGGCTGTAGCGGGGCGTTTGCCTGCCGGCCGGACCGGTCTCGTCCACGGTCAGTCGCAGATCGCCGTCCAGCGTGAAACGGGCCGGGTATTCGGACATCTGCTTGCCGGAATACTGGATCAGCGCATGCACGCGACAGTCGTTTGCGCCGTGGCGTGCCAGGCAGCTTGACAGCGCGCCCAGTTCGTTGCCGTTCATGTAATTGAGAAGATCCCAGCACAGGAAGCGGTCCACGGGTTCGCGCCAGAACCTCCCGGGCAGAATGCTGTCGGGCAGATACCACTGCGCCTGCCCGTCCAGCAGCGCGCGCGGCAGGTCGGCGACCAGCAGGTGACCTGGCTTCCCGCTCAGGTTGGCCGTCAGCCCGCCCTGGGCGCCGCCCAGGTCGGCCCAGACCCGTCGCCGGCGATCCTCGGCCGTAAGCAATTCGGCCAGCAACGGGACGCTGACGCGTGCGTCCGCCCCGCTGGACTTTGGTCCGACGGGCGTCGCGACGGCATTCGACATGGCTGGATGCGCGATGGATCAGGCGGCGCTGGTACCGGCCTTGCTGCCTTGTTCAGCGGCATGGGGCTGGCCGGTCCCGGAAGCCGGAGAGGGGCCACCGGTGTCTTGCTTGCCGGTTTCCTTTTCGCCGCGGTTGCGCTTTCTTTCGCGATCGGCCGATGCGCCGGACGTCTTCTTGAAGGCTTCGCGAAAGGCCTCGGACTCGGGATCCATGTCGACCGAACCGCGGAACTTGGCGCCGTCTTCGAGGCTGATGCGCGGCGCCAGGATATTGCCGTCGATGCGCGCGCTCGCCCGAATGCTGATGCGCTCGGAGGCATACAGATCGCCCTTGACCGTGCCTTCGACGAGTATGGTGTGCGCGTAGACCTGGGCGTCCAGGGTGCCTTTGGAGCCTACCGTCAAGGTGTTGCTCTTGAGCTCGATCGTCCCCTTGACCCGGCCTTCCACGACCAGGTCCTCTTCCCCCTTGAGGGTCCCGTCGATGGAAATCGTCGGCCCGATGATCGCCTGGCCGGATGCTCGGCCGGCGCCGGCCGCGGGGGCGGCGGGCGTCGGGTTTTTCGTTGCCGCGGCCTGTGGCTGGGTGGCGGCATGGCTGGAGGTTTCGGATTCGCTGGATTCGCGCTTGTTGAACATGGTCGTCTCGTATCGGGGAAAGGGGAACCATTCAAGCTACAACCCGGGGCGGCCGCCGTCAAGCGAGGAATGTGTGCGCTGAATCAAGCTTCAGCATCGTCCAGCAAGAGCCTGTCGCCCCCGGGATGCAAGATGACCCCGGGAATGGGCTAGACTTTCGTCCATTCGCCGCGATGCGCCTTTAAAAAAACATCCATGCCGTATCCACGACAAAGACTGTTGCTGGTCCGTCACGCCCAGGGGTCGCTGGGCAGCGAAGATTACGATCAGCTTTCGAGCATCGGTTTCCGGCAGGCCGAGGAGGTCGCGCAACATCTGCATTCGTTTCTCGACGAGGCCGTCATGGTGCGCGGCGAACTGAAGCGGCACCGCCAGACCGCCGACTCGCTGTGTCGATTCGGGCCGTGCCGTATCGACCCGGACCTCAACGAATATCGCGTCGACCACCTGCTGGAAGCAGCGTTCGAAAACGCCGGCGAACTCGCCCTTCAGCCGCCCGGTCCGGAAGCCCTGGCCGATCCGGTGGGCTATCTCGACACCTTTCTCGCGCTGTTTCCGCGGGTGCTGGAAGCGTGGCAGGCTGAACGGATTCACTGCACGGTGAACGGGCGCTGGAGCGCATTCAGCCAGCGCGTCGAAGCGGCAGGTCGTCGATTCCTGCCGATGCTGGAGCAAAGCGGCAGCGTGGTCGCCGTGACCTCGGCCGGCGTGATCAGTACCCTGGTGGCCAGCCTGCTGGGGCGCGAACTGACCTGGCAGCGACAGCTCAATGTCACGTTGTACAATGCCTCGGTCACCGAGCTGCACCTGGATGCCGCGGGCGCGTGGCGCGTCGAGCGCCTCAACTGCATCGAGCACCTGCCGCCCGGCGACCTGCATACCCTGGCCTGAATCCTAGGAAAACAATCAAGATGCCAAGCAATCCCGTGACCGTCATCACCGGCTCCAGCCGAGGCATTGGCCGGGCCGCGGCCGAACTGCTTGCTGCACGCGGCCACCGGGTCGTCATTTCCAGCCGCAACCAGGACAGCTGCGAATCGGTCGCCGAAGGCATTCGCGAAGCCGGCGGCGAAGCCATCGCCATTGCCTGCCACGTCGGCCAGGACGACCAGCTGGAAGCGCTGATATCCGGGACCGTCGAGCAGTTCGGCCGGCTGGACAACCTGGTGCTGAACGCGGCCAGCAACCCCGTCTACGGCCCTTCGGACAACGTCGATCGCAAGGCCTTCGACGTCATCATGCACAACAACGTGTTCGGTTCGATGCGCCTGGGTCACCTGGCGCGGTCGCACATGGCCGACGCCGGCGGCGGCGCCGTGGTGCTGGTGTCTTCGATCGCCGGCATGCTGGGCAACCGGGTCATCGGCGCCTACGGACTTTCCAAGGCTGCCGAGAATCAGCTGGTGCGCAACCTGGCGCTGGAGTTCGGCGGCGACGGCATTCGTGTCAACGCCGTCGCGCCTGGCCTGATCCGCACCGACTTCTCCAAGGCGCTGCTCAGCGACGAGCGCATGGTCAAGCATTTCGAGCGGACCACGCCGCTGGGCCGCATTGGCGAGCCCGAAGACATTGCTCGGGTCATCGCGTTCCTGGTCGGCGAGGACTCGCGCTGGTTGAGCGGACAGGTGGTTACCGCCGACGGCGGGATCACGGTGACCGGAGGTTTCTGACGGTGCGGCTCCTGGCGGCGGTGGTGGCGACGACGATCTGGCTGGGCGCGGCCTCGGCGCCGGCAGCGGCGCAGGTCTATCGCTATGAGGATGAAAACGGCATCACCGTGCTGACCAACGTCAAGCCGGAGCCGGGACGCTACGAGAACGTGCGCAACGTCGGCTGCTACGGAACCTGCATCAAGGGCGTGGACTGGAACGCAACGCCGCTGAGGCGCACCGAGTTCCGCGAGGAGGTGCGCGGTGCGGCCGAAGTGTATGGCGTCGACGAGGCGCTCATTCGCGCCATCATGCACGCCGAATCGTGGTTCGACGTCACGGCCGTCTCGCGCGCCGGAGCGGAGGGCTTGATGCAGCTGATGCCCGGGACCCAGGCGCGTTTCGGGGTTTCCGATCCGTTCGACCCGCTGGACAACATCTCGGCCGGCGTCGCCTACCTGGCCGAATTGCTGGAACGCTTCGAAAACGACTGGGAACTGGCCGTGGCGGCCTACAATGCCGGCGAAACCGCGGTGCGCAGGCACGGCGGGATCCCCCCTTATGCCGAAACACGGGAATACGTCAGGCGCGTGCGCATTCTGCGCGCCAGATACGGCGGCTGAGTATCACCAGACGATCCGCATGGCCCACTAGGTTCCCTGGACCTTCCGCCCGAATCCGCGCACCAGTCCCAGCACGGCCAGCACGCCGACCGGCAGGCAGATCCACCACGGCACGCCGAAGCCGGCGGGCAGGGCGCCTGCCAGGATCGCGATCGTCCCGGCCGACAACGCATACGGCAACTGGGTGCGCACGTGCTCGATGTGGTCGCATTGACTGGCCATGGACGACAGTATGGTGGTATCGGAAATCGGCGAACAGTGATCGCCCCAGACCGCGCCGCCCATGACCGCGGCCACCGTTGCATACAGGATCGGCAGGTGTTCGACGCCGTTCATGCCCGAGGCGGCCATCAGGGCCCACGCCAGCGGCACCATCAGCGGCAGCAGGATCCCCATGGTGCCCCAGCTCGAGCCGGTCGAGAACGCGGTTGCCGCGGCGACGATGAATACCAGCGTCGGCAACAGGCCGGGGTGCAGGCGGTCGCCGATCAGTGAGACCAGGTAATCGGCGGTGCCGAGCATGTCGGTCACCCCCGACAGCGCCCAGGCCAGGACCAGGATCAATATCGCGTACAACATCGCGCGCGCGCCGGAAAACCACGCCGCCACGCTGGCGTTGAGCGAGAGCACCCCTTGCCCGACCGACAGCGCGATCGCAAGCAGCGAACCCAGCAGGGAGCCCCAGATCAGCGACTTGTAGGGATCGGCCGAGCCGACGATGGCGCGTAGCGTGTCGCCTTCGCCGGTGATGAACATGCCGGCGACGACCCCGAATACCATCACCAGGATGGGCAGCACGGCATTCCGGGCGCTGTGGGTGATCCCGTCGTCGGGCTGGACTTCGGTCATGTCGTCTGCGGTCTTGGCCGAAGCCGTGGTCGGAGGCGCCACCTGCCCGTTGCGGCGTGCGCGGGTTTCGGCAGCGTGCATGGGGCCGAAATCGCGCGCGAAGCCGACGACCGCGAATACCATGGTCAGTGCCAGCAGCGGGTAGAAGCTGTAGGCGATGGAGTTGAGGAATACCATGTAGGCATTCAACTCCAGGCCGGGAATGCCGGCGATGGCGTCGCGGATGAGGCCGACTTCGTAACCCACCCAGGTGGTGACCAGCGCGATCGTGGCCACCGGCGCGGCCGTGGAATCGACCAGGTAGGCGAGCTTTTCGCGCGAGATATGCAGCCGGTCGCTGATCGGGCGCATGGTGTTGCCCACGATCAGGGTGTTGGCGTAGTCATCGAAGAAGATCGCAAGTCCCATGACCACGGTGGACGCCATCGCCCGCCGCACCGTGCCGGCAAAACCGATGATCCGATCGACGATGCCCAGCATGCCGCCGTTTTTCGAGATCACGCCGACCATCCCCCCGACCAGCAGGGTGAACAGCATGACGGCGGCATGATCCGGTTCGGCGATGGCCTCGAGAATGAACGTGTCGGCCGTGGCCATCAGGGCGGTGAGCAGACCGCGGGCCGAAAACTCGGCCAGCGCCCAGGCGCCGACCCAGATGCCGGCGAACAGTGCCGGGATGACCTGGCGGATCAGCAGTGCCAACCCGATCGCGATCAGCGGCGGCAGCAGGGAAACCCAGCCGAATCCGCTAGACGGGACGCCGTCCTGCGCACTTGCAAGCGCCGGCGTAATGGCCACCAGAATGGGGATCCAGGTTAACAATATCCGTTTATTTATCATTAGCCTGAAGCCATTTTATTAAGTATTTTATCCGCTTCTTCGAAGCGTTTCTTAAAACCGGAATGCTGCCCCGGATCGTGCGGAAAGCTCTCCAGCCAGCGCCGCTGGAGCTCGGACCTCTCGGTATCCAGGTCGGCCCTGGGCCCGCCCTCGCCGAGCCGATTCGACAAACGGCTGATCTGATAGTCCATGCGCAGTTGCCGGTCCTGCTCGGGACTTTCGACTCCGGACAGACACTCCATCTCGATCACGACCTGGTGCGCCTGGCCGGTCAGGCGTTCGACTTCGGCACGAAGGGCATCTGGATCGGGCGCGGCCAGGAATCGTTCCAGGCGATCGCGCAGGCGCTTGCCGAGCGCATCGTCGTCGGCGTCTCCGGGCAATGCTCCGGTCGAGGGTTGTGCCTGGCCGGCCAGCAGTCGCTCCCAGGCACGCTGCAGATGCTCGCCCAGGGCGACTAGATGGCCGATACGGGTGCGTGCCCGGGCGTCTTTGGCCTCGCGGATTCGGGCCCGGCAGCGGTCCAGCGCTTGCTGGAATCGGTTGCGCAGGGCCGGCGGCACCGCTGAGTGCTGGTTGAATTCGTCTTCCAGACCGCTCATCTGGCCGGCGACGGACTCGGGATCTTCCGCGTCGACTAGCGATTCGGCGCGCGCGCAGAGGTCCTTGAGGACCTCGGTGTGCTGGTGTTCGGCCTGGCGACGTTCGTCGCGCACGTGTCTGAGTTCCTCGAACAGCGGGTCGATGGGTTCGCGGAATTCGTTCCACAGCTGGTCGTCGGTCTTGCGCCGGCCGCGGCCGGCCTTCTTCCATTCGGCCTGGAGCGCCTTGGCCCGGTCGATCGCCACGGCGCGGTCCTTTTCGTGCGCAAGCTTGCGCGCCTCTGCCACCAGTCTGCGCTTTTCGTTCTCCACGACATCGAAATGGCGGTCCAGCGCGGCCGAGATCGCGTCCATCAGTTCACGCAGTGCCGACGCAGCCTTGCCGCGCGCCTTGGGCGGCAGCGCGTCCAGGTTCCGGATGCCCTCGCGCGCGGCGCGCTGGTAGCGAATCAGCTTGTCCCTGGAACTTTCTTCGTCGGCGGCCACGCGTCGCGCATCATCGAGAAATTCCTGCAGTTCCTTGAGCGATTGTTCGCGCACTTCGCTGCGTTTTTCCAGGTACGGCCTGGCCGCATCGAAGGCTTCCTTGCATGCCCGCTGGAAACGGCGCCACTGACCCTTGGGCGCAGCGAACCGGCGCTTGTCGCCCGGCAGCACCTCCTGCTCGTCGAGTTCCTTCCAGCGCTGGCGAAGCTCCTTGAGCCGGTCGGTGACCGCATCGGGGTGCAGATTTTCGGCGTCGATTTCGCCCACGCGTTCGATCAGGCGCTCGCGCAGTTCGTTATTGGACCAGTGCTGCCAGTCGCGCATCTCCTTGAGCTTGCCGGTCATGCGCGCCAGCCGGCTGCCGGCTCGGTCCGAGCGGGCTTTTTGCGGCGTCCGGTCGTGCAGGCTGCGCGCTGCCCCGATCGCTTCGTGGGCCGCGGCAATGTCGCCGGAAGCCAGCGCCTGGTCGGCGCTATCGAGCGCCTCCTGCAGCGCCCGGGCGTGGTCGGTCTGCGCCTGGCTGGGCCCGGCCTGGGCTTTCGGTTCGGGCTTTTGCTGCCGTTGCAGCTCGAGCCGGGCCTGCAATTCGCCGACCAGCGCCTGGAATCTTTCGCGCACGGCCCGATCGGACGGGCCGGGTGACCGCAGCGCGTTCCAGCGTCGGTCGAAAGCTGAAATCATCTGCGCCAGCGCCGCCGCGGTGCGTTCACCCGCCGGCTGAGCGGCCATTTGCTGGGCCTGTCCGGACAAGCGCTCGAGTTCGGCGTCGGCCGCGCCGGGCGCGGGTTCGCCGGATGGCGCCGGCGCACTGGCAGGCCGCGGCGACAGTGCGCTCTCGGCAATCCGGATGGCGCCTTCGAACCGTCGCGCCAGCCCGGCATCGGGATCGGTCAGCTGACTCCATTGCGCTTTCAAGCGCTCGATCTCGGTCTTCCTGTCGCCGGTAAACGTGCCGCGCGCAAGCTTTTCGGCCCGCGAAATCAATGCGGCGGCAAGTTCGTCGCGGGCGTCGTGCGTCTCCGAGTCTCCCTCGAGAGCCGCAAGCCGCTGGACGACCGCCTGCTGTCGCTGCTTGTGCGATTTTCTCAGCTCGCCGGCGATCCGCTTGAGGGTCGAGACCTGGTCGATACGCGCCAGGATCTGGTCGGCGATCGCGTCGTCGGGCTCGCCGACCACGCGATCCCCCAGGAAACCCGGCGAGTCGATGCGTTCCAGCGCCGCCTTGCGCAGCTCCGGGTCGGCGCCGTCGGCGGCAATCCGGCGCACGGATTCGCCGGCCTCGAGGCGCTCCAGCCAGGCCAGTCGCTGCTCGAGATGTTCACCGGCAGGTCCCTGACACGCCGCGCGCAACAGGAACTGATCGGCGGCGGCGAGGATATTCGAGTCGCGGTCTCGACTACGCGCGCCAAGCCAGGCCGCTTCGTCGGCAAGTCGCCTGAGGGCGGCCAGGCGCACGGTCGGGTCCTGATCTTCGGCGGCAATCTTCGGCAGTTGTGCAAGCAGTCTGCGGTCGGTTTCGGATGCGACGGACCGGGCCCTGATTGCCGCATCCTTGCTTTCCCATGGCGGGCCGAACAGGCGCTCTTTGAGAGTCATGGAGTTTCCGGATCATTTTTTGTACTTGTCTGATTGTGCGACATTCCGCCGGTGGTTGCCAGATCGGATGCGTCGTTCGGGTCTCCATGGTCCCGGCCGCAGCGCGGGACCGTGTCAGGCAAGCTGCCGGATCATGCTCAGCCCCGCCACCCAGGTGCCGACCGCCGAGCCGAGGTTGGACAGGAAAAACACCAGGAAGACCCGTGCGACCCGGTTCTTCCACCAGCCCGAGAGCTTGACGACGTCGTCGCGCAGCGACTCGAAGTCGGCGACCTTCGGCTTGCGCAACGAGGCTTCCATGGCGCCGGTGACCATGCCGGCCCCGATGGTCGGGTTCAGCGAAGTCAGCGGGGCGGCGAGCAGGGCCGTGACCACGGTCAGCGGATGCGCGCGCGCCAGCGCCGCGCCGATGGCCGAGAGGCCGCCGTTGATTGCCACCCAGGTCAGGACCAGCGACCAGCCGAGTTCGGGGCTCCTGGAGAACCCGATCGCGAATCCGCTGAGCACCGCGACCAGGATCAGCCATGGAATGAATTTCCAGATCCGCGACGGTCGCGGCATCCGGTTCAGCGCCTCGACCTGGCTGGCGGGATCGACGTCGGATTGCAGCGCCCGGGCCGTGCCTTCCAGGTGGCCGGCACCAATGACCGCCAGCACGCGTTGGCCCGACCGCCCCGCGTTCTCCTCTCGCAGCCGCGCGGCCATGAACCGGTCGCGCTCGTCGATCAGGGTTTCGTAGAGTTCGGGTGAGGCCGTGGCGAACTCGCTGAACGTCTCCTCGAGGATGTCGCCCTGCTTGAGGCGCTCGATGTCCTCCTCGGAAATCTTTTCGCGCGAAAACAGCGAAACGATCATGCCGTTGGTCAGCATCCAGCGTTGCCACCACGAAAGCCGACGGCTGGTGCGTTTCAGGGTGATGCCGATTTCGCGGTCGATCAGCTGCAGCGGAAGTCCGGTGCTTTCGGCCGCGTCCATGGCTACCTTCATTTCGGCGCCAGGCTCGATGCCGAATTGTTCGGCGATACGGCGCTGGTAGGCCGACAACGCCAGGCTTGCCATCATCATGCCGGCCTTGCCGGCCCGAATGATGGCGAACAGGTCCATGTCGCGCCAGGCGCTGGCATCGGCCAGTGCCTTGTGACGCGACGGGCAGAGCTCGACCGCGACGGCATCGAATTCGCCGTGTTCCAGTTGATGTCGCACGGCGTCGACGCTGGCGCGCGAGACGTGCGCCGTACCGAGCAGCGTGTAATGCACGCCGTCGCGTTGAACCTCGCGGACCGGTTCACCGGCAAAGTCGTTGACGTCGTTGTCATGCCCCGTTTCCGGGCAGGCTGAATCAGTCATGTAAGCGGTAGCGGGTTCCAGCTCGCAAGTCTAGCAGGCACGAACCGGAACCGTACCGCCGCGATCACCGAATGATGATGTAGGGGTCCAGCGGCGGCCGCCGCGTATCCCTGAGGTCGACGATCATGTACTTGCAGTCGGACTGTCCCGGCGCGGTTTCGTTACAGGGATTGGTATCGTTGCGAATCTTGAATCGGGCTCCCATCTGGACGACCGGAAATGAATAAACCGGATCGCCGCGGTTGTCGACGAACGGCGTCTTTCCGGGATTGGTGAAGACCACGAAAACGTTTCCGCTGCCGTTCCGCTTGAACTCTATTTCCTCGCCCGGCGTGACCACGAGTGCGGGCGGGACGACGGTCGGTGGTGCCGATGGATTGCCTGGAATCCCGATTTCCACCGACTTGGCTGATTGCGCGGCCGCCGGTGCGCTGAGCACGGTCAATCCTGCAGACAACAGGGCGGTTGCGAGAAGGGTTCGAATGAACGGATTTTCAATTGTCATGACTTGTGTCTCCCTGGGTGAAGGAATCTCCGGTGTTATGCCGTGCGGTCAGGGCGACGAAATGCGGATCGTCCCAGGCATCTTCCAGTCTTGGATCGGCGCGTAAAAGATAAAAGGGCAGGCCCCTGCCAAGCGCCTGGTCGAACGCGTCTGTCGCCCGCTCGGCGTCGCCGAGAAGAAAGTGGGCGAATCCGGTCGTCATGGCCGAATTCATGCCCAGCTCTTCCAGGCCCACAAGGCTCGAGATTGCGGCGCGCGCGGCGATCTCGTGCCCCAGCGCCGCCAGGTGCATGGCCAGCAATGCGCGGGCCTCGTGATCGTTGACGTTGATCGCCAGCCGCTCGGTCGCGGTCCGGATCACGGTGCGGTGGAACGGCTCAGCCTCGGCGGCCTGTCCCGGTTGCGCGCGTATCGACCAGGCCGTAAACCCGATCATCCGGGGATCTCCCGGCGATAGCTCGGAGGCCCGACGGAACATCGCCTCGGCGCGCGCGAACTGACCGGCGAAAAAATAGTTGGTTCCGGCATTGGAATAGGCAAGCGCATTGGGCGAGCGGGAAATCGACTCTTCGAACGCGTTGCCCGCCAGCCGGAAGTTCCCCTGGGCGAAGAAGATCGCACCCTGCAGGTTCCAGGGTTCCGGGTTTTCGGGTCCCAGGCGCATGGCCTGGCCCACCGCTTCGTTCGCCGCTTCCAGTTCGCCCATGTAATATCGAACCTGGGCGAGCAGTACGCGGTAGCGCCAGAAGGCGGGATCGAGATCGATCGCGCGCTGCGCTCTTCGGGCCGCCGCCTCCAGCTTTTCCTCGGCCAGCAGCGTGCGCGCAAGGCCGGCGTGGGCCTCGGCGTTGTTCGGCTCCAGCTCCAGCGCCTTCTCGAACGAAGTGCGGGCCTGGGCCGGCTTGCCGGTGCCGAGCTGCAGCGAGCCGAGCGCGATCCGGGTCTCGGCCAGCTGCAGGCTGCGCGTCCGCGTGCGCTCGCACTCGCCAAAGGCAAGTTCGGCGTGTTCCGGTTGGCGGGTGCGTTCATAACGTTCCCAGGCCGCGCGGCACAGTCCGGCGGCGGCCAGGCCGAAATCCGGATCCAGCGTCAGGGCCTCGTCGAACCTGTCGATCGCATCGTCGATCGTCGCATCGGTCTTGTTGCGCAGGATGTCGCGGCCGCGAAGATATTGATCGAAAGCTTCGGGATTGCGGGTAACCAGCGCGGGGTCCAGCCTGCCCGGCGCACCGAGTTGGACGCGCATGACTTCGGCAATGGCCGTGGAGATCTGATCCTGCAACTCGAAAGCCGTTTCGATCGAGCCTTCGTAATTGCTGCTCCAGACCTGTTTGCCGTTGTTGCCGTCGACCAGTCGGGCGCTGATTCTCAAGCGATCGCCCAGCTTGCGCACGCTGCCTTCGAGCAGGGTCTCCACGCCCAGCCGCTCGGCCACGTCCCGGGCGTCGATATCCTGGTCGCGGATGGAAAAGGAGGATGTCCGGGCGCTGACCTGGATACCGGGGATCCTGGCGAGCTGGTCCATGATGGCTTCCGACATGCCGTCGGCAAGATAGCGATCGTCGGCATCGGCGCTGAGATTGCTGAATGGAAGGACCGCGATGCTGGTGCCGATTCGCGTGCCTGCCGGATCGGGCTTCAACAGCAGAAACGCCAGGATCAGCAACAGTCCGCCGATGATGAAATAGTCCACCATGCGGCCACCGAGCCGTGGAACGTGCGGAAGTCCCGGGGCGAGCGCCTCGGTCTTTTGTACGCCCTCCGGCGTCAGATCGTACACCCAGGCCAGCATGGCGGTCACCGGGACGCCGATCACGGCGGCGACGAGCAGCGCGGTCATGACCCAGTCCGGAACCATCAGCGCCGGCAACAGGATGTCGGCGACCTGCAGGATGGCCCAGACGGTGACCGCATAGGCGCCGAGCACGCGCAGGACGTGCCTTCGCTTCAGTTCTCCAAGCGCCCGGTCGAACCTGGACATCCGTTCTGACATGTCACGCCTCTGGCGCCCCTGAAAAGCGCCGCAACCATGGTCTCCCCTTTATTCGACGCAGGCCTGAATCAGCAAAGGCTCTTCGATTGCGAGTATACCCCGCACCAACGCATACTGTGAAGAGGCTCACTTTTCGGGGCGAGTCAGGCGGCTCAGGCCCGGAAACGATGCGTGATCTCGTCGTATGCATCGATGCGTCGGTCGCGGAGGAATGGCCAGACTCTGCGCACGGTTTCCGTTCGGCGACGGTCGAGCGCGCATATCAGCACTTCGGTCGAAGTGTCGGCTTCTGCGAGCACTTCGCCCTGTGGGCCGCAGACGAAGCTGTGGCCCCAGAATTCGGCGTCGTGGGTGCCGCCGGATCGGTCCGGCTCGAAACCCGCGCGGTTGCAGGAAGCGACCGGCAATCCATTGGCCACGGCATGTGCGCGCTGAATGATGCGCCAGGCATCGAGCTGGCGGCGGGCTTCGGCTTCGTCGTCGGCCGGATCGAACCCGATTGCGGTGGGATAGAGCAGGATCTCGGCGCCGGCCAGCGCCATCAGGCGCGCCGCCTCGGGGTACCACTGGTCCCAGCACACCAGAACGCCCAGCCGTCCGATCGAGGTGTCGACGGGCTCGAAGCCCAGGTCGCCGGGCGTGAAATAGAACTTTTCGTTGTAACCGGGATCGTCCGGGATGTGCATCTTGCGGTAGATGCCGGCCAGGCTGCCGTCGGTTTCGAGCACGATGGCAGTGTTGTGGGCCAGCCCGGGCGCGCGGCGCTCGAAGATGTCGCCGACGACCACCATCCTGTAATCGGCGGCCGCCTCGGCCAGCAGTCGGCGCGTGATGCCGTCCAGCGGCTCGGCCAGGTCGAACAGGGCCGGATCCTGGTACTTGCAGAAGTATTCGGAGGCGTGCAGTTCCGGGAGCACGGCCAGCTGCGCGCCGCGCGCGGCGGCCTCGGCGATGCCGTCCAGCGAGGCCGTTCGGTTCGCATCGACATCTGCGCCCATGGCGTGCTGGATCAGCGCAAGCGTCAGTTCACCGCTTTTCATCCAAGCGCAGCCGGGATCTGCATGCTGGCGCAGTGTGGTCCGCCGCCCTGGCTGACCAGTGTTCTGGCGTCGACGAGTTTCACCCTGCGATCCGGGAACAGCGCGGCGAGCGCTTCGCGCGCCTTTTCGTCGGCGCCGCTGCCGAAGGCCGGGACCAGAACGGCATCGTTGAGCAGCATGAAATTCACGTAACTGGCCGCCAGGCCGGGGTCGAGGTCGGCGGCGCGCGGCAGGGCGACGAGGCGATAGGACTGACCCTGCGCGGTCTTGAGCAACTCCAGCTGACCGTTGAGCTGGCGTGTCCGGGCGTTATCGGCCAGGGTCTGGAACACGATGGTGTCGCGGTCGGCAAAGCGCGCGAGCGTGTCGATATGCCCGTCGGTATCGTCGCCCGGCATCGGCGGCATGTCGATCTCGAGCAGTCGGCTGGCGTTGAGCAGGCTCTTGAGCTCGTAGTCGACTTCCGCGTCTTCCAGGTGAGGATGCCGCGCCCGGAGGCAGTGACGGTTGATCAGCAGCGTCCCGGCGCCGTCGCATTCGATCGCGCCACCCTCGAGTTCGAACAGCGATTGACGGAAATCGAAATCCGAAAACAGTTCATGGCGCGCCAGTTGCGTGTTGACGCGATTGTCCAGCTTCGCCTCGTGACGCCCGCCCCAGCCGTTGAAGTAAAAGTCCATCGCCAGGCGCCGACCCGCGCAGACCAGCGTGATCGGACCGAAGTCGCGGCACCAGGTGTCGTTGTACGGCGCCTCGACGAATGTCAGGCTCGGCTGCTCACCCAGTTGCCGGCGGGCGTCCGCGCTGCCCGGTTGAATCAGCAGAACGACGGACTGAGATTCCAGCGCGGCTTGGACCAGGGAGACATATTCGGCCTGGATGGATTCCAGAACCGGGTCCCAGTCGCTCCCGGGAAACGGCCACGCCAGCAGCAGCGCAGTCTGGTGCTCCCATTCGGCCGGAAGCCGATACTCCACGGGCTGCATCCGGATTTACCGTTCCGCGTTGTGCGCGGACAGCACGGCACCGCGGTGCAGCACGCTCTCGATGACGAGATCGTGTTCGAAGTAAACACTGTATTGGTCGTATACCCAGCGTGAGATCGGTGGTTCGCCAACCGGCGCCCGGCGTTCGTTGGGCGTGCCGTAGCGCTGCTCGACCTCGGTCTTTGTCAGGCCGTTGGCCGGCAGGTCGCGCTGCATGCGTTCGCGCACTTCCTCGATCAGCAGCACGTCGGCCGCAACCGATCCGGTCGTCAGCAGGAATGCAGTCAGCGCGATGGATTGCAGTGAATTCCGGAACATCTCCGACTCCTTGAAAAGCTTCATTTCGAGAAAAGCTTCATTCCGATCCCGGACCTGGCGTGATTCGGCCGGGATCGACGGCCCCTTGAATGCGACGAATTGAATGCGACGAAATATTAGCATACGGCTGGCGGCCCGGATGCCCGCAACGCCGCGAACCGCTCGACGGGCAGGTGTGGATCATGAGTCGGTCGACCTGCGCCGGAACCAGACCGATCCGGCCAGGAACAGCAACCCGATCGCTACGCCGATCCACATTTCCCAGGACACGAGCGCATTGCCGATCGACTTGAAGCTCATCAGCATCTCTTCGCTCGGCTTGAAGCTGGCCTCGGCCTGCGATTCGGTGACGACCCGTTCCCACTCGATGCTGGCGGGCATCACGCCGCGGCCGATGCGCTCCAGGATGACCAGCAGCAGGTTGAAGTCGGGCAGCCGGAAGTTCGAGAAGAAGCTCCAGAAGTGCTGGAACATCCCGATCAGAATAGGCACCAGCACTGCAATCAGGATCGGCAGCCGCGGCGCCCACGACGAGCAGAACATCAACCATGCGTAAATCGGCAGCAGCCACAGCGACTGTGCCAGGCTGCCGACCAGCGTCACGCTCCAGACCTTCGGCAGGTTCGCCGGCGCCCAGACCTCGCTGAAGACGTTGATTCCGGCCATGACCCCGTAGGCCGACGCGATCAGCAAAAGCGAAAGCTGAAGGAGCACGATCGCGGCGAAATACAGGATCGGCGCGGCCACCATTGCCGTCAGGATTTTGGAGGCCACGGTCATCCGGTCGGAGACGGGAAGCGATTTCCAGAACAGGATCGAGCGGTCGCGCCGGTCGTCGTACAGGCTGCCGGCAAGGTAGAAGATCACCACCAGGAACATGATCTGATTGAACAGCGAGCCGATCGAGAACATCGCGCCGGCTGCCATGAGCCGCTGCCCGGCATCGTCCATCTGCGCATACATGCGGATGCCGTCGATGGTGAAGACCTGCTGATTGTCTATGCGTGCGCCGATGATCAGCAGCAGAATCGTGACCAGCAGGATGAACCCCGCGATGATGGCAGGCGTCCACTTGAATGCAACCGGGCTTTCCCAGATTTCACGCCGGACGAGGATCCAGAGTCTCGAGAACATGGTTGCATTCATGCCGCCTTCTCCCCGGCTTCGGGCTGGTCGGACCGCTCGCCCATCAGGGCGACGAACAGGTCGGCCACGCTCGGTTTGTGGATTTCGCCGATCTGGCCCAGCGTCTGCGCGTCGACGTTGTCGAACAGCATGATGTGACGGCCGAAGAGCACGCGCTCGTGAATGGGAGCCAGCGCGCGAGCCTGCTCCACTGCGTCAGGTCCGACCATGACTTCGGTATAACGCTCGTAGATATCGTCCATTGTGCTGTTGACAATGAGCTGTCCGTCCTTGATGAAGATCAGGTCGGTGAGGATGTGTTCGACTTCCTCGACCTGGTGGGTGGTGATCAGGATCGTGCGCTGTTCGTCGAAATATTCGTTGAGCAGGCTGGTATAGAACTGCTTGCGAAACAGGATGTCCAGGCCCAGGGTGGGCTCGTCGAGTATCAGCAGCCTGGCGTCTATCGACATCACCAGCGCCAGGTGCAGCTGCACCACCATGCCCTTGGACAGCGCGCGTACCCTGGAGCGCTGCTGGATCTTGGTTCGCGCCAGGTATTTCATGCACTGTTCGCGCGAGAAGCGCGGGTGCAGGCGTTCGGTCAGCTCGATGATCTGCCAGACCCGCGCCCAGCGCGGCAGCACTGCGACGTCGGCGATGAAGCAGACGTCTTCCATCAACTCGTCGCGCTGTTTCGACGGGTCCAGACCCAGCACTTCCAGTTGGCCGCTGAACTTGCCCAGCCCCAGGATCGCCTTCAACGCCGTGGTCTTGCCGGCACCGTTCGGGCCGATCAGGCCGACGATGCGGCCGGCCGGCACGGTGAGATCCACATTGTCCAGCGCCACGGTGCTGCCATAGCGGCGGCTCAGCCCCCGTGCGTGAATGATGCTTTGTTCCATGTCCTTGTCACTCCCGTTCTTGAATCGATTCGAGCAGCTTTTGCGAATCCAGTCCGAGCTTTTGTATGCGTTGCGCGATGCGCGGCCATTCTTCTTTCAGGAAATGCTCGCGCTCGCTTTGCATCAGCTGTCTTCGGGCGCCCTCGATGACGAACATGCCCACGCCACGGCGTTTCTCGACCAGCCCGTCATCGACCAGCGACTGGTAGGCCTTGGATACGGTCAGAGGGTTGATCTGGAAATCGACCGCCACCTGGCGCACCGAAGGCAGCGGCTCGCCTTCCCTGAGCGAGCCGTCGAGAATCGCCGATACCGTCTGCTCGCGCAGTTGCCAGTAGATCGGCTGGTTGTCGTCCCAGCTTCGTGCCATCAATGGCCCGACAGGCTGGGCAACACCAGCGGCAACAGTTCCGACAATGAATTCCGGTCGCAGCGCCGGGAGCAATTTCCGCGCTCGGTGCCTGCAGCCGTGTCCTCGGGGGCTCGATCCTCCTGCGCGCCGGTGGCCCCGATCCGCTTCGCGACGTGCGAAGACGCCTCGATCCGGTCGGCATGGTCACCGGACGTCTCCCATCCCAGCGCGGTGATCAGCGCGGCGATGGCGGCAACCGTAGCAAGGCTGTGTGGAATCTGGAAACTCTTGTGACAGGTCAGCGGCAACATGGTGAATCCTCGCGACGGGATCGCTTCGTGGCATGTGTTGGTGTATTACTTTACTAAAACACCAAGACACTGTCAAGCGCCACGAACCGCGTCGCGCCGCCACTCGATTTCGGTACGCCGAATGTCAAAGCGGCTGGTATCATCGACACGAAAAGAGAATTCACGCGCAGCTTTTGAGCTTTGGGTCAAGGCGCCCGGGAACTTTTGCCGGTAGCGAAACCCCAATGCACATTCGGGCCGCTGCGCCCACGACATTCAAACAGGACCACTCGGAGCAACTCGAATCATGAATCGCAAACTTGTCATCATCGCGGCGTCGGCCGCGCTGGCGAGCGGTACGCTGCTCGCGCAGAGCAACGAGCTCGAAACGCCGGAAGAGCGTCTCAGCTACACCATCGGAATGGACATCGGCGAATCGCTGGCCGGCCAGGACATGCCGCTGGACCTCGATATCGTCATACAGGGGCTGCGCGACAGCTTTCTCGGCGAAGAGACGCTGCTGACCCAGGAAGAGAAGCAGGCAGAGCGCGAGAAGTTCATCCAGCAGCGCCAGCAGCAGCTCGAACAGGAGCGCTCGGAAGAGGCCCGAATCAATCTGGAGGAAGGACAGGCCTTTCTTGCGGCCAATGCCGAAAAGGACGGCGTGACGACGACCGAATCCGGGCTGCAGTATCGGGTCATCGAGGCAGGTGACGGCGAGCGTCCCGATGCCGATGACCGGGTAACGGTTCATTACCGCGGCAAGCTGATCAACGGCGTCGAGTTCGACAGCTCCCATTCGCGCGGCGAGCCGGCCACCTTCGGCCTGAACCAGGTGATTCCCGGCTGGACCGAGGGCGTTCAACTGATGCGCGAGGGGGCCAAGTACGAATTGTTCGTGCCTTCCGATCTGGCGTACGGGGAGCAGGGCCGTCCGGGCCCGATCGGCCCCAATTCCACGCTGATCTTCGAGATCGAGCTGCTCGAGGTCAGCCCGCAGCCGGCCGAGTCGAACGCCGCAGACGGCTGATCGTCGTCCAGATCACGAGTTCAACGTCCCGTTCGGCCGCCCGGGTGGGACCAGGACGAATCGAGAGAGTACCGGTATGGGATCGCTTCAGGATGCGCTGCTCAAAACCGGTCTGGCCGACGAGCGCAAGAAGTCGGCCGGCCGAAAGCGGGAAGATCAGCGCAGGCAGGGAAACAAGTCGCGAAAAAAGGGCGCCAAGCCACAGCCGGGCAGCGTCCAGCACCAGAAGGGCGCGCAAGGCCGGGGTGGAGCCGGTGCCGGCGGCAGGTCGTCGGCTTCCGACCTGGAGCGGGCCTGGATTGCCCGGCGCAAGGCCGAGAAGGCCGAAAAGGAACGCGCCAAGCAGGCCCGGGTGGCTGATCAGGAAGCGCGCCGCAAGCGCAATCTCGAACTTGACGGCATTGTCGACGGCAAGGTGCTCAACGACGACAACGCCGAATTGCCGCGCTATTTCGAACACCTGGGGCGCATTCGCAGGGTGATGTGCACCCCGGAGCAGCGTGCGGCCATCAACGCCGGGGAACTGGCCGTCGTCAATCTGCGCGGACGTTACCTGATCGTGGAGCCCGCGGTACTGGCCAGGTACCGTGCGCTGGCGCCCGACCTGGTGCCGGACCTCGGCGGTGCCGAACCCGAGGCGCCGGATGACGAACGCGACGACTACCCGCCGGTGCCGGACGACCTGACGTGGTGATGCCCATCCCGGGCGGGCGGTCTTGGGCCGCTTCGCGATCGTCTCCCCGGCTCTCGGTATTTGCTACCATTCGCCGACTGACCTCAACCTGGAAGAACCCCAATCGTGATTCGCAACCGTTTACCCAGCACGATCCTGTTGTCCCTGTTCCTGTCGCTCTTGCTTGCCGCCTGCGGCGACGCGGAGCGGGCGCCTTCCGAGGCCGCAGAAGAAGCCGTGTCGGAAGTCGAGGAAACCGCGGAAGCCGCCAGCGAGGCGACTGAAGAGAATCCGTTCTTTTCGGTTTCCACGCTGCCCAATCAGATGCCGCCGTTCGACCGGATAGAAGACCAGCATTTCGTGCCGGCGATGGAGCGCGGCATGGAAGAGCAGCTCGACGAAGTCGAAACCATCGCCAGCAACCCCGAACCGCCGACGTTCGAGAACACCATCGTGGCCATGGAGCGCAGCGGCAGGTTGCTGGGCCGTGTCACGGCCGTGTTCTTCAACCTGGTCGGTGCCGATACCAACGATGCACGCCAGGAAATTCAGCGCGAAATGTCGCCCCGGCTTTCGGCCCACAGCGACGCCATCCGACTGAATCCCGAACTGTTTGCACGCATCGAGGCGCTGCACCAGCAGCGCGACGCGCTCGAGCTGAATCCGCGGCAGCTGCGCCTGCTGGAGGAATATCACCGGGATTTCGTGCGTGCAGGCGCCACGCTGGACCAGGATCAGAAGGAGCGCTTGCGTGAAATCAACGGGCAGCTGGCTCGCCTCGGCACCGAGTTCTCCCAGAACGTGCTCAAGGAAGTCAACGATTCGGCCATCGTCGTCGAAACCGCCGCCGAGCTCGAAGGGTTGAGCCAGGGCCGGATCCAGTCGGCGGCCGACGAAGCTGCCGATCGTGGGCACGAAGGGAAGTACGTACTGACGCTGATGAATTATTCCAGCCAGCCGCAGCTGACCTCGCTGGTCAATCGCGACGTCCGGCAGCGTCTGATGGAGGCCTCGCTGGCGCGCGGCAGCCGTGGCAATGAATTCGACAATCGCGAAATCGTCTCGCGTGTGCTCGAGCTGCGGGCGGAAAAGGCCGGAATGCTGGGCTATGAAACGCACGCCGATTTCGTGCTGGAAGAGCGCACGGCAAAGACGGTCGAGGCGGTCGACGAGATGCTCGGCCAGCTCGCCCCGGTTTCGGTCGCCAACGCGCGCAAGGAAGGCGAGGCACTGCAGGCCATGATCGACGAGACCGAGGAAGCGCAGTTCGAACTGCGTTCCTGGGACTGGCCGTTCTACGCCGAAAAGGTGCGCCAGCGCGAATACGATTTCGACGAGAGCGAAATCAAGCCCTATTTCGAGCTCGAGAGCGTGTTGGTCAACGGCGTCTTCCATGCCGCCGAGCAGGTTTACGGGATCACTTTCGAGGAACGGTCGGACCTGCCTGTCTACCATCCCGACGTGCGCGTATGGGAAGTCTTCGATACCGACGGCGAGCGGCTCGCGATCTTCCTGGGCGATTTTTACGCCCGCGGCTCGAAGCGCGGCGGTGCATGGATGAACGCCTACGTTTCGCAGTCCGGGTTGCTGGGCACTGAGCCGGTGGTGGCCAACCACCAGAACATTCCCAAGCCTTCCGAAGGCGAACCGACGCTGATGACGCTGGACGAGGTCACGACCATGTTCCACGAATTCGGTCATGCGCTGCACGGGATGTTTTCAAAGGTGGAATACCCGAGTTTCTCGGGCACCTCGGTGCCGCGCGACTTCGTCGAATATCCTTCCCAGGTCAACGAGATGTGGGCCACCTGGCCGTCCATCCTGGAAAATTACGCGCGCCATCACGAAACCGGCGAACGAATCCCGCAGGAACTCCTGGACCGGGTGCTGGAGGCCGAAAAGTTCAACGAAGGATATCGGACGACCGAGTACCTGGCCGCGTCGATTCTGGACATGTGCTATCACACGCTGCCGGGTGAAGAGATTCCCGCAAGCGACGAGATCCTGGCGTTCGAGGCAGCGTGCCTGGAGCAGGCCGGCATTGCCTACGATCCGGTGCCGACGCGTTATCGCACTACGTACTTCTCGCACATCATGGGCGGCTATTCGGCCGGCTACTACTCCTATATCTGGAGCGAGGTGCTGGACGCCGACAGCGTCAAGTGGTTCAAGGAAAACGGTGGTTTGAGCCGCGCCAACGGCGATCACTTCCGCGAGACCCTGCTGTCCAGGGGCGGCAGCAAGGAAGCCATGCAGCTGTTCCGCGATTTCGCCGGCCGCGAGCCGGATATCCAGGCGCTGCTGGAGCGTCGCGGACTGGCGCCCGTAGAGGGCACCGACGAGACTGCCGGCCCGATGTAATGAGTCCCGCCGCACCCGTCGCGAGTCGGCGGGTGCGGCGACCAATGCTTGCGGTTGCATCGCGCGCGGGACGCGAGACAATGCGCGATCCGGGTGCATGCTGCTTGTCCGTTTCGCAGGCGTCTTCGCCGGCCTGACTGCGTGTCGGTCGCTCGCCTGATTTTTCGCTCCGGGAATCGCAAACCTTGTCGCGCAACACTTTCGCCACGATTTCCCCGCGCGCTTTGCGCCACAATCTCGAGCGCGTTCGATTGCTTTCCGGCGACGCGCGCGTGATGGCAGCGGTCAAGGCCGACGCCTACGGCCACGTGCTGGAGCGCTGCCTTCCGGCACTGGCCGGCGTCGACATGCTGGCGGTTGCCACCATGGACGAGGCACGCGCCATCCGGACACTCGACCCGTGCGCGCCCGTATTGCTGCTGGAAGGCGTCATGGCCGCCGAAGAGCTGGAAGCCGTGGAGCGGCTGAATCTCGAGATGGTGGTTCACCACCGCTCGCAACTCGAATGGATCGAGGCCCGTGGCGGTGTTTCGGGTCCAAGAATCTGGCTCAAACTGGACTCGGGCATGCATCGCCTCGGCTTTCCGCCTGCAGATGCTTCGGGAATTCATGCGCGGCTGAGCGCGCTGGACGGGGTGGAGCAGATCGTGCTGATGAGCCATTTCGCCTGTGCCGACCGGGCCGATCACCCGCTCAACCAGCGCCAGATCGAACGTTTCGACGCCGCGGTTTCCGGCCTGGCCGGGCCGCAGTGCCTGGCCAATTCCGCCGCTTTGCTGAATCTGCCGCAAACCCGTCGCGACTGGGTGCGCGCCGGCCTGCTGCTGTACGGCGTATCGCCGATTGCCGGACGGCCCGGCGCGGCCCTGGGCCTGCAGCCTTCAATGACGCTCGAAACCCGGCTGATCGCGATCAACGACATCCCCGCCGGCGAGACGATCGGTTACGGCGCCCGTTTTACCGCGCCGCGCGAGATGCGCATCGGCGTGGCCGCGATCGGCTACGGCGACGGCTATCCGCGCAACATGCCCGACGGCGCACCGGTGCTGGTCAACGGCCGGGAGCAGAAGCTGGCCGGCCGGGTGTCGATGGACATGATCACGATCGATCTCGATGGCCAGGAGCAGGCACGGGTCGGGGATCCGGTAGTGCTCTGGGGGCAGGGGCTCGCGGTCGAGCGGGTTGCCGAAACGGTGGGCACGATTCCCTATGAGCTGTTGTGTCGGGTGACCCGGCGCGTGGCCTACCGCGAAGGCTGAGACGCTTCAACCCGTGCTCAAAGCGAATGCTTGCGCACGATTCCGCGCATCTGGTCGTAGCTCAGGCCGAGCCTTTTGGCGGCTCGTTTACGGTTGCCGCTCGATTCGGTCAGCGCGCGCTCGACGATGGATTTTTCCTGTTCGTCCAGCCAGGCGCGCAGATCCTGCGGGAGACTTTCAGGTCCGCTGTGCCGGGAACCGGCATCGTCGCAGGGCCGCCACGGAGACTCGAACGGGTCCAGATCGAGGCTGCGGATCGGCTTTTCCGGTGCCGGATTGCGATACACGGCGCGCTCGACCGCGTTCTTGAGTTCGCGGACGTTGCCCGGCCAGGCATGCCCGGTCAGTTGGGCCAGCGCCGGCGCGGAAAAACCGGCGAACAGTTCGCGCCCCATTTCCCGGCTCATGCGCATGGCGAAGTGTTCGGCCAGCGGCAGGATATCCTCGCGACGCACGCGCAATGGCGGCAGGGTGATGACGTCGAACGAGAGGCGGTCGAGCAGGTCGTGGCGGAAACGGCCCTGGCTGGCCAGCGCGGGCAGATCCTCGTTGGTCGCGCCGACCACGCGAACGTCCACCGAAAGGGTCTGCGACGACCCCAGGCGCTCGAATTCGCCGTACTCGACGATGCGCAGCACTTTTTCCTGGACCGCGTCCGAGGTCGTGGCCAGTTCGTCGAGCAGCAGGGTACCGCCGTCGGCCTGTTCGAACCGGCCGATGCGCCGGCTGCCGGCATCGGTGAATGCGCCGGCTTCGTGGCCGAAAAGCTCCGACTCGAGCAGCGACGAGCTGATCGCGGCGCAGTTGAGCTTGACCAGCGGCTGGTCCCAGCGCGCCGACAGAAAGTGCAGGCGCTCGGCGATCAGTTCCTTGCCTGTGCCGCGTTCTCCGACGATCAGCACCGGCCGGTTCAGTTCGGCTGCGCGCGAGACCTGCTCCAGCGTCTCCAGGAACGCGCCGGATTCGCCGATCAGGGGTTGAGCTTCGCGCTTCATCGGAGACCTGTGCGGTGGATCGTGGCCCCATTATCCCGCAATCGTCCCGCGTTGCCGAGCCCGGCGGTTCGCGAGCGGGTCCAATGCGCGGCCACGACCGGGATCGGGACCATCGCCGGCTGACGCTTCTGCCAGAATAGCGCCATGGCGAAAGCGAAGACTCTTTACGTTTGCGGCGAGTGCGGCGGCAGCCAGCCCAAGTGGTCGGGGCAGTGTCCCGACTGCGGGGCCTGGAACGCGCTGGCCGAATCCGCCGGCGAAACCGCCCGGCCCGGCTCGCGCCGGGGCGGCTGGACCGGCTCGGCGTCGGCCGAAGTCGTGCGCCTGGGTGCGGTGCGCACCGGCGATACGCCACGCTTCAGTTCGGGGTTGAGCGAACTCGACCGGGTGCTGGGCGGTGGCCTGGTGCCCGGTTCCGTGGTGTTGATCGGCGGCGATCCGGGCATCGGCAAATCGACGCTGCTGCTGCAGTCACAGGCCGCGATCGCGGCCGAGCGCAAGGCGCTTTACGTGACCGGGGAGGAGTCGGCGGCCCAGGTCGCAATGCGCGCGCAGCGGCTCGGGCTGGATCCCGACGGCCTAGAATGCCTGACCGAAACCAGCCTGGAAACCGTGCTGGCGACGGCCGCGGCCAACCGCCCGGACTTCATGGTCATCGATTCGATCCAGACGCTGTGGAGCGAAGCACTGCAGTCGGCGCCCGGTGCCGTGGCCCAGGTGCGCGAGTGCGCCTCCAGGCTGGTCCAGTACGCCAAGCAGACCGGCTGCACGGTGGTGCTGGTCGGACACGTGACCAAGGAGGGTGCGCTGGCCGGGCCGCGGGTCCTCGAGCACATGGTCGACGGCGTGCTCTATTTCGAATCCGACTCGGGCAGCCGGTTTCGCCTGATCCGCTCGGTCAAGAACCGTTTTGGCGCGGCCAATGAACTGGGCGTGTTCGCCATGACCGACAGTGGGCTGAAGGCCGTTTCCAACCCGTCGGCGATCTTTCTTTCCAGCGATGAAGAACCGGCTGCCGGTTCCTGCGTGCTGGTCACCCGCGAGGGCACGCGGCCGATGCTGGTCGAGGTCCAGGCGCTGGTGGCGCCCAGCAGCCTTTCGCAGCCGCGGCGCATCGCCGTGGGTGTCGACCCGGGGCGTTTGTCGATGCTGCTGGCGGTGATGAATCGGCACTGCGGCATCCAGGTCAACGACCAGGACGTGTTCGTCAACGTCACCGGGGGCATCCGCGTCGGAGAGACCGCTTCCGACCTGGCGGTTGCCCTGGCAATCCAGTCGTCGCTGCGCGAATCTCCGTTGCCGCGCGAGCTGGCGGCGTTCGGCGAGGTCGGACTC
>JAWLEW010000004.1:2860-21626 GCA_041685925.1 Wenzhouxiangellaceae bacterium | reverse complement strand
GAGACCGCTTCCGACCTGGCGGTTGCCCTGGCAATCCAGTCGTCGCTGCGCGAATCTCCGTTGCCGCGCGAGCTGGCGGCGTTCGGCGAGGTCGGACTCTCGGGCGAACTGCGTCCGGTCTACAACGGCGAGGAGCGCCTGCGCGAGGCGGCCGGCCAGGGTTTCACGACCGCGCTGGTGCCCCAGGCCAACGTCAAGGGCGTCAAGGCGAGGCTGACGATCCGCGGTTGCCGGCGCCTTTCCGATGCGCTTGACGCCGCCCGCGAAGCGCCCGCTGCCAGTTGACCCTCCACGGCCTGCATGAAAGAATCGGCCGGTCCCATGTCCGGTAAAGCCATGCACGCAACAACCAGGAAAGCCGTCTCGTGACCGAACCGCATCGCCAGCCCATCGCGAAGGTCGATACCGCGTGGTTGCGGATGGAGCAGCCGACCAATCTGATGATGATCACCGGCGTCACCGTGCTGCGCGACGCGGTCGATTTCGACAAGCTCAAGGAAGTGGTGGCCTCCAGGTTCCTGGCGTTTCCCCGTTTCCGACACAAGGCGGTGCAGACGGCCCGCGGCGCCTGGTGGGAAGAGGACCAGGACTTCGAGCTGACCTCGCATATCCGGCGCATTGCGCTGCCCGGCGATGCCGGCAAGGCGGAGCTCGAGGAATTCGTCTCCGAGCTGGCTTCGACGCCGCTGGACAAGTATCGCCCGCTGTGGCAGTTCCACTTCATCGAGAATTACGCCGAGGGCCCGGCGCTGGTCACGCGCATCCATCATTGTTACGCCGACGGCATGGCGTTGGTGCAGGTCATGCTTTCGCTGACCGACAGCGACCGGGAAAAATCCACCGCCCTGGTCGAGCCGGAACAGTGGAAGCGGCGACGCGCGCGCGAATCCAATGTTTTCAAGCGGCTGATGGAACCGGCACGAGAAGGCATGGACGCGGTGCAGCATCTTGGATACAAACTGGTCGAGGAGGCTGCTCACCTGATCCGCGAGCCGGGCCAGGCGAGCGCTTACGCCGACACCGCCTCGGAGATTCTGTCGGAGCTGGCCACCATGCTGCTGCTGCCAGACGACCCGGCTTCGCGCTTCAAGGGCAAGCTCGGTGTGCGCAAGAAAGTCGCGTGGACGCAGCCGCTGCCGCTGTTGGAGGTCAAGGCAATCAGCCAGGCGCTTGGCTGCACCGTCAACGACGTGTTGATCGGCATCATGACCGGCGCGCTGCACCGCTACCTGCTCGATTACGGCGAGGATCCCTCGGAGCTGGAGATCCGCGCCACCATCCCGGTCAATCTCAGGCCGCTGGAGCACGCGCGCGACCTGGGCAATCATTTCGGCACCGTGTTCCTGGACCTGCCGATCTGGGAAGCCAACCCGCTGGCGCGGGTCTACCGGGTGGCCGAGAACATGCACCACCTGAAGAATTCAAGGCAGGCGACGGTCTCGCTGGGACTGCTGGCCACCGTCGGCATGGCGCCGGCGGCGGTGCAGCAAACGGCGCTCGAACTGTTCGCGCGCAAGGCCAGCACGGTGCTGACCAACGTGCCCGGGCCGTCCAACTCGCTGTACATGGCCGGCGCCGAGATCGGCCAGATGATGTTCTGGGTGCCGCAAAGCGGTTCCATCGGCATGGGCATCAGCATTCTGAGCTACAACGACCAGGTGTTCTGCGGCGTGATCACCGACAACAAGCTGGTGCCCGACCCGGAGCGGCTGGTGGACAATTTCGCGATCGAATTCGAGAACCTGCTGCACCTGGTGATGATGCTGGGGCCGGAAATCGACCGCAGCCCGGAGGAGGTCGAAAACCACCTTCAGGCCTGGCTGGATCGCGCCGGCGAGCGGTGACCGGGTCGTCTCGGCCAGGCGGTCAGGGCAGCGAATTGCGCGCGTATTCGATGTCCAGCGCCTGCATCGCATCCAGCGGCGCCATGCCCGCGGCCTTTTCGTAGGCCTTGTTGGATTCGGCCAAGCGCTTGTCGCCAAACAGCAGGTAAAGGCCGTTGCCGTATTCGATCCAGGCAATCGGCGCGTCCGAGATCCGGATTGCTTCGTCGAAATGCTTCAGGGCCTTGTCGGCGCTGGCGCCGTAAGTCATGGAACCGACCAGCTTGCCGACCTTGGCGATGACCTCGGCGTGGTAGAGGCCCAGCGCCGTATGCGCCTCGGCGTGACGTGGCTCCAGTTCGATGGCCCGGTCCAGCGATTTCTTGATCCGCCCGCCATGGCCCTGGCTGAGCGCGCTGGCAATCGAAATGCTCTGGCTGTAGCGGCCGAGGTGGTAGGCATGGAAATAATATGAGTTCGGATTGTCCGGGTCCGACCGCATGGCGGCCTCGGCGCGCTCGATGCCGGCCGTGTAGATAGCCTGCTTGACTTCGTCGTCTTCTTCGAGGTAATCGGCATAGATGCCCGATGCCTTGTTGGCGACCGCGTGTGCGTCATCGCCGTGGGCCAGGGCCTTGTCCACGGCCTCGGCGAAGCGGCCCTGGTGAAACAGCCGCCAGGCCTGCTGAACGGCTTCACTCTCGGGCCACGCTTCGCGGTCGCCGGCGTGCAGCTTCTTCCAGGCCTTGCGCAGGGCCTGGCCCGGGTACTCGAAGGCCGCCGAGTCGCCGTCGAACCCGGCCCAGTTGCTCGTATCCACGAATATTTTTCCTTTGAAGTGCGATCCACGATTCTACGACCAGGCAGGCGACCGCTGCAGACCGTCTGCGCCGGATCCCGGGCTAATTGCCGGGGTTGGGGCATCTTTTTGCGGATTACTAGTGTGACTGCTCTAATTTATAGGCCTATATTGAGACTCGACAGCCCCGGAACAGGGGTTCATCACGAATCCGAAGAGGTGAAAAGACATGGCCAAGAAGACCGCAAAAAAGAAAGTCGCGAAGAAAAAAGCCACCAAGAAGAAGACTGCGCGCAAATCGACCAACACCGTAGAACGCGTGCAGGATAATGCACACGAAATCTGGCTCGCCGGTCTGGGTGCGTTTGCACTCGCCCAGGAAGAAGGCACGAACCTGGTCCGCCGGGGCGGCAAGCTCGTCAACGAAACCACCGGCCAGGTCATCAGTGAAAGTTCCAAGCTGTTCGAGCGCCTCGTGGACGAAGGAAAAAAGCTCGAAGGCAAGGGTCGGAAGATGGCTGAAGACGCCGTGGGCGGCGTACGCAGCGATGTCGAAGGCCGGGTCGACAAGGCACGCAGCCAGGCACGGACCAACTGGGACAAGCTCGAGAAGGTATTCGAAGAACGCGTGGCACGCGCATTGTCGCGCCTGGGCGTTCCGACTTCCGATGAAATCCAGGAACTCAGCGATCGCGTACAGGAACTCAACAAGCGCGTCCGTGAGCTCTCCAAGGCTCAGAAAAGCAGCGGAACCGCCAAGCCTGCCGAGTCCAAGACCACCAAGAAGTCTCCGTCGAAGTCCCCGTCTTCAGGCGCGTCCTCGAGCTGACGATTCGGCGGGTCCGACGACCCGTCCACTGGTCTACCCCGAAGCAGCCGGAGCTTTCTCCAGTAGCGCTGCTTTTTACCCGGGCCCCGTGCCCGGGTTTTTTTGATCCCGACTCGAGGGTCGCCACGTCTACTGCGGAACGTTCAGGCACAGCCTCCGGCCCGCTCGGTCGCGAATCCTCAACGTAGCGCCGGCTACGCCTGCGGTTCGCTCGGTCGCAAATCGACCCGGAGACCGCACCTGAGCATCCCTCGCTACGACGCGACGACCCTCGAGGCAGGATTTGTTCCTTTCCTTCGATCGACACTGTCTTGCTCGGGCTCGAACCCTCGGCGTAGCGCTGCTACGCCTGCAGCTGTCTCCGGTCGCAAAACACCACAGCCAATGTGGAGGTTGGGAATTCCTGAAGCGCGAGATCCGGCGGGGGGCGCCCGCCGAGGGCCTCGCCACGCGTCGAACCGAGGCGGGCGACCCCCGCCGGATCCGGGATCGAAGCCGATCAGGGTCAGGATCAAAATGTCAGATTCACCGGTCCGCGGGTCCGCGGGTCAGCGGTAGGCGTTGGCGAGGTGTTCGAACTGTTCGCGCGCCGGGCCGCGCAGGTAGGGGCTGACCAGGCTCATGACCTGGATCGCGGCCCGGTCGGGCCGGGGCTCGACGTCGAGTTCCATGACCTGGTCGAACGCGATCCAGTAGCTGCTGATCAACACGACATTGCGGACCACCGCTTCGCGCTCCAGTGCCATTGCTTCGAGCTGACCGCTGCGCTCCAGCGCGCCCAACAGGTCCGAGGCCGTGCGCATCGAGAGTTTCAGGATCGCGCGGATGCGTCGGCGAAGATCCCGGCTTCTGGTGCACAGCTCGTTGAGATCGCGGTAGATGAACCGGTATGCCGCAATGTTTTCGAACACCAGGTGCAGGAAAAGCCAGGCATCCTCGACGTCGGCTTCGTCGATTCCGTCTCCGCCCAGCAGTTCGAGCATGCGTTGCTCGAAGCGGCCGAAAAGCGTGTCGATGAGATCCTGCTTGGTCCTGAAATGGTAGTGCAGGTTGCCCGGACTGATCTCGAGTTCGTCGGCGATGCGATTGGTCGTCACGTTCGGTTCGCCGAACGCGTTGAACAGCGCCAGCGCGGTTTCGGCGATGCGCTCGGGCGTGCGGGAGCGGGACATGCGCGGGCGAGCGCGCCGGCCCCTCAGCCCGTCAGAGAGTCGACGAGGTCGATATAGCGCTTCATCGCCTCTTCCCGCTCGGTGCCCTTGAGCTTCTCCCAGGCTTCGTACTTGGCCACGCCCACGAAATCGAAAAAACCGGGCCGTTCGCCGCTGACGTCCCCTTCGGCCCCTTGCTTGTACAGGGCGTAGAGCTTGAGCAAGGTGTCGTTGTCCGGCCGCTGGTCCAGTTGCTTGACGCGCTCCGATGCCTGCTCGAATTCCTGCTTCAGATCACTCACCTGGTGCTTCCCTTCTGGTTCGACTCGTCAGGTTACTTCTTAGCACGCGCGTGCGCCAAGGTCAACGGTCCGGTGCGGAATCCGCGGCCCGGCGTCGATCGGGGCTGGCGTTGCGGAGCCAAGGCCGGTACTCTTGGCAACATCGTTCAATGCAACAAGAAAGGAGAACTCACGGATGGCCTATTTCGTGACGGGAGGGACCGGATTCATCGGCCGCAATCTCATCGATCAGCTGCTCCAGCGCCGCGGCAACGTCTACGTGCTCGTGCGCCGCGGTTCCAAAAAGAAGTTCAACGCGTTGGTCGCCGAGCGCTGGAGCGAGGCGAGCAAGCGGGTCATCGCCGTCGGCGGCGATCTCACCAAGCCCCGGCTCGGGGTGTCGAAGGCGGACATGGAAAAGCTCCAGGGCAAGGTCAGGCACGTGTTTCACCTGGCCGCCGTATACGACCTCAGCGCCAGCGCCGAGTCGCAGGAAAAGGTCAATATCGAGGGTACGCAGAACGCCATGGACTTCGCCGCCGCGGTCGGCGCGAAGTGTTTCCATCACACCTCCTCGATCGCCGTGGCCGGCATGTTTCAGGGCGCGTTCCGCGAAGATATGTTCGAGGAGGCCACGGGGCTGGATCATCCCTATTTCCGCACCAAGCACGATTCCGAGGGCCTGGTACGGCGCAAATGCGAGATTCCGTGGCGCATCTACCGGCCCGGAATCGTGGTCGGACATTCCAAGACCGGTGAAATCGACAAGATCGACGGGCCTTATTTCTTTTTCAAGCTGATCCAGAAGCTCAGACGCATGCTGCCGCCCTGGGTGCCGACGCTCGGCCTGGAAGGTGGCCGGATCAACCTGGTGCCGGTGGATTTCGTCGCCCGCGCGATGGACCACATCGCCCACAAGCCCCGGCTGGACAACAGTTGCTTCCACCTGACCGATCCCAATCCAAAGCGCATCGGCGAGGTCATGAACCTGTTCGCCGAGGCCGCGCATGCACCGATGATGTCCATGCGCATCGATGCACGGTTGTTCAATCTCATCCCGCAGCCGGTCAAGCAGGGCATCGGAATGCTGCCGCCGGTACGCCGGATCATCAACCAGGTACTCAGCGACCTGGGCATCCCGAAGGACGTGCTGAGCTTTTTCAATTATCCGACCAGTTTCGACACGCGTGAAACCGATCGCGCGCTCAAGGGTTCGGGGATCAAGGTGCCGCCTCTGGAGGATTACGCCTGGGTGCTGTGGGACTACTGGGAGCGTCACCTCGACCCGGATCTGTTCATCGATCGTTCGCTCAGCGGACACGTCAGTGACAAGGTGGTCCTGGTGACCGGCGGCTCGTCGGGCATCGGCAAGGCTACTGCCGTGATGATGGCCGAAGCCGGGGCAAAGGTGATTATCGTTGCGCGCAAGGAAGCCGAACTCGCGGAGACGAAAAAGGAAATCGAGGCCGATGGCGGGACTGCATTCACCTATACCTGCGACCTGGCCGACTACGACGCCACCGACAAGCTGTGCGCCCGGGTGCTGGCCGATCATGGCGCGGTGGACGTGCTGGTCAACAATGCCGGACGCTCGATCCGGCGATCGATTGCGCTTTCGTATGACCGCTTCCACGACTTCGAGCGCTGCATGCAGCTGAATTATTTCGGCTCGCTGAAGATGATCCTGGGACTGCTTCCGCCGATGGCCGAGCGGCGCAGCGGCCACATCATCAACATCTCGTCGATCGGCGTGCTGACCAATGCGCCGCGCTTTTCTGCGTATGTGGCTTCCAAGGCCGCACTGGACGCATTTTCGCGCTGTGCTGCGGCCGAGTTCAACGACACCGGCGTGGCGTTTACCACCATCAACATGCCGCTGGTCCGGACACCGATGATCGCGCCGACCAAGATTTACGAATCGGTGCCGACGATCACGCCCGAGGACGCCGCGGACATGGTCAAGCAGGCCGTGATCTATCGTCCGCAGCGGATTGCCACCCGTCTGGGCATCTTCGCCTCGGTACTGCATGCGCTGACGCCCAAGATTTCCGAGATCGTCATGAACTCGGCGTTCCGAATGTTCCCCGATTCAGCCGCGGCCCGTGGCGAGCGGCCCAGCAGCAGCGAGGGCAGGGCGACCCAGGAACAGGTGGCTTTTGCCAGCCTGATGCGCGGGATTCACTGGTAGGGAGTACTGAATCAGCGCAGGATGTTGGGCTGGTTCCCGCCGGAGCGCGACAGCAATGTTCGCCGCGTCGGTTCCTCCGAGCCGTCCGGCCGTTGCCGCCGCGAATCGGTGCGCGGATCGATCGGCCGCACTCCGAAGGCCGAATGCCCCAGGTGGCCGACGACGGTCCGGTAACGCTGCGCTTGCTCGAGCGCTTCGCTGCGGCGTTGTCGTTGCTGCGCTTCGCGTTGCTGTTCGGCCGCGTACTCGCGCTGCTGCGTCAGTGCCTGGCGACGCTGCTCCAGGAACGTCTTGTTGCTCGCGGCAATCTGGTCGAGGTTGTCGGCCGGGTTCACCACGCTGATCCTGCCCTCGCTCCTGTGCACTTCGGCGCCCTGGGAGCAGGGCACGTCGGAAAAGACCGTGGTATCGCCATCCATGCAGCGATAGATCTCGGCGCTGGCCGGAGCCGCCAGCACCCAGAAAAGAATGGCCGAGGCCATGCCGGCGCGATCGATACCGAAGCATTTGTGCATAAACGTCATGTCCAGTTTTGACCACAGGTCCCGGTCATGGTTCTAGGGACGGACCTTGTCTTTGCCTGCGCCGGGCGCGTCGGCGTTCGGCTCCAGCCGTCGCATGATCCGGTGGCACACCGACGTCAACTCCGCGACGTGACGCCTGGATGGAATGGCGCGGGAGCCGATCCACGCGGCCAGTCCCCGCTCGACCAGCAGGCGCTGCCAGTCGGCCAGACCGCGTGGCGGCAGGACCCAGCCGCGCTCGACCAGGCGCGCACAGACATAGGTCAGGCCCTGCTGCGGGCGAATGCTGCCGCGTTTGTTGTAGCTGGGCCGGAAAGCGCGCGCGGCGACGCTTGAGGCAAACCGCTTCCACGCACCGGGATGCTCCAGCCAGGGCACCAGGTAGACCGGTTTGGGTCCGGCCACGGCATCCTGCAATACCCCGGGTGTCCCCCCGGCGATCAACAGCGCGCCTGCGTGTTCCAGCGCTATGCTGTAGGGATCATCGTCATCATCGCGGCGCCAGGCGTAAACGTCCACATTCTCGTCGGCGCGCCGTTGCAGCCACGGCCCGGCGGCCGCCGAGTGTCTTGTCGTGACGATCAGCAGGCGGGCGTTTCGTTCCCGAGCCCATTGCCGCGCATCGTTGAGCAGGACTTCGAGTTCGCTGCTCGACCAGTCGCCGTGCGGATTTCTGCCCACGATCAGGGCGCAGCGGGGCCGCGACTCGAGCCAGTCCTGCCATCGACGCGTATCTACGGCGGGCTGCCATTCGTCGCGGTGACCGAAACCGAGCAGCGTGGTGATCCGGTTCGGGTGCGGCGGAAGATCGTGGTGCGCCATGCTGACGGCTACGCCGGCGTGTTCGGGCACGCGCCCGGCATTGCGTCCGACGAGCACCAGCGCCGGGGGCCGTTCGCTGCGCGCGACTGCGCGCCGGGCGGCACGTGCGGCCAGCGCACCCGATGCGACGAGAATCGCCGGCGCCGGATCGGCGTCGTCGATCAGTCCTCGACCCGTCAGCGCCCGCACGCCGTTGACCACGCGTCCGCCATGCCTGCCGACGCGAATCATTTCGCGCCCGCTGACGCGCGCCAGGGCGCCGCCCACGGCTTCGGCCTTGCTGCGGGTACGTGCGCCGGGACCGGAAACGGTCGCCACCGGTCCTTCCGGGAGCGGGCCGCCGGTCAGCACCCGGCGTCTCGTTCCCACGCGCCGCTCGAGGCGCCAGCGCGTTTCGGGATTGAGTCGTTGCGCCAGGTGCAGCTGTTCGATCCAGAAGTGGAGGCTGCGTCGTGGCTTGCCGCGGCGAATCCAGATCGGTTCGCGCAGTTCGATCTCGAGGTTGGCGCTCATCGCGAACAGGCGGTCCAGCACCCACGGCAGATCGGCGTCCGGCACGCGCTCCAGCAGCCCCCGGACCCGCCGCGTGTCGGCATGCAGGTCGGCGGCCGGATGCACGCCGAGCAGCCGGGTGATTTCAGGACCGTCGTCGCGCGCCGACAGCGCCAGCGAAGTGTCCGGCCAGGCCAGCGACGGGCGCAGGGCCGAGACCGGCAGGAAATGGGCCTGATCGGCCTCGCGTTCGAGCTCGAACCACAGCGACCCGGTCGGGTTGTCCTGGTAGACGAACCATTCCGGGAAAGGCCGCCAGGGCTGGGTATGCAGCGTAGTGAAGTGCACGCAGGCCGATTCGCCGGGCTCGTATTCCTTGTCGCGGGCATTGAACCGGCCTTCCATTTCGCCCCAGAGGCCGGCTGCGCGGGCCCGCGCCTCGATGCGCTTGCGCGTGGTCTTGACCACCGCGTCGCGGTTCCAGACCCCGGACATGCGCCGGCAGTCGATCAACATGACCGAGGTGTCGTGGTCGTTGATCGAAAGAAATCCGGCCTTGCCCATGTCGCGGTCGAACAGTTCGGCCGGATCGGTCAGCCAGACCTGGTCGACGTCGTTGTATATGCCCCGGCCCTGATAGTCGCAGAAATGCGGAATGGCGAAGCGGTAATTGGTGAAGCCGGTGATCCAGAAGCCGCTGACGTAGCCCTTGAGCCCCTTGAGCAGATGAATCTCATAGATTCGGCTGGGGTCGCGGTGCTTTTCGACCGACCAGATGAAGACCCGCTCGGCGCGGAACTGGCGCCGCTCGGAACCCAGGAAGATGCGCACCGGCGGCTTGTCGCTGGGTCGATGGCCGGGCCGGACGCCCAGGATGATCTTTTCCGGCCGCTGACGCGTGGCCGGGGTCAGGATCGGGTCGATGAACGGGGTCAGCCCACGAACGATTCTCTGCGTGATCAGCGGCATGGCAATTCGACGGTTTCAGGATTCGGATTGGAAATGATAGCGTTTCCAGCGCCGGTGGTGCCAGGCCCACAACGCCGGGCGCTGCCGGATCTGGTCCTGCATCGACTCGATCATCGCATCGAGCATGGCCTCGCCGGTTTCGGCCCGCAGCGTCGGATGAACGTGGAATTGCCATCCCCGGTCGGCCGATTCGGCGTGGATCGGGATGACCGGCGCACCGCTGCGAACCGCAAGGCGGGGAATGCCCGAGGGCATGCGCAGGGTCTTGCCGAGAAACACCCGTTGGGCGCCCTCGCCCTTGTTGGCCTGGTCCATCAGCACGTACAGCATGCCGCCGGAATTGAGGATCCGGAGCATCTGCCGGAAGCTGCGGGTGGGGTTTTCGCGGTCCAGTGCTACGGGTATGCAGCCGCTGCGTTCCAGGCTGCGCGCCAGCAGGCCCGGCGGCAGGCGCCTGGGGTCGCGGAACACGACGTGGACGGGGAAACCCACGCGCGCCAGCCGCGCGGCCATCAGGATACCGTTGCCCATGTGCATGCCCAGCAGGATTGCGCCGCGGCCGTCACCGGCCGACCGCGGCAGGGCGTCCATCCCGTCGATGCTGACATCGTCGATCATGGCTTCCGGGTCGCAGGCAGGGTGGGCCAGCGACAGGATTTCGAACACGGCGCGGTCGTTCTGGCGAAACGCCTCGCGAAGAATGCCTGCGGCGTGGCGCCGGGAAACGCCCAGGGCGCGTGCGACGTCGCGGCGAAGCCGTCGGTTGACCGGCCAGGTCGCCCAGTAATGCAGCGCGCCGATCGCCTTGCCGATCCGACGGATGCGTGCCGGCCCGCCCCGGCTTGCCAGGCCGCTGAGGCCGATGCCGGCGGCCCGGGCAAGCTTGCGCCGCAGCGTGCGCATTCGTCGCGCACTCATGGCTTCGGCTGCGTGCGGTCGATTTGACCGTCACGCACGGTATAGATCCGGTCGGCGAGATCGAGCATGCCGGTCTGGTGAGTTACCGCCAGCATGGTCAGTTCGCGTTTCAGGTGGGCGATCGTCGACAGCACGGCCTGTTCCGAGGCGTGGTCGAGGTTGCTGGTCGCCTCGTCGAGGATCAGCAGCCGGGGCTGGTGCACCAGGGCCCGGGCGATCGCCAGGCGCTGGCGCTGACCGCCCGACAGCCGGCCGCCGCGTTCGCCCACCGACGCATCGAGGCCGCCGTGCATGCGCGTCACGAACTCCAGCGCGTCGGCTTTCTGCAACGCGCGTTCGACGTCTTCGCGGCCGAGCTCCGGCGCGCCCAGCGTGATGTTGTTGAATACCGAGTCGTTGACCAGCAGCGCTTCCTGCGGCACGTAACCGATCCCGCGCCGCCACAGCTTCTGGTCCGCCCGGTCCAGGTCGACGCCATCGACGCGCACCTGGCCCGAATCCGGCCGCAGCAGACCGGCGACCAGGTCGATCAGGGTGGTCTTGCCCGAACCCGATGGGCCGGTGATCACGGTCAGCTCGCCGGCCCGGATTTCAAGCGATTGTCCGATGAATACCGGGTGGTCGGGGTGGGCGAAGCTGACGCCCTCGAAGCTTATGGCGCGGTCGAGCTCGAGTTCCAGGTCGCCGCGGCGGGCCTCGCGTTCGGCGCGTGCCTCGTCGATGGCTTCATGCAGCGACCAGTAAGCGCTTTCCGAAATGGCCATGTGCTGCCAGGCGCGCTGGGCCTTGGACAGCAGCGTCACGACCCGCGCGAGCAGGAATATCAGCACCATGGCCGCCGACAGCGTCATGTCGAGAACCGCCAGCATGATGACCAGGCCGATGGCCGCCAGTACGACCAGCACGGCCTCCTGCAGCGCTTTCATGGCCTCCTTGGAAAAGACCTGCTTGCGCAGCGCCTTGTTGAGCTGCCGGGTCTGGCCGGAGATCAGTGTGTCGAAGCGATCCTCGCGCGCCATTGCCTTCAGCGGCTTGATCGCAGCCAGCTGATCGGTCATGGCCGAAAGAATGATCTTGAGCAGCCCGGTCTGGCGCCGGCCGGCCCTGCCGGCGGTGCGCACCAGGATATTGAGGCCGCCCAGCACCAGCGCGGCCAGCGCCAGCGCGCCCAGCGTGACCTGCCATGAAATCATGAACGCCAGCGCCGTGTAGACCACGGCGGTGATCAGCTGGGCCGACATGATCGCGCCCTGCAGATAGCCCTCCGATGCGCGCTGGGCCTCGGTGGCCATGGCATTGGCCAGGCTGCCCACCGATTTGGAAAGATAATAGCGCCAGCGGCTGGCCGCGACCGCCTGCACCAGGTCCAGGCGGAGATCGGTGGCGACCTGGGCGACCGCGTAGCCCACCTGGCGGTTGGCCAGCAGCACCACCAGCGTCTTGAACAGGATCAGCACGATGCCCAGACCCAGCAGCCAGGCCAGGGTCGGTTCTATGCCCACGCTGCCGAAAGCGGCATCGATCAACTGTTCGGGCAGCGAGGGGTCTTCGGTGTCGGCCAGCGCGGCGCCGGCATCGTCTCCCGCCTGGCTGGAAAGAGAGATCAGCGAAAGCAGCGTCGAAAGGCCCAGGCCGTCGAGCAGGCTGGCCACCAGCAGCGCACTCAGTACCGCGACGCTGCGGCCCGGATAGCGTCGGAACAGGTTGACCAGCATGTCGGCGGCGCCTCGATCGGCCCGCGATGATTGAACGGGCCGGGTCATCCCAGCGCCCCGTTCCGCCACATCCGGATCAGCAGTTTCCACGACGCCAGTCGCGGGTGCCGGCGCATCGCATCGGTGACCTCGACCTTGATGCCGCTGTGCCGCTCGAGCTTCCAGCTCAGGTAATCCACGCCGTTGGCAAAGGTGCCGGCCGCCTTGAGCAGGCGCGCCAGGTTCAGCGCTTTGCTCCAGCCGCCACGAAACTTCCAGCGCAGCCGGCCGGCAAGACGCCTGGATGCGGAAAGTTCGATGCGCCAGGCGTGATCGCCGGTTGCGGCCACGCCTGGCAGTTCGGGGAGCAGGGCCTCGCTCAGCCCATCCCAGAAAGCCGGGTCGCGTCCGATCAGCGCTTCCGCCGCGCCGGGCGGTTCCGGCCGCAGTTCGCAGCCGTAGGTTGCCGAAATCGCGCGGACCCAGAAATCGCGCGCGTCGAATTCGCCATTGCCCAGGCGCAGGCCTTCGGCTGCAAAATGCGCCGCCGCTCGCGCGCGGCATTCGGCGACGAAGGCGGCGGCCGCGTCGTCGGCGTTCCAGACCAGCCGGCAGGGCTGGGTGAAACGGGCCCAGAAATAGCCGTCCAGGCCGCCGCCGGTGCGCGTATGGAAGTTCCTTTCCGACACGATGATGAATTTGCACCGCACGCGTTCGTCGGCCGCGCCGGCTTCCAGGTAATACACGTTCGGCGGGAGCAGGTGATTGAGCATTGCGGTCAAGCCGATGCCGTGGACGGCGCGATAGTCATCGACGATGGCCATCAGGTCGACCAGCCCGTCGTGTACGTTGGCGCTGCGGCGGGTGGAGCCGTACAGCACAACGGCACGCAGCGCCGGACCGCATCGCGCCCGGATTCGCGCGATCAGCGGCGCCAGGCCGTCGGGTGCACCGGCCGCCAGGTCGTCCGCCATGTGTTGTTGCAGCGTGCTCATGGGCGCTGAAAAGTGAAGACCGGACCGGCCGAAACGCGAAGGGCTTCGCTGCGATCCAGTTCGAATTCCTGGCCGTCGAGCACAATCGAACGTATATTATGAATCACAATATTACGATAAAGTCCTGAAATATATCCATTATCGGAATTCATTCCTGCGCTGAACCGGCCGCGGGCCACTTTCCATAAACGCCATGGTAGCCGCTTTGCGTCCTTGCGGATGGCGGTGACCCGAAGCGGTCCGGCGCCGCGCCGGGCATAGGGATCGACGAGGCTGCGATCGTGGTTGAGCGTGCTCAGCAGCAAAAAACGCAATATCGCTTCCGGGTGACCGCGACCGTCGGTCTCGATCTTCAGGCGCGGCAGGTCGAACCGGTAGCGCCCCGCGGCGCGCTGCAGCGCCAGCCCCGTCACGCCGGCGATCGAGGCCGCGTGGCGGCGGCGCAGCCAGCCGGTGCCGCGGCTTTGCCAATCGTGAACAAAGCGAATCACCTCGTCGACCATGGCGCCGGCCAGGAAGAAGCCGTGCTGCTCGCCGATCGACGGGTGTTCGAGTTTCAGCGTCGGGCGGCGCACCGGATGCAATCGCTCCGGGTCCCTGGACAGCACGGTCTGCAGCGTGGCCAGGAAATGACTGCGGGTGCCGATGTCTTCGGCCACGTAGTTGGTGCGCCCGGCGCTGAGCAGCACCAGTTGCGGCATGGATTCGGGCGGGACATGGCGCGCCAGCCAGGAAACCGCGCCCTGCAGCGTGCCGTCGCCCCCGGCAATGATCAGCCGGTCCATGGGCCCGTGCCGGATTTGCGCCAGGGCCTGCTCGATCTGGTCCAGATCGCTGACTTCGAAAACCGTGCCGCCGTGCGAACGCACGAGATCCGCCGTCCGGGAAGCGCGTTCGCGCAGGCTCATGCGAAAGCTGAGCGGGTTGACCAGGGCGGACAGCCCGCCGCGCGCCCGGCCCGGTTCCGCGTCGGCGGATCGAGACGCGTTCAGGGTTTCCATATCGATTGGCGTCAGTTTCCGGCTTGCCAGCGGGCGATCACGTCGCGGCGTTGGCGGTTTCGCCAGGTGCCGGCGAGCAGGTCGCCGATTACATTGAAGTAGCTTTTCCGGTTGCAGCGATGGTAGGGATGATCCGGCGGCAGCCGCCTCGCCAGCCGTTTGTGCGCGCGGCCCAGCTGGTGATACGGGAGGTCCGGCAACAGGTGGTGAAGCCCGTGGTAGCGCAGGCCGACCGGAAACAGCCAGATCGTCAGCCAGGTCTGGCCGGTAATGTTGATCGAATCGGCGATCTGGCCGGCTTTTTCCAGCGGTGAGCCGTCGTGTCCATAGCCGTGCGCGGCGAGGTTGCGAACCCAGTTCAGGCCAACCGTCAGGGACAGCAGCGCCCAGGCCATCAGCCAGTGGATTGGTCGAACCGGCCCGAACAGGGTCAGGCCGATCAGCACTACGATCCACCCGAAGCAGAACCATTCCGAGCGGGTCAGTTCGGGTTCCAGCCTGGCCGAAAAGCGCTTTCGGTAGTACGGGTTGGTAACTGCGGCCGATGCGCGCGTGAGCAGCCATTCGCGCAGCTTCGGCGACAGATGCGACAGCGGTCCCAGGATGCCGAAGCGAATCAGGGCCAGCGGCGGCAACACCGGAACCTGGGCCAGGTATTTGAGCGTCTCGACCGGCGGGGCTGCCGCCAGCGGCAGATATTCGCCATCGCCCGGCGTGCCGTAATGCTGTTGGGTGTGATGCTCGATGTGGTTGCTGTAGATGACCCACGGCGAAAGAATGGGAAAACCCAGCAGCAGATTCCAGGCCCACTTGAACGGCACCATTTCGCCGCGGCGGAAGTGCACGATCTCGTGGATGAAGGTCCCGGCGCGAAACAGCCCGATCGCGGCCAGCAGCATCGCCAGCAACTGGATTGGCGACCATGGTTCGGCGGTAAAGTACACGGCGACGAGGAGCCATGAAAGAATCGCGGTAAGCGTGAAATCCAGCCAGTAGATCCAGCCGCGCCGGGTCAAGAGATCGGGAACCAGCCGGCGGGCCTGCTGCACCATGAGCCGGTCGTCCGTGGCTGTCGAATTCTTTGAAGTCATTGGGTTCAGGGTTTGCAATCGGTGATCCGGAAAAGACCTTGGGCGGCGCGTCGGGATTGCGTTCTATCCGGCCTGCCAGCGTCGATCCAGCAGCAGTTCCAGCACGGCCTTGCTGCCGAAATAGGCCAGCAACAGGATCGCCATGCCGATCAGGCACAGCCGCACCACGCGCATTCCGCGCCAGCCGTAACGCCACCGCCCGGCCAGCAACAGGCCGAACACCAGCCAGGAAATGATCGACAGAAAGGTCTTGTGCGCCAGGTGCTGTGCGAAAAGGTTGTCGACGAAAAAGAATCCGGTCGCAAGACTGATCGAGAGAATGATCCAGCCGGCGGCAATCATCTTGAACAGCATGTTTTCCATGACCACCAGCGGTGGCAGGATTTCGATCAGTACCGCACCCTTGTGGCGATGCAAAAGATTATGCAGCATGGCGATGAACAGCGCCGTGACCGCCGCAATGCTGAGCAGACTGTAGGAAATCAGCGACGCGGTGACGTGAAGATCGAGCATGGCCGAGCCGGTCTCCAGGGCGACCGGTTCGGGCGAAATGACCAGTTTGTGCAGCATCATGAATGCCGCGCCCGGCAGCGCCAGCGGGAGGATTTCGAGTACCCGATAGCGCAGCATGCCGACCAGCAGCACCAGCAGGATCATCAGCGAGACCAGTGACAACGCGCTGAAGAAATCCGCGCTGGGTCCACCCAGTCGGGCGAACTCGATCGCGAACGACCCGGCGTGCGCGAGCACGCCGAGAATGGCGATCGCCACGCCGACGCGTTTCAGCGCATCGCGCTCCAGGTGAATGGCATAGCCGAGCACCACGGCCGCCGCCAGGTACAGTACGGGTGCGATGATTTGGAGCATGTAGGAAGAATTCAACGGCTTGCCTGCTCAGAACCGGTCAGCGTGTCAGTATAATCGCGACAGGCTCCAAACCCAAGAATTCCATGTTCGATCAACTCAGTCAGCGGCTGGGCGATTCGCTGAATCGCCTGCGCGGCCGCAAGCTCACCGAGGAAAACATCTCCGAAGCGCTGCGCGACGTCCGCCGCGCGCTGCTGGAGGCCGATGTCGCGCTGCCGGCGGTCAAATCGTTCATCGACCGGGTCCGCGACAAGGCGGTGGGCAAGGACGTGCTCGGCAGCCTCAAGCCCGGCGAGACATTGATCAAGATCGTCCACGACGAACTGGTCCATGTACTCGGCGGCGATTCGGCGCCGCTGGCGCTGAACCGCCAGCCGCCGGTCGTGATCCTGATGGCCGGGCTGCAGGGCGCCGGCAAGACCACGACGACCGGCAAGCTGGCGAAGCTGATCGGCGAACGGCACGACAAGCAAGTCCTGGTCGCCTCGGCCGATATCTACCGGCCGGCCGCCATCGATCAGCTCGAAACCGTGGCCGGGCAGGCCGGCGCTGATTTCTATCGCCATTCGAGCGCCGACGATGCCGTCGAGATCGCCAGGGCCGCCGTTGCCGAAGCCAGGCGCCGCGTGGCCGATGTCGTGATCATCGATACCGCCGGCCGCACGGCGATCGACGAAGCCATGATGGACGAGATCGGCCGCGTGCAGGAAGCGACCGAGCCGGCTGAAATCCTGTTCGTGGTCGATTCGATGACCGGCCAGGACGCGGCGAACACGGCTAAAGCCTTCCACGAGGCGCTGCCGCTGACCGGCGTGGTCCTGACCAAGATCGACGGCGACGCGCGCGGCGGCGCCGCGTTGTCGGTGCGCCAGGTGACCGGCGTGCCGATCAAGTTCCTCGGAACCGGCGAAAAGCTCGACGGCCTGGAGCCGTTTCACCCGGATCGCCTGGCCTCGCGAATTCTCGGCATGGGCGACGTGCTCAGCCTGGTCGAGGACGTACAGCGCCAGGTCGACGACAAGCAGGCCAAAAAGCTCGCCGGCAAGGTGGGCAAGGGCTCGCGCCGGTTCGGGCTGGACGACTTCAAGAGCCAGCTGGAACAGATGGAAAAGCTCGGCGGACTGGGCTCGCTGGCCGAGAAGCTGCCCGGCATGGGCAACCTGCCGCAGGCTGCCCAGGCCCGGCTAGACGATTCCCAGACCCGACGCATGATTGCCGTGGTCAACTCGATGACGCCCAAGGAGCGGCGCTATCCCGACACCATCAACGGCTCGCGCAAGCGTCGCATCGCGCAAGGGTCGGGCACCCATATCCAGGACGTCAACAAGGTGCTCAAGCAGCACAAGCAGATGCAGAAAATGATGAAAAAGGCCGGCAGCAAGGCCGCGATGCAGAAGATGATGAAACGGCTGCCCGGCGGCATGTCCGGCGGCGGAGGCGGTATGCCGTTCTGACCCGACCCGGTCACCACGGATGCTGGCGCGACAAATCGCGACGAACGGACGACGTGCAAGCGCACACCGACGGCATGGGCCGAATATGACCTGCCGCAAAAAAGCCGGGTCGCGTTGCTTCATAATCGGCTTCGACAATGGACCTCAAAACGCGGTGTTTTTGGAATGAACGACTCGATTGATCTGCAGAAACTCAAGAATTCCTTTCTCGGCGAGGAACTGGATCCGGGCGAAGAAAAGGTGCTGGCCGAAGCCATGGAAAGCCGTTCGCTGAGCGACGGCGAGACGCTGGTCGAAGAGGGCGAGGAAGACTCGCGCCTGTTCCTGCTTGCCGAGGGCCGCCTGGAAGTGCTCAGCTCCGGGCATGGAGAAATGGAGCACGTTTACTTGATGAGTCCCGGCGAGTTTGCCGGGACCCGGGCGTTCGTGGACCGGCTCCCACGCCAGGCCACGTTGCGCGCGCGCGGCGACGCCACGATATACAGCCTGACGCCCGAAGCGCTGGAATCATTGCTGGACGACAAGCCGAAACTGGTCTACAAGGTCATGCGCGCGCTGTTCCGGATCACCCACGTCAACCTGATGCGCATGAACAAGGAAGCGCAGGAGTTGGCGAACTATGTCTACAAACGCGGCGGCCGCTACTAGAAATTCGCCTGAGGCCTACTGCGCGAGCGTCTGCCGGCGTCCGACGGTGCTCGGAATCCTCAGGCACCGGTATGTGCATTGCGGTTCCTGCGCTCCGGCGGCCACCGGCAGACACTCGCTCGCTACGGCCTCAGACGAATTTCTCCACGATTGAGACTGGACGCGGTTCGCTCGGTCGCAAAAAGGCGCAGCTGCGCAACCCCGGAACCGCCTCGCTACG
>JAWLEW010000004.1:0-2760 GCA_041685925.1 Wenzhouxiangellaceae bacterium | reverse complement strand
AACCGCCTCGCTACGCGTCGAACTGAAGCGATCGATCCGCGCCGAATCCGGTGCCGAAGGCACAGATCAAAAAGTTGGCGCGACAAGCCGCCGGGCGGATTCGCTTCTGGATCGACGGGTTCATTGACGAGCTTTCGGTCGAGTATTCCCGGCGGTCGCCTGGTCGCAGAACGGGGCTTTCAGAAGTTGATCAGCGCGACGAGCAGCAGGCCGGCGCAGACGACGGCGGTCAGGGCCAGCTGGAAGCGTACCGTACCCTTGAGGCTTGCATTGAATGCTTCGGGCGGGGCGTTCTCTCCCAGCCGGTTCCAGATCGGCACCGCGGTCAGTAGCCCTCCCAGTCCGGCCAGCGCACCCAGCCAGGGACCGCCCTGGAGGGCCAGCAGGACCAGGCTGGCGGCGACGGCCACGAGAAAAACCACGAACAGTCGACGCGAACCGCGGCGGCCCAGCACGATGGCCAGGGTTCGGCGGCCCGCGGCCCGGTCGCTTTCGATGTCGCGCGCGTTGTTGATCAGCAGCACCATCGAAGCCGGCAGCCCGACGACCAGCCCGACCAGTACCGCCGCAGTGCTGAGCTGGCCGGTATGCAGCCAGGCGATGCCGCCGACCGCGACCAGGCCGAAGAACACCAGCACGAACAACTCGCCGAACGGGCCGCGCGAGATCGGCCACGGGCCGCTGGAATAGCCGTAGGCGGCGATGATCGAGACCAGGCCGATCAGCAGGATCGGCAGCCCGCCCAGTGCGACCAGGTAGCTGCCGAACAGGATCGCGAGGGCAAACACCAGGTGGGAGGCGCGCAGCATCTGGGCCGGCGTGACCCAGCCGCGCTGGCTTACGCGTATCGGGCCGACGCGATCGACGCTGTCGGTGCCGTTGAGCGTGTCGGAGGCGTCGTTGTGCAGGTTGGTGCCGATCTGGATCGCCGCCGCGGCCAGGCCGCCGGCGATCAGGATGTCGGGACGAAAGCTGCCGCTCTCGATCCAGCCCACGACGCTTCCGGCCAATACCGGGGACAGCGACAGCGGGAGGGTGTGCGGACGTGCCGCGATCCAGGCGAGCCGGATCAGGCCCGGCTTGTCATTGCCATGGTGATCGTCTGCGTCATGCCGGTTCACGGAGCTGGTCATCGAAGCTGGATCGTGGAATGAAAGGGGGTCCGGTCGATTCGGATTCGAGGCGTCATTCTAGCGCGCCGGCATGCGGCCGGTCAGTCCTCGTCGACGATTGCCTGACGGGATGCCGACATCGTGCGGCGGGCTTGGCCATAATGCCCCGCATGCTGACTGCAACCATGATGTTCTATCTCGTCGCGCTGCTTGCCATCGGCATCTGGGCCCAGCGCCGCACCGCGAGCGCCTCCGACTTCCACCTGGCCGGACGCCGGATGGGGCCGATCGTGGCTGCCCTGAGTGCGTCGGCGAGTTCATCCTCGGCCTGGACACTGCTGGGGGTGAGCGGTGCCGCCTATACGTGGGGCCTGCAGGCGATGTGGCTGGTTCCGGCAGTGGTTTCGGGCTTTGCAATCAACTGGATCTTCATCGCGCCCCGGCTGCAGCCGGCCAGCCACGCCAACAATGCCCTGACGCTGGTGGAATTCCTGGGCAGCGGCATGCCGGAGGGCCCGCAGCGCGTGCTGCGGATGTTCGGCGCCGGCATCATCCTGTTCTGCTTCACCTTCTATATCGCCTCCCAGTTCCAGGCGGCCGGCACCGCGATCGAAGCGGCAATGCCGGTCAGCAGTACGGCAGCCATCATCGGTGGTGCGGTCATCGTGGTCGGCTACGTATTCCTGGGCGGTTTCTGGGCCGCCAGCGTGACCGATGCGCTGCAGGGGCTGATGATGCTGTTCGTAGCGCTGGTCCTGCCGGCATTCGCGCTGCTGGCGGTGGGCGGACCGGCGGGAATTCATTCCGGGCTGGCGGCGCTGGACGATCCGTCGCTGCTGGCGCTTGTCGACCAGCCCGATTTGCCGCTGGCCGTGGTCTTCGTCGCCGGCCTTTTCGGGATCGGCCTGGGCTATCCGGGCCAGCCGCACGTGGTCAACCGTTTCATGGCGCTGGAACGGCCCGAGTCGATCCGCTTCGCGCGGGCCGTGGCGCTTTCCTGGGCCGCGGTCATCTACGTCGGCATGGTCGTGCTGGGCTGGTCGGCGCGCGTAATCCTGCCCGAACTGGTCGACGGCGAGTCGGCGCTGCTGCTGCTCAGCGCGGAGTTGCTGCCGGCCGCACTGGGCGGAATCATCGCCGGCGGCGTGCTTGCCGCCATCATGTCGACCTCCGACAGCCAGCTGCTGGTCGCCGGCTCGGCGGTCAGTCACGACCTGCGGCGCGGCAACCTTTCGCTGCTGGCCGACCGCCTGGTGATCGTGCTGATCGGGATCGCGGCAGTGCTGCTCGCGCTGTTTTCGCCGGCCACGATCTTCGAGCGCGTGCTGTTTGCCTGGCAGGGGCTGGGCAACGCGTTCGGGCCGCTGCTGATCGTGCTGCTGGCGGCCGGTACCGTAAAACCGGGATTCCGGCTTGCCGCCATGATCACGGGCTTCGGCCTGACCGTGGCGCTCAGCCTGACGACCAGCGCGCCGGGCGATGCCGCCGAACGCCTGATTCCGTTCTTCATCGCGCTGGCGATTGCCTGGGCCGGGCGTGGCGCGATTCGCTAGTGTACCCCGTCGTTAATCCTGTAACTTTCAGCGAGTCGGAAAGCGCTTAGCTGCAAGGCAGGGCTTGCCGGGAATGCTTATTGCCTTTCCAAGAG
>JAWLEW010000060.1:1782-13848 GCA_041685925.1 Wenzhouxiangellaceae bacterium | reverse complement strand
AGGCGCTTGCCGTGCAAGCGATTCGGGGCATGGCTGCGGCGCCGGTTTTCGGGCGGGCGCGTTGGGTTATTGCCAGTCCTGGCGGCCGACGTCGAGGCGGTTGAACAGGGTGACGGCCTGGGTGCGGTTGTGCACGCCGAGCTTGCGCATGATGGCGGTCATGTGGGCCTTGACGGTGGCTTCGGTGATGTCGAGTTCCCAGGCGATCTGCTTGTTGAGCAGGCCTTCGCCCAGCATCAGCAGGATGCGGTATTGCTGCGGCGTGAGTTCGCCGACGCGACGCGACAGCTCGCTCTGGTCGGGATCGCCGGGGACCGAGTGCATGCCGTCGGGCACCCAGGTTTCGCCGGCCATGACCTGGCCGATGGCCTCGATGATGAGCCCGGATTCGGCCGACTTGGACAGGAAGCCGGCCGCGCCGTCGGCCAGCGCGCGCTGGATGATGTCGGCATCGTCGTGGGCCGAGATCAGGATGACCGGCAGCGCGGGATAGTGGCCGCGCAGCCACGCCAGGCCGGACAGGCCGTGGTTGCCGGGCAGGTGCAGGTCGAGCAGCACCAGGTCCAGGTCCGCGCGCTCGTCCAGCAGCGCCTGGAGCTTTTCGAACGTTCCCACGGCGTGCACTTCGCATTCCGGGAGGTGCGCCTTGATCGATCCGGACAGGGCTTCGCGGAACAGCGGGTGGTCGTCGACGACCACCAGCTTTTCCGGCGAAACGGGCGCGGAAGCGTTCATCGCTCAGTCCGGCCCGTTCATGGCCGGGGCGGCGCCAGGCCCGGGGGCCCGGACGCCTCGCGAACGCGCAGGCCGCCGACGCACACGATCCCGGACGCGGCGCGCGGCACCGAGCGAAACGTCGCAGCTGCGCGGCCGGGGTTCGTCGTGCCAGCCCGGGTCATGAACGCTCCTGGGTCATGGGGAATCCTGGGTCATGGCAATCCAGGGTCAGTCCTGGCGGCGATTGGAGACCAGGTGGTCGACGACGTCGGGGTCGGCCAGCGTCGAGGTATCGCCGAGCTGATCGTGCTCGTTGGCCGCGATCTTGCGCAGGATGCGCCGCATGATCTTGCCCGAGCGCGTCTTGGGCAGCCCCGGCGCCCACTGCAGGTGGTCGATGGTGGCGATGGGACCGATCTCGGTCCTGACCCACTTGACCAGCTCCCTGGCCAGGTCTTCGTCGCCTTCGCGGCCTTCCATCAGCGTGACGTAGGCGTACACGCCCTGGCCCTTGATGTCGTGCGGGAAGCCGACCACGGCGGCTTCGGCGACGGCGCCGTGAGCGACCAGCGCCGATTCGACCTCGGCCGTGCCCAGGCGGTGGCCGGAGACGTTGATGACGTCGTCGACCCGGCCGGTGATCCAGTAGAAGCCGTCGGCGTCGCGCCGCGCGCCGTCGCCGGTGAAGTAATAGCCCGGGTAGGCCGAGAAATAGGTTTCGCCGAAGCGCTTGTGATCGCCGTAAACGGTGCGCATCTGGCCCGGCCAGCTGTCGGTGATGACGAGATTGCCTTCGGCCGCGCCCTCCAGCGTTTCGCCTTCCGGGCCCAGCAGCGCCGGCTGGATGCCGGGCAGCGGCCGGGTGGCCGAACCGGGCTTGAGCTCGGTCGCGCCGGGCAGCGGGCTGATCAGGATGCCGCCGGTCTCGGTCTGCCACCAGGTATCCACGATCGGGCAGCGTTCGTCGCCGACGACCTCGAAATACCAGTGCCAGGCCTCGGGGTTGATCGGCTCGCCGACCGAGCCGAGGATGCGCAGCGACTTGCGCGAGGTCTTCTCGACCGGTTCATTGCCTTCGCGCATCAGCGCCCGTATTGCCGTGGGCGCGGTGTAGAAGATATTGACCTGGTGCTTGTCGCAGACCTGCCAGAAGCGGCTGTGGTCGGGGTAATTGGGCACGCCCTCGAACATCAGCGTGGTCGCGCCGTTGGCCAGCGGGCCGTAGACGATGTAGCTGTGGCCGGTGACCCAGCCGACGTCGGCGGTGCACCAGTAGATCTCGCCGTCGCGGTAGTCGAAAACGACTTCGTGGGTGTAGCTGGCCCACGCCAGGTAACCGCCGGAGGTGTGGAGCACGCCCTTGGGCTTGCCGGTGGAGCCGGAGGTGTAGAGGATGAACAGCGGGTCCTCGGCATTCATCTCTTCCGGCGCGCACTCGGCGTCGACCTGCTCGAGCTCGTCGTGCAACCAGTGGTCGCGCCGGTCGTTCCATTCGACCTGGTCGCCGGTGTTGCGGACCACCAGCACGGTTTCGACCCGGCTGTCCGCGTCCGGGTTCTTCAGCGCCGCGTCGACGTTCTTCTTCAGGCCCGTCGAACGCCCGCCGCGCACGCCGGCGTCGGCGGTGATCACGATCTTCGAATCGCAGTCGATGATGCGCCCGGCCAGCGCGTCGGGCGAGAAGCCGCCGAAGACCACCGAGTGCACCGCGCCGATGCGCGCACACGCCAGCATCGCCACGGCCGACTCGGGAATCATCGGCAGGTAGAGCGTGACCCGGTCGCCCTTGTTGACGCCGTGTTTCTTCAACACGTTGGCGAAACGGCAGACCCGGTCGTGCAGCTCGCGGTAGGTGATCTTCGCGTCGCGCTCGGGGTCGTCGCCTTCCCACAGGATCGCGGTCTGGTCGCCGCGCTTTTCCAGGTGCCGGTCGACGCAGTTGGCGCACACGTTCAGCGTGCCGTCGTCGTACCAGCGGATGTGCAGGTCGTCGAGGGCGAACGAGACGTCCTTGACCCGGCTGTAGGGCTTGATCCAGTCCAGCCGCTTGCCGACGTCGCCCCAGAAGCTTTCCGGATCCTGGTCGGCCTTCCGGGTCAACGCCTCGAATCGCTGCGCGTCGACGTGGGCGTCGCGTGCAATCGATTCGAACACCGGATAGCGATCCTTCAATTCGTGCGCATCGGACATGGATATCTCCTTGGGAACCCTGGATTGAAACCGTCTTTCAATTCGTCGTGCGGCCGGCGCGGAACGGCCCGGCGGCCTGCATTAAGTTTCGTTCAACCCGAGCTCGCTTGTAAAGGGCGAAGCACGGCTCGGTCGCTAGACTTTGGTCGCATGGGGCGGTTCGTCGTTTGGTCGTTTGGTCGTTTCGGCGTTTCGGTGCCTGGTCGTCTGGTCAAAGGGTATTAGACGAAGGGCGAATTGACAGTGACCTTCACTCAGGTTGATACTTGCGTTTATATCGATGTAAGTCGATCGATAAAAATGGCTAAACATAAAGACGGGAGGAAGTGATGAGTCAAACCATTCGCGATAAAACGAAATTCATCCGGCACATGGCGTTCATGCTGCTGGCCGGTGTGCTGTTCGCTTCGCCGGTCCTGGCCGACGGCGATCGGGTGGCCGAGCTCGAGCGGCGGATCGCCGAGCTCGAGTCCATGGTCGAGACCCTGCTTGACCAGCGCGGCGCAAGCGGCGCGCAGGCCGAAGCGAGCGCGCGCCAGGCCGAGGCCGAGGCCCGCCAGGCGTCCGCCGAAGCGGCCGAGGCGCGCGAGCGGATCGAAGAGCTCGATCGCAGGGTCGAACCGATGATCACCGCGGCCGGCGAGAAGGCCGACAAGCCGACCTTCTCCTACGGCGGCTACATCAAGGCCGACTTCATGGTCTCGGATTTTGACGACGGCGAAGTTTCGGGCGACAGCATCGGACGCGACTTCTACGTGCCCGCGATCGTGCCCATCGGCGGAGAGGACTCGACCAGCTTCGACGCCCACGCCAAGCAGACCCGATTCAACCTGGGCACCAGCCACCAGATCGGCGAGAACACGCTGGAAAGCTTCATCGAGCTGGATTTCCTGACCACGCCCGGCGGCACCGAAAGAACGACCAACAACTTCTCGCCGCGACTGCGCCATGCCTTCGTGAAATGGAACAACTGGCTGGTCGGACAGACCTGGAACACCTTCATGGACGTGGCGACGCTGCCGGAAAGCGTCGACTTCATCGGCCCGACATCGGGCACCACGTTCGGCCGCACCCCGATGGTGCGCTACACCAACGGCGGCCTGGCGATCGCGCTGGAAAACCCGGAGTCCTCGATTACCCCGGTGGGCGGCGGCCGGATCGAGACCGACGACAACAAGCTGCCCGAACTGGCCGCGCGCTATACCTGGTCCGGCGACTGGGGCCACTTCCAGCTCGGCGGCCTGCTGCGCCAGCTTGAAATCGACGACAACGCAACCGGCCTGGACGCCACCGAAACCGGCTGGGGCGTGAGCCTGTCGGGCAAATTCATGCTGGGCCGCGACGATATCCGCTACATGCTGCATGCCGGTGACGGCCTGGGCCGACAGCTTGCACTGAATTTCGTCAACGGCGCCGCGCTGGACGCAAACGGATCGCTGGATGCCATCAGCACCGTGGGCGGGTTCGTCGCCTACCGCCACTGGTGGAACCAGAAGTGGCGCTCCAACGTCGCGTTCGGCTTCCTGGAAGCCGACAACCCGAATTTCACCGGCGAGGACGCCAACAAGTCCTCCTGGAACGCCCAGGTCAACCTGTTCTACAGCCCGGTACCGCCGCTGAGCTTCGGCGTCGAATTCCTGACCGCCGAGCGTGAAATCGAAAGCGGCGCGACAGGCCAGCTCAACCGCTTCCAGTTCACGACCAAATATGCATTCTGAAGCCTGAGCGAGCTCGACCTGCAGCACCAACCGGCGCCCGCGTGGCGCCGGTTTCACATGGGTTGCTTCGATATAAGCGCCGGCGCGGCGCGAGCGGCCTATTCCTCGACCTCGAAGGCGGCGCGAATCCATGCCATTTCGCGGGTATCGCCTTCGATGCCGACGACGTCGAAGCGGCACGGGTGCTCGTGCCAGGCGGGGTTGGAAGCCAGGAACATCGACGCGGCCTGGGCGAGCTTGCGCTGCTTGAACCCATCGACGCTTTCGGCACTGTTGGCGAAGCCTTTCGGCGTTCTGAGCCGAACCTCGACGAACACCAGGTGTTCGCCGTCGAACATGACCAGGTCGATTTCGCCGTGCCGGCACTGCCAGTTGCGCGCCACGGTCTTCAATCCGGCGCGGGCGAGAAACTTCTCGGCCCTGCGTTCGCCCGCATCACCGGCCGAGCGCTTGAACATCAGTCCCCTGCTTCGGGCTCGTGGCGCACCGGACGGCCGTCTTCGACCCGCGCCCAGGGCAGGTCGCGCTCGAGCACCACGCCGTCGGTCAGGCGCAGGCGCCCGACGTTTCCGGCCAGGTAGAGTTCCGGGTCGCGCTTCATCGGCGCCATCCACGGCACCAGCGCCAGCGCATCGCGGCCGAGTGCGTACAGGGTGCTCGCGGTCGGCGAGCCGGCCAGGTCGGGATACATCCGCTCGGCGCGCCGCCGGCGTTCGGCCGGTTCGCCCTGCTGCAGCAGCCACGGGGCCGCGGGGAACTGGATGCCGTCGAGATCGCGGCCGGCGTTTTCGCCGGGCCAGACGTCGGAGGTCGCATAGACCGGCCGCGGCTGGATCTCGAAAAACTTCAGCTGGGGCATGATCTGTCGGGCATCGCCGCCACGCGCGGCCAGGAACACGACGTCGAAATCGGTCCGCCGCTGCGGTTCGGATTCGATCTCGGCGCCGAGCACGTCCTGCAGGCGCGCGGCGCGCTCGCGCGAAGCGTCGATCTGCAGCAGGTTTTCCAGCGCCTCGGTATGGTCGAACTCACCCGGAACGTATTCGACGCGCGCCATGACCCGGCCGCCGCCGAGCTCGAAGGTCTCGGCGAAACGATCGACGACGCGATCGCCGAAGTCGCTACGCTGGGCCACGATCAGCGCGCGATCGAATTCGTTGACCAGCGCGCGCACCGCGGCCAGTTCGGCCTCTTCCTCCGGGGGCAGGGCCAGCATGGCGAGCGGGCGCACCGAATCAGGCATGGTCGCGCCGGCGGGCGGACGGTTGAGCAGCAGCGTGGGCAGACCGGCGTCGTCGGGCAGACGCAGCAGCGGCGCGATCTGGCTGCGCATCAACGGTCCGATGACGAATTCGCTGCCGCGCTTGCGCGCCTCGAACCAGGCGTTGGCGGCGTCGGTCTCCGCGTTGCCGACATAGTGAAAATCCAGCGCTGGACGGCGATCGCGTGGCAGTTCCAGCCAGGCCGCCAGCAGCCCCTCGCGCAGCACCCGGCCGGCGCGCGCCAGCGCTCCTTCGCCGGGCAGCAGCACCGCGACCGACTTCGGCATGGGCCGGGTCTGGCGCCAGGTCCGGATCCATTCGAACAGTTCGGCGTCCACGCCCGGCTCGAGGCCGTATTGCCGTCGCCAGTCGGCCAGCGCCGGCTGCAATGCCGCGTCGTCGAGCAGACGGCCGCGCGCGACCACGGCCAGGTCCAGCCACGGCGCCAGCCCGACCTGACCGCGATGCACCGACGCCAGTTCGTTGAGCGTGCCCAGGGGCAGCTCGAGCAGCAGCGCCAGCGCCATTTCGGGTCGGAAGTCGTCCTCGGCCAGCGCGGTCTGCAGCGCAGCCACGCGCGCGGCCGGCGAGTCCGGGTTGTTCTCGGCCAGGCGCTGGTTGAGCGTATCGAAGCGCTCGCGCAGCGCGGGCGGCACCTGCTCGCGGGGGCGCGACAGGATGCGCTCGGCGGTGTCGAAATCGCGCTCGGCCAGCGCCAGTTCCGCGCCCAGCAACGCCACTCGAAATTGCATGGCCGGTTCCATCTCGACCTCGCGCAGTTGCGCGATGAGCGCGCGGGCCTCGGCCAGTTCTCCGGCCTCGAGCCACTGCCGCGCGGCGGCGATGCGCGCCTGGTCGGCGCGCGCGGGCTGCTCGGCGGACAGCGCCAGCCAGGCGTCGGCCGCTTCAGCGTGCCGCCCGGCCTCGGCCAGCCGCTCCGGATTCGTCGCCTGTTCGTCCGGTCGCAGCTGAGGCCCCGAAGGCGCGCAGGCGGCGAGCGCCAGAAGCAGCGACAAGAGCAGCGACCATTGCAGCAACGAGTGCAGCAACGAGCGCGGCAGCCTGGATGCCGGGGCCTTGATGGTGATGCGCTTCATGGGTGCCATAATACAAGCGTTTAATGTCATGGAATGCACCACGGGATGAACCTTTGACGCGACCTTCCCCGCCATTCTCGCCCGATCCCCGGCCGGCTTCGGGCACGCTCTTGATCGTCGCCACGCCCCTGGGCAACCTCGACGACTTTTCGACCCGTGCCAGGCAGGTGCTGGCCGAAGTCGAGGTGATCGCGGCCGAGGACACCCGGACCAGCCGCAAGCTGCTGCCGCCGCGCAGCGCTGCGCCGCGCTGGGTGGCGCTGCACGAGCACAACGAAGCCCGGGTGGTCGATCGGCTGATCGAGACGCTGGCCGCCGGCACCGACGTGGCGCTGGTTTCCGATGCCGGGACGCCGCTGATTTCGGATCCCGGCTATCGCCTGGTCGATCGCGCCCACGAACGCGGCATCCGGGTTTCGCCGGTGCCCGGGCCGTGCGCGGCGATCGCCGCGCTTTCGGCCGCCGGGCTGCCCAGCGACCGCTTCCGGTTCGAGGGCTTTCTGCCCGCGCGCGGCGGGCAGCGCCGCAAGCGACTGCAGGCGCTGGCGGGCGCAACGGCCACCCTGCTGTTCTACGTGCCCGCGCGCGACCTCGCCGACGTGCTGGGCGATGCGGCCGACATCCTGGGCCCGGCGCGCCGCGCGGTGGTGGGCCGGGAATTGACCAAGCGCTTCGAGACCATCCGACGCGCGGGGCTCGCCGAACTGGCCGACTGGGTGGCCGGCGACCCGGACCAGCAGCGCGGAGAGGCGGTGCTGGTGGTCGCCGGTGCGCCGGAAGAAACGACATCGGCCGGCCTGGACACCGGGCTGCTGGCGCGCGAACTGGCGGCCGAACTGCCGCCGGCGCGGGCGGCCCGGGTACTGGCGCGGGTCAGCGGCATGACGCGGCGCGAGGCGTTCGGGCTGGTCGAATCCACGCGCGGCGGGGACTGAAATGCATATCGTGCTCGGAATTCTCCTGCTGCTGGGCGTGGTGGTGCTGCCGGGCTGGTGGGTGCAGCGGGTGATGAAAAAGCATTCGCAGCCGACCGATCGCTATCCGGGCACCGGCGGCCAGCTGGCGCGCCACCTGCTCGACGGCTGCGGGCTGGAATCGGTGGACGTCGAGCGCACCGAGCACGGCGACCACTACGACCCCGAAAGCCGCACCGTGCGGCTGAGCGAGGGCAATTACGCCAGCGCGTCGCTGACCGCGATCACGGTCGCCGCACACGAGGTCGGCCACGCGATCCAGCACGCCGACGGCTATCAGCCCTTGCTGGTCCGCACGCGCATGGTCAAGTCGATCCAGAAATTCCAGAAGCTGGGCATGGTGCTGATCGCGCTGATGCCGGTGGTGCTGGTCGCGCTGAAGATTCCCAGTGCCGGGATCACGCTGCTGCTGGTGGGCCTGGCGGCGCTGGCCTCGGGCATCGTGGTGCACCTGGTGACGCTGCCGACCGAGCTCGACGCCAGCTTCAGGCGGGCCCTGCCGCTGCTGGTCAAGGGCGGCTACGTCAAGCGCGAGGACCGCGGCGCGGCGCGCACGATCCTCACCGCCGCGGCCTTCACCTACGTGGCGGCCTCGATGATGGGCCTGGTCAACTTCTGGTGGTGGCTCAGGCTGCTGCGGCCCTGACGCGGCAGGGACGGCGACGCGCTGAACCCGGTGGGCGGCAAATGCGCTTTCTTTCGCCGCCGACGCAGCGTCGCGTTCAGCAGTTCCCGGCACGCGTCAATGGTGTTCCATCACCTCGCCTTCCTTGAACAGGAACGTCTTGAGCTGTTTGTCGAAGTCGCCGTCGTTGCGGCGCAGCCATTCCAGAATCATCGCGGCGTGCTCGATTTCCTCGCGCATGTTGTGCAGCAGGATCTCCTTGAGCGCGTCGTCGTCGCAGTCGTCGGCGCGCTGGCGGTACCAGTCGGCCGCTTCGAGCTCTTCCATCAGGGACACGATGGCCTGGTGCATGGCCAGGGTCTTGTCGCTCAAGCGCTCACGCGGGGCGTGCAGTCCTTCACTTGACATGGTTTGTTCCTCCTCGGGTCGGGACGATGCATGAACTTGCAATCCGGCTCCAGAATAAATCAATCGTGGCGGCGCGCGGGTTCCACGCACGGCATCATTTGAGCATTCAGGTGATATTCATTCCGTATGTCGCTAAAATAAATGACATTATTATGGTTGCAAACGACCCGGATCCAGTGCATAGTAAGCACAGGACGGGCTTTGAGGAGACGGCGCCAACCCAGGTCATGACCAGAACACGCCTGACAACATGCTTGCTGCTGCTCTCGCTGGCCGGCGCCGTGGTCGCCGGCGAGATCGAAAACGTGCGCGTGTGGACCGGCCCGGACAAGACCCGCGTGGTGCTCGACCTGGACCGCAGCGTCGACTACAGCGTGTTTTCGCTGGACGACCCGGATCGGCTGGTCGTCGACATCGACGGCTCGCGCATGGCGCTGGACCCCGAACTGGACCCCGAGCACAGCGGCGTGGTGCGCAAGGTGCGCCACGGCGTGCGCGAAGGTGAAGACCTGCGCGTGGTGCTGGACCTGTCCGAAGCGGCGCGGGCCAAGAGTTTCCTGCTCGAGCCCACCGGCAGCTATGGTCACCGGCTGGTGCTGGACCTGTTCCCGAAAAACGCCCGCTCGGCCGCCGAGCGCGTGCGCCAGGTCGCCCGCAGCCTGCCCGAGGACGACCGCGACATGATCGTGGCCATCGACGCCGGGCACGGCGGCGAAGACCCCGGCGCGATCGGTCCCAGCGGCATGTACGAAAAGAACATCGTCCTGGCGCTGGCGCGCGAGCTGGAGCGCCAGGTCGAAGAAGCGCCCGGCATGACGCCGGTGATGATCCGCACCGGCGACTACTACGTCCCCCTCAACGAGCGCTTCCAGCGCGCTCGCGAAGCCCACGCCGACCTGTTCGTGTCGATCCACGCCGACGCCTTCCGCGACCGGCGGGTGCGCGGCAGTTCGGTCTACATCCTCTCGCGCAGCGGAGCCTCCAGCCAGGCCGCACGGCTGCTGGCGCAAAGCGAGAACCGGGCCGACATGATCGGCGGCGTCGACCTGGAGCAAAGCGACGACATGCTGCGCTCGGTGCTGCTGGACCTGTCGCAGAACGCATCGCTGGAATACAGCCAGACCGCGGCCTCCCGGATTCTCGACGAACTGGGAACCGTGGGCCGAAACCACCGCACGCAGGTCGAGAGCGCCAACTTCGTCGTGCTGCGTTCGCCCGACGTGCCCAGCGTACTGGTCGAGGTCGGCTTCATCAGCAACCCCAGCGACGAGGCCAACCTGGGCTCGCGCCAGCATCGCAACCGGCTCGCCGGCGCCCTCCGGCGCGGTATCGAAAAGCACTTCCGCGAGACCGCCCCGCGCGGCACCTGGTTCGCCGCCAATCGCGAAGACCCGGCCCGCCACGTCGTGCAGCGCGGCGACACCCTGGGCATCATCGCGCAGCGCTACTCGGTCAGCCTGAACCGGCTGCGCCAGGCCAACGCCATCCAGGGCGACGTGATCCATCCCGGCGCGGTGCTGGAAATTCCCACCGGTTGAACGGACCGGCCCGAGAAAAAAGCCGGAACGGGCTTGCCGGGCGCACGAAAATCTAGTAACATTCCCGCTCTTTGACCGAACCCGTGTTCCGATTTTCTGGGGCCAACACAAAATCATGAAAACTTTCAGCGCAAAACCGCATGAAGTCCGCCGCGAATGGCTGGTCGTCGACGCCGCAGGCAAGAACCTCGGCCGCCTGTCCAGCGAAATCGCGCGGCGGCTGCGCGGCAAGCACAAGCCGGAATTCACGCCGCACGTCGACACCGGCGACTACGTCGTGGTCATCAACGCCGAGAAGATCGCGGTGACCGGTCGCAAGATGACCGACAAGATGTACTACCACCACACCGGCTACATCGGCAATCTCAAGTCCACCAACCTCGAGACCCTGCTCGACAAGCACCCGGAACGGGTTCTGCAGCAATCGGTCAAGGGCATGCTGCCGAAGAACCCGCTGGGCCGCGCGATGCTGAAGAAGCTCAAGGTCTACGCCGGCGACCAGCACCCGCATTCGGCGCAGCAGCCGCGCGCGCTGGAACTGTAAGAGAAACACGGCAAGCGAACAGGATCAAGCAATGTCCAACGAACAGTTTTACGGCACCGGCCGTCGCAAGACCTCCACCGCGCGGGTATTCCTGCGCCGCGGCACCGGGCAGATCATCGTCAACAAAAAGCCGATCGAAGAATTCTTCGGCCGCGAAACCGCGCGCATGATCGCGCGCCAGCCGCTGGAGCTGACCCAGCTCGGCGACAAGTTCGACATCCACGCCACGGTATCCGGCGGCGGCACCACCGGCCAGGCCGGCGCGCTGCGCCTGGGACTGGCCCGTGCCCTGACCGAATACGACGACACCCTGCGCGGCGAAATGCGCACCGCAGGCTTCCTCACCCGCGACGCACGCGCCGTGGAGCGGAAGAAGATCGGGTTGCACAAGGCACGTAAAGCCACCCAATACTCCAAGCGCTGATTCTACGGCCTTGTTTCGCCCAGCTCGACGTCGTGCAGTGCTCGGAATCCTCATGTGCCTGAAAGCACACTGCGGTTCCTGTGCTCCGCGCGCCGCCGACCTGGACGAAAACGGCTCGTAGAATCCCTTAGCCGGGTTCGGTTCGACAAGCATCCAGCCCCGGTGCAAGACAACGGTCTCATGGGGGATCGTCTAGCGGTAGGACTACGGACTCTGACTCCGTCAGCGGGGGTTCGAATCCCTCTCCCCCAGCCAAATAAAAAACCCGGCCGAACTGGCCGGGTTTTTTATTTGGCTGGGGGAGAGGGATCGATGCGAAGCGCGAAGCGCGCAGCGACCCGAGCGCAGCGAGGGCAAGCGCCGAAGGCGCGCAGTCAATCCTGCTGCCAGCCGGCCCGCGGATCTATCCAACCAGCACCACGCCCGAACTCTCGAAAAAAGAACTGCCCGGCTTTGCCGGGCTTTTTTTATGGCTGGGGGAGAGGGATCGATGCGAAGCGCGAAGCGCGCAGCGACCCGAGCGCAGCGAGGGCAAGCGCCGAAGGCGCGCAGTCAATCCTGCTGCCAGC
>JAWLEW010000060.1:0-1682 GCA_041685925.1 Wenzhouxiangellaceae bacterium | reverse complement strand
GTCCAGCGATACGCATGGATGCCGAAACGCCCGCGCCTTTTCGGCTTGGCCGCCACGTCGAGACATCGTGCACCACGCTCAGCCACGCGAACTGGTGCGGCGCAACCCTTCAAGCAGCAACGAAGGCACACCTCCGCATCAAACCGCCCGGGCGAACCAGGTTGCAGCCAATCCATCGGCTGGTTGCAAGAACGCTTTTGCTTGCTTTTATCGCGATTGATAAAAGGAAGTCACCGGAAAGCCAGCGAAGCTGGCGCGGCGAAATCGCTTTTGACCTGGAAGTTGAAGTAAAAAGCCTCCGCACCCGACCAGGGTGCCATCCCCATTGATCAAAGCAGGTCGCCTGCAAGCGCGAAGCGCGAGGCGAAACGCCTTTTTAAGTTGAAGCTGTGTTCGCGCGGGTAGCGCGAGCCGCGCGAGGCGTTCAGCGCCGCCTGGCCGGCGGCCCCCGGCAAATCGAATTCACCGAATCAACATTGCATCGCCATAACTGAAGAACCGGTACCGCTGCTCGACCGCGTGCCGGTAGGCGGCCAGGATGCGTTCGCGCGTGGAAAATGCCGAGACCAGCATCATCAGGGTGGACCCCGGGAGGTGGAAGTTGGTGATCATGGCGTCGACGACCCGGAATTCGTATCCCGGGTAGATGAACAGCCGGCTGTCGCCCGAAAAAGGTTGCAGTTCGCCTTCGGCGGCGGCCGATTCCAGCGAGCGCACGGCGGTGGTGCCCACGGCGATCACCCGGTTGCCCGCCGCGCGGGTGGCGCGCACCGTTTCGACCAGCGCTTCGCTCACCTCGATCCATTCGGGATGCATCCGGTGTTTCTCCACATCCTCGACGCGCACCGGCTGGAAGGTGCCGGCGCCGACGTGCAGCGTGCAGAACGCGCGCTGCACGCCGCGCGCATCCAGGCGTTCGAACAGCGCGTCGTCAAAGTGCAGTCCGGCGGTGGGTGCGGCCACTGCGCCGGGGCGGGCGGCGTACACGGTCTGGTAGCGATCGCGGTCTTCGGGCATGTCCCGGCGCTGGATATACGGCGGCAGCGGCATGTGGCCGGCGCGCTCGAGCAGCGACAGCCAGCCTTGCGCGTCGTCTTCCAGCCGCAACCGCCAGAATTCGTCCTGGCGACCCTCGACCCGGATGCCGGCGCCGGTTTCGGACTCGACGAGCAGCGTTCCGGGCGCCGGCTTGCGGTTGATTCCGAGCTGGGCCAGCGCGGTTTCGGCGTCGATCACGCGCTCGATCAAGAGCTCCGCCCTGCCCCCGGTTTCCTTGTGCGCGTGCAGGCGGGCCGGGATGACGCGGGTATCGTTGAACACCAGCAGGTCGCCGGACTCGAGCAGCCGGTCCAGCTCGGCGAAGCGGCGATCCTCGACGACGCCGTCGTGGCGGCCCAGCACCAGCAGCCGGCTCGCGCTGCGCTCGGGCAGCGGCACCTGCGCGATCAGTTCCTCGGGCAGGTCGAAGGTGAAATCGGAGACTTTCAAGTTGGCGGCACGATGGCTCCCGGGGTCGCGGATATTCTACGCAGTTGATCCCGACGCCGCGTGTGTCGGCCGGGAGCACCAGCCGCAGGTTCCGGCGCTGGATATCAAGTTCGTTTCCGGGTAGATCGGGGTTACATCCCCGACGATTTCCGGGTAGGTCGGGGTTGCATCCCCGACGATTTCGCAAGAACAAA
>JAWLEW010000108.1:0-3234 GCA_041685925.1 Wenzhouxiangellaceae bacterium | reverse complement strand
GGCTGCGGGTTTGCAGTTGCTTGCCCTGCGAGCGATGCTTTCCTGTAAACCGTAAACCTACCGCCTGAACGTCCTGATGCCGATGAATATGGCGGCGGCGAAGCCGAGCATGGCCGGCAGCGAGTGGGTCTGGAACCAGGGGCCTACGTCGTAGGCGGCGAGGACGGAGGAAGCGACCAGCAGGCCGGCGGTGAGGATGGCGCCGGGCACGCGCCGGTTGTGGCGGGCCAGGTGGCCGCCGATGCGGTCCAGGTCGTCGCTGGCGATGGTGGCGTTGATGCGCCCGCGCGCGGCGAGCTTGAGCGTTTCGTGCACCAGGTTCGGGATTTCCGGTCCGCGTGCCAGCCAGGACGGCAATTCACGCCCGACCTTGCGCGCGGTCTTGCCGATGCCGTAGCGCTCGCGGAAGATGCTTTCGAGCTCCGGCTTGGCCACGTCCCAGATGTTGATTTTCGGGTACAGATCGCGGCCCATGCCTTCGATGTTGAGCAGGGTCTTCTGCAGCATGATCAGCTGCGGCTGCACGGTGAGCTTGAAGCGGCGCGCGACGTTGAACAGGTTGATCACCAGTTCGGCGAACGAGACTTCTTCCAGCGGCCGGGTGAAGCTGGGCTCGCATACCGTGCGCGCGGCGGCCTCCATCTCGTCGATCCGGATGTCGGACGGCACCCAGCCGGCCTCGACGTGCAGTTCGGCCACGCGCCGGTAGTCGCGGTTGAAGATCGCCAGGAAGTTCTCGCCGATGTAGTACAGGTCCTGCGGCGTGAGGCTGGCGACGATGCCGAAGTCCAGCGCGATGAAGCTGGCGTCGCTCGGATCGGTGGTGTCGATGCGGATGTTGCCCGGGTGCATGTCGGCGTGGAACAGGTTGTCGCGGAACACCTGCTGGTAGAACACCCGGATGCCGCGACGGGCCAGCCTTTCCAGGTCCACGCCCTGGCGCTTGAGCTCTTCGATGTCGCGCACCGGCACGCCGCCGACGCGCTCCATGACCAGCACACGGTCGGCGGTGTGCGACCAGTGGATCTTCGGGATGTAGAGTTCTTCGGAATCTTCCCAGTTGCGCCGGAGCAGGCTGGCGTTGGCGCCTTCGCTCTGCATGCTCAGCTCGTCGATGATCACGCGCTTGAACTCGCTGACGACTTCGTTGGGCCGGATGCGTTCGCCCTCGGGGTGGTAGCGCCGGGCCAGGCGGGCCAGCGCGCCGAGCAGTTCGAGATCGTCGCGGATGCGCTGTTCGATGCCCGGGCGCACCACCTTGGCCACGACCTCGGTGCCGTCGGGCAGCACCGCGGCGTGGACCTGGGCGATCGACGCCGAAGCCATCGGCGACTCCTCGAACGAGGAGAACAATTCGTCGATCGGCTTTCCAAGTTCGGCCTCGATGATTTCGCGCGCCTGGTCGCCGGGAAAGGCCGGCACGTGGTCCTGCAGGCGAGCCAGTTCGTCGGCGATGTCGGGCGGCAGCAGGTCGCGCCGGGTCGAGAGGATCTGGCCGAACTTGACGTAGATCGGGCCGAGTTCTTCCAGCGCCAGCCGCAGCCGGGCGCCGCGCGCAAGGTCGCGCACGCCGCGCCGGCCCCAGGGCAGCATGCGCACCACGCGCGCGAGTTTCAGCGCCGGCAGGTCCAGGATCAGGGTGTCCAGCCGATAGCGCGCCAGCACCATCGCGATGCGGAAGATGCGGAAGGCGCGGCCGATCAAGACGTGCGTCTCCGAACCCGGCTTTCGAGCCGGTCCACCGCTTCGCGCAGCCGGTCTACGCTGTCGCGGAATTCCGTCCATTCGCCCGGCGCGGGCACGAAGCGGCTTTCCTCGCGCAGCCAGCGCGAGACCTGTTCACCGCCGGTGCCGGTGGTCTGGCGGGCCAGGTCCAGCGCCTCGATCACCACCCGGTAGACCTGCGGGCCCAGCAGGTCGCCGAAGTATTCGGTCAGGCCCTTTTCCAGGTCGGGGTCCAGCGCCTTGACCGATTGCTGGAATTTCTGGGCCAGCCGGGCGTCGCCTTCGATGCGCACGCCGCTGCTGCTGCCGAAATCCGGCAACGCCATGGCCAGCAGCGCGGCGGGATCGCCGGCGATCACGGCATCGGGTTCCAGGCCGCTCGTTTCCGGCTCGGCCAGCACGCGCATGCGCTCGCCGTCGGCGGTCAGCCAGAGGTCGATCTCGAGTCCCTGCAACACGAACTTCAGCCAGCGGCCGGACAGCGGCTGGAGCTTGTCGGCCGCGTCGGCGTCCAGCGACGCGGCGCGCGCGAACACGAACTCGATCGCTGCGGCCATCATGCCGGGCAGTGGCGTGACGTAGCGGCTCATCAGGTACGCGCCCCGCGATGAATGGCGGCGATTCCGGCCGAGAGATTCTCGAACCTTACCCGTTCGAAGCCGGCCTCGCCCAGCATGCCGGCCAGGGTTTCCTGGTCGGGGAAGCGGCGGATGGATTCGGCCAGGTACTGGTAGCTGTCGCGGTCCGAAGCCACGGCCTGGCCCAGCCGCGGCAGTACCTTGAACGACCAGATGTCGTAGGCGCGCGCAAGCGGCCTGGGCGAGACGTGCGAGAACTCCAGGATATGGACGCGCCCGCCGGGCTTGAGCACGCGGTGCATCTCGGACAGCGCGGCGGCCTTGTCGGTGACGTTGCGCAGGCCGAAGGCGATGGTGACGTGATCGAAGCGCCGATCGGCGAACGGCAGCGATTCGGCGTTGACCTGCAGCCACTCGAATGCGTCGACCCGGCCGGCGTCGTCCATTCGCCGCCGTCCGGCCTCGAGCATCTGCCGGTTGATGTCGGCGACCAGCACCTCGCCGTTCGGCGCGACGCGGTTTCGAGCAAGTTCGGCGATGTCGCCGGTGCCGCCGGCAAGGTCCAGCACCCGCTGTCCGGGCCGCATGCCGCAGCCGGCGACGAACGCGCGCTTCCAGAGGCGGTGAATCCCCACCGACATCAGGTCGTTCATCAGGTCGTAGCTGCCGGCCACCGATGAAAATACCTGGCCGACCAGCCGGGTCTTTTCTGCGGGTTCGACTTCGCGGTATCCAAAATCGGTCATGTCGGGGTCAAGGTATGGGCGGACTGCGTGATTGTCGAGGGCAAGGTTAACCGATGTTGCAGCAAGGCGAGGTCGTCGAAGGCGTCGGAAAGGGGCCAATCATGCCGGGCCGAAGGCCGCCTGCGCGAAGACGAAGCGACGCCGAACGGCGAACGATCGGCCGCGATGGTTCAGCCGGGATGGTT
>JAWLEW010000059.1:0-14290 GCA_041685925.1 Wenzhouxiangellaceae bacterium | reverse complement strand
TCCGCTCGTTGCGAGACGCAGCCAAGTGCTGTAGCCGGGGTGTTTTACGACCGAGCGCACCGCAAGCGTACGAGATTGTACGTAGAGGATGCGCGACCGAGTAAAACGCCGCAGATGCAGTGCTTGGCAGCGTCGCAGTAGAGCGGCTCAAACCAGGCCCCTTTCGGCCAACGACACGACTTCCCCATCCCCGACGATGAAGTGATCGAGCAGCCGGATGTCGACCAGGCCCAGCGCGTCGCGCAATCGTCGGGTGATGGCCAGGTCGGCCTGGCTGGGCTCGGCCACGCCGGAGGGGTGGTTGTGGGCAATGATGATCGCCGCGGCCTTGCGGCCCAGCGCCTTTTCGACGACCACGCGCGGGTGCACGTGGGCGGCGTCGATGGTGCCGGCGAACAGTTCCTCGAACGCGATCACCCGGTGGCGCGTATCCAGCAGCAGCGCGCAGAACACCTCGTGCGGGCGATGGCGCAGCTCGGCCGAGAGAAACCGCCGGGTCGCGTCGGGACTGGTCAGCGCCTCGCCGCGGTTCAGCCGCGCCTTGAGCTGGCGCCGGGCCAGCTCGAGTGCTGCGTGGATCTGGGCGTACTTGGCCGGGCCCAGCCCGGGCTGGGTGCACAGCGTGTCGCAGTCGGCTTCCAGCAGCGCCCGCAAGCCGCCGAACTCGGAGATGAGATGGCGCGCCAGGTCAAGCGCGGAACGCCCGCGGGCACCGATCCTGAGCAGGATCGCCAGCAGTTCGGCGTCGCTGAGCGCGCCGGGGCCGTGTTCCAGCAGTCGTTCGCGCGGCCGCTCGGCCAGTGGCCAGTCATTGATTCGCATACAATTCTTCCCTTGACATTGATGACAGGCTGCAAAGAATGCCCCTCAGCTCGCAGGCGCGCCATCGGCAAATTTCCCGCATCGGGGTAGGAAAATGAGCCGAAACGCATCCGAAAAACCGGAAACTCCTTGGCGCGTGCTGATCGGCATTTCGGGCGGCATCGCCGCCTACAAGGCGCCCGAACTGGTGCGCCGACTGCGCGAGCGCGGGGCGGAAGTTCGCGTGGCCATGACCCGCGGGGCAAAGGCATTCATCTCGCCGCTCACGCTGCAGGCGGTCAGCGGCCACCGCGTGCACGAGACGCTGCTGGACGCCGAAGCCGAGGCCGGCATGGGCCATATCGAGCTGGCGCGCTGGGCCGACGACGTCGTCATCGCGCCGGCCACCGCAGATCTGATCGCGCGCCTGGCGCATGGCCTGGCCGACGACCTGCTGACCACCACGGTCCTGGCCAGCCGCGCGCGCCTGTGGCTGGCCCCGGCGATGAACCACGTGATGTGGGATCACCCGGCGGTGCAGGCCAATGCAACGAAACTCCAGCAGCGGGGCGCGCGGATGCTGGGCCCGGATTCCGGCAGCCAGGCCTGCGGCGAAGAGGGTTACGGCCGGATGCTTGCGCCCGATGAAATTGCCGCTGCGATCATGGGCGCATCGAGTCGCCTGGAAGGCAAGCGCTTCGTGGTCACGGCAGGGCCCACCCACGAAGCACTGGACCCGGTGCGCTTCCTCGGCAATCGGTCCTCGGGCAGGATGGGCTTCGCGGTGGCCGAGGCGCTGGCCGACGCCGGGGCCGAGGTGGTGCTGGTCGCCGGCCCGGTGCAGCTTTCCACCGGCAGCCGGATCTCGCGCATCGACGTCAGGTCCGCCGAACAGATGCGCGCGGCGGTCATGGCACAACTACCGGCCGATGCTTTCGTTTCGGTCGCCGCCGTGGCAGACTATCGACCGGCGTCGCGCAGTGACGAGAAGATCAAGCGAAGCGGGGAATCCATGCAACTGGAACTGGTGCCCAACCCGGACATCCTTCGGGAGGTTGCCGGGCTTTCTCCTCGACCGTTCGTGGTCGGCTTTGCCGCCGAAACCAGCGATGTCGGCGAAAACGCGCGCGCCAAGCTGCAAGCCAAGAACCTGGATCTCATCGCCGCCAACCGCGTCGGCGACGACTGCGGATTCGACGTCGGCGAGAATGCGCTGGTGGTGTACTCGAGCGACCGGGAATGGGACCTGGGATCGGACTCGAAGCGCGCGTTGGCCGAAAAGCTGGTGTCGCTGATTGCAGAACAAATTGCCGAACAAATGGAGAAAGCCTGAGTGAGGGAACTCGAAGTCCGGATCCTGGATCCGCGCATCGGCACCGAATGGCCGCTGCCGGAATACGCCACCGCGGGCTCGGCCGGCATGGACATGCGCGCCATGCTCGACGAGCCGATCACGCTGGCGCCGGGCGATACGGCGCTGGTGCCCTCGGGCCTCGCCATCCACCTGGCCGACCCCGCGCTTGCCGCCGTGTTGCTTCCGCGTTCCGGTCTGGGCTATAAACAGGGGCTGGTCCTGGGGAACCTGGTCGGCCTGATCGACAGCGACTACCAGGGCCCGGTCAAGATGCCGTGCTGGAATCGCGGCCGCGACGCCATCACGATCGAGCCGGGGCAGCGCATCGCGCAGCTGGTGCTCCTGCCGGTGGTCCAGGTCAGGCTCAGGCCGGTCGAGCAGTTCCAGGATTCGGCACGCGCCGGGGGCGGGTTCGGGCATACCGGCTCGCATTGAAAAAAGGGGAACGGAACATGATGCGACTAGCACCGAAGACACGACAAGACGGCCGGGCGCTGCCGAGGCTTCTCGGCCTTGTGCTGATCGCATGCGGACTGGCGGTGCTGATGCTCGGCGGATACCTGATATGGAACAGCCTCCAGGCGCGGATGGCGCTGGAAAGTGCTGCAGACGCGGCGCGCGAGCAAGTCGAACAGATCGAGCAGCGGATCGCTTCCATCCGGTCGGCCATCCAGAGCGATGAATTCACTTCCACCGCAACGCGCACCGAACCGGTGGTCGACCGCAGTACGTTGATTGCGGCGTTGCGCGCCAGGGGTGTGCGCAACGTGCTCAATATCGTGGTCGCCAACCAGGCGATCGAGGAAGTCGATCTTTCGGCTTTTCCCGGTCGCGGATTCGCGGCACTGGAAATGCTGTTCAAGGCGCGCACCGACGGCTCCGTGCCGGCGCAAGTGCATTTCATCGGCACGCCGGATGAATACCTGGCCATTGCCGAGCGGCTGGATGCCGAACAGGCGAGCGGTCCGGTTGCGCTGGTGACCTTCCCGGTCAGCGTGCTGGTCAACCAGGTGACTCTGCCGGAGACGGTCCAGGCGATGCGCCTGGTGCAGGAGGTCGGCGGGTCGCCAGAGACGCTGGAAGAATTCGGCCGCCGCTTCGGCCCGGCCAACGAGTTGCTGTCGATCGATGGCTCGCTTTTTCAGCTCGCCTGGCACCGCTCTAGCGTGATCGGGCCGATGTCGACATTGCAGTTGGCCGGGGTGACCGGCATCGGGATCCTGATGGCTGTCCTCGGGCTGCTCATCACGCGTCGTTCCAGGCCCGTTGCCATTTCCGCCGAACATCCGCCGGCGCGCGAGAGCGAGGCCGAGGCAGCCGTTGCAGTTGCCGAGGATCGGCCCGCGGAAGACGCGACATTGCCGAGAACCACCGAGACGGCGCGCAGCGCCCAGGACAATCGACCCGAACGCATCCGGAGGACCGAAGTGCTGGATCCCGAAAGCCTGGAACCCCTTGACGATGACAAGCCGTCGCTACAAGCCGGCCGTGCAGGCGGCCTGGAAGACGCCCAGGCGGCCGATCCCGATCCGATAACCATCGATGGTGAAACGCGCCGCGAACCCGCTGAACAGCGCAGTTTCGAAGCCCCTGAACTCAACGCTCAGGCAGCTTCCCGACAGGCCGGAGGCGACGGACGAGACGACCATCCGCAGGCCGGGGAAGACGGAGAGTTCCTGTTCGAGCCCGACTCGACCGCCGACGACCAGGCCGAAATCAGCGCAATGCTGCGCTCGCTGGTCGAAGAAGAAGATGCCGGCCAGGAGGATGCGGCCACACCGCTGGAACCCGACGCAGCAGTCGAATCGCCTGCCGAAGAAAGCGCTGCGACTTTCGCGCCCGAGCCGGTAGTGCCGCCGGCGTCCATTTTCCGCGCCTACGACATCCGCGGCGTGGTGGGAGAAACGCTGAGCGCCGAAATTGCCGAGGCGATCGGCCGGGCGATCGGCTCCGAGGCACGCAGCAGAAGCCTGAGCCGGGTTGCCGTGGCACGCGACGGACGCCTGTCCGGCGCCGAACTGCTGGCCGCGCTCAGCCGCGGGCTGGTCGCCAGCGGGGTGGACGTGATCGACGTGGGCGCCGTGCCGACGCCGGTGCTTTACTACGCCGCCCAGGAACTCGCCGGCGGCTCCGGCGTCATGGTCACGGGCAGCCACAACCCGCCCGACTACAACGGCTTCAAGATCGTGCTGGGCGGCGAAACGCTCTCGGGCGAGCGAATCACCGCGCTGCATACGCGCCTGGCCGAAGGCCGCCTGGAATCCGGTCAGGGCCAGATTTCCCAGCAGCGGATCACGGTGCAGTACATCGAACGCATCGGTACCGATATCCAGCTCGAAAAGCCGCTGAAAGTCGTCGCCGATTGCGGCAACGGGATCGCCGGGGCGATTGCGCCGCGCCTGCTGGAAGCCATCGGGGCCGAAGTGATCCCGCTGTATGCCGAAGTCGACGGCACCTTCCCCAACCATCACCCCGATCCGGGCGACCCGGCGACGCTGGAGGACCTGCGTCTTTGTGTAAGAAACTTCAACGCCGACATCGGCGTGGCCTTCGACGGCGACGGCGATCGGCTGGGCGTGGTGGCGCCGGACGGCGAAATCATCTACCCGGACCGCCTGATGATGCTGTTCGCGCGCGACGTCCTGTCACGCAATCCGGGCGAACCCATCATTTTCGACGTCAAGTGTTCCGGGTTGCTGGCCGGCGTGATCGAGGACGCCGGCGGCAAGCCGATCATGGCGCGCACCGGTCATTCGTTCATCAAGGAACAGCTCAAGCGCGAGCAGGCGCCGCTGGCCGGGGAAATGAGCGGACACTTTTTCTTCGGCGAGCGCTGGTACGGTTTCGACGATGGCATGTATGCCGCCGCCCGGCTGCTGGAAATCCTGGCCGCCGATACCCGGGCGCCGGCGCAGATCCTGGCGTCGTTGCCCAAGGCCGAAAGCACGCCCGAGCTCAAGGTGGAGATGAAGGAGGGCGAGCCGCATCCGTTCGTCGAGGAATTCGCCAGCTCCATCGACTTCGAGGGCGCCGAAATCAACGACATCGACGGCGTGCGTGCAGACTTCGAAGACGGCTTCGGCCTGGTGCGCGCATCGAACACCACCCCGGTGCTGGTGGTGCGTTTCGAGGGCAGGGACAAGCAGGCGCTTGCACGCATCCAGGAACTGTTCCGCAAAGCCATGCTCGAGGTCAACCCGGCGTTGAAGCTGCCCTTCTAGCAAAAGGCGAAACACGGATAAAGTCCGGCGTTTGCAGGGAACATCAGATCGGTGTCGAAATGCCATGCGGGGGATCGTCCGGGGCTGCAGCCGTTTGCGGACGTGCGCCGCGACTACCGGTCAACAACTTCGAACATCAGCGAATACCGCAGGCATTCATGTTGCGATAACCATTTTGCTGCGATAACTAATAATAGGCCTGCTCGCTGAACAGCGGATCCAGGCTGCCATTCCATTCGGTATCGAAGCGTTCCAGCAGGACTTCGGCCGGCGTCAGTCCGGTCTCCACGATGCGCCGCAGGGGCTGCAGAAAGCCGGTTTCATCGTCGCCCGAGACGCCCAGCCTGCGGCGGTTGGCCAGGCCCCGGTGCGCCAGGTCGAGCATGTCGCGCGCGATTTCGCGCACGCTCCGGCCCTGGATCCGGGCGTTCAGACCTTCGCGCGAGACGTCGACGCGCAGCCGCTCCAGGTCTTCCGGGGTCCAGCCCCTGGCCAGCTCCAGGCAGCCGTCGAGGCTGGTCGAATCGTACAGCGCGCCCACCCACAGCGCCGGCAGGGCACATAGCCGCCGCCAGGGTCCGCCGTCGGTGCCGCGCATTTCCAGGAACTTCTTCAGCCGCACTTCGGGGAAGGCGGTGGTCAGGTGGTCCTCCCAGTCGGCCAGGGTCGGATATTGGCCCGGCAGCGCCGGCAGCCTGCCGGCCATGAAGTCGCGGAACGACTGGCCGGCAGCGTCGATGAAGCGGCCCTCGCGGCGCACGAAGTACATCGGCACGTCGAGCATCCACTCGGCGTAGCGCTCGAACCCGAAGCCGGATTCGAACACGAACGGCAGCTGGCCGGTGCGGTAGGGGTCGGTATCGGTCCAGATATGGCTGCGGTAGCTCAGGTAGCCGGAGGGTCTGCCCTCGAGGAACGGCGAGTTGGCGAAAAGCGCCGTGGCGATCGGCTGCAGCGCCAGGGAGGCGCGGAACTTGTCGACCATGTCCTGCTCGCTGGAAAAATCCAGGTTCACCTGTACGGTGCAGGTGCGCGTCATCATGTCCAGGCCCAGCGAGCCGACCCGCGGCATGTGCGCGCCCATGATCCTGTAGCGGTCCTTGGGCATCCACGGAATTTCCTCGCGCTTCGCGGTCGGGTGAAAACCGAGGCCCAGAAACCCGAGCCCCATTGGCTCGGCGACGGATTTCACTTCGGCCAGGTGCGCGTTGACCTCGTTGCAGGTCTGGTGCAGATCCTCCAGCAGGTCGCCGGAAAGCTCCAGCTGGCCGCCGGGCTCGAGCGTGATCGAGCAACCGGCGCGCTTGAGCGCGATGATGTTGCCGTTCTCGGTTTCCGGTTGCCAGTCATAGCGCTCGGCCAGGCGCGCCAGCAACACGCCGATGCCGTGTTCGCCTTCGTACGGCAGCGGCTTGCGGTCTGCCAGCGTGAAGCCGAATTTCTCGTGTTCGGTGCCGATGCGCCATTCCTGCTTCGGCTTGCAGCCGGAAGCCAGGTAGTCGACCAGCGGTTGACGATCGGTCACGGGCTGGCTTTTCTGCGCGGGTTCGCTCATGTAGGTGCCGGCGATGGAAAAACCGGATTATCGCCGATCGCCATGCGCTGCGCATGGATACGCCGATTCGCCCGAAACGCTGTACCATCCGCCGCGCATGTCGAGAGGCAGACGATTTGTTGCGGGGTACACTAGACGGCAATGAACGCCGCCCCGCCGACCAATCCGCAGCCGGCTGCCGTGCACGGGCCGATCGTCCGATCCGTGCGCACCCTGGTCGGCGCGCTGCTGCTGGTTGGGTGCGCGCTGGGCTACGCCGGCGAGATCCATCGCGGGCTGGGCCCGAGCCCGGATACCATCGACATCCATCGCGCCCAGGGACTTTCGGCATTCAACCTGCTGCGCGATCTGCACGAGGGTCTGCTCACCCGCGATGCGGCCGGCAAGCCGGTCGCCGGGATCGCGCGCGAATGGGCAATTTCCGATGACGGCCGCAGCTGGACCTTCGAGCTCGACCGCCAGGCCCGCTGGTCGGACGGCTCGGCCATCACGGCCGACGATTTCGAACGCGGCTTCGCCCGCGCGCTGAAGCCGGAAACCGCTTCGCCCACCGCAGGCTGGCTCGAGCCCATAGAAAACGTGGAAGTGCTGGACCGGCATCGCCTGGAGATTCGCCTGAAGCGGCGCGTGCCCTGGTTCGATGAACTGCTCACCCTGCCGGTGACATTTCCGTGGCCGGCCGACGGCGAGGCGCTGTCCAGCGGTCCGTTCCGGCTGGTCGATCGCGTGGCCGGGGCGCGCTTCGAACTGGAGAAGAACCCGCACTACCGCGAGGCCGACTCGGTGGCGGCAGACGCGATCGTCTGGCACGTGACCGAAGATCCGTCGGCCGAGCTGGCGCGCTTTCGCGCCGGCGAACTGCACATCACGGAGTCCGTGCCGCCCGGCCGCCACGATTGGCTCAAGCGCGAGCTCGGCGATGCGCTGCGCGTCGCACCCTACCTGGGCAGCTTCTACCTGGTCTATAACCTGGGCCGGCCTCCGTTTGCCGGCAACCCCGAGCTGCGCGAGGCGCTGTCGCTGGCGATCGACCGCGACATCATCGTCGAGCGCGTGCTGGGCACCGGCGAACTGCCGGCCTGGCGACTGGTGCCGCCCGGCCTCGAGGGCTGGCCGGACACGCCGCCGCCTGACGCGAACATGCCGCGCGCAGCGCGGATCGAGCGCGCCCGCGAGCTGCTGGAAGCCTCCGGGTACGCCGACCAGCCGCTGACGATCGAACTGAGGTTCAACTCGTCGCTGGCCCATCGTCGCCTTTCGGCCGCGGTCGCGGCGATGTGGAAGCAGCACCTGGGCATCTCGACGACGCTGGTCAACGAGGAATGGAAGGTGTTCGTCACCAACCGCAGGCACGGACGCATCACCGAGGTCGTGCGCGGCGGCTGGATCGCCGACTGGGCCGATCCCGGGAATTTCCTGGCCAACTTCCATTCCGGGAGCCGGCTGAACTATGCATTCCTGCGCGATGACCGTTTCGACGGCCTGCTGCAGCGCGCCGAGCGGGCCGACGGCCGGGAACGTACCCGGCTTCTTTGGCAGGCCGAGGAACGTCTGCTCGAGCAAAATGCCATCGTCCCGCTGTACTACTATGTCTCCAGGCACCTGGTGGCGCCCGAGATTTCGGGTTACGAGGACAACCCGATGGATATTCATCTATCGCGCTGGCTGAGTCTTTGATTTCGATCAGTCGAACCAATTCTGGCGTGCTGGCGGCATCTGCGGTCATGCTCTGGCTGGCGTTGCTGGCAACCGGCTGCGCCGATCCGAATGCGCCCCAGGAACCCCAGCAGCCGATCCGGCTCGACGAGCCCGTGCCGCTGGCTTTCGACGCGGCCGGCCAGCCGGTGACCGAAATCCTGGCCGAGGACCAGGAACTGCACCGCGGCAACGGCGAGGAGCCGCAGACCCTGGATCCCCACCGCGCCGAGGGGGTGCCCACGGCCAATATCCTGCGCGACCTGTTCGAGGGCCTGGCCACTACCGCGCCGGACGGGCGCATCGTGCCGGGAGCCGCCGGGCGCTGGGACATCAGCCGCGACGGCATGACCTACACCTTCTACCTGCGCGGGGATGCGCGCTGGTCCAACGGCGACCCGGTCACCGCGGATGATTTCGTGTTCAGCTTCCGCCGTTCGGTGGATCCGGACACCGCGGCCGTGTTCGGCCGCATGTTGATGCCGATCGAGAACGCCCAGCCCATCCTGGCCGGTGCACTCGAACCCGAAGCGCTCGGGGTCGAAGCGCTCAACGAGCGCACCGTGCAGATCCGGCTGGATGATCCCACCCCCTATTTCCTGGGCCTGCTTACGCACGCCTCGACCTACCCGGTGCACGCGCCCAGCCTGGCCGAACACGGCGACGACTTCGTGTTGCCCGGCAACCTGGTTTCCAACGGCGCCTACCGGCTGGTCGACTGGGTGCCGCGTTCGCGCATCGAGCTCGAGGCCAACCCGAACTACCACTCGGCCGGTCGGGTCATCATCGAACGGGTGCTGTATTACCCGATCGAGGACGAGAACACCGAATTCCAGCGCTTTCGGGCCGGCGACCTGCACTGGACCGACCAGGTGCCGAGCAACCTGTTCGACTGGCTCGGTACCAATCTGCCGCAGGCGCTTTCGGTCTCCCCGTGGTTCGGAACCTATTACTTCGGCTTCAATCTCACGCGCGACCCGTTCGAGGAAAACCTGCCGCTGCGGCGCGCGCTGAACCTGGCCATCGACCGCAGGATCCTGACCGAAAAGGTGACGCAGTTCGGCGAAATCCCGACCTTTACGCTGGTGCCCGAAGGTCTGCCCGACTACGAATCTCCGCAGCCCGATGCTGCAGCCATGAGCCAGCAAGAGCGCGAAGCGCTGGCGCGCGAGCTGTATCATGAGGCCGGCTACGACGAAGACCAGCCGCTGGAAGTGGAGCTGCGCTACAACACTTCCGAGAATCACCGGAAGATCGCGGTCGCCGTCTCGGCCATGTGGAAGCAGGTGCTGGGCGTGCGCACCCGGCTGATCAACGAGGAATTCCGGGTGTTTTTGCAAAACCGCGCGATGAAGCGCAATACCGAGGTCTACCGCGCCGGCTGGATCGGTGACTACCAGGACGCCTTCACCTTCCTCGAGCTGTTCGATTCCAAGCATCCACGCAACGACGCAGGCTACGCCAACCCGCGCTACGACCGCCTGCTGGAACAGATTTCCACCGAGCGCATCCCGGCGCGCCGGCGCAACCTGATGATGGAGGCCGAACGAATCCTGTTGGCCGACCAGGTCGTCATGCCCGTCTACACCTACGTCACCAAGCGCCTGGTCAACCCGCTGCTCAAGGGCTGGGAACCCAACGTCATGGACTTCCACCCCAGCCAGCAGATGTACTTCGTCAAATCCCGCGCCCAAGTCGAAGCCGGGGCGGAAGCAGCGCCGGAAACCGAAACAAGCTCGGGCGAAGCAGAGGATGTGACGGTCGTCGACGAGGGAACCACCTGAGCTCATGCTGAACTATTCCCTCAAGCGCCTGGCGTCAGCCATTCCCACGCTGCTGATCCTGATCACCGTGGCGTTCTTTCTGATCCGGATCGCGCCGGGCGGACCGTTCGATTCGGAGAAGGGTTTGCCGGCCGAGATCGAGGCCAACCTCGAAGCCAAGTACCAGCTCGACGATCCGCTGATCATCCAGTACTTCCGCTACCTGGGTGATATCGCGCGCTTCGACTTCGGACCGTCGTTCCACTACCGCGACTGGACGGTGAACCAGCTCATTGCACAGGGCGCACCGGTGTCGTTCACGCTGGGGGGCATTGCGTTGATCCTGGCGTTCGTCATCGGCACACTGATCGGCGTATGGGCCGCGCTCAAGCAGAACTCGCCTTCGGACTACCTGACCATGTCGGTGGCCATGATCGGCATCTCGATTCCCAACTTCGTCGCCGCGCCCATCCTCATCCTGGTCTTCGCCATCCTGCTCGGATGGCTGCCGGCCGGCGGCTGGGACGGCTCGATTCAACGGATGATCCTGCCGGCCGTCGCGCTTTCATTACCAATGATCGCCTACGTCGCGCGCATCACTCGCGGCTCCATGATCGAGGTGTTGCACTCGAGTTTCATCCGTACCGCGCGCGCCAAGGGGATGCCCGAGCACGAAGTACTGCTGCGCCACGCGCTGAAACCGGCGCTGCTGCCGGTGATCTCCTACCTGGGCCCGGCCGCCGCGGCCATTCTCACCGGCTCGGTGGTCATCGAGCGCATCTTCACCATCCCGGGCATCGGCAGCCACTTCGTGCAGGGCGCGCTCAATCGCGACTACACGCTGGTCATGGGCGTGGTGATCTTCTACGGCGTGCTGATCATCGCGCTCAACTACCTGGTCGATCTGCTGTATGCCTGGCTCGACCCGAGGATTCGCTATGACCGCTAGGCCCGCCGAAACCGAGGCCACCGAGCGCCAGGTCGATATCTTCGAGCAGGCGATGGACCGGCGCACGGTCAAGGGCCGCTCGCTGTACGTGGATGCCTGGCACCGGCTCAAGCGCAACAAGGCTGCGGTCGCCGGCGTGGCGATGCTGCTCTTCATCATCGTCCTGGTCACGTTCGGGCCCATGCTCAACCCCTGGGACCACGAGATTCCCGACTGGGACAACTATTCCACCCCGCCGTCGCTGGACACCGGCCACGTGATGGGCACCGACGCACTGGGCCGCGACCTGTTCGAGCGGGTGATGGTCGGCGGGCGCATATCCTTGCTGGTCGGGATCATCGCCACGCTGGTCTCGCTGGTCATCGGTGTGACCTACGGCGCGGTGGCCGGCTACCTGGGCGGCCGGGTGGACAACTGGATGATGCGCGCGGTCGACGCGATCTACGCGCTGCCGTTCATGTTTTTCGTCATCCTGCTGATGGTGGTGTTCGGGCGCAATATATTTCTCATCTTCGTCGCGATCGGTGCGGTCAACTGGCTGGACATGGCGCGCATCGTCAGGGGCCAGACCTTGTCACTGAAGAACAAGGACTTCATCGAGGCCGCCCGCGTTTCCGGCGCCACCGAGTGGCATATCATCAGCCGGCACATCATTCCCAACCTGCTCGGCGTGGTCGTGGTCTACGTATCGCTCACCATTCCTCAAGTGATCCTGGTCGAATCGTTCCTGAGCTTCCTCGGCCTGGGCGTGCAGGAGCCGCTCACGAGTTGGGGCGCGCTGGTCAACGAGGGCGCCCAGGAGCTCGAAACCGCGCCGTGGTCGCTGTTGTTCCCGGCCACCTTCCTGGCCGCCACGCTGTTCGCGTTCAACTTCCTGGGCGATGGGCTGCGCGACGCTTTGGATCCAAGAGACAGATGACGGTGTACCGCTGATGGCATTGCTCGAAGTCAACGACCTGACCGTCGCGTTCGACACGCCCGAAGGCGTGGTGCACGCGGTCAACGGGCTGAGCTTCGACCTGGAGCCGGGCCAGACGCTGGGCATCGTCGGCGAGTCGGGTTCGGGCAAGACCCAGACGGCCATGGCCATGATGGGGCTGCTGGCCGAAAACGGCAGCGCCAGCGGCTCGGTGAAATTCCGCGGCCAGGAACTGCTGGGGCTTTCCACCCGGGAACTGAGTCGAATAAGAGGCTCGAAGGTCTCGATGATCTTCCAGGACCCGGTCAGTTCGCTCAACCCGTACATGTCCATCGGCGAACAGCTGGTCGAGGTGCTCACGCACCACCGCGATCTCAAGCGCAAGGCCGCGCGCAAGCGGGCCGCCGAGATGCTGCACCAGGTCGGCATCAGCGAACCCGGCCAGCGCATGCGCCAGTATCCGCACCAGCTTTCCGGCGGCATGTGCCAGCGCATCATGATCGCCATGGGCCTGCTGTGCCAGCCCGACCTGCTGATCGCCGACGAGCCGACCACGGCGCTGGATGTGACCGTGCAATCGCAGATCAACACGCTGATGGGCGAGCTTTCGGAAAAATCTTCGACTGCGATCATGCTCATCACCCACGACCTGGGCGTTATCGCCGGGCTGTGCGACAAGGTGCTGGTGATGTACGCCGGTGAGGTGATGGAAACCGCCGACATCGACTCGCTGTTCGCCGACCCGGCGCACCCGTATACCCAGGGGTTGCTCAAGTCGGTGCCGCGGCTGGACAAGGAGCACTCCGGCATCCTCAGCGCCATCCCCGGCAACCCGCCGGACCTGGTCGACCTGCCGGAGGGCTGCCCGTTCCGCGCCCGTTGCCCGCACGCGTTCGATAAATGCGTCGAGCATCCCGACCTGTTCGAAGCAGGCGAGGGCCGGTGCAAGCGCTGCTGGCTCGACGAGCTGCCGCCGCTCGAAGACGAAGCGGAACACGCTGCAAATCACAAGGAACAAGCCTGATGCGCGCCCCGATTCTAAAGATCGAGGACCTCTCGGTACATTTCCGCATCGACGCCGGCGAGGGCCTGTTCCGCCACGACTACCAGACCATCAAGGCGGTCGACCGGGTCAGCTTCGACCTGGCCCCGGCCGAGACCCTGGGCATCGTCGGCGAGTCCGGCTGCGGCAAGTCCACGCTTGCGCGCGCCATCCTGGGGCTGGTGGCGCCGGCCGGCGGCCGCATTGCCTGGCTGGGCGAAAACCTGGTCGGCAAGACCGAAGACGAAATGCGCGCCAGGCGGCGCGAGCTGCAGCTGATCTTCCAGGACCCGTACGGCTCGCTGGACCCGCGCATGACCGTCGGGCAGATCGTCGGCGAGCCGTTGAAGAACTTCTTCCCGTCGATGTCGAAGATGCAGGTGCGCGAACGCGTCTCGGGCATGCTCAAGATGGTCGGCCTCGCACCCGAACAGATCAACCGCTACCCGCACGAATTCTCCGGCGGCCAGTGCCAGCGCATCGGCATCGCCCGCGCGCTTGTGGTCAATCCGAGGCTGGTCGTATGCGACGAGCCGGTCAGCGCGCTGGACGTCTCCATCCAGGCCCAGATCGTCAACCTGTTGAAGGAACTGCAGAAGAAGCTGCAGCTTTCCTTGATATTCATCGCTCATGACCTGTCGGTCGTGCGTCATGTCTCCGACCGCGTGCTGGTGATGTACCTGGGCAAGGTCATGGAGATCAACGACAGCGAGCGCATCTACCGCAAGCCGGCGCATCCTTATACAAAAGCGCTGATCGAGTCGGTGCCGATTCCCGATCCGAAGCTGGAGCGAGAGCGGGCCAGGCGGTCGCTGGGCGGAGAGCTGCCGTCGCCAACCCATCCGCCGTCGGGGTGCGTGTTTCGGACCCGGTGTCCGTATGCGCAGGACAAGTGCGCCGCGGCCGAGCCGCCGCTGGAGGAGCTGGAGGACGGGACGCGGGTGGCTTGTGTGCGGTATTGGGAGATTGGAGGGGAGTTGGAGGGGTAGGG
>JAWLEW010000003.1:0-118506 GCA_041685925.1 Wenzhouxiangellaceae bacterium | reverse complement strand
GGCCGGCACCGACCCGGCGGATGCGAAGAACGAAGCCGCCTGAGCCCATTGGTATAAAGTGCACGAAAAAGCCCGCCGATCGGCGGGCTTTTTTGTTGGCGCCGGCGTTCCGGCGTGCCGGTCAGGGCTCGAGCCGCGGGATCCGGCCCGGCGTCCAGGGCGCGTCGCCGGCAAGCGCCTGTTCCAGGTCCCGCAGTTCGCGATCGGCCCGTTCCAGGACCTCCTGAACCGTCTCGAACTGCTCACGCGCGATTTCCAGTGAACGCTGCTGGTTCTCGCTGATCGACGCCAGCGCATTCCAGTGCGCGTATTCGAACAGGCCGACGCGTTCGGTCAGCGACATCGGCCGCGGTTCGTTGGCCTGTGCGCGCACCGAATCGCCGTTGAGGGTCACGTCCAGGTCGGCCAGCCGATCCTCGATCGCGTCCAGGCGCTGGTGCTGCTGGCGGGTCGCGCCGGGGGTCTCGCGCAATGCCACTTCCAGGTGCGCCACCCGGTCTTCCAGCTGGCCCAGGGCCTTGCCTGCGCCCTTCACGGCCCGGCTCAGGTCTGCGCCGGCCGTCATGGCCTGCTCGTGGGCCTGGAACGATTCGGGCTGGAACTGACCGCGGTTCAGCGGCTTGACCTCGAACGGCTGCGGATCGTTGAGCGCCACGCGCTGCCCACGCACCCACTTGAACATCTGCACCTGGTAGGTGCCGGGCGCGACCAGCACGCCGCGCGGCTCGGAGGCCCATGGCGCCGCAGGCCCGCGCGGCGACAGGTCGACCGGATCCGGCGCCGGGTGGCGCAGATCCCAGGCCACCCGGTGCAGCCCCTTGGCATGCGGCGCGCTGATGCGGCGAATCACGTTGCCGTCGGCGTCGCTGATCTCGAACACGAGCGCCGGCGGGTCCTCGCGCGCCTCGTCGCGCAGCCGGTCCCAGTCGGGATAAGGATTGTCCTCGCCCGATTCGGCCCGCTCGCGCTCACGTTCGCGGCGCTGCTCGGCCAGCTTCTGGTAACCCTCGTTCAGGTAGTAGGTGAATACCGCGCCGTAGGGCGGATTCTCGGCCAGGAAATAGGTCTCGCCCTGGAAACCCTTCGGACCGAACGCCCAGATGTCTTCTTCCACGTACAGCCAGGGATCGCGGATCGGGAACAGCGTGGCTTCGGCCGAAGCGGCTTCGGCCGCCGGGGTCCGCAGCGCGCGGTAGTCGTCCAGGATCCGGATCCCGCGGCCGAACGTCGCGATGACCAGGTCGTTTTCCCGGCGCTGGATTTCCAGGTCGCGTACCGCGATCACCGGCATATTGCCCTTGATCCGGGTCCAGTTCTCGCCGCCGTTCTGGCTGAAGAACACGCCGAACTCGGTGCCGACGAACAGCAGGTCGGGATCGACGTGGTCCTGGACGATCGTGTGGACCGGTCCGCGCTCGGGCAGGTCGCCGGTGATCGAGCGCCACGACCGGCCGCGGTCGGTGCTCCGGTAGACGTAGGGCTTGTAGTCCCCGCGCTTGTGGTTGTCGAAGGTCGCGAACACGGTATCGGCGTCGTGCAGCGAGGCCTCGACGTCGCTGACGTAGGTCATCTCGGGCACCTGACCGAAGCGCGCCTGGCGGCGCCAGTCCCCGCCCTCGCCATTGTCATCGCCTTCGTCGGTTGCCGGGGTCACCTGGATCAGCCCGTCGTCGGTGCCGGCATAGATCAGGCCCTCGACCAGCGGACTCTCGCTCAGGCCGATGATGGAACCGTACATCGAGGTCGAATCGTTCTTGGCCACCGAATCGACGCTCCAGACGCGGCCCATCACTTCGAGCTCGTTGCGGTCGAGCTGGCGCGTCAGGTTGGGGCTGAACGCCTGCCAGCTGTCGCCGCCGTCGTCGGAGCGAAAGATCTTTTCAGCGGCGTAATACAGTCGCTTGCGATCATGCGGACTGATGATCAGCGGCGAATTCCAGTTCCACTTGTAGTTGTTCTCGTCGGCGTCGGGCATCGGCGTGATCAGTACCCGCTCGAAGCTTTTCCGGTCGAAGCGCGCCAGCATCCCGTACTGCAATTGCGAGTAGACGATATCGGGGTTTTCCGGGTCGACCTGGGTCTTGAATCCGTCGCCGCCGATGGTCACGAACCAGTCTTCGTTGGCGACGCCGCGGGTGGTGGTCGTGCGCGACGGCGCGCCCAGCGTGGCGTTGTCCTGGGTGCCGCCGTAGACGTTGTAGAAGGGCTCGTCGTTGTCCGGCGTGACGCGATAGAACTGGGTAATCGGCAGGTTGCGCACGTGGCGCCAGTTGCGGCCGCGGTCGTAGCTGTCGTAGATGCCGCCGTCGTTGCCGGTGATCAGGTGATCGGGGTTGGCCGGGTTGATCCACAGCGCGTGCTCGTCGACGTGCTTGTGGGCGAAGCCGACCCGGTTCCAGCTCTTGCCGCCGTCCTCGGAAACCTGCAGGAAGGTGTCCATGGAATAGACCCGATCGGGGTTGGTCGGGTCGACCACCAGCTCGTTGTAGTACTGCGGGCTGCCGGCGACGTAGCTCGAGCGCTTCTCCCAGCTCACACCGAAGTCGGTGGAGCGGTACACGCCCTCGCCTTCGTCGTCGGTTTCGATGATGGCGTAGACCGTATCGGGCCGCGACGGGGCGAACGCCAGGCCGATGCGGCCCATGTGCTCGGCCGGCAGCCCGGCGGTGACCTCGGTCCAGGACTCGCCGCCGTCGGTGGAACGATGCACGCCGCTGCCGGGCCCGCCGTTGATCAGCGTCCAGACGTGGCGGCGGCGCTGCCAGCTCGAGGCCAGCAGCACGTCGGGATTGTCCGGGTGCATCAGCACCTCGTTGGCCCCGGTGTGTTCGTCGATCTCCAGTATCCGGTTCCAGCTCTCGCCGCCGTCGGTGGTCCGGTAGACGCCGCGATCGCCGCCGTCGCTCCACAGCGGCCCGTGGGCCGAGACCAGCACCGTGTCGGAATCGCGCGGGTCGAACACGATGCTGCCGATGTGGCCGGAATTCTCCAGGCCCATGTTCTTCCACGAGCGGCCGCCGTCCAGCGACTTGTAGACGCCGTCGCCGAACCCGACCGAGCGCTGGGCGTTGTTCTCGCCGGTGCCGACCCAGACGGTGTCGGGATTACGGGGATCGAGCTCGACCACGCCGGTCGAGTACGAGCCCTCGTTGTCGAAGATCGGCGCCCAGGTCATCCCGCCGTTTTCGGTCTTCCAAACCCCGCCCGAAGATACGGCGGCGTAGAACACCTGCCAGCTGTCAGGGTGCATGGCGAAATCGCTGATGCGCCCGGAAGTCACCGCCGGGCCGATATTGCGCACCTCGAGCCCGCCGAACACGGCGGCCGGATCGGCCGATTCGCCATCCTGCTGGGCGACGGCCGGTGCGGTAAGCGAGACGAGGACCAGCAAGGCCGCGCCCGCCAGGGAGAATGCGGGCACGCGCCCGGAAAGAATCGACATGGTGATATCCCTGAAAACGTTCAAATCCGGACCAAGTTTGATCGCGAACGCGCCAATGTTCAAGTCCCGGCTTGCCGGATCGTCACGGATCAGGCATTGCCGGAATCGCCCAGCAGTCGCTCGCAGATCTGGTCTTTCTGGCGCCACAGCTCGTTGACCCAGGCCTGGAACCGCTGCCGGTCGGCCGGGTCGTTCTGGTAGTCCAGGTCGCGAATGAATTCCGGCACTTGCAGGGTGCGGATCGAGACCCGGATTTCGCGAATTCGGTTGGCGAAAAGGTCGGGCAGTCCGGGCGGCGAGCGGTCGAAGCCCGGATAGACGATGGTCACGTCGACGATGGTGTCGATGGAATCGCCCAGCGCATCGAACACGAACGCGATCCCGCCGCTGCGCGGTTTCAGAAGGTGGCGGTAAGGCGATTGCTGGGCCTGATGCTTGTCGGGCGTGAAGCGGGTGCCCTCGACGAAGTTCATGATCGCAACCGGGATATCGCGAAACTTCGCGCAGGCCCGGCGCGTGGCCTCGACGTCGCGACCGGCCAATTCCGGCCGCCGGGCGAGCACCTGCTTCGAATAGCGCTTCATGAACGGGAAATCCAGCGCCCACCAGGCCAGGCCCAGCAGCGGCACCCAGATCAATTGACTCTTGAGGAAGAATCGCAGCAGCGGCAAGCGGCGATTGAACAGCTTCTGCAGCACCGGAATATCGACCCAGCTCTGGTGATTGCACAGCACCAGCAGGTGACCCTGGCGACTGGAATCGGGCATCCCTTCGACCTCGATCCGGGTATCGGTGAGATGATCGATCATCCAGCTGTTGAAGCCGATCCAGCTCTCAGCGATTCGCATCAGCCACCGATCGCACCAGCGCCGCACCGCGCCGGTCCGGAAAATCATCTTGACGACGGCGACCAGCAGCAGCGGCGCGACGTGCACCGCGGTGCTCAAGCCGATCAGAATCGCGGCCAGAAGGGAGCGCGTGAGCCGCTTCATGGACGAAATCATTGCGCTATTCTCGCATGAAATGGGCCGGTTTCCGGCCGCGCAAACCCGCGGCGACCGAACTCGCGACAGTATATCCGGACCGATACGGCCGACCGCGCGAGACCGGCATGACCACCGCCGATTTCGGCATCGGAAGGGATCGTTTGGACATTGACGCGCTGATCGAAGCGGCCGATACCGGTGTTTACGTCTACCCTCCGGATCGGCGGCGCGGAAACTGTATTTCACCTGCAGCGATTGCGGCGGCATTACCGACTGGTTCGCGAGCGCCATCGGCGTTATCCTGATTTTTCGCAGATTCCGCTCCGAAACTCATGAATCCAGCCAGCCAGCTTGCCGGACAATCCCGGCTGCCCGACGTCGGGACCACGATTTTCGCGGTCATGTCGCAAATGGCCGTGCGCCACGGCGCGATCAACCTGTCCCAGGGCTTTCCCGATTTCGCGTGCCCGCCCCGGCTGCGGGAACTGGTCACCGAGGCGATGGCGGCCGGACACAACCAGTACGCGCCCATGCCCGGCGTGCCGGCACTGCGCGAGCGCATTGCGCAAAAAGTCGCGGACCTGTACGGCCCGCAGATCGACCTGGACACCGAAATCACCGTCACCGCGGGCGCGACCGAGGCGCTGTTCGTCGCCATCCAGGCCGTCGTTCGACCCGGCGACGAAGTCATCGTTTTCGACCCGGCCTACGACAGTTACGCGCCAGCGGTGCGGCTGGCCGGCGGGCGTTGCATCCACCTGCCGCTGCGGGCGCCCGACTACGCCATCGATTTCGACGCCCTGGCCGACGCCATCGGCCCCAGGACACGATTGATCGTGGTCAATTCGCCGCACAACCCGACCGGTTCGGCATTCGGCAGCGAAGATCTCGAGCGGCTCGAGCAGGTCACGGCCGACAGCGATGCGTTCCTGCTGTCCGACGAAGTCTACGAACACATCGTCTTCGACGGCCGGGACCACCAGAGCCTGCTGCGTTCGCCGGCGCTGCGCGCCCGCAGCTTCGTCGTCTCGTCGTTCGGCAAGACCTATCACACCACCGGCTGGAAGATCGGGTATTGCATCGCGCCGCCCCGGATGACCACCGAGTTTCGCAAGATACATCAGTACGTTACGTTCGCAATCTCGACGCCAATGCAACACGCGATCGCGGCCTTCATGGCCGATCCCTCGTTCCATCTCGAACTGCCGGCCTTCTACCAGGCCAAGCGCGATCTTTTCCGGCAGGCCCTGGCAAACAGCGGCTGGACGCTGCTTCCCTGCCGCGGCACCTACTTCCAGCTGATGGGCTACGACAACATCAGTAATCTGCCCGACGTCGAAATGGCCGAGTGGCTGACCCGCGAATTGGGCGTGGGCTGCATACCGGTCTCGGTTTTCAACGCCGACGGCAGGGACGAGCGGATTCTCCGGTTCTGCTTCGCCAAGGACGACAGCACCCTGGAGGCGGCGGCCGGGAAGCTTCGCGCGCTCGACCGCGACCCGGCAACCGGCCGCTTCGGACCCGGCGAATGACGACGTCCGCCCGACGCGCAACCGATCCGGCGCAGATCGGCGCAACGTTGTTGACGTGCAGTAGCGGCGTCGGTCAAGGGTACAATGCGCTTCGGACACGACCAACCGCGTGAACGTCGACGTGAGCAGGAAGAGCATTCCAGACTTGTCTACCGATGCAGATACCATTCTTTCAGGTGGTGATGGACATTCAGCCCAGGACGGACATGCCTGCCTGGTGGTGATCCGCGGCGCGCGACTCGGGACGCGAATTCCGCTGAAAAATGCTCAACTCACCATCGGCCGGGATCACGGTTGCGATTTCCAGATTGCCGAACGCAACGTTTCACGCTCGCACTGCAGGCTGACGCGCCACTCCGACGCCTTTTGGGTCGAAGACCTCGGCTCGACCAATCGGACCCTGCTGAACGGCCAGCCCATCGACAACAAGCCGCTTGCCGACGGCGACCAGATCCGGGTCGGCAATACCGTTCTCAAGTTCATCGGCGCCGGCAACATCGAGGCCGAATACCACCTGGAACTGCATGAAAACGCGATCCGCGACGCCCTGACCGGCCTGTACAACCGGCGCCACATGGTCAGTCTGCTGGAGCACGAAATTCGCAAGCGGCGCAGCGCGGGAAAGCCACCGCTTTCGCTGGCGATCCTGGATATCGATCATTTCAAACAGATCAATGACGAAATGGGCCATCTCGGTGGCGACAGCGCGCTCAAACAGCTGACTGCCGTCCTGACCGAAAACCTGGATAGCGGAGACGTCCTGGCCCGAATCGGCGGCGAGGAATTTGCGTTGCTGATGCCGGACACCGATGCCGATGCCGCCCGCGAACGATTGCGCTCGATCTGTGCCGCGGTGGAGGACTACCGGTTCGAGATCGAGGGCAAGGAGTGTCGGCTTACCGTGTCGGCCGGGGTGGCCGCCTGGCGCGATGGGATGGCCACGACCAGCGACTTGCTTCGGCTCGCCGACGAGCACCTTTACCAGGCCAAGAGCGGCGGCCGTAACCGCGTATGCTGAAGCGATTCGCGCGTCCTTTCCTCGACATTGCCCGTGGCGTTTTTTCGGTCGCACTCCTGTGCGTCCTGCTGCCGGTCGGAAAGGCCTGCGCCGAACCGCCCGGGCTGGTCGGTGCAGCCCGCACGTTCGCGAAGCAATTCGAGCACGAGCTCGAGACCAGGGGTGTGCCCGGCGGGGCTTTTGCAATCGTGCACCACGACCAGATCCTGCAGCTGGGGACGTTTGGCCATACCGACCTGGGCCGGACCCGGGCCGTGGACGCCAATACCCGCTTTCGCATCGCCTCGCTGTCGAAGGGGTTCTCGGGCGTGCTCGCGGCCAGCCTGGCCGCCGAGCGTCGCTTCACGCTGGACGCGCCGGTTACGGTTTTTGCGCCGGCCTTCCGGATTCGGCAGCCCGCAAGGCCGCTCACCGTCGAAGACGTGCTCGGGCAACGCTCCGGATATGTTCGCAATGCCTACGACAACCTGCTGGAGGCGGGCATCAGCCGGGCCGAGATCCTGCCCCGTTTCCGAACGCTGGAACCGCTATGCGCACCGGGCAAGTGCTACAGCTACCAGAACAATCTCTTCAGCCTCGTCGAGGATGTGATCGATCAGACCCTGGACGTCCCGTTTTCCCGGGCACTGCATAAGCGTATTTTCGCGCCGTTGGGAATGGCGGGCGCATCGGTCGGCTACCAGGGGCTGGTCAGCGTCGAAAATCATGCCCGACCGCACCTCAAGACACGCGCCGGCTGGCGCGGCGTCGAGCCGAAAACCACGTATTACCAGGTGCCTTCGGCCGCCGGGATCAATGCCGGCATCCTCGACATGGCCCAATGGCTCATCGCTTTGCTCGGACATCGACCTGACACCGTATCGCCCGAAGTCGTCACCGAGGTGCTCGAACCGCGCATCAGGACCGCCAACGAACTCAGCAACCGTAATTGGCGCGATGTGCTGCAGAACGCCTGGTACGGCCTCGGCTGGCGCATCTACCAGCTGCCCGACCAGCGGCTGGCGCTGCACGGCGGATGGGTGGCCGGTTATCGGGCAGAGATCGCGTTCTCACGCGACCTCGACCTGGGGCTGGTGATTCTGACCAACGCCGAAACACGTGCGGTAGGCGTCCTGAACCGGATGTTCTGGGATCGGGCGCTGGCGAGCGCGCGCGAAACCACGGTTGCCAAAGATCCGGATACTCCGAGCATCAAGGCCACCTCCACCGCCGCCGGAAATTAGGGAATCTCTGAACAGCCCGGGACGAAGCCTCTTTCTGTCGCGAAAGCCTGCGGTCTTGTGGTGCAAGCGGGGTGACAGTAGCCGAAGCTGCCGCCGAAGATCGCGATACCCGCGATGCGGCTTTCCCGTCCGCTCGTGACAACGGTCGCCTTCCGGGATGGCGCGTTGCGGCGCTGTTCGAAAACAAAGTGCCGCCATTCAGCGATCGCCGGCGCCTGTCGAGAGGCGTGCGCGGCAGGCCTTCAGCGCGGCGCGACAGATCTCCAGCCTTCTGCAGGAATCGGGCGGCGGCGAGCGCTCGCCGCCCGCACTCTCGAGTGCATCGCGTTTGCATTGCTCCGCGTACTTCTCGATGATGTTGCGCAAACGCAACGCGGCAAGTTCCAGGAAATCCCCGTCCGGCGGATTGACCGACAGCGCATGGATTCTTTCTACCAGCGCGCGCTCGCAGGGCAACAGCAGATCCAGTCCGTCCTGAGGATGTCGCTCCGGCATGCACTCGGTGCTTCGCAATTGCAAACCGTGGCATGATAGCTTCATGGCGAAAACGTCGCTACGCCACGGTTCGAATCGTTTCGAGAGAATTCAGCTGGGCCGGCCCTGGTGCGAGGCCGTACTGTTGGACGACGGCCGCAAGTTGATCGCCCGACCCATCGAACCGGAGGATGCCGAAACGCTGCGCCGCAGTTTCGGCGAGTTGACACCGGAAGAGATCCGTTTTAGATTTTTGCATCCGATCACCGAGCTCACGCCGGAATACGCGCGCAGGCTGGCGCGGATCGATCGCAGCAACGCCTTCGCGCTGGTACTGGTCGAGGCGTTGCCGCCGGAAGAAGCTCGCATCGGCGCCGTTGCCCGGGCAGTGATCGATGAAGGCCAACGCAATGCCGAGTTCGCGATCATCGTTGGACGCGAACTCGGCCACTTCGGCCTGGGGAGCTATTTGCTGGGACGCATCATCGAGTGGTCGCGCAAGAAAGGCCTGGACAACCTGTACGGGGACGTAATGATCGAAAACCATCGCATGTTGCGGCTCGCGCGACGGCTTGGATTCACTTTCCGACTGAATCCTGAAGACCCCCAGATCGTTCGCATCGTCCGGCCGTTGAAGGCCGGAGAAAGCACATGACGGCCGTTTGCTCCGCTGGCCATGTCCGCTGAATCGACCGATCGGGGTCCGCAAAGCGGAACCGATGAAAAACCGAAGGTCCCGTCGTTGCGGACCCGGACGCGCCTGGCCCCGTTTATCGTGTTTGCGGTCTTGCTTGGCGCCTTGTCCATGACCGTCGCCGTTGGCATATTCGACGTGCTTGCCGCCGGTCGCGCTTATGTCTCGGGCGAAAGCGAGTGGTCCAAGGCGCATCACTCCGCAATCTTTCATCTCGACCGTTTCGCCGAATCGGGCGACGCCGAAGAACTGGTGCTGGCGCGACAGTTGCTTCGGATTCCGCTTGCCGATCGTGCGGCCAGAAGGGAACTCACCAGCGCCACGCCGGACCGCGAGCGCGCTCGAAACTTGTTGATCCAGGGTGGCAATCACGAGCGCGATGTTTCACGCCTGGTCCGGCTTTTCGACCATTTCAAGCGCTGGTCTCCCTTCTCAACGGCAATGGACCGATGGGCCGAGGCCGATGTCTGGATCATGCGGCTCGATGAACTGGCCGATGAACTTGAACGGCTCTGGCAGCGGCCCGAAAGCAATTTGGAACAGATCGCGTCCATACGTTCGGAAATGGCGCTGATCAATAAAACCCTGACCGATCAAGCCCGCCGGTTTTCGGATGCCCTGGACGAAGGCAGCCGGTGGCTTTCCACGCGCGCGCTCTGGATCAGCCTGGGACTGCTGGCGCTGCTGGTCGCGTTGCTGGTCGCTTTGTTCGTCTGGGCCTTGCGCGGCGTGAGACGATCGCAGGGGCATTTCTGGAATACCTTCGAGAATGCGCCGGTGGGCATGGCGCTGTTGGATTCCAATGGCCAGATGATCGAAATCAATGATTCGCTCTCCGGTTTTTTCGGTCGCGGGGTGGCGGAACTGCTCCAGACCCCGCTCACCGATTATTGCGATGCCCGTGATCGGGCCATGACTCGACGCACCATGGCCGAGAGCGAACGGACTTCGCGTCCGCTGATCAACCTCGAGTCGCGCTATCTTCGGCCCGATGGAAATGTCGTGTGGGGCAAACTTTCGATTGCGCCGCTGGGCCCGAAGGTCGAGGGGTCCGACATTCATGTGGCCGTCATCGAAAACATCTCCGAAAGCCGCAGCCTGGCCGCCGAGCTTGCCTACCAGGCCGCGCATGATCAATTGACGGGCCTGCCGAACCGGCGCAGCTTCGAACGCGAACTCAACAAGCTCTTGAACGGCATGGCGGCCGGCGCCGGCAGGCACGCCGTTGGAATGATCGACCTTGACCAGTTCAAGGTCATCAACGACACATTCGGGCACCTTGCCGGGGACGCATTGCTGGTCAGACTCGCCGAGCGAATCCAGCACTGCCTGCGCGATGATGACCTGCTGGCCAGGCTCGACGGTGATGAATTCGGCTTGATTCTGCGCGATTGTGGTCTCGAGACCGCCGCACAGGTCGCCAATCGGTTGCGCGATGTCATTGCCCAGTTTCGCTTTTCCTGGGAAGAACGGCCCATCAACGTATCGGCCAGCATCGGCATCGTGGAAATCAACGGAACCAACCGCGACTCGGCCGTTTTGCTGCAGAAAGTCGATCTTGCCTGTCACGAAGCGAAGGACCTCGGCCGCAACCAGGTTTGCGTGCATGCCGAAAACAGGGCTTCATCGGTAAAGCGCCGCCAGGAGATGTCATGGGTGAATCAGATCAACCAAGCGGTGGCTTCCAACCGGCTTCGTTTTCACGCCCAGTTGATCGCGCCGTCCACGGGCGACGAGTGGCGTTGCGAGTTGCTGGTTCGACTGGAAGACACGGGCGGTCAATTGCACACCGCGCAGCTTTTCATGGAAGCCGCCGAGCGCTACCACGTCGCTCGCACCATCGATCAATGGGTAATCTCCAATGCACTGAAAGCCATCCGCGAAAACGCATCGCGTTTTCCTCGCGTCGCGACCTGGCATATCAACCTTTCCGGCCAGTCGGTGGACTGCGAACTCGTACTGCCTGAATTGATCGCGCAGATCGATACGCAGGGCGTCGATCCCGGCCAGGTCTGCTTTGAAATCACCGAGTCGTCCGCAATACACAGCCTGGAGGAAGCAAAAGGCTTCTTTTCGGCCTTGCGCGATCTTGGTTGCCAGGTTGCCCTGGACGACTTCGGAAAAGGATTGTCGACCTTCGATTACCTCAAGCAGTTACCCGTCGACCTGGTCAAGATCGATGGGGGTTTCGTGCGGGAGCTGGCACACAGCGAGCTGGATCATGCCATGGTGAGATCGATTCACGAAGTTGCCAGAATTGCCGGAAAACAGACGGTGGCCGAATCCGTCGAATCGATCGAACTGATCATCAGGCTCCGGCAGATCGGTGTCGATTTTCTGCAGGGACATGCCGTCCATACCCCCGAGCCGCTTTCCTCGATGAAAATTCCGGATCTTGACCTTATCGATCAGAACGCCAGTTAGGGCACCTCTGGGGAAATTCCGCACAGGCGCGACGATGTCTTTTGATGAGGCTTCGGCCTGGCTTCGGCGCGCGCGGTTTGTCGTCTCAAACAAGCGAGTCAGAAAAACCTGGTGCTCCGCAAAGACCGGACCCGCATGCGTCTCGCGCGAAAAACTCAGCTCGATTCATCGATCGGTATCGCTCTCCTTCCAAACCGGAAGGTGCAGCCCCAGTTTTCGCCACAGCCACAAAAAAACGAAATAACCGAATGCTGCAGCCGGAATGGCGATGACCAGGCTGCCGATCAGCATCGCGATCGTCTCGCGCGCTACATCGTCGCCCAGTCCGGTCACCGGCACCGGGGTTACCGGCAGCTTTCTGAGGAACCAGTCCCCGAGCCGGTTGAAGCCGTAATAAAGCGGCGCCATGGTGAGCGGATTGCTTACATTCGAAACGATGAAAGCCGCGACGAAATTCGCCCGGAACGTCAGCGAACCGGCCAGCATCATGAAGGTCTGGATTCCGACAGTTGGGGTGAAGCCGACGAACAGCCCGACTGCGATTCCGCGCGCCAGCGCGAATTCATCGACGTGCAGGCATCCGCCCCGCTCCAGGAGCCTGGAAATGCGCGGATGCGCCTGCAACCAGGCCCGCATGCGGCCTCGATGCTGCCTCGAGCCCTGCAGGAATTTCAGGCGCAGCCAGCGCATCCGGGTTCGCCGCTCAGTCCAGGCCGGCCTGTTCGAGAACGAACGCGTATTCCATTGCCGTCTGCCCCAGCCTGCGGAAGCGGCCGGACTTGCCGCCGTGGCCGGCGTCCATGTTTACGTGCAGCAGCAATGGCCGCTGGTCGGTCTTGTAGTCCCGCAGGCGCGCGACCCACTTGGCCGGTTCCCAGTACTGAACCTGCGAATCCCACAGCCCGGTGGTGACGAGCATGGCCGGGTACTCCTGGCGAGAAACGTTGTCGTAGGGCGAATAGGACAGCATGTAGCGGTAGAACGCCGGCTCCTTCGGGTTGCCCCATTCATCGAATTCATTGGTGGTCAAAGGAATGGATTCATCGAGCATTGTCGTGACGACATCCACGAACGGGACATGCGCGACGATCCCGGCAAACTTTTCCGGCGCCATGTTCGCGACCGCGCCGACGAGCAACCCGCCGGCGCTGCCGCCCATCGCGAACACGCGCTCGCCGTCCACCAGCCCGGCCCCGACCAGGTGGTCGCGGACATCGATGAAATCGGTGAAGGTATTGACCTTGTTCAGCAGCCTGCCCTGCTCGTACCATTCCCGGCCCATTTCCTGGCCGCCCCGGACATGGGCGATTGCATACACGAACCCGCGATCGAGCAGGCTGATCCGTTCGCTCGAAAACGCCGGTTCCATCGACGAACCGTAGGACCCGTAGCCGTATTGATACAACGGCGCGCTGCCGTCCAGCGGCGTGTCCTTGTGCCAGGCCAGCGAAACCGGGATACGGGTACCGTCACGCGCCTCGGCCCAGACCCGGCGAGTACGGTAATCGGATGGCTCGAATCCGCCGGCGACTTCGAGCTGCTTGATCTGTCGCCGCTCGCCGGTCTGCAGGTCGAGTTCATAGGTCGTGCGCGGCGTCGTCATCGAAGTGTAGACAAACTGCAGCGTGTCGCTGGCCGGCTCCCGGTTGCGGCCGAGCTGCGCCACGTAGGCCGCTTCTTCGAATTCGATGACGCGCGATTGTCCGGTGGCGTAATCGAGGATTCGCAGTCGCCGCAAGCCATCTGCGCGCTCGGCGACGGCAAGGTGGCTTTCGAACGCGTCGAATTCGTGCACGAACACCTCGTCGCGCGGCGCGATCAGGTCGGTCCATGCCGAACGCTCGGCGTGGTTTGCCTGGCCGGCGCGCATGATGCGGAAATTGGGCGCTTCCCAGTTGGTCCGGATCACCCAGTGATCATCCACGTGATCGGCGCTGTATTCGTGCCCCTCTTCGCGCGGAAAGAAGACCTCGAAGCGCGCGCGAGGATCGGCGCTGTCGATGACGCGCATTTCGGTGGCGGCGGTCGAACGCACGAAAATGTAGTTGAAACGGTCGGACCGGGTCCGGCCCACCGACGTGTAATAGGCCGTGTCGGTTTCCTCGTAGAGTACTTCGTCGTCACGATCCTGGCCCGGATAATGGCGCTTGACGCGAAAGGAACGCAAGGTCTCGGGATGATTCTCGACGTAGAAAATGCTGTTGCCATCGGCTGCCCAGGCCGCCGAGGAAACGCCCCCTGCCCCGGTATCGACGATCTCGCCGCTGGCGATATCCCTGGTGAGCAGACGGAACTGGCGTCTCCCGACAACGTCCTGTAGCCAGAGCAACTTCTCGCCGTCCGGACTTACGTCCCAGCCGCCGATCCGGAAATAATCCTCCTCCTCGCCCATCCGGTTGCCGTCCAGCAGGATCTCTTCGGGCCCGTCCATGCTGCCCTCGCGGCGGGCGTGCACGGGATATTCGCCGCCGGCCTCGTAGCGGGTGTAGTACCAGTAACCGCCGTCGAAGAACGGCGCGCCGGTCTCCTCTTCCGGGATGCGGGCGCGCATTTCCCCGGCCAGGTCGTCGATCAACGGCCGGGTCTCGGCGAGCACCGCCCGGGTATAGGTATTTTCTGCCTCCAGTAGCGCAAGCACCTCCGGGTCCTTGCGGCTGTCGTCGCGCAACCAGTAGTAGGGGTCGTTTCGGTCGCCAGCGGGCGCCGCGACCACATGTTCGCGCTGGGCGGCGTCCGGCGGTTGCAGTGCGTGGTCCCCGGACGGCCTCTGGCAGCCGGCAATGAAGAGATTCATGGTCATCAGCAGGATCAGGGGACGAAGAGCGGAGTTCATTCGCGCGTTCCGGAAGCATCGAACAGTGATTCGAGCAATCGTTCATGAAATCGACGTGGATCGTCTCCGTCGAACAACCCCAGGCGCCGGGCACGCTCGAAGAACCCGGGTGCGGGCAGTCCGGCGCGCGCCCGGCTGACCACCAGCGCGGCCAGCGGCGCACGACCGGCGTCGATGTCTTCTTTGAGCAGTATTTCGACCAGGCGGGCGAGCTGGTGGATGCGCTGCGGCGGGGAGACGTCGATCGCGTCGGCCGCCTGCAGGTAGGTCATGGTGCGGCGCTCAAGCCTGGCCCGCTCGAGCACATCCCGGAGCCGGCGAAGCTGAACGTCGCGATCGTCCTTCGGCATGCCCGGGGCGATTCACTCCAGACCGCAGTTGTTCTTTTCGAGCACGCGCTCGGCGCGGTAGCTCGATCGCACCAGTGGCCCCGAGACGACTTCCAGGAAACCCATTTCCAGGCCGATTTCGCGCAGCTTGCGGAACTGGTCCGGCGTCACGTAGCGCTCGACGGGCAAGTGGTTCAGCGTCGGGCGCAGATACTGGCCGAAAGTGACGATGTCCACGCCGATGGCGCGCAGGTCGCGCATGCATTCGACGACCTCGTCGTCGGTCTCGCCCAGCCCCAGCATCAGGCTGGTCTTGGTCAGCACGTCGGGCCGGTGCCGCTTGGCGTATTCGAGCAGGTCCAGGGTCTGCGCATAGCCGGCCCGTGGATCGCGAACCGGATGGGTGAGCCGGCGTACGGTCTCGACGTTCTGGGCGAAAACCTCCAGGCCGGAATCGACCACGGTTTCGATGCACGCATGCCTGCCCTGGAAATCGGGTGTCAGCGCCTCGACGGCGGTCCGGGGGTTCTCGCGCTTGATCGCGCGGATGCAGTCGGCGTAGTGCTGGGCGCCGCCGTCGGCCAGGTCGTCGCGGTCGACCGAGGTCAGCACGATGTACTTCAGGTCCATCAGGCGCACCGACTCGGCGGCATTGGCCGGTTCTTCCGGGTCCAGCCAACCCCTGGGGTTGCCGGTATCGACCGAGCAGAAACGGCATGCGCGGGTGCATACGTCGCCCATCAGCATGATGGTCGCGGTGCCGGCGCTCCAGCACTCGCCGATGTTCGGGCATTTCGATTCCGAGCACACCGTGGCCAGCTTGTGCTTGTTGACGTTGGCCTTGACCTGCTCGTACTTGCCGCCGGACGGCAGACGCACGCGCAGCCAGTCCGGCTTGCGCTGGTGCTCGGCGGGCTCGGCATTCCGGCGCGCCTTGATGCCGTCGCGGATGGCCGTGAAGCCCTGCGGTTTGGTGACCTTCTCGCCGCTTTTGACCGTTATCGGAATGGCCGCGGCTTCAACTTGTTCGGACATGGAATACCGGTTGCTTTCTCATTGAACCCAATTGTAACGGAAAGGCGCGATCGGCCCGTTGCCGGCACGCCTGCAGATCAAGCCGCCACGGACTTGAGCCCCAGCAACCGCGCAACCGCCTTTTCAGCGCCGTCGCCATCGATTCGTGCGCGGCCGGCGACCAGCCACTGGCGTACACCTTCGGCCCCGCCGGGTGGTTCGCGGACCAGCGTGGCGCTGATCCAGGGGCTGTATTCCAGGTCCGGCGCAAGCTCCAGGAACCAGCCCAGGCGCTCGGCGGCGATCCAGAGGCTCTGAAGCCCCCCTGTTGCCCCCGATATCTTCAGCGCACGCTTTTCGCGCACCAGCGTGCTGAAATGCCGGCTCCAGCCGCCGGCCGGTACCGGCCCGGCCAGGCCCAGTCCCGTCTCGCCCTCGGCGGCAGTCAGGAAACCCGACTCCAGCAACAGGCGCTCCAGGTTGTCCGGGCTTGGCCGGCGCGCGGCGAAACCAGCCGGCTGCTGTCGGCGCCCTGCAGGTGCAGGAAGCGAAGGCGCGGCAACCGGGACCTCGACCGATTGCCGCGGCCGCGACCGTGTCGCCGGCTGCTCGAAACTGCGCGTGCGCCGTTCCTCGGCCGCGGCCTCGTCCAGGTAACTGTGGCGCGGGGCGTGGATCAACGCCTGCGCCAGCGGCGACGGCCGGCCGGTATCGACCGCGTGAACTGCAATCTCGTCCGATTCGATGCGCTTGAGCAGGATTTCGAGGCCGTCGAGATCCATGTACTCGTGCAGACAGTCTTCCAGCGCCTGGCGCACAAGCGGATGATCCGGCACCTCGCGCGGCCCGCTGAGGTTTTCCAGGCAGGCGAGTTGATCGGGGAACACGCAGGCGACCAGGTTTTCGGCCTGGCTGCGCTGACGCTGCGGGTGCACGCGTCCAGTGCGGTCGTTTTTCAACAATATCAGTGCGTTGTTGGCGCACCAGCGAAACCGCGTGACGAACAACGGCGTATCCAGCAGCGCCTGGGTCAGCACGTCGCCGACGTTGTGCGAACGCACGAAACCGGCGACCTCGGCCAGCTCGAAGCGACTCGTCACGCCCAGCGAGATGAGGATCCCGTCATCGGTCGCCGCGGCCTGAAGCTCGAAATTGAACCGGCGGCAGAACCGCTTGCGCAGCGCCAGGCCCCAGGCGCGATTGATACGCGCGCCGGCAAAAGTGTGCAACACGATATGCCGGTCGCCGCCGGGGTCGAAGAAACGCTCGATCACCAGCCGGTCCGGAGACGGCAGCGCCCCCAGCAGCTGCCTGGATTCGGCCAGCATTTCGCCAGCCTGGACGTGCAGGCCGGACGAATCGGCCCGGCCCATGGTCTCGAGCACGGCATCGGCCATGACCCGCGTGCGCCCCGGGCCCTCGCCGAACCAGAACGGGAGGCTCGCCGCTTCGTCATCGGCCGGATTCACCCGCACTTCGCCCGGCGCCACGCGCTGGATGCACCAGTTCCGGCGGCCGAGTTGAATCACCTGGCCCGGCGACGACTCGAACGCGAATTCCTCGTCCAGCGTGCCGACGCGTTCGCCGGTATCGCTGCGAACCACCTCGTATTCGAAGAACTCGGGAATGGTGCCGGCGTTGGTCAGCGCCAGCCGGTCGACGCCCTGCAGCGCACGGCAGCTGTCCCCTGCATCCATGGAGATCAGGCAGCCGGACTGCTCGGCCGGCATCTCTCCGACCGGCCGACCGAGCATCGACAGCAATGCATCCAGTCGTCCGCGATCGATGCTGCGATAGGGCCAGGCCGAGCGCGCGATTTCGAGCATGCCCGCAACGGATGTTTCGCCGGCGGCCGCCATCGCCACCAGGTGCTGGGCGAGCACGTCCAGCGGCGCCGCCGGCACGTCGACGGCATCGATGCGGCCGGCGCAAAGCGCGCCGGCCAGCGCGTGTGCCTCGACCAGCTGGTTCAGGGTCAACGGAAACAGGTGCATGCAGGGCTTTCCGCCCGGCCGGTGCCCGCTGCGCCCGGCGCGCTGGCGCACCAGGTTGACCGCGCCGGGCACCCCGACCTGGCAGACGCGATCGACGTGACCGAGATCCAGCCCCAGCTCCAGCGAAGCGCTGCTGACCAGCACGCGCAGCTCCCCGGCCTTGAAGCGCGCCTCGATCGCCTCGCGGTGGCCGGTGTCCAGGCTGCCGTGGTGCGCGCCGACCTGCCCCGGCAGACCGGCGGCGGCCAGCAGTTCGTCCAGCGCCGCCGCGCTGCGCTCGACCTGGGCCCGGGTCTGGCAGAACACCAGCAGCGAACCGGGAGACGGATCGGCGACCGGCGCCGGGGAGCGCCCCGGACCTTCGAGACGATGCGTACGCGCGCCGGATGCGCCCGCCAATGCCGCGATCCGCGCATGAATCTGCTGCCAATGCACCGTGTTCGGGAACGGTCCCAGCGGCATTTCCGGCAGTTCCACGCGCAGATCGACACCCTGCGGCGGATCGGGCTGGACGATCTCGCAGGCCGCGCCGCCGCAGAGGAATGCGGCCAGCGTATCGGCCGGACGGGCCGTGGCCGACAGGCCGATCCGCTGTACCGGCTGCCGCGTCAATCGGTCCAGCCGGCCCAGCGACAGCACCAGGTGCGCCCCGCGCTTGGAGCCCACCAGCGCGTGCAGCTCGTCGACGACGACCGTCTCGACCGTTGCCAGCAGCCGACGCCCGCCGGCGCTGCCCAGCAGCACGTAAAGCGATTCCGGCGTGGTCGACAGGATTTCCGGCGGTCGCTTGCGCTGGCGCGCGCGTTCAGATTGCGGCGTGTCGCCGCAGCGAAGCGCCATTTCGACCGGGCGGCCGCGCAACTGGCCGACAAATTCCAGCAGCGGCGCCAGGTTGACCGCCATGTCGCGCGCCAGCGCCTTGAGCGGCGCGATATGCAGCGCGCGGACGCCGCGGCGCGGGGCGGAATCTTTAACCGTACGCTCGACCAGCGGCCGCCACGCCGCCAGGCTCTTGCCCTGGCCGGTCGGGGCAATCAGCAGCGCGTTTCGCCCGGCGCGCAGCAGCGGCCAGGCCGCGTGCTGGACCGCGGTCGGAGCCCCGAGGGCGTGGTTGAACCAGCGATCCAGCTGCTGTTCGGTCGAAAACAGGCTCATGCTGCGAAGTATCGGGGGTTCCTTTCTCAAATGTTGAGAATCTGCGCCACCGATTTTTTCCTTGCAGGCCTTGGCCTGTTGCACCCGGTCCGCCGACAGTGCTACGATTCAAACATCTGTTTGAAACCAATGTTTCATTTTTTTTCACAGCGTGACCCGAACCGACGCGTCCGCCACCGGAGCCGCATGACCGATTCGACCCGCCAGCGCATCCTCGATACCGCCGAACAGCTGTTCGCCGACCAGGGTTTTCATGCCACCACGCTGCGCCAGATCACGCGCGAGGCGGCGGTCAACCTGGCCGCGGTCAACTACCACCACGGCTCCAAGGACGCGCTGATCCTGGCGGTATTCCAGCGGCGGCTGGATGAACTCAACAGCGACCGACTGGCCCGGCTGGAAGCGGTCTTGAATGCATCGGACCCACCCGAGCTCGAGGACGTGCTGGAAGCCTTTATCTACCCGGCGCTGCTGCTCGGCACCCAGTCGGCCGGCGACGGCGGCCGCTTCATGCGACTGCTCATGCGCGCGTGGGCCGAGAATGCCACCCAGCTTCACGGGACCATCGCGCGCCAGTATTCGCACGTGATGCGCACGTTTGCCGACGCGGTCAGCCGCGCGCTGGGAACGTCGCCCGACAACCTGCGTCAGCAGCTCGATTTCCTGATCGGTGCGCTGACCTACACCATGGCCGAAACCCGCGATGACCAGGTCGAGCACACCGCACGCGCCCTGATCCGCTTCGGCTGCGCCGGCTTGCGCGATTCCGCGCTGGCGGCGATTCCCCGGACTTCGCTCAAGGAGAACATCGCATGACCACTGTTGCGCTGATAATCGTTCTGCTGCTCCCGCTTGTGCTCGCCTATTTCGCGGCCCCGGCGTGGCTGGCAGCCGTTTCCATGACTGTCGTTGCCGCCGGCGCCTTCTGGGCTTCGCTGCACCCGGCGGTAGGCGTCGTTGCCGCACTGATCGCGCTGTCGCTGATCGTGGCCGCCATCCCGCCGGTCAGGCAGGCGCTGATCACGAATCGCCTGTTCGACTGGTTCCGCAAGGTCCTGCCGGCGATGTCGGATACCGAGCGCGAGGCGCTGGAATCCGGCACCACCTGGTGGGACGCCGAGCTTTTCTCGGGCCGGCCGAAGTGGAAAAAACTGATGGATCACCCCGCCCCGGCGCTGAGCCAGGAGGAGCGCGATTTCCTCGACGGGCCGGTCGAAGAATTGTGCCGAATGGTGGACGAATGGCAGATCTACAACGACCAGGATTTGCCGCCGGCGGTCTGGGATCACCTGAAGAAGCACCGCTTTTTCAGCATGATCATTCCGAAGGAATACGGCGGACTGGGCTTTTCGGCCCAGGGCAACGGTGCGGTGGTGACCAAGATTGCCTCGTGCAGCTCTTCGGTGGCCACCACGGTGATGGTGCCGAATTCGCTGGGCCCCGGGGAACTGCTGCACCACTTCGGTACGACCGAACAGAAGAAACACTACCTGCCGCGGCTGGCTTCGGGCGAGGACATCCCGTGTTTTGCGCTGACCTCCCCGCTGGCCGGTTCGGACGCGGCCTCCATGCCCGACAAGGGCATCGTGTGCAAGGGCCAGCACCAGGGCCGGGAAGTGCTCGGGCTGCGGGTGTCCTGGGACAAGCGCTATATCACGCTGGCGCCGGTGGCGACGCTGGTCGGGCTGGCGTTCAAGGCGTTCGATCCCGACGGTCTGCTCGGCAACAAGGAAAGCCTGGGCATCACCTGCGCCCTGATCCCGGCCGACACGCCCGGCGTCGAAACCGGCAAGCGCCACGTACCCGGCGGCGCGCCGTTCATGAACGGCCCGACCCGCGGCGAGGATGTCTTCATCCCGATGGACTGGGTGATCGGCGGGCAGCAGCGCGTCGGCCAGGGCTGGCCGATGCTGATGCACTGCCTCTCGGCCGGCCGCGCCATCTCGCTGCCGGCGCTTTCGGTCGCCAACGGCAAGCTGCTCAGCCAGGTCTCGGGCGCGTATGCACGCGTGCGCTACCAGTTCAAGCAGCCGATCGGCAATTTCGAGGGCATACAGGAGCCGCTGGCCCGCATCGCCGGCGAAACCTACCGCATGGACGCCGCGCATCGAATGACGCTGGTCGCGCTGGACCAGGGCGAAAAGCCGGCCGTACTGTCGGCCATCCTGAAGGCCAACCTGACCGAGGCCTACCGCCGACTCACGATCGACGCGATGGATATCCACGGCGGCAAGGGCATCATCATGGGCCCGCGCAACTACCTGGGCCTGATCTACCAGTCGGTCCCGGTGGCGATCACGGTCGAAGGCGCCAATATCCTGACACGGTCGATGATCATCTTCGGCCAGGGCGCGATCCGCTGTCATCCCTGGCTGCTCAAGGAAATGACCGCGGCCACCAGCGAGGCGCCCGACGCCCGCAGTCAATTCGACCGCGCATTCTTCGGCCATGTCGGCTACACCATCGGCAACGGCGTGCGATCGCTGGTGATGGGCCTGACCGGCGGCCGCCTCAGCCGCGCACCGGTCGCCGGGCCGGTCGCACGTCATTATCGACGCATCAATCGTCTGACGGCCAACTTCACGCTGATCGCCGACACCACGCTACTGATCCTGGGCGGCAAGTTCAAGTTCGCCGAAAAGCTCTCGGGCCGCTTCGCCGACGCGTTGAGCCACCTCTATATCGCCTCGGCGACGCTGAAGCGCTTCGAGGACGACGGTCGGCCGGAAGAAGACCTGCCGCTGGTCGAATGGGGCATCTCCGACAGCCTCCATCGCGTCGAGGAAGCCCTGCACGGCGTGCTGGGCAACTTCCCGTCGGGCACCGCCGGCTGGCTGCTCAAGCGGATCTGCTTCCCGTTCGGCCGGGTCCACGCCGAATCCGGCGACAGGGCCGGCCGCAGCATTGCGCTGATGCTGATGAGCCGCAACGCCACGCGCGAACGCCTGACACACGACGTCTTTCGCCCGACCGGCGGCGTCGGCACGGCCGTTGCGCTGGACGCCTTCGAGGCCGTGCTGGCCGCCGAGGAAGCCGAGCAGCTCCTGGTCAACGGGCTCAAGCGCCAGCCCACGCCGGTCAACGTCGAGCAATTGACAGCCGAGGGCGTCGAAGCCGGTCTGATCAACCAGGAACAGGCCAGGCTCCTGGTCGAGGCCCAGCGACTTTCGGCCGAATTGATCGCGGTCGACGAGTTCGACGGCGATGCGCTGTCGCACGCGCAGTTCGGCGAAGCGGAATCACCGCTGGCGAAGGCGAGTTGACGCTGGTGGCGACTCCGTTCCCGCACCATTGAAAAGTTCAGGTCCGGGGTCGTCCGCTAACCTTCGTGAATCGTCAATGGTCAATAAAACAGTGGTTTAGCCTGAGTCCCTGCCAGGACTAGCGGTTTTATCCATTCACGATTCACGCTTTACGAAAGATCAAACAATGGCACGATCTCCGAACTCATCGAAAGACAACAAGGAACTCACCAACACCATGTCCAACAACAGGTTCATCGTCAAGAAAGCCGCGGTCCTTGGTGCCGGCGTGATGGGCGCCCAGATCGCGGCGCATCTGACCGCCGCCGGCATCCCGGTACGACTGTTCGACCTCCCCGCCACGGATGGCGGACGCAACGACCTGGTCAGGCAGTCCGTGCAGCGCCTGACCAAGCTCAAGCCGCCGCCGCTGGCCGACAAGGATCTGGTCGAATTCCTGCATCCGGCGAATTTCGACGACGACGCGGCAAAACTTGCCGACTGCGACTTCATCATCGAAGCGGTCGCCGAGCGCATCGACATCAAGAAATCGCTGTACGACAAGATCGAGGCCCACATCCGGCCCGATGCGATCTTCGCCTCCAACACTTCGGGCCTTTCGATTAGCGAGTTGGCCAGCGTGCTTCCGGAAAAGAACCGCGCCCGCTTCTGCGGCGTGCATTTCTTCAACCCGCCGCGCTACATGCACCTGGTCGAGCTGATTCCGCATACCGGTACCGATCCGGCGGTCATGGACCAGCTCGAAGCCTTCATCACCGAAACGCTGGGCAAGGGCGTGGTGCGGGCGATGGACACGCCGAATTTCATCGCCAACCGCGTCGGAACGTTTTCGATCCTTTCGACCGTCCACCACGCCGAACGCCTCGGCCTGGGCTTCGACACCGTGGATGCACTGACCGGTCCGGCCATCGGCCGGCCCAAGTCGGCCACGTTCAGGCTCGCCGACGTGGTCGGGCTGGACACGCTGGTCAGCGTCATGACAACGATGAAGAACAAGCTCCAGGATGACCCCTGGCATGCGTATTACCAGGTGCCGTCATGGATGCAGCAGCTGGTCGACAACGGCGCGCTGGGCCAGAAATCCGGCGCCGGGGTATTCCGCAAGGAAGGCAAGGCCATCCGCGTCCTCGACCCGCAGACGGGCGACGATGGTCATTACTATCGCGACACCGACTACGGCCTGGACGACGAGGTCAAGCAGGTGCTGGGCATCAAGGATCCGGCCGAGAAGATGGCCGCGCTGGCCGAGTCCGACCGGCCGGAGCTCGAGTTCCTGTGGGCCATCCATCGCGACCTGTTCCAGTACTGCGCCGTGCACCTGGCCGGGATTGCCGATTCGGCGCGCGAGATCGACCTGGCCATGCGCTGGGGTTACGGCTGGCAGCGCGGCCCGTTCGAGATCTGGCAGGCCGCCGGCTGGCAAGAGGTCGCCGGCCTGATCCGGCGCGATATCGAAAGCGGTGCCGCGCTGGCCGACGCCGCCCTGCCCGACTGGGTCTCGAGCGTCGAGGCCGCCCACGCCGATGAGGGCTCGGTATCGGGCAGCGGCGACAACGTGCCGCGACCGGACCTGGCCGTCTATCGGCGCCAATGGCAGCCGCCGCGCCTGATCGGCGAGAAGCGCGACAACGGCACCACGGTTGCAGATCTGCCCGGCGCGCGCCTGTGGACGCTGGAAGACGACGTGCTGATCGTGTCTCACAAGTCGAAGATGAACGTGATCGACGACGGCGTCATCGAAGGGCTGAACGAGGCCGTGGAACGCGCCGAGAAGGAATTTGCCGGCATCGTCATCTGGCAACCCGAAGGGCCATTCTCGGCCGGCGCCAACCTGAAAGCCGCCATGGAATGGGTCGAGAATGGGGAGTTCGACAAGGTCGAGAAACTGGTCGCCGACTTCCAGGATGCCAACCTGCGGTTGCGCTACGCCGCCGTGCCCAGCGTTGCCGCGGTTCGCGGGCTGGCGCTGGGTGGCGGGCTGGAACTGGCCATGCACACCAGCCGGATCGCGGCGCATCTGGAGAGCTACATGGGGCTGGTCGAGGCCGGCGTGGGCCTGCTGCCGGCCGGCGGCGGACTGGGCACGCTTGCTTTCAGGATCCACGACCAGACCAAGGCCGGCGACAGCTATCCGTTGCTGGAGAAGCGCTTCAAGCAGGTCGCGATGGGCCAGGTATCCGGCTCGGCAATGGAAGCCCGCGCAATGGGCTACCTGTCGGAATCCGACGCGATCGTGATGCACGAGCACGAACTGCTGCACGCCGCGCACGGCGAGATCCGCGGCATGAACGCCGCAGGTTACCGCGCCCCCCTGCCCGGCCGCCGCATCCCGGCCGCCGGCGACGTCGGCATCGCCACGCTCAAGATGCTGCTGGCCAACATGTACGAAGGCCACTTCATCAGCGACCACGATTATGAAATCAGTGCCCGCATCGCCGACACGCTCTCCGGCGGCGCCATCGACCGCGGCACGCGGGTCGACGAGAGCTGGCTGTATGCGCTGGAGCGCAAGCACTTCGTCGAACTTGCGAAGATGAAGCCGACGCAAGAACGCATAGTGCATATGTTGAAGACCGGGAAGCCATTAAGAAACTGAAGGTTTAGGGTTTAGGGTTTAGGGTTTAAGGAAAAGCGGCGCATCCTGTCGATGCTGCCGATCCAATTCAGACGTTTTGTTTGCTTTTGAATTTCCTTAAACCTTAAACCTGAAACCTTAAACCTGTTCCAGAGACCCAGCCTAATTCGCGATACCGAATCAATCGCCCAACGAACAGGATTCCACCATGAGTAACGCATATATAGTTTCCGCCGTCCGAACCCCGGTCGCCAAGGCATTCAAGGGCGGCTTCCGCAACACCCGGCCCGACGATCTTCTTGCGCATGTCATCCGCGAAGCGATGGCCGAGGTGCCGGAAATCGACGGCTCGATGGTCGAGGACGTGATCGTCGGCTGCGCGATGCCCGAGGCCGAGCAAGGCATGAACATCGCGCGGATCGGCGCACTGCTGGCCGGCCTGCCCGATACAGTGCCAGGCGTGACGGTCAACCGCTTCTGTTCCTCCGGCCTGCAGACGGTGGCCATGGCCGCCGATCGGATCCGACTGGGCGAGGCCGACGTGATGATTGCCGGCGGCACCGAAACCATGACCATGGTGCCGATGATGGGTCATAAAGTCGCCATGAATCCGAAGGTGTTCGAAGACGACAACATCGCGATTGCCTACGGCATGGGCATTACCGCCGAAAAGGTTTCCGAGAAATACGACGTCTCGCGCGAAGACCAGGACCAGTTCGGTTACGAGAGCCATCAGAAGGCGATCGCGGCAATCGACAACGGCGAGTTCACCGAGATTCGCCCCTACACGGTCGTCGGTCACCAGCCGGACTTCGATTCCGGCGCGATTCGGAAAACCGAAACCGTGATCGATACCGATGAAGGCCCGCGGCGCGACACCACCCCCGAGGCGCTGGCCAAACTGCGCACCGTGTTCCGTGCCGACGGCACCGTCACTGCCGCAACAAGTTCGCAGATGTCCGACGGCGCCGGCGCCCTGATCCTGGTCTCGGAAAGAATCCTGAAGAAATACAACCTGACGCCGCTGGCCGTGTTCCGCGGCTTCTCGGTGGCAGGCGTACCGCCGGAAATCATGGGCATCGGCCCGATCGCGGCAATCCCGAAGGCGCTGGAACAGACCGGCATCTCGAAAAACGACCTCGACTGGATCGAGCTCAACGAAGCCTTCGCGGCGCAGGCGCTGGCTGTCATCCGCACCACCGAGCTGGACCCGGACAAGGTCAACCCGCTCGGTGGCGCCATCGCGCTGGGCCATCCGCTGGGCGCGACCGGCGCGGTGCTTTCGGCCAAGCTCATCCACGGCCTGCGTCGGCGCAAGCAGAAATACGGCATGGTCACGATGTGCGTCGGCACCGGCATGGGCGCGGCGGGCATCTTCGAAGCGCGGTAGCCGCACGGGAATCGCGCCAGCTTTTCGGGATCGAAGGAAACCCTGAGATCCGGCGGAAAACGCCTCGAAAGTAACGAATGCGGCGCCGCCGCACTCGTTGGTCTTTCCGGCAAAATAAAAGGGCGGCACGCGAGCAGAGAGAGTCCCGCGCGCCGCCTCAAGCCCCGGAAGCCCTTGCTTCCGGGTCACCCCACCAACAGTTGCGAAACAGAATACCGGCGGACGCCGCATTTCGAATCGGAAAAAGTGCCCGAAACGGGTAGGAAAAACGGAAATTCTGTGTAGGAAAATTCCTACACGTTGTAGGAATTTTCCTACACGGCCCGGATCAGGCCGCGAAGATGCTCTGATTCGAACCCCCGGCGGTAGAGCGCCTGGGAACGCCTTGCGCGCTCCCGGTAATCCGGATCCGGATCGGCGTTGCCGTATTTGCGGCGGTAGAAATCAGCCGCCAGTTCCGCGAAATCCACTTCCAGCGACTCGAGCGCCTCGGCCGCCAGGCCGGAATCGATGCCGCGCTGGGCCAGTTCTGCCAGGATCCGGCGCGGACCGTAATGGCGGCCGGCACGCTGGCGGGCGAAAGACTCGGCAAAACGGCGGTCGGATTGCAGACCGTCCGCGGCCAGATCGGAAATCACCTGGCTTGCATCGCTTCCAGGCCAGCCCTTGCCGAGCAGCTTGGTTTCGAGTTCGCGCGCCGAGTGCTCGCGCCGGGCCAGCAGTCGAAGCGCGGCCTCGCGCGCTTCGGCCAGCGCGGAATCCGAACCTTCCGGCGACGACATCGATTATTGTCCTGCAGCTTCCTCGGCCGTCTCGGCAACCTCATCCGGCTTGCCCTGCTCCGGCTTTTTCGGCAGCAGTTCCTCGCGAATCTTCTTTTCGATCTCGTCGGCCACGTCCGGATTTTCCTTGAGGAACTGTCGCACGTTGTCGCGGCCCTGCCCGATCCGGTCATCGCCGTAGCTGTACCAGGCGCCGGATTTCTTGATGATCTTGTGCTCGACGCCGAGTTCGATGAGTTCTCCTTCGCGCGAGATGCCCTCGCCGTAGAGAATTTCGAACACGGCCTGGCGGAACGGGGGCGCCATCTTGTTCTTGACCACCTTGACGCGGGTCTCGTTGCCGATGACTTCGTCGCCGCGCTTGAGCGCGCCGATGCGGCGGATATCCAGCCGTACCGAGCAGTAGAACTTCAGCGCGTTGCCGCCAGTGGTGGTTTCCGGCGAGCCGAACATGACCCCGATCTTCATCCGGATCTGGTTGATGAAGATCACCATGCAGTTGGTGCGCTTGATGTTGCCGGAAAGCTTGCGCAAGGCCTGGCTCATCAGGCGCGCCTGCAGGCCGACGTGCGAGTCGCCCATTTCGCCCTCGATCTCGGCCTTGGGCGTCAACGCCGCGACCGAGTCGACCACGATGATGTCGACCGAACCCGAGCGCACCAGCATGTCGGTAATCTCCAGCGCCTGCTCGCCGGTATCGGGCTGGGAAACCAGCAGGTCATTGACGTTGACCCCCAGCTTTTCGGCGTAGCCCGGATCCAGCGCGTGCTCGGCATCGATGAACGCGGCCGTACCGCCGGCCTTCTGCGCTTCGGCCACGGCGTGCAGCGTCAGCGTGGTCTTGCCGGAAGACTCCGGCCCGTAGATCTCGATGACCCGGCCGCGCGGCAGGCCGCCCACGCCCAGCGCCGCATCCAGCGACATCGAGCCGGTCGAGATGACCGGCACGTCGCGCGACGCCGCGTCGTCGCCCATGCGCATGATCGCGCCCTTGCCGTACTGTTTTTCGATCTGGCTCAGGGCCGCCGAAAGTGCCCGTTTTCTGTTGTCGTCCACGATAGTTTCTCTCCGCCGTTCAAGGCATTCTGGTGATGATTCGATTATCTCACAGGGCTGCCGCGTGCCAACCCGGCAACGCAACGAAGGGAAGATTTCCTACCCGGATTCTTCCGTTTTTCCTAGGAAACCGTGCCAAAACGACTGCGCGTGCGCCGTGAGCCCGCCCCGGATCGGGTCCGGGGCAGGCTGCGGCCCGCTCGCGACGTTTTGACACGGTTTCCTGCCTGCCGGCGGCATCGTCGTCAACCCGATTTGCATTCAATTCCATTGTAAGGACCACATTCTCAAAACCTGATAAAGCCGCGGGATCAGTCGAGGTCGAAGGTCGCCAGCGGTTCATACGGCTTGCCGGGGACCGATTCGATCAACACGAAACGGCACACCGGCCAGGCCAGCGGCTCGATTTCGGGCAGTTCCGGGCGCCCGGAAACCTTGCGAAACAACGTGACGTGCGGCGCCCAGGGCCGACGGTCGAACTCCAGGTCCAGCACCTCCATGCCGGCCGTCAGGTCGGCGACCAGCGCATTGCCGGCCGCCGGCGCCTGCCCGCCCAGCCAGGCCACGCGCGCCCGGGCGAACCAGCCGAGCCGGTCGAGCACCAGCTCGAAACCGGGCGCATGAAGCCGGCGGGCTGCAACGGTGATCTCCGGGACCCGGTCCGCGGGCTGGTCGCCCAGGAACAACAGCGTCAGGTGCAGATTGTGATCCGGGACGCGGCGCCGCGACAGGCCTTCGATCGCTTCGCGTCGACGCACGATCCCGGCCCGGATCTGCGGTGACGGCCAGAGCGCGAAAAACAGCCTGCGACTCTTTTTGCTGGCGCTCATATCCGGGTGAGCAGGCCGTCCAGCGCATGGGCCACTGTCTCGCGCCGAACCTCATCGCGGTCGCCGGAAAACAGGCAGGTCTCCGTTTCGGGCTCGTCCTCGGGCCCGACCCAGCCGAAGCAGACCGTGCCCACCGGCTTGTCCGGCGACCCGCCCTCCGGTCCGGCGATTCCGGTGACGGCCACGGCGAAATCGGCGTGGGCGGCGTTGCGCGCGCCGCGCGCCATTTCGGCCGCAACGATCTCGCTGACCGCGCCGTAACGCTGAATGCTGGCCGTGCGCACCCCCAGTTCTTCCGACTTGGCGCGGTTGGAATAGGTGACCAGTCCGCGCTCGAACCACGCGGAGCTGCCCGCCAGGTCGGTGCAGACCTTGGCGATCCAGCCGCCGGTGCACGACTCGGCCAGCGCCAGGACCCGGCCGTGCGCCTTGAGCTCGGCCGCCACGGCCGCCGCGCGTATCGCCAGGGATTCGTCGTCGCTTCTTGAATTCATTGCTGACCGGTTCGAAACACTTTCCACAGATTACACAGGTTGACACAGATCTTTAGACGGATGCCGCTGACTTGAATTCCATCCCGTAGGAGCGTGCTTGCAGGCGAACACCCTCGAGGCCTTTCGGCAGCTCAATTCGCCTGCAAGCAGGCTCCCAGGGAAAATTTTGCGTGAGCGTGGGGCGGTGCCATTCATTCAGACCCAAAGGTACAGGGCAGACCACCCGTTCGACGTCAATCCGTGTAATCTGTGGACCGCTTTCGTTTCTCCAATGCTCCTTCACTGATGAACGACTCGGCCGCCGCCAAGCACACGCCGCTGATGCAGCAATACCTGCGCATCAAGGCCGAGGTCGGCGAAAAATACCCCGATATCCTGCTGTTTTTCCGGATGGGCGATTTCTACGAGCTGTTCTACGACGACGCCCGGCGCGCGGCCCGTCTGCTCGACATCACGCTGACCGCCCGCGGTCAGTCGGCGGGCCAGCCGATTCCCATGGCCGGCGTGCCCTACCACGCGGTGGATGCCTACCTGGCCCGTTTGCTGCGCCACGGCGAGTCGGTGGCCATCTGCGAGCAGATCGGCGATCCGGAAACGGCCAAGGGGCCGGTGGAACGCAAGGTGGTGCGCATCGTCACCCCGGGCACGCTGACCGAGGAATCGCTGCTGGAAGACCGCGGCGACCGTCTTCTGGCCACCGTATGCGTGCACGATGACCACCATGGACTGGCCTGGCTGGACCTGGCCGGCGGCCGGCTGGGCTGCAGCGAGCCGGCCGGTCGCGAGGCGCTGGCCGCCGAACTCGAACGACTGCGCCCGGCCGAGCTGCTGGTGCCCGAGACCTTCGACACCGCGCTGATCCAGGACGAGCGCGTCGCGATCCGCAAGCGACCGGACTGGGAATTCGACGCCGAAGCCGCGCAGCGTGCGCTATGCCGGCAGTTCGGGGTCCAGGACCTGGCCGGTTTCGGCATCGAGCGGCCCGGCAGCGCGGTGGCCGCCGCCGGCGCGCTGCTCGGCTACGCGCGCGAGATGCTCGCCGGTGAACTGCCGCATATCGACGGGCTTCGCTTTGAGCAACAGCATTCGCACCTGCTGCTGGATGCCGCGACCCGCCGGCACCTGGAAATCGACCGCCACCCCGAGGGGCGCAGCGAAAACACCCTGATCGCCCTGCTCGATCACGCCGCCACGCCCATGGGCAGCCGCGAATTGCGCCGCTGGCTGATTCATCCGCTGCGCAAGCGTCGCCCGCTGGCCGAGCGCCACGCCGCGGTCGCCGCGCTCGCCGAAGCCGGCCGCCACCAGGCCGTGCGCGAGATCCTGGCCGGCGGCGGCGACCTGGAGCGCATCCTGACCCGCATCGCGCTGGGCAGCGCGCGTCCGCGCGATCTCACTACCCTGCGCGCCGGGCTGGAACGAATCCCGGCGTTGCGGGCCGCGCTCGAAGACCTCGACGACCCGCTGCTCCAGCAACTTCGCGAACAGATGCCCGAGCGCCGCGACGTCGCCGACCTGCTGGCCCGCGCGGTGGTCGACCAGCCGCCGGTGCTGATCCGCGACGGCGGGGTGATCCGGGAAGGCTACGACGAAGAACTCGACGAGTTGCGTTCGCTGTCGAGCAACGCCGATGATTTCCTGCAGAAATACGAGGCCGCCGAGCGCGAGCGCACCGGCATTTCCACGCTCAAGGTCGGCTATAACCGGGTGCACGGCTATTACATCGAGATTGGCAAGGCGCGCTCTGGCGACGTGCCCGACGAATACACTCGGCGCCAGACGCTGAAAAACGCCGAACGCTTCATCACCGAGGAACTCAAGGCCCACGAGGACAAGGTGCTGTCGGCGCGCGAGCGCTCGCTGACGCTGGAAAAGGCGCTGTACGAAAAGCTTGTCGCCCGGCTGGGCGAACAGCACGCCGGGCTGGCCGAGCTGGCGCTGGCGATCGCCATGCTGGACGTGCTGGCGACGTTCGCCGAACGCGCCGAGACGCTGAACTGGAACCGGCCGGTGCTCGACGACACGCCCGGCCTGGAGATCACCGAAGGCCGCCACCCGGTGGTCGAGGCGGTACAGGACGAGCCCTTCGTGCCCAACGACTGCACGCTGGATCCGGAACGCCGCATGCTGGTCATCACCGGGCCGAACATGGGCGGCAAGTCCACCTACATGCGCCAGACCGCGCTGATCGTGCTGCTCGCCCACGCCGGCAGCTTCGTGCCGGCCAAGGCGATGCGCTGCGGTCCGGTCGACCGGATCTTCTCGCGCATCGGCGCCGGCGACGATCTGACCCGCGGGCGCTCGACCTTCATGGTCGAGATGGTCGAGACCGCCAACATCCTGCACAACGCCGGCGACCAGTCGCTGGTGCTGATGGACGAGATCGGGCGCGGCACCTCGACCTTCGACGGCCTGGCGCTGGCCTGGGCGGTGGCCACCGAGCTGGCCATGGAGGTCAAGGCCATGACCCTGTTCGCAACCCACTATTTCGAGCTCACGCGCCTGGCCGAAGACCACGACGGCATCGCCAACGTGCACCTGACCGCGCGCGAGCACGGCGATCGCATCGTGTTCCTGCACAGTGTGCGCGACGGTCCGGCCAACCAGTCCTACGGGCTGCAGGTCGCACGGCTGGCCGGCCTGCCCGCCAGCGTGCTGGCCCGCGCCCGCGGCCATCTGGAACGGCTGGAAGCCGAAGCCGAGCGCGCCGAATCGGCCCAGATGAGCCTGTTCGGAGCCCGGCGTGCGGAAAGCGGGAGGCAGGCCGAGTCCGAACGCGCCGAACCCGAACCTGCCGAGCCCGACCGGGTCGCGCAGCTCCTCGAACGACTCGACCCCGACGCATTGAGCCCGCGAGAGGCGCTGGATGCGATTTACCGGCTGGTCGAGGCGAACAACACGAAATAGGTTTCAGAGTAGGTCGGCGCGGCGTCGCCGACGGGACAGTCGGATTCATGCTCACGCGAGCGACTTCCCTCTCGGGAACGGTACCCCGAACCGTCGGGGACGGCGCCCCAACCTGTTTCCTCAAAACCCGCAACGCATAATCCACCATGGCCGGCAACAGGAGTCACTTCCCCGGCTGATCGCCCCAAAGCAGCTTGTGGAGCTGTAACTGAAGCCGGGCATCGAGGCCCGATTCGAGCAGCCATTCGGCAAGCATATCCGGCGCCAGGGTTTCCCAGACCGGAGAGATCAGCACGTCGCAGCGCGCCAGATCACGCGTTCGGACCTGTTCGGCCGCCCAGTCGAAGTCGGCCCGGTCGGCGACGACGAACTTGATCTGGTCGTGCGGCAGCAGGTGCTCCAGGTTGTCCCATAGATTGCGCTCGACCTCGCCCGAACCCGGCGCCTTGAGGTCCAGCACCTTGACCACGCGCGGGTCGACATCGGCCACCGGCAATGCACCGCTGGTTTCCAGTGAAACCCGGTGGCCGGCATTACAGAGCTTCTCGAGAAGATCCAGGCAACGTTTCTGCGCCAGCGGTTCGCCGCCGGTCACGCACACGTGGCGGGTGGCAAGCGCGGCCACGCGATCGACGATGGCGTCGATCTCCATCCATTCGCCGCCGCCGAACGCATAGGCGGTATCGCACCACGCGCAGCGCAGCGGGCAGCCGGTCAGGCGCACGAACGTCGTCGGCCAGCCCACCGAATCCGACTCGCCCTGCAGCGACCGGAACATCTCGGTGATTTTGAGGGCGGTTGCCGAACGGTCGGTTGTCTTGTTGGACATGGGGTGCGGAGGGATGGGTGCTTTAAATCTTGCCGTTTTAGGTTTTACGTTTTAAGTTTTCCTGATTACGTACTTGTTTCCGCCATGCCCCGGAGCGCTGGGGCAAAGCGTAGGGTGTGTTGAGCCGCAGGCGAAACGCACCGATCGGCGTTCTGGTAACCGTTGCGATGCGTTCGTTGTCCGTTCGGTGCGTGTTCGCTTCGCTCAACGCACCCTACCCGGTATTCGATGGCTGAAGCAGATACGTAATCAGGTCAGTTTTGGGGTCAAGCAAAAGCACGGGCCTTGCTCACACGCGTCAAACCCGCATTTTGCCTTTCACTTAAAACCTGAAACCTAACACTCAAAACCCTTTTGAATCCGGCCTCGCCGGATTCAAAGATTGCCCTCCAACCGCATCGTGCGCAGCCGGTTTTCGGCCAGGCGCGAGTAGTTGGTGCCCGGATAGTCCGCGATCACCTGCTCCAGCGCCGCGCGGGCCCGATCCCAGTTGCCGAGCTCGTAGTGGCTGAAACCGATCTTCAGCAGCGCGTCGGGCTTCTTGCTGCTGTCGGGATAACTGTCCTGCAAGCGTTCGAACTGCGTCAGTGCGATCTCGAAATCGCGCGTGACGTAGTAGACCTCGCCCAGCCAGTACAGCGCATTCGGTGCATAGCTCGAATCGGGATGATCGCGCAGGAAGGCGTCGAAACCCTCGGCCGCGTCGGCATAACGCGTCTCGCGCAGCGCGCGGAAGGCCTGGTCGTAGGCCTGCTGCTCGGCTTCGGTGGGCTCGCGCAACGTTCGAGACTCGCCGCTGCCCTGGTCGGCCAGGGTCGTGAGTTCGGGCTGTTCGTCCAGCTGGTCGCGCACTTCAGGCGGAGCGATCTGCTGGACCTGCGGCTGGTCGTCGTCCGAATCCCGTTCGCCGGAGCCCGGACCTTCCCCGGGGCGATCGGATGAAGCGATATCCATCGCCGAAGCCCCGGTATCGGGTTCATTGCTGTCGCTATCGCCCGCGGTTTCGCCGGACTGCGCCGGTGCAGCCTCGGCCGAACCGGCACGCAACTCGCCCAGGCGCCGATCGAGATCGACGTACTGGTCGCGCTGGCGCCGCTTGAGATTCTCGATTTCCTGAGACTGCGCCTCGACCAGCCCGCGCAGTTCGCGGACCTCCTCGCGCATCTGCTGCAGTTCGAGGATCATCCGGGATGCCATGCTGTCGTCGCCCGGCGTCTCCTGGGCCATGGATACCTGGACCGTCGAGGCCAGCAAAAGGCCGCAGGCGAGCGCGCGTGCGCTCGCCAGGCGGAACGTCGTTTTCGAAACTTGGGCCATCGGGATCACCGTGCGGTGTAGACAATCTCCACGCGCCGGTTACGCTCCCAGCACGATTCGCTGGACTGGCGGCATACCGGGCGTTCCTCGCCGTAGCTGACGACCTCGATCTGGCTCGACGAAGCCCCTTCGGCCTGCATCAGGTCGAGCACCGAGTTGCCGCGGCGCTCTCCCAGCCCGAGGTTGTATTCGCGGGAACCGCGCTCGTCGGCATGGCCCTCCAGCAACATGCGCGCGCTGGGATTGGCCTTCAGGTATTGCGCGTGCGCGCGGATGATCGGCAGGTACTCGGCGCGCACGTCGGACCGGTCGAACTCGAAGTAGATCTCGCGCTGGCTCAACGTGCTGTCGGGGTTGTCGAGGTTGCGCGAGTCGGCGAAGTCGGCCGGATTGACCCGGTCGACCTCGACCGGCTCGGAGGGCTCGGACGGCTCCTGTGGCTGTGGCTCGGGCTCGGCCGGTACGTCACGCGTGTCGGTTGCGCAGGCGCCGAGCAGGATTGCCAGGGCCGAGACCAGGAAAAATTTCAAAGCAAAGTTCATGCTGCCTCCAAGAATGCCGAATTGGGGTTATTGTTTGATTTTCAGGACTGGACCCGGGTAGCTGTGGTGTAAACCCTGCCCTATTGAATCAATGGCGACCAGGCCGGTTCGCGAACGTCACCGTCGGTCAGCACCAGGCGCTGGCGGAATCTCCCGTCGACCGATACCGCGGCCAGGACACCGCGCTCGCCTTCACGCGCCGCGTAGAGCACCATTCTGCCGTTCGGGGCAAAGCTCGGCGACTCGTCCATCCTTCCCGGAGATAATACACGCAAACGTCCCGATTCGCGATCCAGAACCGCGATCCGGAAGTTCGCCTGGCCGCCGTGAACCATGGCGAGCAGGCCGGAATAGGGATCCACCGACACCCTGGAGTTGTAATCTCCCTCATGCGTCACCCGCTCGATGCCGGTTCCGTCGCGCTGGACCTGGTAGATCTGCGGCCGGCCGGCACGGTCGGAAGTAAAGAAAATCCTGCGTCCGTCGCGCGACCAGGCCGGCTCGGTGTCGATCGCCCAGTGATCGGTCAGCTGCTCCATTCGGCCGCTTTCCAGCGTTCGAACCCAGATCTCGGAATTGCCGCTGCGCGAAAGGCTCATGGCCAGCCGCCGGCCGTCCGGCGAGAATGCCGGCGCGCCATTGATACCGCGGCTTTCGGAAATGATTTCGCGCTGCCCGGTGAAGATGTCCTGGATCACGATATTGGACCGCCCGGTGGCGAAAGTCACGTAGGCCAGCCGGCGACCTTCCGGGCCCCAGGCCGGCGACATGATCGGCTGGCTGTGCCTGACGACGGTTTGCGGGTTGTGGCCGTCGGAGTCGGCGACGATCAGCTCGAACTGCTCGTCGTCGGTGCCCGCGCCGGCGACCCTGACGTAGGCGATGCGGCTGGCGAACGCGCCCGGCGCGCCGGTCAGTTCCTCGTAGATGGCGTCGGCAATCTGGTGGGCCCGCAGCCGGAACGCGCCGGGGCCGGCGGCAATCGCGCGCGAAAACAGCGTACGGCCGGAATTGACCGCCACCAGGTGGTATTCGATTTCGCCCGAAATGCCATCGCTGCCGGGTATCCAGCGGCCCATGGCCACGTAGTCGACCTCGAGCAGGCGCCAGGTGCCGAAGCTGATCTCCGGCGGCCGCGTCGGCCGATCGATCATGTCGGATACCGGCAGCGGATCGAACAGGCCGCTGCGCTGCAAATCGGCGGCGATCACTTCATGCATCGGCGTCTCGGGCTGCATTTCCGCATTACCGAAGTCGAACGGCACCACGGCCACCGGCAACGCGCCCTCGACCCCGTCGACGATCTCGATCTGGAGCTGGGCGATGGCTGGACCTGATGCTACCAGCCAGAGGCAAAGGAAAATCTGCATAACCCGGTGCGCCCACGCAGGGTTTTTCAGAGGTTTCTTAATCGCCGTCGTAGCGAAATATGAAATCAATTTCTCTTTCGAAAACATCTTCATAACCTTCGTAAGGTAGTTGTTCCGTGCGCTCTACCGCACTGATGATCGATTCGCGCGTCGCCTGGTTGGCATTGCACGGCGAGGCAACCGCCTGGTCGATGATGACGCCGCTGGGAATCTGCACCACCCGGACCCGGCACCGGATGCCGGGCTGGGTGGTCGGCGGCCGTCGCCAGTTGCGCCGGACCAGTTCGGCGATCGTGGCCACGTATTCTTCGCGCAGCGTACCCCGGCGTTCTTCGGCCGCGGCCTGCTCGCGCGCCAGGCGGAGGCGTTCGGCCTCGGCTTCGGCGCGCTGGCGCGCCTCTTCGGCCTCGCGCCGCTCGGCAATCTCGGCCAGCCGGCGTTCCTGTTCCTCGCGCTCGCGCTGGGCGTCTTCGCGCTGGCGGCGCAATTCTTCCAGCTCGCGCAGGCGGGCCTGCTCGGCCTCGCGGCGCTCGCGTTCGAGCTGGCGCTGCTGCTCTTCCTGCCGGCGCTGTTCTTCGGCCCGGCGCGCCTGCTCGGCTTCGCGTTCGAGCTGCTGTTGCCGCTGACGTTCCAGCGCAGCCTGGCGCTGTTCCTCCTGTTGTTCCTGTTCGCGCTCGCGCTGGAGCGCCTGCTGCCGCTCGGCCTCTTCGCGCCGAGCCTGCTCGAGCCTGCGCTGCGCTTCGTCGGCCTGCGCTTCGGCCAGCTGTTCCTCGCGCTCGGCTTCCACGTATGGCGAGGCGTCGACCAGCGTGAAGCTCGGCGTGATTTCGGGGCGCTCCGGCTGCCAGCTCAGGCTGCCCAGCCAAAGCAGGCCGAACGCCGCCAGGTGCACCCCCAGCGCCTGCAGCAGCGCGCGGCTCAGGTCCCGCGCCGACGACCCGCGCTGCGCGGCCTCGTGCGAAGCCTGGGCCTTCACTGCTCCGGTGGATCGCCCATGAAGCCGATCGAGGACACGCCGGCCTGCTGCAGCAGCGTCATGGTGTCGTAGATATAGCGATACGGCACCTGCTGGTCACCGCCGATCAGCACCTGGATGTCCGGGTTGCGCCCGGTAAGTATGCCGACCTGCTCGACCAGCGTCTGGCCGTCGACCAGCTGCGGCGCGTCACCGGTATTCAGATACAGATCGCCGTTGCGGTCCACGGTCACCACCAGCGGATCACTGATGTCGCCCAGCGACTCGGCGCTGCCCTGGGGCAGCTCGACTTCCACGCCGAGGTTGAGCATCGGCGCGGTGATCATGAAGATGATCAGCAGCACCAGCATGACATCGATGTACGGCACCACGTTGATCTCGGCCATGGCCCGGCGGCGGCGCTGGATGGGAGCGTCGGTCTGCATGCCTCAAGATTCCTGCAGCTTGCGGGCCTGGCGATACAGGATGCCGGCGAATTCTTCCTTGAAATTGTCCATGCGCACTTCAAGCCGATAAACCTGGTTGGAATACCGGTTGTAGGCGATCACCGCCGGAATGGCGGCGACCAGGCCCATGGCGGTGGCGATCAGCGCCTCGGCGATGCCGGGGGCGACCATCGCGATGGTGGCCTGCTGGACGCCGGCCAGCGCAAAGAACGCGTGCATGATGCCCCAGACCGTGCCGAACAGGCCCACGTACGGGCTGGTGGAACCGACCGTGGCGAGAAAGTTCAGGCCCGATTCCAGCCGATCGATCTCGCGCGTGAGCGCCACGCGCATCGCGCGCTGGGCGCCGCCGGCCAGTGTGTCGGCGCCAATCCGCTGTTCTTCCCTGAGACGCGAGAATTCCCGGAAGCCGGCCTCGAAGATGATCTCCTGGCCCTCGCGCACCTTGTGCTCGGAGGTGATCCGGTCGTAGAGCTGGCCCAGGTCGACGCCCGACCAGAACCGCTCCTCGAACTGCTTGATGCGTTTTTCCAGCCGACCCAGCACCGTGCGCTTGGAAAAAATGATGACCCAGGAGGCGACCGAGGCCAGCACCAGCACCGCCATCACCAGCTGCACCACCAGCGTGGCCTCGGCGATGAGGCTCCAGATATTCATCTCTGCATTCATGTAATTTCCGGGAATTTACTGGAATTATTTGTATTGTAAATGGTTTTAGTGCTCCATTCCCTCCCCCGCTCGCGGGGGAGGGTTAGGGTGGGGGCAAACCAACCGACCGCACCCGTAACTGAAATATCACGCCAGTCAGCCGTTGTCATGACACCGCAGCATTTCCTGAATTTCCGCCGGCATTCGCGCCGGCGCAAAACGCTCGGCGTCCAGGCAGGCGGCGCGCACCGTGGCCTCGATGAGCAGATCGTCGCCGCGCCGGATCTGCTGGCTGAAGTCGATCCGCGCGCGGCCCACGGCTTGGACGCAAACCGAGACGGCAAGTTCATCTTCCAGCCGCGCCGGCTTGCGGAAGTCGATTTCCATGCGCGTGACCGCGAAGACCAGCCCCAGCTCGCGCCGCAGTTCAGTCTGCGAAATCCCGAGGCTCGCCAGCCAGTCCGAGCGCGCCCGCTCGAGAAATTGAAGATAGCGGGCGTGGTACACCACCCCGCCGGCGTCGGTGTCTTCCCAATAAACGCGGTAATGGGCGCGGTAGCGAAAGACATTGCCTGTGCCGGATCCGACCGCGTTCATGAGCCGCCTTCGAACAGATCCGGTCCGCCCGGCTTCGCCGGCGCCTTCAGGCCAAGGTGCTGCCAGGTGCGGGTGGTGGCCATGCGGCCGCGCGCGGTGCGCACCAGAAAGCCCTGCTGGATCAGGAACGGCTCGATCACGTCCTCGATGGTGCCGCGTTCTTCCGAAAGCGCCGCGGCCAGGCTTTCCACGCCCACCGGGCCGCCGTCGAAGTGCTCGACCAGGATGGTCAGCAGCCGTCGGTCGAGCTGGTCGAAGCCCTGGGCGTCGACCTGCATCATCTCCAGCGCCCGGCGCGCGACATCGGCGTCGATCTCGCCATCGGCGCGGACCTGGGCGAAATCGCGCACCCGCCGCAACAGCCGGTTGGCGATGCGCGGCGTGCCGCGCGAGCGACGCGCGATCTCGGCCGCGCCCTGCCCGTCGCAGGCAATCTCCAGGATGCCGGCCGAGCGCGTCACGATCTGCGCCAGATCGTCCACGCCGTAGAATTCGAGCCGCTCGACGATGCCGAAGCGATCGCGCAGCGGCGAGGTCAGTAGCCCGGCGCGGGTCGTGGCGCCCACCAGCGTGAAACGCGGTAGGTCGAGCTGGATCGAGCGCGCCGCCGGCCCCTCGCCGATGATGATGTCGATCCGGTAGTCCTCCATGGCCGGATACAGCACTTCCTCGACCACCGGCGACAGGCGGTGGATCTCGTCGACGAACAGCACGTCGCCGGGCTCGAGATTGGTCAGCATCGCGGCCAGGTCGCCGGCGCGCTCGAGCACCGGGCCCGAGGTCTGGCGCAGATTCGTGCCCATCTCGGCGGCGATGACATTGGCCAGCGTCGTCTTGCCCAGCCCCGGCGGGCCGAAGATCAGCACGTGGTCCAGCGCCTCGGAGCGATGCCGGGCCGATTCCAGGTAAATGCCCAGCCGGTCCTTCATCGTCTGCTGGCCGATGTACTCATCCAGCCGCGCCGGTCTGAGCGAGGCCTCGAAGCGCACCTCCTCGTCGGCCGGGCGGGCCGAAATCAGGCGGGATTCGTCATCGGGAAAATGGTCTTCGGTCATCTGGAGGCTCGAGCGCCGCGGACTTCGATCAGCCATGAATGGTAGCGGAAATCATCCGCCAACATCCCTGCACTTGGGCCGCCCGGCCCATTTCGGTGATGCGTCGTGAAAAGCAACCGACCCGCCGAGGCGCCGGAGCGGCATCATCGCTGCATCCTGTTCTTCAGCGCCTGGCGGATCATCGCTTCGGCGCTTGCCGAGTCGTCGCCCACGCCCTTGATCATCTTCAGCGCCTCGGCCGGGGAATAGCCCAGCGCGACCAGGCCGGCGCGTGCCTCGGAGGCGGCGTTGCGTTCGCCGCTGGTCGACTGGCCGGCGCCGATCGATGCGCCGGAACCAAGCTCCAGTCCGTCGAGCCGGCTCTTCATTTCCAGGACCAGGCGCTCGGCGGTCTTCTTGCCGATGCCCGGCAGGCGGGTCAGCGCCTGGCTGTCGCCGGATTCGACCATCAGCGCGAAATCGCCGGCCGAAACGCTGGACAGAATCCCCAGCGCGACCTTGGGCCCGACCCCGGAAATCCTGAGCAGGCTGCGGAAAAGCTCCCGGTCCGAAGCACTGACGAATCCGAACAGCAGGTGGGCGTCCTCGCGGATCACCTGGTGGATCAGCAGCGTGCAGGGCTGGCCGTTCTCGGGCAGCTTGTCGAACACGCTCATGGGCGCCTCGACCTCGTAGCCCACGCCGCCGACGTCGAGCAGCAGGTTGGGTGGACGGCGCTCCAGCAGGGTTCCGGAAAGCCGGCCGATCATCCCGACACCTCGCTGATCATCGAAGCACCACGCCCTGCGGCAGGCGCCTGGCGGTGCGCGCCGAGTGGAGGTGGCACAGCGCCACGGCCAGCGCATCGGCGGCGTCGGCGCCGAACCTGTCGCTGGATTTCAGGAGAACGCGAACCATGTGCTGCACCTGTTCCTTGTCGGCCCCGCCGCGCCCGACGATGGCCTGCTTGATCAGCCTGGGGGCGTATTCGTGCACCATCAGTCCGGCGTTGACCGCGGCGCAGATGGCCGCCCCGCGCGCCTGACCGAGCTTGATCGCCGCCTGCGGGTTGCGGCTCATGAACACCGTCTCGATCGCGACCACGTCGGGCTGGAATTCGGCGATGACGTCGGTCACGCCGGAAAAGATGCCGGCCAGCCGATCGGGCATGTCGCCGCCGCCCAGCTTGAGCTGACGGGCCTCGACGAGCGTTTCGCCGTCGATGATGCCGACGCCGGTGATGCGCGAGCCCGGGTCGAGGCCGAGGATGCGCATCAGGCCGTCACGCGTAGGCTTCGGCCGGAATGTCGGCGTTGTGCCAGACGTTCTGGGTATCGTCGATGTCCTCGAGCACGTCGAGAAAATTCAGCAGCTTCTTTCCGGCCTCGACGTCCTGCTCGACCAGCGTGGCCGGCCGCATGGTGACTTCGGCTTCCTCGGGTTCCAGCCCGGCAGCCCGCATGACCCCCAGCACGCCCGAGAACTGCTCCGGGGCCGTCAACACTTCTACAGAACCGTCCTCGTCGCTCTCGATATCCTCGGCACCGGCTTCCAGCGCGGCTTCCATGACCTTGTCTTCACCGGTGCCCGGCGCGTAGGTGATGACGCCTTTTTTCTCGAACAGGTAGGCGACCGAGCCGTCGGTGCCCAGGTTGCCGCCGTATTTCGAAAAAGCGTGACGCACCGCGGCCACCGTCCGGTTGCGGTTGTCGGTGACCGTCTCGACCATCACCGCCACGCCGCCGGGCGCGTAGCCCTCGTAGGTGATCTCCTCGTAGTCGACCCCCTCGAGTTCGCCGGTGGCCTTCTTGATCGCCCGCTCGATATTGTCCTTGGGGACGTTGGCCGCGTTGGCCTTGTCCCAGGCCAGTCGCAGTCGCGGGTTGGCATCGGGATCGCCGCCGCCTTCGCGCGCGGCGACCGTGATCTCACGCACCAGCCGGGTGAATACCTTGCCGCGCTTGGCGTCCTGGGCCTTTTTCCTGTGCTGGATGTTGGCCCATTTGCTGTGACCTGCCATAGTTTTTCGAATCTCTGTCGAAGCAATCCGGCGATTTTATCACCTTGCCGAATCCGCTTCTGCGCGGGGTTTGCCGGTAGAATGCTCAGCCAGGCGCACAACACGGAGAAAACGGCATGCTTTTCCGCAAGTTCTTGATCATCGTACTTCTGGCCGGCAGCGCGGTTTCGGCCCGGGCCCAGCTGGGCGAACTCAACTTCCTGACCGACCTGAACACGCCCTTCCCGCCCGGCTGCCTGTCGATCGATCTGCCCGAGCAGCCGCGTTCCGGCGACAGCCTTCTCGTCGATCAGACGATATCCGCACCCACAATCAACAGTGACGCACGCGATGGCTCCGTACTGGTGCAGGCCTGGCGCGTGGCCTGTGCCGGCGGCGAATTCTCGGTCGTGCTGGTACGCATGCGCCAGGTCGGCGAATCGGACCCGATCGTCGTCCCCCAGGTCTTCGCCGATGCCGGCGACGTGGATGTCCCGCTGCACCAGGCCCAATTGCAATTGCTGCCCGGCTCGGGCAACGTCGGCGCCAGCGGCGACATCATCACCAGCAGCGGCACGACCTGGATGCTCGCCGTGGACCCGGTACCACTGCAGGGAGACGGTCTTTTCGTGGCAGAGGACTACAACGAGATCTTCACGGTGGAATTCAACTGGGGCAGCTATGCCCCGGCGGTGCCGGAAGGCCGGGTGTTCGTGTTCGACCGTTTCGAGCCCTCGCTGGACCCGCCCCAGTTCGACGAACCCGTGCTCAACGGCCGCTACTCGGGCCAGTGGGTGCGCGAAGGCGCGGCCAACCAGGGCCTGGTGCTGCAGATCGCCGAGCAGATCGATGAGAACTTCGTATTCGCGGTCTTCTTCACCTACATCGACGGCGAGCCGGTCTGGGTCACCGGCAACTCCGAGGCCGGCATCCCCGAGCCGGGCCCGGTCACGGTGGAGATGTTCACGCTCGAAAACGGCGCATTCATCACCGACGCCAATCAGCCGCCCGCCGACCAGGTTCCGCCCACCGATGCCGGCAGCATCGAGATCGAGGTCATCGACTGCAACCGGCTTCGGGTGAATTACGATTTTTCGCCGCTCGGCAAGGGCACGGGCTCGATCGAACTGGACCGGTTCATCCGGATCGCCGGATACGACTGCAATCCGTGGGACTGACACCGCGCGCCTGAAGGGTCAATCGCATCCGAATGCGCCGAGCCGGTCCCGAACCTCTGCGGCCGGCGCATCAGCGACTGCAAGGGGACGGATCCGTCCCCGGTCCAATGGGGCGATCACGGGCCTACCGGTATTGACCGGGTCGGCCTGAATTTCAGCCGGCCCGGCCTTCCCGGCCGCGACTCATTCGACGGACTCTCATGCGCCCCACCCTGACCCGCACCCTGATCATCGTCGTCGTAGCGCTGTTGATCGGCAGCTACATCTGGTTCGATCTCGGCCAGTACTTCAGCCTCGAGGAACTGCGCCAGCGCCGCGACCAGTTGCTGGCGTTCACCGAACAGCACTTCTGGGGCATGCTGGCCGCCTACATGGCCGTCTACATCGTCATGGCGGCGCTGTCGCTGCCGGGCGCGGCCATCCTGACGCTGGCCGGTGGTGCGCTGTTCGGACTGGTCGCAGGCTCCATTGCGGTGTCGTTCGCCTCCAGCATCGGCGCCACGCTGGTTTTCCTGGCCGCCCGCTTCCTGTTCCGCGACACCATCCAGAAGAAGTTCAAAAAGCGCCTGCGCGCGATCAACGCCGGGGTCGAAAAGGACGGCGCGTTCTACCTGCTGGCGCTCAGGCTGGTACCCGTATTCCCGTTCTGGGTCATCAACCTGGTCATGGCGCTGACCCCGATCCGTACCTGGACCTATTACTGGGTCAGCCAGCTCGGCATGCTGCCGGCGACCATCGTCTACGTCAATGCCGGCACCCAGTTGAGCCAGATCGAGTCGGCCCGCGACGTCCTGTCGATTGAACTGATCGGCGCGTTCGCCCTGCTCGGCCTGCTGCCGCTGATCCTGCGCTTCATCGTGCGCTTCCTGAACAACCGCAAGGTCTACGCCGGGCACAACAAGCCGAAGTCGTTCGACTACAACGTCATCGTGCTGGGCGCCGGCTCGGCCGGACTGGTCTCGGCCTATATCGGCGCGACGATCAAGGCGAAGGTCGCGCTGATCGAGAAGAACAGGATGGGCGGCGACTGCCTGAACACCGGCTGCGTGCCGTCCAAGGCGCTGCTGCGCACCGCGCGCCTGGTCCAGGAAGCGCGCGATTCCGAGCGCTTCGGCATCAAGTCCATGACCGCGGAGTTCTCGCTGGCCGACGTGATGCAGCGGGTGCGCGAGGTCATCACGAAGATCGAACCACACGACTCGCCGGAACGCTACCGCGACATGGGCGTGGACGTCATCGAGGGCGAAGGCAGGCTGGTTTCGCCGTGGGCGGTGGAAGTCGGCGGCAAGACCATTACGGCGCGCAGCATCATCCTGGCCACCGGCGCCGAGCCGCTGGTGCCGCCGATCGACGGCATCGACGAGGTCGACTACCTGACCAGCGACACGGTCTGGGAACTCGACGAACTGCCCGAGCGCATGGCCGTGCTCGGCGGCGGGCCGATCGGCGCCGAACTGGCCCAGGCGTTTGCCCGGCTGGGCTCGAAGGTCACCGTGGTCGAGATGGCCGACCGATTGCTGCCGCGCGAGGATCCCGACGCCAGCGAGCAGCTGATGCAGCGCCTGGGCCACGAGGGCCTGCAGCTTGCCACCGGCCACAAGGCCAAACGCTTCGAGGCCGACGGGGCCGGCGGCCGGGTCATCTGCGAGCACGACGGCGAGGAAGTCACGATCGAGTTCGACCGGCTGCTGGTGGCGCTCGGGCGCAAGGCCCGCACCACCGGATTCGGGCTGGAGGATCTGGGCGTGCAGGTCAGCGACCGCGGCACCATCGAGACCGACCCGTTCCTGCGCACCAACTTCCCCAACATCCTGGTCTGCGGCGACGTCGCCGGACCGTACCAGTTCACCCACGTGGCCGCGCACCAGGCCTGGTTCGCATCGGTCAACGCCCTGCTCAGCCCCTTCTGGTCGTTCCGCGCCGACTACCGCGTGATTCCCTGGGCGACGTTCACCGAACCGGAAGTCGCGCGGGTGGGCCTGAGCGAAACCGAGGCCGCCGAGCAGGACGTGGATTACGAGGTCACGCGCTATGGAATAGACGATCTAGATCGAGCCATCGCCGACAGCGCCGATTCGGGCTTCGTCAAGGTGCTGACCGAGCCCGGCAAGGACATGATCCTGGGCGCGACCATCGTCGGCTCCCATGCCGGCGAACTGATCGCCGAGTTCATCCTGGCCATGAAGCACGGCCTTGGGCTCAACAAGATCCTGGGCACGATCCATATCTACCCGACGATGAACGAGGCCAACAAGTTCGCCGCCGGGGAATGGAAGAAGGCGCGCAAGCCGGAAGGCGCGCTGAAGCTTGCGGAAAGATTCTTCGCCTGGCGCAGAAAGTAGTTCGGGAGAGATTCAATGAGCAACCAACAGAAGATCGCCAACGCGCTGCTGTTTCTCAGGCTGGGGGTGTTCATCGTCATCCTGATGTGGACGCTGGACAAGTTCGTCAACCCGGGCCACGCCGCGGGTGTATTCGAAAATTTCTACGGCCTGTCCGGCTGGGGCCCGACCTTTTTCATGATCATCGGTGCGCTGGAGTTGATCCTGCTGATCGGCTTCGTGATCGGATTCAAAAAGCGCATCACGTACGGACTGATCTTCGTGATCCACGCGATTTCGACGCTTTCCAGCTGGAAGCAGTACATCAACCCGTTCGACGGCAACCTTTTGTTCTTCGCGGCCATCCCGATGCTGGCGGCATGCTGGGCCCTGTACAGCCTGCGCGAACTCGATACCCGGTTTACCGTGGATTGATTCACTGGAAACAGCTTCGACAAGCGGCCGGCCACGATTCGACGGCAAGCCGAAAACGCAGGACGCGACCCGCACGAAAAAACCCGCTGATTGCAGACCGTCCCGGCATTCGCGCATTGTCGGCGCCGTTCGTTTTCCAGAACACTGGAAAGCCGCCGGACCGAATATGTACAATCAGGCCGCTGTTTCCAGAATAACGTGCCGTCGCCAACCAGGAATACCAGGACACCCATCCGATGAACCATTTCACGCTCAAACTGTTTTTCTGCTCCGCCTGCGCTTTGACCTCCGCGCTGGCCCTCGCCCAGGATTTCTCATCGGTCGAGATCCGCACTACCGAAGTCGCCGACGGGGTATATGTGCTCGAGGGCGCTGGCGGCAACCTTGGGCTGGTGGTCGGCGATGAAGGCGCATTCCTGATCGATGACCAGTACGCGCCGCTGACCGAAAGGATCGAGGCCGCGGTTACCGAAGTCACCGACCAGCCGATACGGTTCGTGTTGAACACCCACTGGCACGGCGACCATACCGGCGGCAATGAAAACCTGGCCGAGGGCGGCAGCCTGGTCGTGGCCCACGACAACGTGCGCAAGCGGATGGCGGCCGGCCAGCTGATGGAATTCTTCGAGCGCGAGGTCCCGCCGGCGCCCGACGGCGCGTTGCCCGTCGTCACCTTCAACGATCGGATCAGCTTCCACCTCGGCGGGCACACGATCGACGCGATTCACGTGCCGAGCGCGCATACCGATGGCGATTCGATCGTGCATCTCGAAGAGGCCAACGTCGTCCACACCGGCGATATCGTTTTTTATGGCCTGTATCCATTCATCGATTACGGCAGCGGCGGCAGCCTGGGCGGCATGATCGAGGCGACCGACCGCGTGCTCGAGCTCGCCGACGCCGAAACCGCCGTGATTACCGGCCATGGCGGTCCGGTGATCGACCGCGAACAGCTTTCCGGGTACCGGGACATGCTGGCAACCGTTCATCGGCGCCTGATCGAGTTGATCGTCGATGGCGCATCGCTGGAGCAGGTCCAGGCTGCCGGCGTGACCGAAGCGTTCGACGAACAATGGGGCGGAGGATTCATCGGCCCGGAACGCTGGGTCGAACTCAATTACGAGGGCATGACGGCAGACTGAAAAGCCGCCCGAAACACGATCAGGAGATTACGCAGATTTACACGGATTATTGAAATCGATATCCTTCTACTCCTTACCTGTCTTTCCTGAAGAACCCATAGTCTTGGAAAATAATCCGTGAAAATCGGTGTAATCTGTGGAACGCTTTTCAAGGGATCAACGTTGATGCTCAATCGCGCGTACGCCCGGCTCTTGCCGCTCTTGCTTCTGGCCTTTTCGATTTCAGTTTCCGGTCTCGCCGAGGAAGATTCCGGCGCGGAAGGTGACGGGGAAAGCCTTGCCGAGGCCACCGAGGGGCTGGCGCTTTCCGAAGGTTTCATCGACATCTACAGCAGCGCCGGGAAAGGCAAGGTGCTGGCCCTGCTGCCGGCGGCCGATCCCGACAGCGCCGTTCCGGGCGTGCTGCTGCGCTTCATCCACGCCCAGCGCCTGAGCGCGGGGCTGGGTTCCAACCCGCTGGGGCTGGACCGGGGCTGGGGCAACTCCGGCCGCATTCTGCGTTTCCGGCGCATCGGCGACCGGGTGATTGCCGAGGTCGAGAACCACCGCTACCGCGCGGTCACGGACAATGCGCTGGAGCGCGCCGCGGTGGACGACTCTTTTGCAAGTTCGTTCGTCTGGTCGACCGAGATCGTCGCCGAAGACGATGGCGGCCGGGTGCTGATCGACCTGGCCGGCCTGCTGACGGCCGATGCGCTGGGGCTGGCGCAGACGCTGAGCCGCGACGGCGGCAAGTTCTCGCGCGCCGACGACCGCTCGCTGCCCGACGCCGGCTCCGTGCTGGTATTTCCCGACAACGTCGAAATCGATGCCTGGATCACTTTTACAGGCGACGAACCGGGCAGCGAAATCCGGGCCACGGCCGCCGATGCCAGCGCCGTGACGCTGGTCCAGCACCACAGCTTCGTGCGCCTGCCCGACGACGGCTACCGCGTGCGCCGGGCCGATCCGCGCACGGGCACTTTCACGCTGGGCTTCTACGACTACGCGGCGGAACTGGCCGAGCCGGTGATCCAGGGTTACGCCATGCGCCATCGGTTGCAGCACAACGAACCCGGACGCCCCGAATCCGGCGTGCGCGAGCCGCTGGTGTTTCATATCGATCCCGGCGCCCCCGAGCGCATCCAGCAAGCGCTGCTGGACGGCGCGTCCTGGTGGAGCGACGCATTCGCGGCCGCCGGTTTCGCCGACGGGTTCCGGGTCGAACTGCTGCCCGAAGACGCCCACCCGCTGGACATCCGCTACAACGTGGTCCAATGGGTGCATCGCCAGACCCGCGGCTGGTCCTACGGCGGCGGCATCGTCGACCCGAGAACCGGCGAGATGATCAAGGGCCACGTCATCCTGGGTTCCCAGCGCGTGCGCCAGGACCGAATGATCTTCGAGGGGCTGGCCGGCGTGGACGCCGTCGGCAGCGGCAACGACAACGACCCGGTCGAGCTCGCCCTGGACCGGATCCGCCAACTGGCCGCCCACGAACTGGGCCACGCGCTGGGATTCGGCCACAATTTCGCCGCCTCGGCCAACGACCGGGCCTCGGTCATGGACTACCCGGCGCCCTGGGTGGGCGTCGACGGCTCCACCGGCCTGGACTTCTCGCGCGCCTACGATCACGGCATCGGCGAATGGGACAAGCTGACCGCGAAGTGGCTGTACACGGAATTCGCGGCTGGCACCGACGAGGCCGAACGCCTGGATGCAATCGTCGCCGACGGCATCGACCGCGGCCTGCATTTCGTTGCCGACCAGCATGCGCGCAGCGTGTCGACCGGCCACCCCGAGGGCGCGGTCTGGGACAACGGCAACGATGCGGTCGCCGAGCTGGAAAACGTCCTGGAAGTGCGGGCACGCGCCCTGGCCGCTTTCGGCGCCGACCGGATTGCCGAAGGCCGTCCGCTGGCGGATCTGCGCCGGGTGCTGGTACCGATCTACCTGTATCACCGCTACCAGGTCGATGCTGCGGCCAAGTTGCTGGGCGGCGTGCGGTTCAGCTACGCTCAACGCGGCGGGCCGGGCAAAAAACCATCTCCGGTCTCTCCGGAAGACCAGCAAAGGGCACTGGAAATGTTGCTCGAAACGCTGGACCCGGCCGGGCTGGACCTGCCCGACGAGCTGATCGACCTGATGCCGCCGGCCTATAACGGCTACTGGTTCGACGCCGGCGCGGAAACCCTGCCGGCGCGGACCGACCCGGTTTTCGACCTGTTCACCGCAGCCGAATCGGCGGCCGACATCACGCTTGCGGCCCTGTTCGACGCCACCCGCGCCGAGCGGCTGGCCGCGCAAGCTGCGAGGACGGCAGAAATGCCTTCGCTGACCGAGGTCATCGTCGAAGTTCGAAAACGGCTGTTCGATGGCCTGGCGCGCGCCGAATCGCCCCGCCTGCGGGTGATTTCCGGACGCCTGATCTCGCGCTACGCGACCGCACTGATGCAACTCGAGGCCGGTGGCGGATCGGCCGAGGTCCAGGTCGCGGCCCGAACCGGCCTGCTCGGACTTGCGCGCCAACTCGAGCGTCGGCGCGATATGCGTGATTTCAACGACTGGATGACAAGCCGGATCGAAAGACACCTTGAGCGCCCGGCGCCACCCGACAACCCGGTAACGCCCGGTCCCGGCGTTCCCCCGGGAAGCCCGATTGGCGGTTCTTCGACTGCCGGTTCACTTGACTGGGTTGCCGAAGACTGCTGGCATTGTTATCACTGAAACTGCGTTTCAGGTCTCAGATTTTAGGTGTTAGGTGGTAGGTAAAACCTATATTTTTCATTGATCAAGACGATCTTTATCCGAAGAATTATAGATTTTCTTGCTTAACACTTAAAACCTAAAACAGCCGGGCGTGCGCCCGGCTACCTCGCCTGCGCGATCCGCAGCAGGTCGGAAAACACGCCGGCGGCGGTGACTTCGGGGCCGGCGCCGGGGCCCTGTACGATCAGCGGGTTGTCGCGGTAGCGATCGGTGGTGAACGCCACGACATTGTCGGTCAGCGCCAGGTGCGCGAACGAATGGCCCAGGTCCAGTGATTCGAGCCCGACGCGGGCGCTTCCCTCGGCGTCCAGGCTGGCCGTGTAGCGCAGGCACCGGTTGTCGGATTCCGCCCGCCGGATGCGCTCGGCCATCTCGGCGTCCAGCACGTCCAGCCCGGCGAGGAACGCCTCGACGCTTCCGCCATCCATGCCGGGCGGCACCAGGCTTTCGACCTCGACCTGGTCCAGCGACAGATTCATGCCGGCCTCGCGCGCCAGGATGACCAGCTTGCGCGCGACGTCCATGCCCGAAAGATCGTCGCGCGGATCGGGCTCGGTATAACCCGATTCGCGCGCCTCGCGCACCAGTTCGGCGAACGACATTCCCGACCGATAGCGGTTGAACAGCCAGGCCAGCGTGCCGGAAAAGATGCCCTCGATCCGCCGCACCGCGTCGCCGGAGTCGATCAGGTCGCGCAGGGTCTGGATCACGGGCAGCCCGGCCGCGACGGTGGCCTCGTAGCGCCAGTGCGCGCGGCCCTGCCCGACCAGCGTCCGCAGTCGCGCGTAGCGCGCCGGATCACCGCTGCCGGCGTGCTTGTTCGGCGTGATGACGTGAATGCCCCGTTCCAGCCAGCCGGCGTAATTCCCTGCAATCGCATCGCTGGCCGAACAGTCGATGACCACCGCCTGCGGCATGTGCTCGGCCTGGACATGGCCGGCGAAGCGTTCGAGATCCGCCGGCATCCCACCGCCCAGGCGGCCGGCCAGTGCTTCCGGCGAGACCTCGCGCTCGGCCAGCTCCATGAGCGCGGAATTGGCCACTGCGCGCACCCGGAGATCGATGCCGGCGGTCTCCATCAGCCGCTTTCGCGCCCGCCCGAGCTGGCCCAGCAGCGCGCGTCCGACCTGGCCGGGACCGATCAGGCCGATCGACAGCGTCTGGTCGGACAGGTAGAACGCCGAATGCACGGCGCGCAGCGCGCGGGTGGCGGCCGCGGCGTCCACGGCCACCGAGATGTTGCGCTCCGAGCTGCCCTGTGCGATGGCCCGGACATTGACCCCGGCCCGGCCCAGCGCGCCGAACAGGCGCCCGGCAATCCCCGGGGAACCGGCCATGCCGTCGCCGACGATCGCCAGCACCTCGATGTCTTCCAGCGCGGAGATGCGCTGCAGCTGACCGGCGCCGATCTCGTGCATGAACCGCTGGTTGAGCAGCTCGCGCGCCCGCGCCACGTCGTGCCGCGGCAACACGCAGCAGATCGAGTGCTCGGACGAACCCTGGGAAATCATGGTCACCGAGATGCCGGCCCGCTGCAGGGTCTCGAAGACACGCTCGGCCGTGCCCGGCACGCCGAGCATGCCGGCGCCCTCGATATTGATCAGCGCCAGCGCCTCGATGCACGAGACGCCCTTGACCGGTGGGTGACCGGCGCCGCGTGCGTCGATCATCGTGCCCGCGGCCTCGGGCCGACGGGTCGAACGTATGCGCACCGGGATTTCGCGCTCGAGCAGCGGTGCCAGCGTCTGGGGGTGCAGCACGCGCGCGCCGTAATAGGCCAGTTCGAAGGCTTCGCGGTAAGAAAGGCGCTCCACGACCTGGGCCTGCGGCACGCGTCCGGGATCGGCCGACAGCACGCCCTCGACGTCGGTCCAGATGTGGACGGCCCCGGCGTCGAGCAAAGCCGCCAGGATCGTGGCCGAGAAATCGCTGCCGTTGCGCCCCAGCGTGGTCACGCGCCCGGAAGCCTCCCGGCAGCTGAAGCCGGTCATGATGATTCGTTCCGACCCCTCCACCTGCTGCCGGGCCAGGGCCTGTCGACTTTCCTTGAACAGCGGCACCGGCCCGAGTTCGCCGCGTTCGATCCGGATGACCTCGCGCGCGTCGAGGAAATCGCCCGCGCGGCCTTCGCGCTGGAACACGCCGGCGAGCATTCGGGCAGACCACTGCTCGCCCAGCCCCGAGACCAGGTCCAGCACTTCATCGGGCAGGCTGCCGAGCAGCGCAAGGCCTTCGAGCATGTGCTTGAGCTCGGCGAAGGACTGTTCCAGGGCTGCGCGAAGCCCGTTATCGAGCTGCAACGCCTCGGCACAATCGAGATGCCGCTTGCGCAGCGCTTCGAATCGCTGCATCCAGTCCGGCCCGGCATGGCCGGTGCCCGCAGCCGCGGCCTGCGCGACCTCGATCAATGCGTCGGTGGTGCCCTGCATTGCCGAGACGACGATCGCCTGCCGGGTTTCCGGCAAGCCCTGCAAAAGACCTGCGACATACCGAATCGCGTCGGCATCGGCGAGACTGCTGCCGCCGAACTTGTGGACTACCCAACCCATCTCGATTTCCGGTTCCGGATCCGGTCTTGATAGTAACCCGGCCGACTCAGTGCTCGTGCCGCCACCCCAGCGCCTCGGCCTGGCGTTCGAATCGTTCGTGGGTTTCGCTCACCCAGGCGTCGCCGCCTTCGAGCTCGAAGAAGAACGGTTCGCGCTCGCGTGCTTCCGGCGCGACCTGGTTCATGGTCGAGGCATCGTACAGGCGGCCGTTGAGCATGGTCCAGGCCACGTTCTGGCTGGCGCGGATGTTCTCGAGCGGATTGCCCTCGATGATCGCCAGGTCGGCCAGCTTGCCGGCCTCGATCGATCCGATTTCGGCATCCATCCCGAAATAGCGCGCGCCGTCGATGGTCGCACCGCGCAGGGCCTCGAACGGGGTGAACCCGCCCTGCTCCATCATCCAGAATTCCCAGTGCGCACCCAGGCCGGCCAACTGGCCATGCGCGCCGATGACCACCGGAACGCCCATCTCGTTGAGCTCGTGGGCTTCCTCGGCGACGGCGAAGTGGTTGTAGTGCGCCTCGGGCGCGCGCGGGCGGCGGATCGAGCGCGGGTAGACCACCGACTTCGGACTGAACGCCATCAGACGTTCGTTTTTCCAGACCTCGGTGTTGTCGTACCAGTATTCCTCGCCCATCAGCCCGCCGTAGGCGACCACGAAGGTCGGGGAATAGAACACGTCGGTCTGGCGCCAGAGCTGCTCGATGTCGCTGTAGATGCGCTTGATCGAAAGGCTGTGCTCGATGCCGGTATGGCCGTCGACGATCTGGGTCAGGTTCTGCTCCAGCCGCATGCCGCCTTCGGGCACCACGATCATGTCCAGTTCGCGCGCGGCTTCCAGCACCTGCTGGCGCTGGTCGCGGCCCAGGTAGTTGTAGCTCTTGACCGAAATTGCGCCCTGCTCTTTCTGGCGGCGCACGTGGAACAGGGCATCCTCGTATTCACCGACCCTGGCGGTCGCGCCGGGCGACAACGCACCATAGAGGATCCGGCCGGTCGAAAAAATGCGCGGGGCCAGTGATTTCCCGGCGCGCTGGAGTTCGGCCATGGAAAAAATGCCCCGGTTCTCGTTCGACGGGTCGTGGATGGTGGTCACGCCGAATGCGAGATTGGCGTACTGCATCCAGTTCTGGCGCGGCTGCAGCTGGTTGTTGCTCATCGCGCCATGGGCATGGGCGTCGATCAGCCCGGGAATGACGGTATGGCCCGAAACGTCGATGCTGCGATAGCCCGAAGGCACCGGCACTTCGTCGGCCGCGCCCACGGCCTCGATCCGATTGCCGTCGACCAGCACCGTGCCGTTTTCGATGACTTCCTGCTGCCCGTAGGCATCCCGCATGGTCACGATGCGGCCGCCGGTCAGCGCGATACGACCCTCGGGCCGGTCGGCCTCGACTTCGAAGCTCAGATCCCGGCCTTCGGTTGCCGGCGCCGGCAGTTCCTCCGGCGCGCCTTCGAGAAATGCGAACGCGTCGCTCAGGTTGCGCCGGTAGAGCTTGTGGCCGTAGGACCAGCCCAGCGTGCGGCTGTCGCCCGACCAGTGCAGCGTTTCGCCGCCGCGCGCCGAAACCTGCCGGACCGGGTAGGCGCTGGTCTTTGCGCCGACCGGTATCCGCTTGCCGGCCGCGAAGAATGGCGCGACATAGGCGTTGTAATGCTCGGTGAAGGCCACCCAGCGACCATCCGGGGAGACGCGGTAGCCGGTTACCCAGTCGCCCAGCAGGTGCTCGCGCTTGTCTTCCCCATCGAGGTTGACGCTGCTCAGGGCCAGGTCGTCGCCGTTGACGCGCTCGCTGAACAGGATGCGTTCGCCGTCGGCGGAGAAATGCGGCTCCGAGCCGGTGTCCAGGATCCGTCGCGGCGCGCCGTCGTCGATGTCGACGATATACAGGCCGGGGCGTTCGGACCAGGCCGGCGAAGTCAGATAGCCGCCGGTGGTCTTGCGAAATACCACCCGCCGCCCATCCGGCGAGAACGAGGGCTCCACGTAGTGCCCGGGCTCGTCGGTAAGCACCCGGCCGCTCCCGCGGCCGACCGGTTCGATTCGCACCGAACCGAGTTCCTGGTCGTCGAAGGTCGTGAAGACCACCCAGCGGCCGTCCGGCGAAAAGCGCGGATGGAATTCCCAGTGATCGTCCTGGCGCGTCAGGCGCCGGCGCTCGTCGGACTCCAGGTCGTGTATCCAGATGTGGCCCAGGGCCTGGTAGACGGCTCGCTTGCCGTCGGGCGAGGCGTGATTCCAGCGCAGCATGTTGACCTCGACCTCGTCCGGCGCGACCTCGGTGACCTGGCGCAGCGCCGGGTGGATCTCGCGCTGGTCACGCACGCGGAACTCGATGGTCGATTCGGAACCGTCCAGCCCCACCCGCTGCAGCTTGCCCCGGCTCCACAGCACCAGCGATTCGCCGTCGGGCATCCAGGCGAAACCCGGATAGTTGCCGCGATCACCGCTGGTTTCCTGCATGTCGCGCGAGATCTCGGCGGCCAGCGTGGTCTCGATGCCCGATTCGAGGTTCTTGACCATCAGGCGGCTGGTCAGCTCGGTGGGATTGCGGCGCACGAACGCCAGGTGCTTTCCATCGGGCGAGACGACCGGACGTACCGCGCCGCCGGGGCCGGACACCACGGTTTCGGTCTCGCCGGTCTCGCGATCCAGGCGCCGGATGGCGAACACGCCCTGGTTGGCGTCCTTGTTGTATTCCCACGCCGTACCGCCGGTGGTGTCCTGGCTGTAAAAGAGATGGCGTCCATCGGGCGAAAATGCCGGCTCGGCGATGTTCTTCTGCGACTGTTCGCCGTGCAGCCGTTCGACCAGTTCCACGCCGTCCCCGCCATTGCGGTGATACAGCCAGATCGATCCGGCCGGAATCGAGCGTCTCGAGACATAGCCCTTGCGCGCGGCGATGAAATCGCCGTCGGGCGTCCAGGCCGGGTTGTGGAGCAACTGCTCCGATTCGTCGGTGACCTGGCGCAGGTCGTCGCCGTCGGTACTCATGGTCCAGACGTTCTCGGCCCCGGAACGGTCGCTGATGAAGGCCACGCGGCTACCGTCGGGGCTGAAGCGGGGCTGGAAATCCCAGGCGATGCCCTCGGTCAGGGCGACCGCTTCGCCGCCGTCAACCGGCAGCCGGTACAGGTCGCCGAGAAAATCGAACACCAGGAATTCTCCGTCGGGGCTGACGTCCACGCTCGACCAGCTGACCTCGTCGGCGTCGATCTCGATGGTCTGCCATTCGCCCGGCGGCTCCTGCACCGACCAGGCGGCCCTGCCGTTGTCTTCAGCGTCGGCCTCGGCGGCAATAGCCGGCAGCGAAAGCGCCCACACGAACGTCACAAGCATGAATCTGAACATTGATTATCCCGTAGCAATTGATTGAAAGTATTGGTGTTTATTGATATTTCGAAACGTTTTCGACGTTCCGCTCAGTCGCCGCCGGTGTCGGACCCATCGGCCTCGTTGGCCACGCCGTGGGGGACGTGGCCGGTAGCGATGACCTGGCTTGCGCTGTTGCAGTGCAGCTGCTGGTCGTCGAAAAAAATGTCGGCGCCGAACGCGCGCAGGAACGCGGCCTTTTCCCGCCCGCCGAGAAACATCGATTCGTCGATCCGGATACCCCAGGCGCGCAGGGTCAGGATCACCCGCTTGTGGGCCGGCGCCGAGCGCGCCGTGACCAGCGCCGTGCGAATCGGGTTCTCGTCGGCCGGATACGCCGACTGGATCTTGTGTATCGCTTCCAGAACGGCCTTGAACGGCCCGGCGCGCAGCGGCTTTTCGGCCGCCTCGCGCTCGCTGTAACTGAACGCCTCCAGCCCCTGGGTCTTGTAGATGCGTTCGGCCTCGTCGCTGAAGATCACGGCATCGCCGTCGAACGCGATCCGAAGCTGGCCGGAACGATTCTCGCGCGTGGCCTGGGGCAGAATCGTGGCGGCTGCATAACCGGCAGTGAGCACCTTGCGCACGTCATCGGCGTTGGCCGAAAGAAACACGTCGGCGCCGCACGGCTCGATGTAGTTGGCGGGGCTGGCGCCGTTGGTGAATACCGCGCGCTCGATCCGCATGCTGTAGTGCTCGATCGAGTTGAAGATCCGCAGCCCGGTATCGGCGCTGTTGCGCGACAGCAGCACGATCTCCACGCCCGGGTGGTCCATGTCGTCGTCGTTGAGCGCAAGCAGCTTCTCGACCAGCGGGAACGCCACACCGGGCTGAAGGTGCTCGTCCTCGCGCTGTCTCTGGTAGTCGATATAGGCCTGCAGGCCCTGTTCCAGGTAGATCTGATGAGTGGAATCGAGATCGAACAGCGCGCGCGAGGAAATCGCCACCACCAGCGGCTTGCCGTCGGAATTCATGCCGATGCCGTCAGGCCGCTGTGCGAGGAGGCCCCTGGAGACCCTCCACGAGCGAATCCACCGACGGCCGGACGGCGCGCCCCTGGCCGGGCAGCCGCCGCATGACGTGGAGCCCCATGCCGGACGCGATCACGCTGGCCGCCAGTTCGCGTGCACTCCGCCGGACGTCGAATTCGCCGGACTGCTGACCGCGTCGAATCACGCGCTCGATCGCTTCCAGCGCTTCGACAACGCAGTCATTGAGCATCTCGCCGATGGCCGCATCTTCGACCGAGATCTCGGTGGCCGTTCGCACGACCAGGCAGCCGACCGGCATCCGCTCGCGACCGTCGGCAATGGCGAGCAGGTGATCCCGGATCAGGTCGGTCGGCGTGCGCGAGGGATCGGCAAGCTCGGCCAGCGCAGGCACGATGACCTCTTCGCGATATCTGCGCAGTGCAGCCTCGAACAGTTCGCGCTTGTTGCCATAGGTGTCATAAAGGCTCTGGCGACTGATACCCATGCGGTCGACCAGGTTCTGCATCGAGGAGCCCTCGTACCCGGACTCCCAGAACTGGAGCATGGCCGCCTCCAGCGCCTGGGTCTGGTCAAAAGTTTTCGGACGCATTCTCGGGATTTTCCGTGCGTATGGATATCGCCCCATGATAGCTCAACTGACGGCGTTCTAGAACCAGTGACTGAATTCGCCCTCATTGTCCATACAGGCTGGTGTCCGGCCTGAAGGCCAGCCAGGCGAATGCGAAGTGAACCCCGCCGCGCACCGGCTCCAGGCGCTTTCCCTGCAGTGGCCCGGAGACCGCCTGGCCCAGCGGATTCCAGCGCGATCCCGTTCCGGTGTCGAAGATTTCGCCGTCGCGCATTTCGAATTCCAGGCGCTTCCCGTCGACCTCGCGCCCGAAGGCGTTCAACGACGGCACCCGGCGGGAAGCCTTGATCTGGCGCTTGTCGAGCGCCGAGAGTGCCTCACCGGCCGCGATGACAACAATGAATCGGCCGGCAAATTCCTCGTTGATGACGGTCGGCTCGCTGAATTCGCCGAATGGATAAGCCCGGAATCGCTCCCCGACCCGGACGGCGAGTACGCGTTCCATGGGCGGCAGCCGGGAATCGGTCTCGCCGTCGAACATGAACGGGCTCTGATCGACACGGTCGTATCCGCGGTACGGGTTGTCGCCGTACGGACGATTGTGGCCGGTCCTGCGCGACAGCACGGGGCCTTCCGGGTGCTGGCTGCGGAAATCCTCGAACGCCACGATGCTGGCCGGGTACTCCTCGAGGTGACGTCCAGCATACTCTCCGATCAACCCTTTGCCGGTGAACTGTTGCCACCAGGTCTCGGTTTGCCGGTCGTACATCAACAGATCGCTCTTGCGCAACCTGCCGGTGGTGCCGAAATCGAGCACTTGGCCGTCGAAATCGCGTTCGAATACCAGGGTGGCGTTGCACAGCGGGCAGAAGGTTATCGCCAGCGGCTTGTCGGCGATCGTGTCGTTGACGATCTCGTGCCAGATCATGATCTGCAGCGGATAGGCGCGTGACGCCTCGCCCACCGTTACCACGATGACCGGTTCGTCCGGATGCAGCCAGCCGGCGCGGTCGGCTGGAACGAAACGCGGCTCGTCCAGCGCCGGGATGCCGTCGCGCGGCGGACCACCCGACTGGATTTCGGCGAAATCGACGACCGAGTTCGAAAAGTCCGTCTTTGGAAACTCCTGCTCCAGCGAAGCGGGCTGACTGGTCGCGGTCTGGATCACGAACCAGCCCGCCAGGCTCAACAGGACAATGCGAAATACGGTTGGAATCGCTCGGGGGGATGCAAGCCAGGACACGAATCCTCCTTGGGCCAGAGATCGACTCGGATTGGAAAATGATCCATCCCCGGGCGGGCGCCCGGGGATGGATCCGACGAGTGCCATTGGGGAGCGATCAATGGACTCGGCATACTAGACCGATACATCCGGAATTTCATTTCACTCGAGACTCGATTCTTTTTCGGCCGCGCCCGCGTGCCGCCCGAGCGTGCACGAACGCTTCATGAACGGTATTCTTGACCCGATACAAGGGGAAATCGACGTGCCAATGACTTCGCTGCGCTTGCTGCTGATGCTGACCACGGTCCTCCTGACCGCCGCATGGCCGCTGCCGTCGTCCGGCCAGGATTTCTCGACACGCCTTGACCGCCTGGAACAATTGACGCATTCGCGCTCGCAGGCCGAACTTCGGGAACGCATCGAGAATCTGCAACGCTCGCTCGATGAAGCCACCCCGCGCGAACGCGCAAGATTCACTCTGCTGAAGGCGCGGGCAGCCGCCAGGGAAATGCGCACGGAAGCTGCCATAGATCTGCTCAAGAAGCTGCTGGAACGGCGCAACGAGCTCGATCCCGACCTCGAACTGCGCGCCTTGAATCTCGCCACCAACGTGCTTGTGGTCAACGACCGGTTCGAGACCGGCTTCGACTATTTCCGCCAGGCACTGGAACTCGCCGATCTTGTCGATGCCCCCGAAATGCGCGCCGAAACCTTCATCGTGGCGGCCGGCTTCCATTCCCGGATCGGTGAACACGGGATTGCGCTGGAATATGCCGACCAGGCCATGCGGCAGGTCGAACGCGGCTCTGCGCCGCGCGTACACTGCGCGGCGCTTGAGCTTCAAGCGCGCGCCAGGCAGGCGCTGGATCGGCCGGATGAGGCGATTGCCGACTATCGCAAAGCGATCGCGGTCTGCGAGTCGGCCTCGGACAAGGTCTTTTCCGGCATCGCGAGAATCGGCCTGGCGCAGACATTGCGTGCACGAGACAAGCCGGGCGAGGCCGAGGATCTGTTGCGCGAAGCCGTCGACCAGCTTTCTACTCGCGGCATTCCCGAGGTGGAACTCGAGGCCCGCCATCGGCTGGCCGATCTGCTTCTGGAGCGAGACAGACGCGCTGAAGCCAGGTCCGTCCTGGCGCCGACGATGGAATGGATCGAATCGCCGGGCGGGCACGCCATTCGCGCGGAGGCTCTGCGTGTTCATGCGCGCCTGGCGTCGCTGGAAAACGACCGGGAAGCGGTTTATCGCTATACGCGACGGGCCGTGGAATTCGACCAGCAGCATGCCCAGCGCATCCGGCAGATGCGCTTCACGCTGCTGATGAGCGCCCACGACGACAGTGCCCGCGCCCGCGAACTCGAACTGCTTCGATCAAGGAATGCGCTGGCCGAACTGGACCGTGAAGAGCGCCGCCAGGAAGAACTCGCGCTGACCTACGGCGGGCTCGGCGCCGTGATCGCCGGTCTGCTGCTGATCGCGCTGCTGATCAAGGCCGGACATGATCGGGCACAGTTCCAGAAAATGTCGCAGCACGACGGATTGACCGGGCTGCTCAATCACACGCGTTTTTTCGAGCTGGCCCAACAGTCATTTCAGCGCGCACGCCAGAACGCCATCCCGTTCTCGCTGATCGTTGCCGATATCGATCTGTTCAAGCAGGTCAATGATGAATACGGACATCTGGTCGGAGACAGCGTGCTTGCCAGGGTGGGCGCACGGCTGCGCTCCGCTTTCGGGCCCGACGCAATCATCGGCCGTCTTGGCGGCGAGGAGTTCGGAGTCGCGCTGCTCGACTGCGACATCGACAGCGCCGTGGCCCGAATCGAGCATCTGCGCGCCACGCTCAACCGGCAGCGTGCCGACGATGCGGAGCCCGCCGTGACGATGAGTTTCGGCGTCGCCGAGCTGAGCCGCGAACCCACCCTGGACGTTTTGTACGCCCATGCCGATCAGGCGCTGTACGATGCAAAAGACGCCGGCCGGAATCGCGTCGTCACGGTCGCGCGGATCGATCTGAGCGGCGCCGGAATGCTGACCTGACGCCAGCCCCGGTCAGCCCGATACTTCCAGCACTTCGAGACCTTCGAGGTACGGTCTCAATGCTTCCGGAATGGTCACCGACCCATCGCGCGCCTGATGGTTTTCCAGCAACGCGACCAGCGTGCGGCCTACGGCCAGTCCCGAGCCGTTGAGAGTGTGCACCAGTTCGGGCTTGCCGGTCTCCGGGTTGCGCCAGCGCGCCTTCATTCGGCGCGCCTGGAAATCACCGAAGTGGCTGCAAGAAGAAATCTCCCGCCAGGCCTGCTGCCCCGGCAACCAGACCTCGAGGTCGTAGGTCTTGCGGGCCGAAAAGCCCATGTCGCCGGCGCACAGCAGCATCCGTCGAAACGGCAGCTCGAGCCTTTCCAGCACGCTTTCGGCGTGTCCGGTCAACTGTTCCAGGCAGCCTTCGGCCTCTTCCGGCACGCTGATCTGCACCAGCTCGACCTTGTCGAACTGGTGCTGGCGAATCATGCCGCGGGTGTCCTTGCCGTGCGAACCGGCTTCGCGCCGAAAGCACGGCGTATGGGCGACGAATTTCAGCGGCAGCTCGGCGGCGTCGACGATTTCCCCGGCCACCAGGTTGGTCAACGGCACCTCGGCCGTCGGGATCAGGTAGCGCGGCGGATCGTCGTCGATCCGGAACGCGTCTTCCTCGAATTTCGGCAGCTGCCCGGTCCCCTGCATCGCAGATGCGCCGACCAGGTACGGAACCGCCATCTCGCGATAGCCGTGCCGGGTCGTATGCAGATCCAGCATGAACTGCGCCAGCGCACGATGCAGGCGGGCGATCCGGCCACCGAGTACCGCAAAACGCGCCCCCGAAAGCCGGGCGGCGCGGTCGAAATCGATTCCGGCGTGCAATTCACCCAGTCCGACATGGTCGCGCGGTTCGAAATCAAGGCTCGGCGGCTCGCAGCTGCGCGAGATCTCCACGTTGGCGTCGTCGTCCCGACCCGCCGGGACGTCGTCGGCCGGAAGGTTGGGCATGTCGAGCAGCAGGTGATCCAGCGCCGCGCGAACTTCGTCGAGCTGGTCACGTCCGGTCTTCAGCGCTTCGCCGAGATTCGCGACCTCCTGCTTCAGCGGCTCGATGTCCTGGCCGGCGGCCTTGGCCTTGCCGATTTCACGTGATCGGGTGTTGCGCTGGTTCTGCAACTCCTCCACCCGGGTCTGCAGCTGCTTGCGCCGGGACTCCAGCGATGCGAATTGTTCCATGTCGAGGTGGTAGCCCCGCCGCGCCAGCGCGGTGGCTACCCGTTCGAGATCGTGACGCAGCAGTTGCGGATCGAGCATTGATGTTCCCGGATGTTCTGGTCTGGATTCAACAGTGTAGCCGGGCGGCGCCGATCACGGACGCCGGTCCGACCGATCAGTTCCCGTGGTAGGGATGCCGGATCATGACGTTGGCTTCCCGCTCCGGGCCGGTCGAAAGCATGTGTACCGGCGCGCCCACCAAGGTTTCCAGCCGCTCCAGGTAGGCGCGTGCCGCGCCGGGCAGACGCGCGGCGTCGGTGATGCCGCGGGTGTCGCCCGGCCAGCCGGGAACCGACTCGTAGACCGGCTCGACGCGCGCCCAGTCCTCCGCGCCCAGCGGAAAGGTGTCCACGCCTTCGTAGGCGGTGCAGATCCGCACCTCGTCGAGGCCGTCGAGCACGTCCAGCTTGGTCACGCACAGACCCGTGATGCCGTTGACCTGAACCATGCGCCTGAGCGCCACGGCGTCGATCCAGCCGCAGCGCCGGGGCCGCCCGGTCGTGGCGCCGAATTCCACGCCGCGTTCGGCGATGCGGCGGCCGATCGCGTCGTCCAGCTCGGTCGGAAACGGGCCGGAACCCACCCGCGTGGTATAGGCCTTGGTGATGCCGAGGACATAGTCGATATCGGCCGGGCTGACGCCGGCGCCGGTCATCACGCCGCCGATGGTCGTATTCGACGAGGTCACGAACGGATAGGTGCCGTGATCGATGTCGAGCAGGCTGCCCTGCGCGCCCTCGAACAGGATCGTGCTGCCGCGCGCGCGCAACTGGTGCAGCTCCTCGGTGACATCGCACAGCATCGGCTTGAGCTCGGCACCCAGGCGGGCCGCGTCTTCGGCAACCCGGTGCGGGTCGACCGGGTCGGAAGCGTAATATTCGGTCAGCAGGAAATTGTGGTAATCGAGCACTGCGCCGAGCTTGTCTTCCACCCGCGCCGGGTCGACGAGGTCGGCGATCCGGATTCCCAGGCGCGAGGCCTTGTCTTCGTATACCGGGCCGATCCCGCGCCCCGTGGTTCCGATGGCCTTCTTGCCGCGCCGCCGTTCGCGGGCCTGATCCAGCGCAACGTGCGAGCCGAGGATGACCGGACAGGCGCCGGAGAGCCCGAGCTTTCCGCGCACCTCGATTCCGGCCTTTTCCAGCCCCTCGATTTCGCTGATCAGCGCCTGCGGCGAAATGACTACGCCGTTGCCGATCAGGCAGCGGGCACGGTCGGTCAGAATGCCCGACGGAATCAGGTGCAACACCGTCTTGCGATCATCGACCAGAAGGGTATGGCCGGCATTGTGGCCGCCCTGGAACCGGACGACCGCATCCGCGTCGTGCGCGAGCAGGTCCACGATCTTGCCTTTTCCCTCGTCGCCCCACTGCGTGCCGAGGATTACTACCGAGCGTGCCATTTGAAGTTGACTCCCGAAGCCCTGAGAACATCTTCGGCGACATCGCTGTTGCCCGATGCCCCCGGATGCATGTGTTGATTTTCAGCCGCCGGCGGTCAGCGCACCAGGTGGAACACCACCGCACCGGCGACGATCATGACGATGCCGAACCGCCTGATGGCGCGATCCGGCAGTGCGCCCAGCTGCTCCATTGCGCTGCGCCAGCCACGCGGGTTCAATGCCGGCAGGAGCCCTTCGAGCACCAGCACCAGCGCAAACGCGACAAGCAGGTCTTCAAGCATTTCGGCGCGACCCGGAATGCCTCCTATTCACGCGCTTCCATGTAGCGGAAGAAGTCCGAGTCCGAATCGAGCAGCAGCATGTCGCCGTCGCCGCCGAAGCTGTTGCGGTAGGCCTCCAGGCTGCGGATGAACGAGTAGAACTCGGGATCGCGCTGATAGGCCGCCGCGTACGTGGACGTCGCCGTGGCGTCGCCTTCACCGCGCATCCTGGCGGCATCGCGCTCGGCTTCGGCGAGCAGGATACGGACCTGGCGATCGGCGTCGGCACGGATCTGCTCGGCGCGCTCGCGGCCCAGCGAGCGCAGTTCGTTGGCGTATTCGGTACGCTGGGTTTCCATTCGGTTGAAGACCGAATCGAGCACTTCCTCGGTCAGCTCGATCTTCTTGATGCGCACGTCGTTGATGGCGATCCCGAACTGCTCTGCGCTGATGCCGGCCTGGAGCTGGAGGTCTTCCATCATGTTGCGGCGCTGGATCGAGACGACCTCGTTGAGCGAACGCTGGGCGAATTCCTCGCGCAGGTCGTCGCGGATCAGCTGCGCCAGGCGCGTGCGCGCGATCCGGAAATCGCCGCCGGAGGTCGAGATGTAGAACTCGCGCGGGTCCTCGATGCGCCACTTGATGTAGTAGTCGACGTCGACGTATTTCTGTTCGGCGGTGTTCATCTGCTCGGGCTGCATGTCCAGCAGCTGCAGGCGGCGGTCGAACTTCACCACGTTGTTGATGAACGGCGTCTTGAGATGCAGGCCCGGCTCGTAATCGGCGCGCACGACCTCGCCGAGCCGGAACTTGATGGCGAACTCGGTCTGCTTGACGATGAACAGGCTCTGGAGCGCGGTGAAGATGCCCGCAATGATCAGTATCGGTATCAGAATGCGCATGGCTTAGCGTCCTTCCCGGCCGGAGCGGGTTCTGGTCTGGCTGCTGCCCGTGGCCTCGCCTTCGCGTTCCTGGCCCGACATCAACGGTGGCGGAGGAAGTCTGCCGTTCGACTGTCCCGAAGCGAGACGATCGAGCGGCAGGTAAAGCAGGTTGTTGGAGGAATTCGCGTCCAGCAGCACCTTGGGCGTGCTCGAATACAGGCTTTCGAGCTCCTGCAGGTACAGGCGCTGGCGCGTCACCTGGGGCGCCTTGGCGTACTCCTCGTAGACCGCGACGAATCGATCGGCCTCACCTTCGGCCCGTGCAATCACCGAGTCCCGGTACCCCTGCGCCTGTTCGCGAACGCGTGCGGCGCGGCCGCGCGCTTCGGGAATTTCCTGGTTGGCGTAGGCCTGGGCCTCGTTGGCAAACCGCACCTGGTCTTCGCGCGCCCGCACCACGTCGTCGAACGCCGCCTGGACCTGGTTGGGCGGACGCACCTGCTGCAGGTTGAACGAGAGAATCTCGATTCCAGCCTCGTAGCGCTCGAGAATCTGCTGAAGCAGGTCACGCGCCGCCGTGGCGATCTCGCCGCGGCCCTGCTCGAGGATGAAATCCATCTGGTTGGTCCCGACCACTTCGCGAATCGCGCTGTCGGAGGCCTCGGCGAGCGTGCTTTCCGGCGCCTGGATCTCGAACAGGAAGGCCACCGGATCCAGCACCCGGTACTGCACGGCAAAGCCCAGTTCGATGAGGTTTTCATCACTGGTCAGCATGCGCGCCTGGTTTTCCTGCGACCGGACTTCGGCCACGTTGACCTTGGTGATGGTTTCGATCGGTGCGGGAAAAGTAAAGCGCAGGCCCGGCATCATGACTCGCGTGTAGTCACCGAAGCGCAGCACCACGCCGCGCTCGGACTCGTCGACGATATGGACCGAATTCCAGGCCGTCCAGATGCCGGCCAGCACGAGGACCAGCGCAATGATGCCGCCCACGCCGGGGCCGCCGCTGCCCTGCGATCCAGATCCACCGCCGCCGCCACTGTCGTCGCTGCCGCCGATGATCTTTTTCAGGCGTTTCTGAACGTTGGCGAAAACCTCGTCGAGGTCCGGGGGCTGTTGCCCGCCACCCTTCCAGGGATCCTTACCGTTTCCACCGCCGCGTCCGGGCTCGTTCCAGGGCATTTAATTCTCCGTAGCGTTTTCCGCGCCAAATCAGGATCGCGCGCCGATGCGCGTGACCTGCGCATGTCGATTCGAGCGATCGCGAAAAAAATTCATTTTAGCAGGTGTTGGTGAACCCACGTGCCCCCGGCGCCGCCCATACGGCCCAGTTCGCGCGCATCGCGCAGGCTCATGTCGAGCTCCAGCCGGCTCGTCCCGTCGGGATCCACGGATTCGGACTCGATCGCACCCAGCGCGTAAAGGTACGACCGAAGTTTCTGCAGCCGGGCCGGCAACTGCACCCGGGCATGAATCCTGCCCTCGCCGACAAGCTCGCCAACCGCCTCCAGCAACGCTTCGACGCCGGCGCCGGTCGTCGCCGAAACGCGCACGCAGCGAATCCGCCCGGCGGCGTCGCGTTCGATGCCCGGCTTGCCGTCGACGCGGTCGATCTTGTTGTAGACGACCAGGCGCGGCAGCTCGGCCGCCCCGATGTCGCCCAAAACCTGTTCCACGGTCGCGCTGTGCGCGCTGCGCTCCGGATCCGAGGCGTCGACCACCTGCATCACCAGCGAGGCCGAGGCGGTTTCCTCCAGCGTCGCCTTGAACGCCGCGACCAGTTCGTGCGGAAGGTCCTGGATGAAACCGACCGTGTCGCTGGCCAGCACTTCGCCACCCCGTTCGGTTTCGATCCGGCGCACTGTCGGGTCGAGCGTCGCGAACAGTTGATCGCGCACGAGAACCTCGGCCGAAGTGATCCGGTTGAACAGCGTTGACTTGCCGGCGTTGGTATATCCCACCAGCGCCACCAGCGGCAGCGCGCCGCGGGCCCGCGCCCGGCGTCCGCGCGCGCGATGCCGTTCCAGTCGCTCCAGGCGCGAATTGAGCTGACGAATCCGTCCGGCCAGCAGCCTGCGGTCCGTTTCCAGCTGGGTCTCGCCGGGCCCGCGCATGCCGATGCCGCCGCGCTGGCGTTCGAGGTGGGTCCAGCCGCGCACCAGGCGGGTCGACAGGTGGCGCAACTGTGCCAGCTCGACCTGGAGCTTGCCCTCGTGCGAACGCGCCCGCTGGGCGAATATGTCCAGAATCAGCGTCGTTCGATCGAGCACCGGCACGCCGAGTTCGCGCGTGAGGTTGCGCTCCTGAACCGGAGAGAGGCGGTGATTGAACAATACGATTGCAGCCTGCTCCGACCGGACCGCCGCGGCGATTTCGTCGACCTTGCCGCTGCCCACCAGCGTCCGCGCGTCGGGCTTGTCGCGCGGTGCGCGGAGCACGCAGGCGCTAAGGCAGCCGGCCGCGTGCGCCAGCGATTCGAATTCCTCGATCTCCCGCGCGGCCGATGCGCCGCCGATTTCCGGCTGGACGAGAATGGCGCGCGGTGTGCCGCCCGAGGCGGTGGTCTGTAGGCCGGCCTGGGTCAATCCGAGTTCTGTTCTTCCTGCGGTGGCGCGATGCGGACATTACGCGCCGGAACGACAGTGGAAATGGCATGCTTGTAGATCATTTGACTGACCGAGTTCTTCAGCAGCACGACAAAATTGTCGAACGATTCGATCTGCCCCTGGAGCTTGATTCCGTTGACCAGGAAAACCGATACCGGCACCCGCTCCTTGCGCAGCGCGTTGAGATATGGATCCTGCAGTGATTGACCCTTGCCTGACATTTGTAATTCTCCTGGGTTGCCTTGATGATTATCGCGGGTCTGTCGTGAACGTTCTGCTGCATTGGGCCGGTAAATTCCACCCGATCAGGATGCGACCCCCAACGACGCACCGAATTCACTTACCCGGTTGATTATGCGGTCAATAGTGTTCGGATTCAACGGGTCATACCACAATCCACCAGTCCATTGTCGAAATGCGGTGAGCTGGCGCTTGGCAAGCTGCCGCGTCGCGGCCGCGGCCCGCTCGACCAGCGCGTCCCGCTCGAATCGTCCTTCGAGGAACTCGATCGTCTGCCGATACCCGACCGCGCGCATCGCCGGGGCGTCTCGCGACAGGCCCGGCCGCGCCAGCAGCCCCCGGACTTCCTCGAGCAGTCCGGTTTCCAGCATCGCGGCCCACCGCTGCCCGATGCGCAGATGCAGTGCGTGACGGTCGGCCGGCGCGATCACCAGCATGAGGCTGCCGATCAGCCGGTCGGGCCCGCGACCGCGAAGGAACGAACTGGCCGGCCGGCCACTGGCCAGGCAGACTTCCAGCGCCCGCTGAATGCGCTGCGGATCATTGGGCCGGATTCGCCTGCCCGATTCGGGATCCAGCCGGGCCAGCCGCCGATGCATTGCCGGCCAGCCCCGGGTGGCGGCTTCGCGCTCGATTTCGGCGCGCAGCGCCTGATCGGCCGCCGGCATTGGATCGAGACCATAGCGCAGGGCCCGCAGATACAGCGGCGTCCCGCCCACCACCAGCGGCAAGCGCCCGTGCGCCGCCGCGACACGGATTTCGTCGGCGGCATCTCGCGCAAATTCCGCCGCGGAATAGCCCTGTTCGGGCTCACGAATGTCGACCAGGGCATGCGGAAAACGCTGCATGGTCCCGGAATCCGGCTTGGCCGTCCCGATATCCATGCCGCGGTAAACCTGGGCCGAATCCGCACCGATCAACCGCACCGGCATGCGTGCGGCAATTTCGAGCGCGATCGCGGTCTTGCCGGCCGCGGTAGGCCCGCAGACAATCAACGCCGGCGGCAGGCGCTCTGCCCGGGACGCACTTCGAATCAACGGATTGTCACCTCGGTTCCGAGTCCAGACCGTCCCAGATGCAGCCGCGTTCTCCGGCGATGCCGGCGATCTTGTCCAGCAGCGCGCGGTGCGCCTCCAGCTCGGCGCCGTCGGCGCTCTTGCGCACCAGCGTGGAAGCATCGAACGCCGGCACCGACGGATCGGCGCCGGCCATTGCCGCGCCGTCCAGATCCAAGCCCAGCGCAACCTGGCCGCCGGTCATCAACAGATAGACTTCGGCGAGCAGTTCGGAGTCCAGCAAGGCGCCGTGCAACGTCCGATTGGAATTGTCCACCTCGTAACGCCGGCAAAGGGCATCGAGGCTGTTGCGCTGCCCGGGGTGCAGCTCGCGCGCCAGCGCCAGCGTATCGTGCACTTCGGCCATCTCGATGATGCGCGGACTGCCTTCCAGGCGCGCCAGTTCGCTGTCGAGAAAGCCGACGTCGAATGCGGCATTGTGAATCAGCAGCTCGGCGCCGCGTATGAAATCGATGAATTCGTCGGCAACCTCGGCAAACCGCGGCTTGTCCGACAGGAATTCGTCGCTCAGGCCGTGCACGGTAAGCGCGCCGGATTCCACCGAACGCTCGGGATTGATATAGCGATGGAACTGGCGGCCGGAAAGCTGCCGGTCGATCATCTCCAGGCCGCCGATCTCGATGATGCGGTGGCCTTCCTCGGGCTCCAGGCCCGTGGTTTCGGTATCCAGCACAATTTGACGCATGTTCGATTCCCGGTAGGGTTGAAGGCAAATTCGCGCGCGTTTCAGAGCCGGTCGGCCGCAGCCGTCGCCAGGCGGTCGGCCCGGTCGTTTTCCGGATGGCCGGAGTGTCCGCGCACCCAGGACCACTTCACCTCGTGCCGTTCGGCGGCCGCAGCCAGTCGCTGCCAGAGGTCGGCGTTCTTGACCGGCTTGCGCGCCGCGGTCTTCCAGCCGTTCGCCCGCCAGCGCGGCAACCACTGGGTAATGCCCTGGCGCACGTAGTTCGAATCGGTCGTCAGGTGCACCCGGCACGGCCGTTTCAGGACTTCCAGCGCCCGAATCGCGGCCATCAGCTCCATCCGGTTGTTGGTGGTATCGCGCTCGCCGCCGGAGAGCTCTTTTTCGGTCCCATTGAAACGCAGCACTGCGCCCCAGCCACCGGGGCCGGGGTTGCCGCGACACGCGCCGTCGGTCCAGATTTCGACCGTGCCGGCGCTCATGCCGCGCGACAACTCGTGGGCACGGCGCGCGGCCCGCCGCCGGTCGCGCGCTGCAAACGCAGTTTCTGCACCGAGGCGGCGCGCGGCGGCTTGCGCGCGACAACCACCAGAAGCGGCGTCACGCCGGGGACAAACCCCTGCCATTGCTGGCGCGCCGGATATTGCAGCAGCAGCTGGTGGCGCGCATGTTGCATCAGGAAACGTGGCCAGGCCGGCAGGCGAAAGGCCTCGCGACCGAGTTCCTGCCAGCTGAACCGATGCCAGGGATTGGCCGAAATCGAGACCAGCAGGCCGCCGGGCTTGAGGCAACGCACGCTCTCTTCGAGCAACGCCGGGCCGGATTGCAGCCAGAACAGGTGGCGCAGGAGAATCGCCGGCAGGGCTTCGTCGCCAAACGGCAGCATCTCGGCCGGCGCGCGGCACGGCCAGACCCATTCCGAGGCGTCCAGCAGCATCCGGTGTCGGGGCGCGTCGATGACCGGCGACGGGCTGGCCGTCGGAGCGCACTCGACCATCCAGTCGACGCCGGCGTCCCTGATCAGGCGCGGCACCACCTCGTTTTCGGCGCGCTGCAATCTGGCGAATCCCGCGATCATTCAGATCTCCCGAAGCGGTGGTTACAATCTCCGCGTGTTTACGACTTCCGGAACCACAAGGAGGTATCCGATGACCATCGAGATCGAGGCCATCAGGGCGTTCTCGGACAATTATATCTGGGCCGTGCACGATGGCCGGCACTGCGTGCTGGTCGATCCCGGCGAAGCCCCGGGCGCACTGGAATTGCTGCAGCGCCAGCAGCTGCGCCTGGCCGGGCTTTTGCTGACGCATCATCACGCCGATCACACCGGCGGCGTCGATGAAATCCGGAAGCGACATCCGGCACCGGCCTGGGGACCGTCCGACGCCAGGATGCCGGACGACGTCTCGCCGGTGCGAGAAGACGACCGGGTCGAAATCCCGGAGCTGGGACTTGGTTTCGGCGTCATCGAGACGCCCGGCCATACCACCAGCCACATCGCTTTTCATGGACACGAGTCGCTGTTTTGCGGCGACACCCTGTTCTCGGCCGGCTGCGGTCGCCTGTTCGAAGGCACACCGGCGCAAATGCAGCGTTCCATCGACAAGCTCGCGCGCCTGCCGGAAACGACTCGAGTTTACTGTGCGCACGAGTACACGGCCGACAATTGCCGGTTCGCCCTCCAGGTGGAACCCGACAATGAAGCGTTGCGGGCCCGGTGCGACGAAGTGGCCGAACTTCGCCGGAACGACCGGATCACGCTGCCGTCGACGATCGGCGACGAAAAGGCCTTCAACCCGTTCATGCGAACGCGTCGGCCGGAGGTGGTCCGGGCCGCCTGCCAACGCGAACCGGACTGCGGTCAAACGCCCGAGGCGGTGTTCGGCGTCATCCGGCGCTGGAAGGACGCGGCGTAAGCGCCGCCGGACGCCGGCAAGCGAAACCGCACGCGCCCCGGCCGGCTTGAAAAAGCGCCGTGGAGGCGCTACTCTGATACAATATCTTTCAATCGAGATAAAAGGATATTGTTATCGAGCTCGACTTGATCGGGCGTCATTGCAGCCTGCTGGGTGATGCAACCCGGCTGCGTCTGCTGACGCTTCTGGACATCGAGGAACTGACCGTCGCCGAGCTGGCGCGCATCACGCGCCTGGCACAGCCGCGCGTGTCCACCCATCTGGCCAGGCTGCGCGAAGCGGGCCTGGTCGCCGACCGCCGCGAAGGCGTTTCGGTCTACTACCGCTCGATGACCGACGATCAGGCCTGCGAGCTTTGCCAGATCTGGGGCGTGCTTCGCGCGCGTCTGGACGATCCGCAAATCGAGTCCGACGCCGCCCGCCTGCCGGGCGTGCTGGCCGAACGGGCATCCGGGCGCCACTGGCCGGACGCCGTGGCCGGGGACATGGAACGCCACTATTCGCCGGGCCGGACCTGGGAAGCCACCGCGCGCGCGATGGTTCAGTTGATTTCTCCCGGCCGGGTGCTCGATGTGGCCTCGGGCGACGGCGTGATCGGAGACTTGCTGCATGCACGCGCCGAATCCGTGGATTGCGTGGACCTGTCACCCAAGGTCGTCGAGGCCGGGCAAAAACGCGTGGCCGAATTCGACAACGTGCAGTTCCACATGGGCGACATGCACGCGCTGCCGTTCGAGAAAGGCAGCTTCGATACCGTCCTGCTTTTGCACGCGCTGACCTACAGCGAGACGCCCGAGCGGGCTGTAGCGGAGGCAGCGCGCGTTCTAAAGCCCGGCGGACGTCTGGTCGCCGCCACGCTGGCGCGCCATCGGCACACCGCCCAGGTGCAGGCGTACGGCCACGTCAACAGCGGCTTCGATCCCCAGCAGCTTGACGCTCTGGTATCGGGCGCAGGCCTCGAAATCGACTTTTGCGAAACCACGTCGGTGGAAAAGAAACCGCCGAACTTCGAAATCATCACGTTACTTGCAAGGCAGACATGACTCAACACAATTGGCACAACCCCGAACGCGTCGAGAAACTGTTCGACGCGCTGGCCGAACGCATCCTGCTGCTCGACGGCGCCATGGGCACGATGATCCAGGGCGAGGCACTGGACGAGGGCGACTTCCGCGGCGACCGGCTCAAGGATCACCCCGACGACCTCAAGGGCAACAACGACCTGCTGACGCTGACCCGGCCCGACCTGATCAAGCGGATCCATACCGACTTCATGAACGTCGGATGCGACCTGGTCGAGACCAACACCTTCAACGCCAACCGGATCAGCCAGGCTGATTATTCACTGGAAGAACTGGCCGAGGAAATCAACCGCGAAGCCGCTAGGCTGGCGCGCGAGGCCTGCGACGAGGTGGAGGCCGAAACGCCGGACAAGGCGCGCTTCGTGATCGGCACCATCGGCCCGACCAACCAGACCGCGTCGATCTCACCGGACGTGTCCAGCCCCGGCTACCGCAAGGTCACGTTCGACGACCTGGTCGAGACTTACACCGAGGCGGTACGCGGCCTGCTCGACGGCGGCGCCGACCTGTTGATGATCGAAACCATCTTCGACACCCTCAACGCCAAGGCGGCCATCTTCGCGATCGAGGAGGAATTCAACCGCCGCGGCGAGCGCTGGCCGGTGCTGATCTCCGGCACCATCACCGACGCCAGCGGCCGGACGCTTTCCGGCCAGACCGCCGAGGCGTTCTACTACTCGGTACGCCACGCCAACCCGACCGGCGTCGGCTTCAACTGCGCGCTGGGCGCCGACCAGCTCAAGAAGCATATCGAGGATCTCTCAAGGGTGGCCGAGTGCCTGGTCACGGCGCATCCCAACGCCGGATTGCCGAACGAATTCGGCGAATACGACCAGAGCCCGGAAGAAATGGCAAAGATCGTCAAGACCTATGCCGAGGACGGCCTGGTCAACATCATCGGCGGCTGCTGCGGCACCACCCCGGACCACCTCAAGGCGATCGGCGAGGCCATCGAACCGTTCCAGCCGCGCAACCTGAAACAACGCAAGGCGGCTTGAGTGTATTGAAGCGCAGATGAACGCAGATAAACGCGGATAAACATATAACCACGAAGGGCACGAAGAACACGAAGACAAGCAGTAAGGAGAAGTAAAAGGATGGCACGGCATCCGTTGACTCGCTCTTGACAAGAACACAAGATGTTTTTGTTGTTGCTCTTCGTATCCATCGCGCTCTTCGTGGTTGATGCTTTTGCGTTTAAAGAAACTTTCATCCGCGTTCATCTGCGGTAAACAGAGATTTTCAAGGTTTTCAAATTGAAAGCTGGCAAACAGAGGAATTCATGAATCAACCCCAGGAACAACGACGCTACACGCGCCTGAGCGGCCTCGAGCCGCTGACAATCACGCCCGAGCTCGGCTTTGTCAACGTCGGCGAGCGTACCAATGTGACCGGCTCGGCGAAGTTCAAGCGCCTGATCGCCGAAGAGCAGTACGACGAGGCGGTCGAAGTGGCGCTGCAGCAGGTCGAAAATGGCGCCCAGATCATCGACGTCAACATGGATGAAGGCCTGCTCGATTCCGAACAGGCGATGACCGATTATCTGAACCTGATCATGGCCGAGCCCGATATCGCCCGGGTTCCGGTAATGGTCGATTCGAGCAAGTGGTCGGTCATCGAGGCCGGACTGAAATGCCTGCAGGGCAAGGGCGTCGTAAATTCCATCAGCCTCAAGGAAGGCGAAGAGCAATTCCTGGAGCAGGCGCGCAAGATCAAGCTCTACGGCGCGGCCGTGATTGTCATGGCGTTCGACGAAAAGGGGCAGGCCGACAACGCCGAGCGTATGGTCGAGACCCTGTCGCGGGCGCACGAGCTACTCACCGGGAAAATCGGGTTCCCGCCCGAGGACATCATCTTCGACCCCAATATCTTCCCCGTGGCGACCGGGATGGAAGAGCACAACAACTACTCGATGGAATTCATCGAGGCATGCAAGGTGCTCAAGAAGAAGTACCCGGACAGCCACATTTCCGGCGGCGTATCGAACATGTCGTTCTCGTTTCGAGGCAACAACCCGGTACGCGAAGCCATGCATTCGGTATTCCTGTACCACGCGATGAAGGCGGGCATGGACATGGGCATCGTCAACGCCGGGCAGCTGGCGGTCTACGACGACATCGACCCGGAACTGCGCGAACTCGTCGAGGACGTGGTGCTCAATCGTCGCGAGGACGCAACCGAGCGGCTGCTGGACGCCGCCGACAAGTACAAGGGCGAAGGCCAGAAACAGGAAAAGGACGAGGCCTGGCGGGAAAAATCGGTTGCCGAAAGACTCAAGTACTCGCTGGTCAAGGGCATCGACAAGTACGTGGTCGAGGACACCGAGGAAGCGCGGCAGAACTTCGATACCTCGCTGGAAGTCATCGAGGGCCCGCTGATGGACGGCATGAACTACGTCGGCGACCTGTTCGGCGCCGGCAAGATGTTCCTGCCGCAGGTGGTCAAGTCCGCGCGCGTCATGAAGAAGGCCGTCGCGCACCTCATCCCCTACCTCGAGGCCGAAAAGAAGGTGGGCGAGAAGAAGGGCAAGGTGCTGATGGCGACCGTCAAGGGCGACGTCCACGACATCGGCAAGAACATCGTCGGCGTGGTGCTGGCCTGCAACGGCTTCGACGTGCACGACCTGGGCGTGATGGTCCCGGCCGACAAGATCCTGGATGAAGCCGAAAAGGAAGACGTTGACATCGTCGGGCTTTCGGGCCTGATCACGCCGTCGCTGGATGAAATGGTGACCGTGGCCGAAGCAATGAAGAAGCGCGGCATGAACCTGCCGCTGCTGATCGGCGGCGCGACCACCTCGCGCGCCCACACCGCGCTCAAGATCGATCCCCAGTACGACGCGCCGGTATGCTGGGTCAAGGATGCCTCGCGCTCGGTCGACGTGGTGCGCAAGCTCGCCAGCAAGACCAATCGCGATGCCTACGCGAAAACGATCGCCGAGGACTACGAGGACTACCGCGAGCGCGCAGCCAACAAGAAGAAGCGCAAGCCGCTGATTTCCATTGACAAGGCGCGCGAAAACGCGTTCGAGTTCGACTGGAGCCAGTACCAGCCGGAAAAGCCGCTCAAGCCCGGCATCAACGTCATCGACGACTGGCCGCTTGAGGATCTGGCCGAGGTCATCGACTGGACGCCGTTCTTCCAGACCTGGGAACTGGCCGGGCGCTACCCGGATATCCTCGAGGACGAGACGGTGGGCGAAGCCGCGACCAGCCTGTTCAAGGACGCACAGGACATGCTCAAGCAGATCGTCGACGAGAAGTGGCTGCAGCCCAGGGCCGTGTGCGCGCTGGTGCCCGCCAACCGCGACGGCGACGACATCCTGCTGTACAAGGACGAATCCCGCACCGAAATCCTCGAGCGCATGGTCTGTCTTCGCCAGCAGTCCGAAAAACCCTCGGCCAATCTGTGCCTGGCCGACTATGTCGCGCCGGCGGACTCGGGCGTGAACGACTGGGCCGGCCTGTTCGCGGTCACCACCGGGCACGGCATCGAGGAGGCGAAAAAGAAGCTCCCGGAAAACGATGACTATGCCGGCATCATGCTTCAGGCCCTTGCCGACCGGCTCGCCGAGGCGCTGGCCGAAGCCCTGCACGCCAAGGTCCGCCGCGAGATCTGGGGTTACGCGCCCGACGAGAGCCTGAGCAACCGGGAACTGATCAAGGAGGAATATCGCGGCATACGCCCCGCACCGGGCTACCCGGCCTGTCCCGACCACAGCGAAAAGGAGAAGATCTTCGAACTGCTGGACGCGCCGGGCAACATCGGCCTGGAACTGACCGAATCCTTCGCCATGCACCCGGCGGCCGCGGTCAGCGGCTATTACTTCGGGCATCCGGAAGCGAAGTACTTCGTCGTCGGCAAGCTCGGCCGCGACCAGGTCGAGGATTACGCCAGGAGAAAGGACATCAGCCTCGAGCAGGCCGAGAAATTCCTGCGTCCGAATCTCGACTATTGAGCGGCGCCTGGTGGATCAACAGGACCGGGCGATGGCGGCCGGGCCCGGCTTCGCGGCAGCGATTTCGCCGGCCTGTTGTTGAACGAAGTCCCGATCATGGTTATATTGGCCGGGACACGGACGATCAAGGGAAAATCCACCGCCGCCATAGCAAGGAGAACAACATGACCAGTCAAACAGCTGCCACGCGCCTGCGTACGCCTCTTACTGCCGGCTTGCTCGCGTTCCTGTTCTTTTCGGTGAACGCCGCGCTCGCCGATGACCACGACGATGAACACGCGAAGGTAGACGTCGCCATGGCCACCATCAACGGCTGCGAGGACGAAGGCATCGTCGGTTCGGCGCTGCTTCACGAATCGGCAAGCAGCGAAGGCATCAAACAGGTGGAAGTCTATATGCTCGTCCGCGGCCTGACCGACGGCGACCATGCAGTGCATATCCACGAGACCGCCGCGTGTGAACCCTGTACCGCCGCCGGGGGCCACCATGATCCGGGCCCGCACGGCAAGTCCACGCCCGATGCGCCCGATTTCAACCATCCCTTCCACATGGGCGACCTGGTCAACCTGACCGTCGAGGACGGCATCGGCGAAATGCGCACCGCCACCAACCGGATCACCCTTTCGGCCGGTCGTCTGAGCATCTTCGACGAAGACGGCAGCGCGTTCATCATCCATACCGAAAAAGACACCTACTGCGATCACGAGGATGAACTGGAAGGCGGCTGCGCCGGCGGACCGCGTGATGCCTGCGGGATCATCCGCCCGATGAACTGATCTGCCGCCTTTGTCGCTTCACGCCGCCGGGCTTTTGCGCTTACTGCGTTGCCCGGCGGCAATTTCGACAAGGCGTGGCGCAAGCACGAATCGCGAACCGCTGAAGCGATCCAGCCCCAGGTCCATTCACGAACCGGTCCCCTCCGGACCCGATCCGGAACGCTTCGCGCACCGTGCGTCCGTAACCCTCTCCCCGAACTTCCGATGCCGGCCGGCCACCTGCTTGCCGCCTTCGCCGGGCATAGCGAATGACTGGCGGCAGCGAAGTTTAAGAGTTGCAATACGCCACTCTTCTCAGCGGCTGGCTTGCGCGTCCAGCCACGCGCCTAGGCTAACAACAGCGGCGGAATCACGCCCGGATCATCGCGCAGGCGGCCCTGTTCGGCCCGGGTGAGCGGAAATTCGCAGGTCCAGAGCTCGCGCAGGTTGTGGTGGTTCGGGCCTTCGTGCGCCCGGGTATCGCTCTGGTACGCCCATACTGTCTGGCAGAACGCAGGATCGCGGCATCGCGGCGCCGCCTGGTTCTTCGGGAAGAAAAGAGAAATCCGGGAATTTGCATCGCATTCGGAGTCGCCTTGAGCAGTCGCGGGAGCGCGGGAGCTTTATCCAGCCGATATTTCAGGCAATCCATTCCTGTCCGGCAGAAATTCACTGCCCGCCATCGCCGGAATCGATCGGCATCCCGACCTGGACGCTGTCGGACACTGCGCTGATCAGGACAACGCCAGCCACGATCAACGCTATGCCTGCAATTGCCCAGGCGTCCAGCCGTTCGTCAAACACCAGCCAGCCCGATATCGCAACCAGCACCATCCCGACCGCGGCCCATATGGCGTAGGCGATGCCGACCGGAAGGCTCCTCAGCGACAGCCCGAGCAAGGCGAACGCGGCGAGGTATCCGCAAACCACGATCACGACCGGTAGCGGCCGGGTAAACCCGTCGGCCGCCTTCAGGGCCGTCGTGCCCACAACTTCGCAAACGATGGCCAGGGCCAGATAGATCCAGTGCATCGGGAAAACTCTCCATTCGAACGTTTCGATTTTGCACGCCGCGTGATCGCTTCACAGCACTTTGCGCAACATTCTGGCGCAGCGCCGCACCGAATCGCATCCGGCCTCGCGCGCGGCTTCGCATTCGGCATGCATCACGCACCGCGTGCCTTCGCATGCGCCACCCGGGTCAAGGTTAAACTGGCACGGACCGTACGACAGTTGCCTGCGCCCGCGGCGGCTACAGTATCGAATCCGATCCTGAAACGCCATGCATCCGGCCGTTTCCGAGTTTTCTCGGCAATTTGGACGGTGGCTCCGCACCCTGGAGCGGCCATGGGCGCAAGGGTCCGGCAGTCGGTGCTGGATGTGCGGAACCGGCTCGAGAAAATTGCAACGATCATTGCGGTCACCGAAACCGTCGCCGAGCGGCCCGCTACCAGAAAATCCGGAGCCCTCTAATGAGTGAAAGAAATCTAAGCCGAATCATCGAATCGATCGAGACCTCCGACGGCGCCGGAGTTCGCCTGCGGCGCAGCCTGGGGGCCGTACGCGGCCTGAACCTGGATCCCTTCGTGTTGCTCGACGAATTCTCGTCCGACGACCCGGATGACTACATCGCCGGATTTCCGGATCACCCGCATCGCGGCTTCGAGACGGTCACCTATATGCTCGACGGCCACATGCGCCATGAAGATCACCTGGGCAACCGCGGTGATCTCGGCCCCGGCGGCGTGCAGTGGATGACCGCCGGTCGCGGCATCGTTCACTCCGAAATGCCGCAGCAGGAAAATGGCCGCATGCGCGGATTCCAGCTATGGATCAACCTGCCGGCCGCCGAAAAGATGAAGCCGGCCGGCTATCGCGACATTCCCGCTGCCGATGTGCCCGAGATCGAGCTTCCCGATGGCCGGGTCCGGGTGATCGCCGGTGCCGTCGAGATTGGCGGCAAACGCGCCGCCGGGCCGGTCAACCCCGATGGCGCGATGGCCACCGACCCGCGATATCTCGACGCCGCGCTGCGGCCCGGCGGATCGGTCAGGATCCCCCTGCCCGAGGGCCACACCGCCGGCATCTACGTGTTCGAGGGTGAAGCGCGCATCGGCCAGGGCGGCCCGCGATTGAAGACCCATTCGGCCGGCGTTCTGTCCGACGGCGATTCGGTGCTGCTGGCCGCGCGCGCCTCGGGCTGCCGCGCGCTGGTGCTGGCCGGCAGGCCGCTGGAAGAACCGGTAGTGCAATACGGCCCGTTCGTCATGAACACCCGCGAGGAGATCGAGCAGGCCATGCGCGACTACCGCGACGGCCGGCTGACCGCGACGCAATAGCCGCGAACCGTTGAAAAATGCAGCAGGGGGGTGCTCGGCGCGTTGAGCTTCCCGGCGCCGAAAACCGCAATTGAAACCGGTACTTCGCTGTAGATTCGGTTCGCGCTTACGGGTAGCGACCGTGACCGATTCCAGCCGCGCGCTTTCCGCTATACTGTATAAATGAATACTCATTGTCCGGCCATCGAACAATGCCCGCATATGCCGAACTGCACGCGCTGAGCTGTTTCAGCTTTCAGCGCGCCGCCTCCCGGCCCGACGAACTCGTCAGGCGCGCCGCGGAACTGGGGTACCGGGCCATCGCGATTACCGACGAATGCTCCATGGCCGGCATCGTGCGCGCCTGGGAAGCGGCCCGCGCGTGCGCCATCAAGCTCGTCGTCGGCAGCGAGATGCGAACCGACGACGGCCTTCATCTCGTGCTGCTGGCGCCGGACCAGGCCGCCTATGCCCAGATCTGCCGCCTGATCACCACCGCCAGACGCCGCGCCGGCAAAGGGCGTTACCGGCTGCGGCGCGGCGATCTCGAACAGGGCCTGGATCGGGTACTGGTGATCTGGAAACCCGATGATCCGCCCGTCCGGGCCGATGCCGAGTGGCTGCACGTGCGCTTCGGCAACCGCTTGTGGGTCGGCGCCACCCGGCTGCTGCGGCCGGGGGAAAGAACATTCTTCGCGAACCTGCAGCGACTTGCCGACGCCCTCGGGCTGCGCTGCATCGCCTGCGGCGACGTGCGCATGCATCGGCGCTCACGTCGGGCGCTGATGGACGTCATGAGCGCCCTGGAACTGGGCCGCCCGCTGTCCGAATGCGGACGGGCGCTGGCGGCCAACGGCGAACGCCACCTGCGCCCGATCGATACGCTGGCACAGCTGTATCCCGGAGACTGGCTGGACGAGAGCCGGCGCCTGGCCGATGCCTGCGGCTTCGACCCCGGTGCACTGCAATACCGCTATCCGGCCGAACTGGTCCCGCGCCCGTATACCCCGTCGCGCTGGCTGCGCCACCTGACCCTGGAAGGCCTGCACAAACGCTTTCCCGACGGCGCGCCCGAATCCGTGCACCGACTGGTCGCGCGCGAACTGGACCTGATCGAGCAGATGGGCGTCGAAGCGTTCTTCCTGACCGTGCACGACGTGGTGCGCTTCGCCCGCTCGCGCGGGATTCTTTGCCAGGGGCGCGGCTCGGCGGCCAATTCGGCAGTCTGCTATTGCCTGCACATCACCGAAGTCGACCCGGCGCGCCAGCAGCTGCTGTTCGAACGCTTCATCTCGAAGGAACGCAACGAACCGCCGGATATCGACGTCGACTTCGAACACGAACGCCGCGAGGAAGTACTGCAATACATCTACGGCAAATATGGCCGCAAGCGAGCGGCGCTGGCAGCCACCGTGATCTGCTACCGGCCCAAAAGCGCGCTCAAGGACGTCGGCCGCGCGCTTGGACTGGACCCTCAGCGCATGAATCGGCTGACCGCCTCGCTGGCCTGGTGGGACGACCCGGAAGTCTGGCCCGAGCGCCTGCGCCAGTGCGGCTTCGATCCGGAAAGCGCCACGGCGCGCCAGCTGCTGATGCTGACCAGCGAACTGATCGGCTTGCCGCGCCACCTGTCGCAGCACGTCGGCGGCATGGTGATCGCCGACGAGCCGCTGCACCAGCTGGTGCCGATCGAAAACGCCGCCATGGCAGAGCGCACCGTCATCCAGTGGGACAAGGACGATCTCGAATCGCTCGGCCTGCTGAAAGTCGACTGCCTCTCGCTGGGCATGCTCACGGCGTTGAGGAAGGCCATGGATATGGTGAATCAATCGGGTTCGGGCGACAGGGCAAACGATAGTGGCCTTGACAGTCGAGTAAATAGTAAATGGGAAATGGGAAATAGCAGAAAACCCGCTTCGAAGAACGTCATGGAATCCTCAGGACATACCGCCCTTGTCAATGAACCGTCAGCAGTCTGGAACCCGCAAAGCCCGAACAGCAGACAGGGCGCAAAAGGCTCCCGCGCCTTTCCCATTTACCATTCACCATTTACCATTTACGAAAGACCTTCAGATCTCCCCCACCCTGCCGATCGCCTCGAAACCCGGCCCGAAGCCCCCACACCACTGACGCTGGCCACCATCCCCCGCGAAGACCCGGCCACTTACGAAATGCTTTGCAGGGGCGATGCGACCGGCGTGTTCCAGGTCGAGTCGCGCGCCCAGATGGCCATGCTGCCGCGGCTGAAGCCGCGCTGTTTCCAGGACCTGGTCGTCGAGGTCGCAATCGTTCGCCCCGGCCCCATCCAGGGCGACATGGTGCACCCCTACCTGGAACGGCGCGACAACCCGGACAAGGTCGAGTATCCCGGTGACGCCTTGAAGAAAGTGCTGGAACGCACGCTGGGCGTACCGATCTTCCAGGAGCAGGTCATGCAGATCGCGATCGTCGCGGCCGGCTTCACGCCCGGCGAGGCCGATCAGCTGCGTCGTGCCATGGCAGCCTGGAAGCGCCGGGGCGGGCTGGAACCGTTTCGCGAAAAGCTCGTCGACGGCATGCTGGCGCGCGGCTACACAAGGGAATTCGCCGAGCGCATCTACAGCCAGATCTGCGGCTTCGGCGATTACGGCTTTCCCGAATCGCACGCGGCCAGCTTCGCGCTGCTGACCTATTTCTCGGCCTGGATGAAATGCCACCACCCGGCCGCGTTCGCCTGCGGCCTGCTCAACAGCCAGCCGATGGGTTTCTACGCCCCGGCCCAGCTGATCAACGACGCCCGGCGTCACGGCGTGGGCGTGCTGCCGGTCGACGTTCGCTACAGCGGCTGGGATTGCGGGCTCGAACCTGTATCCAGCGGCACCGGACAGGTCGGTGGTGTGACCCCGATCTGCGGGGACGATGGGAGCGGCGTCGGGGATGCAACCCCGACCTACGGCCTTGAGGGAGGAAGCGCCCGGACCGCAATTCGGCCTGCAATCCGACTGGGGCTGCGGATGGTGCATGGACTTCGGCGAGAGGCCGCCGAACGCGTTTGCGCGGCCAGGGCGCGAACGCCGTTTCGCGACGTCCAGGACCTGGTCGAACGCGCCCGGCTGGACCGGGCTTCGCTGGCAACGCTGACCGAGGCCGGCGCGTTGAAGGCGCTCGCCGGACACCGCCGGCGGGCGCGCTGGGATGCGATGGCCGCCCGCCACCAGGGCGACCTGCTGGCCGAAAGCCGGATCCGCGAAAGACAGCCGGGCCTGCCCCTGCCCTCGCGGCGCGATGATCTGCTGGCCGACTATGCCAGCACGAGCCTGAGTCTGGAACACCACCCGATCGCGCTGCTGCGCCGGCGGCTGGGCAAGCGCGTGTCGAACGCAAGAGCATTGCGCGACCTGGCCGACGGCCGCGCGGTGCAGGTCGCCGGCCTGGTCACGCATCGCCAGCGGCCAGGCACCGCATCGGGCGTGATCTTTCTTTCGCTGGAAGACGAGACCGGCATCGTCAACGTGATCGTCTGGCCGAAACTGGCCGAACGATTCCGCCCCGAGGTCCTGCAGGCCGGCCTGCTGAAGGTCTACGGCAAGCTGCAGAACGCCAAAGGCAGCCAGCACGTGGTCGCGGACCGCTTCGAGGCACTGGATGGCTGGCTGGACGGGCTGGCTTCCGAATCCCGGGACTTTTGCTGAGGAACAGCAGGCCCCGCGAAAGAAACGAAGACCTCGAAGAAATCACTGCGACTCGGAAACTTCATGCGCCCGGCGCCGCTCGCCTTGCCAAACCCTTGCGCGTCAACTGCGACTGTACTGGCGGCGGTGGTCGCGGGTGCCGACGTAGTAAAGCCCGCCGTCCAGTCCGTACCGCGCCGGGTCCAGTCGTTCGACCGTGTCGGCCTGTTCGGTATCGCCGATCAGCCCTTCGTATTCCTCGATGCTCAGGCGCCTGCGCGCGGCCAGCTGTTCGGCCGGATCCAGCGCTTCGCGCCAGTGCGCGGCCTGGTCGCCGATGCGGCCGATGCAGTAGGTGGCGCCGCAGCCGCTGCCATAGGAGAACAGGCTGATTTCGCGACCCGCCAGCCCTTCTGCCGCCTGGCGCAGCAGATCGATCAGCGCGAGAAAAAGCGAGCCGGTGTAGATATTGCCGATCTCGGCATTCAGCCCGAGCCAGGGTGCCGCCAGCCGCTGATAGCTGTCGGTGAGCATGCGCCATGCTTCGGCATGCTCCTTGCTGAGCGGGCCGCCGTGTTCCATTTCCAGGTGGCGCTGATGCGCCTTGAAGGCCATCTTGACGAACGGCACGTGGTACAGGCACGCCCCGAGCCCCGCCAGCAGGTCGGCCCCCTCGCCCACCGCGTCCACGCGCGCCCCGGCAAGCGCATCCAGGTAGCACTCGATCGAGTAATGGCCGTCGGCAAAAGCGTACTTGGAATACAGCGGACGCCAGAAATCCATGACCTGGCGAGTGTAATCACCGATGCGCTGCGGGTCGATCGCCAGAAGCCGGGGATCTTCGGCGATCACCATGGCCACCGCACCGGCGCCCTGCGTTGGTTCGCCGGCCGTTTTGAGCCCGTAGCGTGCGATATCCGAGGCGATCACCAACGCCTTGCGGCCGCGTGCACGGCCGGAACCGATCCAGTCCATCGACGCGGTCAACCCGGCCATCGCGCCGTAGCAGGCGTGCTTGGTCTCGAACGTACGGCATCGCTGATCCAGGCCCAGCAGCTCATGAACGTAGACGGCTACCGGCTTGCTGTGATCCACGCCCGTCTCCGTGCCGACGATCAGCGTGCCGATCTCGGCCGGATCGATGTCGAAACCCTGCAGTGCCCGCGTGGCCGCGTCGGCTGCCATGGTGACCGTATCCTCGCACGGTGTCGCAATGGCCATCCGCCGCTGTCCCAGTCCCTGCAGGTATTTGCCGGGATCGACACCCCTGGCCTCGGCGAGGTCGGTCATCTCGACGAAACCGGCAGGGCCGGCGAACGCCAGCGCGTCTATACCCACTGAAGTATTCAAGGCAGAAATCCAGTCATTCCAGAACCAAGCCGAGATTATCGCCGATCAAGCGATGCTGCACACCAAGCCGCACCGGCCTGCGGCACCGGGCGCGGTCAAGCCATGCGCGCCTTCGCACCCGCCGACGAATCCAGCAGCAGGAAACCGCAGGCATGGCAGGCATTGAGAAACTCGGCCACGTCGCTGCGATCGGCCTTGCTCGCCTCGGCGAGTTCATGTATGCCGACCGGCGCGCGGATCAGCACACGGGCCTGCCGCGAATACGCGGTATCGGACAGCGCCTGCAGGGGCACCTGCGGCAACATGAAGCGGACGTCCCCGGCCAGGTCCGGATGCAGGGCGCCGCTGGACAATGCAAGCCCGGCGCGCCATTTGAGCTTGGCAAGGCTTTGTTGCTCGAGCCCTTCGGTATGGGCGACCAGCGCGTGACTGGTCACCGGCTGCGCCTCGTCGCTGGAAAAGTGACGGCGCAGCAGGCGCGCCAGTTCCCGATCGGAGGCACCCGAGTACCAGACACCGGCACCCGGATCGATCACCAGTTCCGGCACGTAATCACCGCCGATCATGACCGGCTGGTCCCAGTGATGCCGCCTGAGGTGTTCGGCCAGCGGCAGCGCCGCCGAATCCTCGCCAAAGGCAAGCACGGGCCATTCATCTTCCTGTCCTGCACCCTGCGTGTTTTCCGACAGCTCGCTCAGCAATCGCAGCAGCTGCTGTGACCTTATGGGCTTGCGCAACAGCCGCCGCGCGACAAAATCCCGACGCTTCGTGAGCGCGACCGCAGGACGGCTGTGCTGGCTGATTTCCGGCCAGATCGCAGCCCCTTCGGGACTGTCCACGTCGACGAGCAGGGCGTCGCCGCTATCGGAATCCGGCTCGATGTCCCAGCGCCGATTTGATCCTGCGCCAGACAGACCGAGCAATGATTTCAAAACCCTGAGATCCTTGCTGCTGACGCTCAAAGTGCTCAATCGAAACGATTCAGACATCCGAAACTCGCGGCTTGAGATGAACATCAATGGTAACGGACGGACACCAATGGACCAAGCAGAACCATCGCGAAGGGCGTCACATCTTGGGGCCGGACCTGACCACCGCAAGCGATCAAGCGGGAATGTCCTGCAGTAGCTGAGAGATCACCTTTTGCACCCGCTCCATCGCCGCTTGCAGCACGCGATGGATATCCTGCTCGGTGATCGGACCCTGTTCGAGTCCGGCACCCGCGTTCGCCACGATGCACAGACTGGCGTAATCGATGCCTGCCTCGCGCGCCAGCGCCGCTTCGGGCATGGTCGTCATGCCGACCGCGTCACAACCTTCGGCCGCAAGACGGGTCACTTCCGCGGCGGTCTCCAGCCGGGGCCCCTGCGTGACCGCGAGGCAACCGCCGTCGGCCACATCGAGGCCGGCCCCGTTGGCTGCCCGCAAAAGCGCAGCGCGCAAGGGGCCCGCGAAAGGATTCGTGAAATCGACGTGCCTCAACGGGGCCGAACCGCCATCGCTGAACGTGTGCGCCCTGCCCCAGGTATGGTCGATCAGTTGGTCGGGCACCAGCAGCGAACCCGCGGGCAGATCCGGCGAGATGCCGCCGACCGCATTGATCGCAAGAACCGAATCAACACCGAGAATCTTCAGGGCATGGATATTGGCCCTGTAATTGACCTTGTGCGGCGGTATCCGATGCGGGTTGCCGTGGCGGGCCAGGAACCAGATCTCCCGTTCCCCGCTCGCGACTTTCCTGGGACGGTCGGACGGTGCCCCGAACGGCGTGGTCAATGAAGTGCCGCTGCCGGCGACGAACAGGTCCAGTGCCCCGGTGCCGCCGATGACTGCCAGTTTCATGCTGTTTTGCTCCTGCTGTTCCGTCGTGCGTGAAGCGGGCTCAGTCATCCGTTGCCATGGCCCAGATGTCCGGGAGTTCCCGATAATTTTCGCGATAATCCATACCGCAGCCGAACACGTAGACATCCGGCACGACGATGCCATGGTGATCCAGCCAGTCGCGGCTCAATCCGCGGTCGTGCTGCTTGAGTGCCAGTGCCGCGGTGGTGACCTGGTACTGTTCCGGCAGCCGGTCGAGAATGGCCGCAAGCGTATGACCCTCGTCAAAGATATCGTCGATCAGCAGCACCGACTGCTCTTTCGACTGGAATTCGGGCCAGTGCAGCCACTCGAGTTGCGAACCCGAGGTCTGCCCGCGGTAGCGCGTGGCATGCACATAATCGAGACGCAACGGGCGGCGTATGCGCCGTGCCAGTTCGCAGGCCGGAAACATGCCGCCGGTCATGACCGGCAGCAGCAGGATTTCTCGCTTCGGCAACTCGTCGTTGAGACGTTCGGCAATCCGGTCGTAAGCGCTGGCAACTTCCGCCGCGTCGAACAGCCTGTAGGCGCCGGCGGGCATCATGACGACTGCCGTTCTTCCCGGGCCAGCGCCTCGGGAACCGAATCGAGCTTCAGGGTGCGCGTCGGGAAGGCGATTTCGGCGCCGTGCGCCTCGACCAATTCGCCGATTCCGAGCAGTACGTCCTCGCGAACGCGGTGATACTCGGCCCATTGCGTGGTGTGCGTGAAGCAATACACCATGATGTCCAGCGAAGAATCGCCGAACTGATTGAAGTGGACGATGAGCGTCTCCTCGCTCGCGATGTCTTCGTGATTCGACAGCATCTCGCGAATCGAATCGACGACCGGCTTGACCTGTGCGAAATCGTCGTAGCGCACGCCGACGTGCTCGAAGATTCTCCGATGCGTCATGCGCGACGGATTCTCGACCGTGATGGTCGTGAAGGTCGCATTCGGAACGTACATCGGCCGCCGGTCGAATTTCATGATGGTGGTCACCCGCCATCCCATCTTCATCACCACGCCTTCGATGTCGCGATCCGGTGAGCGCACCCAGTCGCCCACCGAGAACGGGCGATCCATGAAGACCATGAAGCCGCCGAAGAAATTGGCCAGCAGGTCGCGCGCGGCAAGCCCGACGGCGATGCCGCCGACCCCGCCGGCGGCAAGCAGGCCGGAAATCGGGATTTCCAGGATGCTCAGCGCGGTCAGGGTACCGGTCGTGACCACCGCGATGCGCGCGATGCGCGCCAGAACGCTGACCGTCGTGATGTCGAAGTCGCGGTGGCTCGCCTGGCGATGGCGGACGAACGCTTCCTCGAACCCGGTCGTCAGCCGGAATGCGAACCACGTGGCGGTCACGACCAGCAACAGCTCCTGTGCCAGTTGCAGCCAGGTAGCCTGGAAAACGATTGCGGCGGTATGCGGCTGCAGGATGCGCGCGGCGATCAGCAGCCCCTGTCCGTAGATCAGAAGCGAGACCGGAAGCTTGCCGGCATATACGACCGCGTTGTCCCAATGATGCCGCGAGCTCCCGGCCAGCCGTTCGAGCCGATTGATGAACTTGCGGAACACGAAGTCGGCCAGCAGCGCGACGAGGATGACGACGAACGCTTGCACCGTCCATGGATTCATGCCGATCAGGGCGGCAATACGATCGAACCACTTCTCCACTTCACGCTCCAGCCAGTTTGTTCAGAGAACGCTTCCAGGCCCGGAATTCCGAAACCAGTTCCTGCTCGGCCAGGCTGAACGAGGCGCGGCCGAACAGCTTCGCGGCGGACACCCGTGCGGCCTGGAAGCCGGCGTCATCGACCTCTTCGGCCGACAACAGATCGGCGGCCGAGCGTGGATCGCAGACCAGCGCCAGGTCGCAGCCAGCCGCCTCGCAAGCGCCCCAGCGCGCCCGGAGATCGCCGACCACGCCGGCGCCGTTCATGTCCAGGTCATCGGAAATCACGACGCCGCGGAAATCCAGTTCGGCACGCAAGATGCCCTCGATCCAGGGCCCGGAAAACCCGGCCGGCCGATCGTCGACGCATGGATAGCGCACATGGGCCGGCATGATCGCGTCGAGCTGGCCGGCCAGTTCAGCAAACGGCGCGATATCGGAGGCCAGTTCGTGCCGGGTTCGCGGATCCGTCACCACTTCCAGGTGGCTGTCGGCGCGAACCGAGCCATGCCCGGGAAAATGCTTGCCGCAGTTCTTCATGCCGGCGTCGCGCATGCCGGCGATGTAATGGGCGGCAAGCGCGAGCACCGCGTCGGGATCGTCGGAAAAGGCGCGATCACCGATCACCTCGCTGCCGCGATCCAGGTCCAGTACCGGGGCCAGGCTGAGGTCGGCGCCGTGGCCCAGCACCTCGGCGGCCATGATCCGCCCGTGACGGTACGCCAGGTCCAGCGCCCGGTCCGGGTGGCTGCGAAACCAGCTGCCCAGCCGGCCCAGGGGCGGCAGCCGGGTGAAACCGGTTGCGAATCGCTGCACGCGGCCGCCTTCCTGGTCCACGCAGATCAGCAGCCGCGGCTCGCGCAGCGCCCGGATTTCCCGGCACAGTCCAGCGAGTTGTTCCGGGTCGCGGTAGTTGCGCGAAAACAGGATCGCCCCCACCACGGCCGGGTGCTCCAGTACCGCCCTGGCCCGGGCGTCCAGCACGTGCCCTTCGATCCCGACGACCAGCCCGGTGCGCATCACGCGGTCTTCCTGAAAAGCGCCAGCGACTCGACGTGCGCGGTGTGCGGAAACATGTCGGCGATGCCGGCCTTTTCAAGCCGATAGCCGTAGTCGGCCGTCAGCGTGCCGGCATCGCGCGCCAGCGTGGCCGGGTCGCAGGAAACGTAGACCAAGGTGCGGGCCCCGGTGGCCGCGACCAGCGGCAATATCTCGGCCGCGCCCGAGCGCGGCGGGTCGATCAGCACGCCGTGGAAGGCGCCATTCATCCAGTCCAGGGCCTCGACCGACTGCATCAGGTCGGCGGCGACGAAACCTGCGTTCTCGATCCCGTTGGCCGCCGCGTTGTGCGCGGCCGCCCCGACCAGGCTTTCGTCCAGTTCGGCGCCCAGCACCTCGCCGGCCCGGGTGGCCAGCGGCAGCGAAAAGTTGCCCAGGCCACAGAACAGGTCGAGAATCCGGTCTTCGGGTCCGGCGTCCATGAGCTCCACGGCCCTGGCGGTCAGCCGGCGGTTGACCGCGGCGTTGACCTGGATGAACTGCTGCGGGTGAAAGTCCAGCGTGAGTCCGAACGCGTCGAGCCGATAACTGAGCTGGTGGTGCGCCGGCCATAACCGGGTCACGCTGTCGGGCCCGGCCGGCTGCAGCCACACCGCGATTCCGGTCCGGTCGGACCAAGCGACCAGCGCCTTTTCGTCGGCCGAGGTCAGCGGCTCGAGATGGCGCAGGACGATCGCGGCGGTATCGTCACCGGCGGCACATTCGACCTGCGCGACCCGGTCGGGGATGCTCAAGCCCCCGATCAGCGACGACAGCTCCATCAGCCGATCGGCGAACGCCGGGTGCAGCACCCGGCAGGCCTCGATATCGGCCACGTAGCGGCCGCCGATTTCGCGGAAACCGACCAGCACCCGGCCCTTGCCCGGCACGTTGCGCGCGCTCAGTCGTGCGCGCCGGCGATAGTTCCACGGATCGGCAAAGATCGGTGCCATCCACTCATCGGGCTCGACCTCGCCGATGCGCCGGAAGTTTTCCTTGAGTCGCTGCTGTTTCCATTCCAGCTGGGCGTGATGATCGAGGTGCTGCAGGGCGCAGCCGCCGCAATAGCCGAACCACGGACATTCGGGTTCCACGCGCTCGTTCGACGGGGTTTCCACGGCCAGCGTGACGGCTTCGTCGAAGCGGCGGTTGCGCCCGGTCAGGCGCGCCGATACGCGCTCCCCGGGCAGCGCGCCGTGGACGAAAACCACCTTGTCCTCGATCCGCCCCACGCCGCGCCCGTCGTGCGAAAGATCGCTGATGTCGACTTCTATCGGTTCGTCCGGAAGCCGCCTGCGTCTGCGTCGGGCCAAGATCTACTTCCGCTGCCAGTTGCCGGAATCGTCCTGGTAGTACCAGCCGGCGCGCGCATTGGCGACCCAGCGCTCGGCAAAGGTTTCGCGGATCCGCTCCTCCCACTCCGGATGGCCGTTGGCCACCGCAATTTCGCGGTAGACCGCGCGCCGGTCGGCGTTTTCCTCGGCGACCACCTGCTCGAGCTGGCGTCGCTCGGCCAGCGAAACCGCGCTGCGGTCGCGAATGGCAATCAGGCCGCTGTTGTCCAGCCCGATCGCGCCTGCGTCCAGCCAGCCGGCCAGGTGTTCGCGCTGGCGCTGCTTCATGCGCTGCTTGATGGCGTTGATCTGCGGACTTTCGATATCGATGTCCACCGACTGGGCATGCGCCGAGGGAACCAGGATATCGGCCAGTGCGGCAAGCGGGTTGAAACCCGACCCGCCCGCTGGCCCGGAAACTTCGTCGGCGCCTTCTTCAGGGCCGATCACGTCCTGGATGAAGCGGTCTGCGGCGCGCTCTGCGGCCGCCTCGGGGAAATAGACGTTGATGGTCACGCAGGCCACCAGCACGGTCGCCCCACCAAGCAGAAGGGCGTTTCTTGCGATGCGCTTGTTCAAGTTCGGTTTCTCCATAGGTGGCTCGCGAAGAGTCGGCCGCAGCATGCGGCGAGGGTGATGAACTTCGCCTGAACCGGATTCTACCAAACGACCGCGCCCGTCAACCGGCGGCGGCAGCCGATTCACTCCGGAGATGCATCGGCGGTGGCGGCGGCAAGCTGGGCCAGCAGGCGCGGCCAGTCGACGCGCCGCTGGTAGCCGACGATATCCAGGCGCGGAAGCGACCGCCCCTCCAGGATCAGGTAGCCGCCCTGCTCGGTCTCGCCCAGGCCGCTCATGCGGCAGACGTTGTTCTCCAGCCTGCAACCCAGCCCGGCCCTGCGATACGGGAAGTCCTCGAACAGGTTGAGCAGCGTCCCCGACAGGGCCGCGCCACCCCCGCCGGAAATGGACGAGATGGAATCCACCGCCTTCTGGCTGATCCTGCGCTTCGGGCTGTGCTCCAGCGTCTCGAAGCGGGCATCGAAGCGCACCGGCTGCCAATTCAGCAGCCGCAGTCCCCGGACGTGTCCGGACAACAGCCCCAGCATCCGGCCGAACTCGAACGCACCGGTGACCTGCTCGAGATCCAGCGCCTCGAATTCGATGTCGGCGGCCAGCGCCGGCAGAGATCCGAACGGCCGTTCGATGGACAGATCCTGAATCCGTGCGTTACCGCCGAAAAGGTCGATATCCAGCCCGCCCTGGACATCAATGGCGTCTCCGGCCAGCCGAATGCCGGGAAAACGGCCCGAGATGCGCCCGCCGAACTCGGTCCAGCCCAGGATTCGGGTCAGGCGCGCCAGGTCCACCGGTTCCAGCCGCGCGTCCAGATCGAGTTGCCGCTCGGCGACCAGCCAGTCGCGCCACTCCAGTCGTTCCACGACCAGCGCACCATCGAGAACCGGCAGACGGAACGGCTCGACCAGCGCCAGCGTGCCGTCGCCGCGGCTGCCGAGCCCGAACGCCCCGGGCCCCAGCGGAATGCGAAACAGGCGAGCGTCGGTCCAGCTGCCGTTTGCTTCAAACGCCTGCGCATCCGCTTCCCACTCGACCCATGCTCCGAACTCCCGCAACTCCAGGCGCCCGGCGCCGTCCTCGACCCCGGCGTCGGCCACGCGCAGACCGAGGCTGCTCAGCGCGTTGCGTTCGACGCGCAGGCGTCCTTCCAGGCGGCCGGTCGGCTCCAGCTGACCCCAGCCCTTCGAAGCGGCGATTGAATCCAGGCCCTGCCGCCAGAGCGATTCCAGATCGGCGTGCGCCAGTTCAACATCGATGTTTTCGATCGCTGCAGCGCCCTCGAACGCCAGCCGGCCGGTGGCGTTCAGATCGAGGACCCCGGATCGATACAGCCGGGCTCGATCGATGCGCCACGTCGACCCATCCAGTAGCGTTGCGGCCAGGTTTGCCGACACCGGCTGGCCCGGCTCGGGCAGGTAGGCCGGTCCCAGCAGCAGTTCGCCGGATTTCCACTCGCCTTCGGCCCGCAATCCGTTCCCGGCCGGCTGCCATCGCAGGTCCACGCCGAATGCCAGTCCCGCCCCGGCGAAACGCCCGTCCGGCGTGTCGAATTCCAGTTGCCGGGTATCGAGCGCCGCGCGGGTCAAGCCGGGCGCGTATTCCAGCCTGCCGTCCAGCCGCCCCGACAGCGCCGAAAGACCCGCCGCGTCGCGGATGCCCGCGGGCAGCCAGGCCAGCGCCAGGTTTCGGAATTTCAGCGTGGCCGAATCCGCGCCGGTCCTTTGTATCCGAAGTTCGGTATCGCCCCCTTGGCGGAGGCGGACGGCCGCCGCAGAGCGCTCGAACGCCCACTCGAGCGGGGCTGCTTCCGGCGGTCTCCAGGTCAGCGTCCCGGCACGGCAACGCTGGGCGGCAGGCGGCTGACAGCGCGCCAGCACATCCCCCAGCGGCCCGAGCGCGGCATGCGAAATTCCGGACAGCGCGATTTCGGTCCGCTCGCGCCGAAGGATCTCGACGCGCTCAAGGCTCAACGCACCGAAACGCGTGCTCGTGGCTTCCAGTTCGAGCTGCAGCGCGACGCCGGCACCGCTGAACACAATCAGGCCCAGCCCGGCGATCAACGCCGACGGCCAGCACAGGGTTCGAAATTTCGGCGTCATCGGGGTATATTGTGCGCCATGAAAAAGGGCGACAGGGTGGACATCGGCGAGCTCTCCGTGCTGGCGGTCGACGACCACGAAATCAATCGTGACTTCATCCGCGCGGCGCTTTCGGCGGCGGCAGCGCACCTGGAGCTGGCCGGCAGCGGGTTCGAGGCCATGCAGCGCTGCGCCCAGCGGCACTTCGACGTCGTCCTGATGGACCTGCACATGCCCGATATGGATGGCGTGGCGGCGTGGCACAGGATTCGCGAGCAGGCCGGCGACCGGCTCTCGACCCGGGTGGTCGCATTGACCGCCGACAGCCGGCCGGAAGAGCGCGATCGGCTGCGCAGTGCCGGTTTTCACGGCTTCCTCAACAAGCCGGTATCACCGGATCTGCTGGTCGGGACCATTCAGCGCGTGGCCGCCGGCAACGATGGCTTTACCGAAATCCGGGATCCGGCCGAACAGCGCGCACTGCTGCTGGATGATGCCCGTGCGCAACGGGTGAGCGGAAGCGACCGGCGCGCCGCTCAGATGCGCGAGGCACTGGCGCAGGAACTGGCAGGACGTTTCGGCGAACTGGATCAGGCGCTGGCGGCCGGCCGATTCGAGGCAGCCGCCGAACTGCTGCACCAGTGGACCGGCGCAAGCGGCTACGCCGGTGCGACCCGGCTGGAACAGGCCAGCGCCGCGCTTGAACAATCATTGCGCAATGCGCTGGACAGCTCGCCCGGTACCCTGTACCTGAATCTGCTGCGCACGCTGGAAGGCACGCGCCAGTCGATCGCGGTTTCGCATTCCGGACACCGCTCCGCTTAGCCTGTCCCGCCCGGGCCGGCCAGGCAGCGCTTCATTTCGGCGACCGCGCCGCCCAGTCCGCTGAATATGGCGCGTGCAATGATGGCGTGGCCGATATTGAATTCGCGAATCAGCTCGAGCGCGACCACCTCGGAAATGTTCTCGTAGTGCAGCCCGTGGCCCGCGTTGACGACCAGTCCGCTCGTCCGGGCGAGTGCTGCAGCCTCCGCGATGCGGTCGAGCTCGACCCGGGCGCGCGACCGATCGCCGGCATTGGCGTAGGCGCCGGTGTGGATCTCGATGACCGGGGCGCCGCACGCGCCCGCGGCCTCGATCTGCTCGGGTTCCGGGTCCACGAACAGCGATACCCGGATGCCGGCCGCGCCCAGCGCACGACAGAATCGGGTCACCTCGGACTGCCTGCCGGCCACGTCCAACCCGCCTTCGGTCGTCAATTCCATGCGCCGCTCGGGTACCAGGCAGACATCTTCGGGGCGGTGCGACAATGCGAAATCAAGCATCTCGTCGGTCATCGCCATTTCAAGGTTCAGGCGCGTGCGGGACTGCTCGACCAGGGCCGAGACGTCACGGTCCTGGATATGCCGGCGATCTTCGCGCAAGTGCACGGTGATCAGGTCGGCGCCGTTGTCCTCGGCCACGCGGGCGGCTTCCAGTACCGACGGGTATTCGGTCCCGCGCGCCTGGCGCAGCGTGGCCACGTGATCGATGTTCACGCCCAGAAGCGGCGTCTGAAGTGTTTCGGTCATGACGGGTTCTCCCGAAAGAAAGCCGGCGTATTCAGTTTCCGGCCATCGAGTTGATGATCGATCAATTCTCGCATCACGCGCAGCGCCGCGGCGTTGTCTTCGGCCGCGATTTCGCCGCCGCCGGCCAGCGCCAGCAGCACCCTGCCCCGGACCCCGCCCTGGTGCGCGGGCACCGCAAACGGGCCGGCCACGGGATCCACGCGATAGCGACCCTCGGCATCGACCGGTGTTCCGGCCTGGCTGTCGAGCTCGAGTTCCGGCGCAACGCCCAGCGCGTTCAGCAGGCTCATTTCAAAACGCCGCAAGGCGTTGCTCTGACGCGACGGGGTCGCCAGCGCGGGCAACAAAAGGCTGTAGGCATCGAAGATCGCCGGGTCCGGATCGTCGCGCGGCGTCAATCGCAGCACCAGCTCGTTGGCGTATAGCCCGCACCACATGGCCCGGCCCGCCAGCCGTCCGGTCCGCCCGGCAGGCTCCAGCCCGGTCAGCGTCACCATCTCGCCGCGCCGGGTCCAAGAAGCCTCCAGCCGGCGAAACGGTTCGGTCAGCCCGAAAAAGGCGGATTTAGCGCTTCTCGCGCCACGGGCGACGCCGGCAATGCGGCCGTGCCCGGCGCTCAGCAGCTCGATGATCAGGCTGGTATCGCGCCACGGCCGGCGGTGCAGCACGAAAACCGATTCGCGGTCGGCGCGACTCAACGGCGATAGCCCAGCCTGGCGAATTCACCTTCGCGGTCGATCCAGCCGGCTTCGACGCGCACGTTGAGTTCCAGGTGAACCGGCGTGTCGAACAGCTGCTGCATGGACTTGCGCGCCTGCGTGCCGATGCGTTTCAGCGTCTGGGCGCCCTTGCCGATGACCATACCCTTGTGGCGCTTCTCGGACACGAGGATCAGGGCGCCGATGCGAATCCGGCCGTCTTGCTCATCGAACGACTCGATCATCACGGTCGTACCGTACGGGACTTCCTGGTGGAGATTCTCGAGCAGCTGTTCGCGCACGATTTCAGCGGCCAGGAAGCGCGCGGACTCGGTCGTGAATTCGTCGGGCGGATAAAGCGGCGGACGTTCCGGCAGGTGGCGCAGCAGCCCGTCGGCCAGCGCGTCGACGCCGTCGCCCTTGAGCGCCGAGATGAAGAACACCTCGACCGGATCGAGCTTTTCGCTCCAGGCCTTCGTCAGCGGCAGCAGGTCCGCGCGCTGCCGGATACGGTCGATCTTGTTGAACACCAGCACCGCGTCGACCCCGGCCTGCCGCACCGCACGCGCGGCGGCCTCGTCTTCGTCGGTGGGGTTGGCGGCGTCGATCAGCAGCACGGCAAGGTCGACGCCGCGCAGCGATTCGGCCGCTACCCGGTTGAGATGCCGGTTCAGCGCATGGTCGCGTCGGTTGTGCAGCCCCGGGGTATCGACCAGCACCAGCTGGCCGGCGGGTCGATTGACGATGCCGGTGACCCGGTGCCGGGTGGTCTGCGGCTTGTGGGTGACGATGGAAACCCGTTCGCCGACCAGGCGATTGAGCAGGGTCGACTTGCCGGCGTTGGGGCGTCCGAACAGGGCGACGGTGCCACTATGGGCGTGAGGCGTGTCGGTCATTCGCGTTCCGGTCGTGAAATCTTTTCCAGCGCCTTCAGCGCAGCAGCCTGTTCGGCTCCGCGGCGCGACCCGGCCGTGGCCTGAATCGGCTCGGCGAGCGTCCCGACCCGGCAGACGACGGTAAACCGGCGATCGTGTTCGGCCCCGTGCACGTCAACCACTTCGTAGTCGGGCAGATCCAGCGAACGGCCCTGCAGCCACTCCTGCAGCCGAGTCTTGGGGTCCTTGAGCGCCTCGGCGTCCGGCAACTCGGCGATCCGGCCAGACATCAGGCGCTCGACCAGGCTGCTTGCCGAAGCGAAACCGCCGTCGAGGAAAACCGCGCCGATCACCGCTTCCAGCGCATCGGCAAGAATCGAGTCGCGCAGAAAGCCGCCGCTCTTGAGTTCGCCCGGCCCGAGCAGCACGTGCTCGCCGAGCTTGAGCTCGCGCGCCACTTCGGCCAGCGTTCGTTCGCGCACGATCCGGGCGCGCAATCGCGAAAGGTCGCCCTCGGGCACATCCGGCCGCGCGTGATACAGCAATTCCGCGACCACCATGTTGAGCACGGCATCGCCGAGGAATTCCAGCCGCTCGTTATTGGGATTCCCGCGGCTGCGATGGCTGAGCGCCTGCTGCAGCAGCCCGGGCTGCCCGAACCGGTATCCCAGCGCCTTCTGCAGAATCGGATGAAGGGCCTCAGTTGAGCGGCTGGACACGCTTGAAGCTGACCACGGCATCCAGGTTGCCGATGAGGTCTTCACGCACTTCATATTCGGCCACGATCTCGACACCCGTACTCCGGACGACTTCGATATCGCGGGCGGTCACGTGCTTGACGTAGCTGGTGGTGAACTTTCTGGACAGCAGATCGCGAATGCGCCCTTCCGACATGTTGGCCACGTTCGGCTCTTCGGCCAGGCTCTTCATCGACGTAACCACCGAATAATGATTGAGATAGATCGGGACCAGTTTCATCGCGATGTAGGCAACGAACAAAGCCGCCGCCAGAACAAAAAGAAACCCGATCAGCGTCATGCCGCGTTGCTTCGAAATCATCTACGGTTCTCCCATTCGTCCAGACCCGATTCACCCTGCACCTCCCCGAGGTCCGGGCACTGTACACCATAATCACACCCAATTCAGGCGCTTACTACTGAATCTTATCACCAATTCGCGAGAAATCGACGCAAAATCCGCGCGCGCAATCCCAGTGCATCCAGATGCGCACCGCCTTTCCGACCAGGTGATCGGCGGGCACGAAGCCCCAGCCCCGGCTGTCGTGGGATCGATCCCGGTTGTCTCCCATGGCGAAGTATTGCCCTTCCGGCACCACCCAGCTCGCCGGACGACCGGAGGGTCGACCGGGATAGACCAGGATTTCGTGGATCACATCCTCCAGCTCCTCGGTCCTGAGCTGCGGGTTGCTGCCTGGCGGATTGCGGTTGATGCCCCGCCCGACCCACGGACCCAGGATTTCCTGCGGCGCCGGCTCGCCGTTGATGTAAAGCACCTTGTTGCGGTAGGTGATCGTGTCCCCGGGCATGCCGACGACGCGTTTGATCATGTTCACGCCTTGCTGCTCGACCGACCGGAACACGAACACGTCGCCGCGTTCGGGCTCGCCGGTATCGAGAATCTTCGTGTTCAGGACCGGCAGGCGCAGCCCGTAGGAAAACTTGGATACGACGATGAAATCGCCGATCAGCAGTGTCGGCTGCATGGAGCCGGACGGAATCTTGAACGGCTCGAAAATGAACGACCTGAACACCAGCACGATCAGCAGCAGCGGAAAAAAGGAACGGCCGTACTCGACCGGCCTGGACGGCTCGTCGGACTCGATTTCGCCGCGCGCCAGACGTTCGGCACGTCGTTTGCGCAACCAGAATCGATCGAGGAACCAGATCACGCCGCTGATGAGCGTCAGGGAAGTGATGATCAAAGCGAAATCAAAGTGCATGGAAATCCCGGGGCTTCTGCTTCTGTTTATATTTTCCGTGAATCGACGCCGGCATCAGCTTCGGTCGCGATCGGTCCTGAGTACGGCCAGGAACGCCTCCTGCGGAATCTCGACGTTGCCGACGTTCTTCATGCGCCGCTTGCCGGCTTTCTGCTTTTCCAGCAGCTTGCGCTTGCGGGTCACGTCGCCGCCGTAGCATTTTGCGGTGACGTTCTTGCGATAGGCCTTGACGGTCGAACGAGCGATCACGTTCGAACCGACCGAGGCCTGGATGGCGATATCGAACATTTGCCGCGGGATCAGCTCACGCATCCTCTCGGCAAGGTCGCGCCCCTGGCGCTGGGCCTGGTCCCGATGGACGATGGTACTCAGGGCATCCACGCGCTCGCCGTTGATCAGCAGGTCCAGCCTGACGAATGGCCCGGCCTGGTGGCGGGCCTCGGCGTATTCGAACGACGCGAAGCCGCGGCTGCATGATTTCAACCGGTCGAAGAAGTCCACCACGACTTCGGCGAGCGGCAGCTCGTAACTCAACTGGACCTGGCCACCCAGGAAGCGCATATCGACCTGCGCCCCGCGCTTTTCCTCGCACAATCCGATGACGGCCCCGAGGTAATCCTGCGGCACCAGGATATTGGCGCTGATGATGGGCTCGCGGATTTCGGCGATCTTGTTGAGCGGCGGCAGTTCGGCCGGGTTGTCCAGCTCGACCTCGCTGCCGTCGATCAACGCCACCTCGTAAACCACGGTCGGCGCGGTGATGATCAGATCGAGGTCGTACTCGCGCTCCAGTCGCTCCTGCACGATTTCCATGTGCAGCATGCCGAGAAAGCCGCAGCGAAAGCCGAAACCCAGCGCCATCGAGGTCTCCGGCTCGAACTGCAGCGCCGAATCGTTGAGCTGCAACTTGTCCAGCGCCTCGCGCAGATCGGGATAATCCGAAGAATCGACCGGGAAGATTCCGGCAAACACCCGCGGCTGCATGGGCTTGAACCCCGGCAGCGGCTTTTCGGCCGGGTCCCTCGAAGACGTCAGCGTATCGCCCACCGGCGCCCCGTGGATCTCCTTGATGCCGGCGGAAATGAACCCGACCTGACCGCAATCGAGCGTTTTCTCTATGGTCCGCTTGGGCGCGAAAATGCCGATCTGGTCGGCATCGTGCTCCTCGCCGGTCGACATCACCCGGATTCGCTGGCCCTTGTGCAGGGTGCCCTGCTTGATCCGGATCAGCGAGTTGACGCCCAGGTAATTGTCGAACCACGAGTCGATGATCAGGGCCTTCAGCGGTCCTTCGCGCATTTCGGGCGCCGGCACGCGCGCGACCAGCGCTTCCAGCACTTCGGCGATGCCCTCGCCGGTCTTGGCGCTGACCAGCAATGCATCGCTCGCATCGATGCCGATGATGTCCTCGATCTGGGCCTTGACGCGCTCCGGGTCGGCCGAAGGCAGATCGATCTTGTTGATGACCGGGATCACTTCCAGGCCCTGCTCGACGGCCGTGTAGCAGTTGGCCACGCTCTGGGCTTCCACGCCCTGGGCGGCGTCGACGACCAGCAGCGCCCCCTCGCAGGCAGACAGCGAGCGCGAGACCTCGTAGGAAAAATCCACGTGCCCGGGGGTGTCGATGAAATTGAGCTGGTAGACCTGGCCGTCGGGCGCCGGATAGTCCAGCGTCACGCTTTGCGCCTTGATGGTAATTCCGCGCTCGCGCTCCAGGTCCATGGAGTCAAGCACCTGCTCGGCCATTTCCCGGTTGGTGAGGCCGCCGCAGACCTGTATGAAGCGATCGGCCAGCGTCGACTTGCCGTGGTCGACATGCGCGATGATCGAAAAATTCCGGATATGCGAGCAATCGGTCATCGGATCGGATCTATCCTGGATTGGCACGGCGGGCACGGGTGCCCCGGCGTGCTTGCGTTCTGGGTATCGGGCACGAGCCGACCAGCCGGTGCGCGACAAACAATGCCGCCATCGGCCTGGGCCGATGGCGGCGCTGCGACATTATAACCGGGGTTGATTCATGCCCCGGGTTGACAGATCGCCGACTTTCGGGCCGTCAGTCCTCGCCCTCGGGCGTATAGGCCACGAACTGGGTGGTTCCGTTGCGCCAGACCAGCAGCGCAACCGATCGATCCGGCTCGATCGCCTGGACGATTTCGTTGAAATCCTCCATGGTGCGAACTTGCTGGTTGTTGATCATGCGGATGACGTCGCCGCTGCGGATGCCGGCACGGTAGGCATTGTCGCTGTCGACACCAGTGATCACCAGGCCTTCGTCGATACCTTCGGCGCGGCGCAGTTGCTCGTCGCTGAGCACTTCGACCGAAAGCCCCAGCGCATTGCTCGGTTCGGCATCGCGCGGTTCGCCCCGATCCGAGGGTTCCTGGCCTTCCTCCCGCTCGTCAAGAGTCACCGTGACCTCGCGCGTCTCGCCCCAGCGCGAAATCTTCAATTCGATTTCGCGCCCCGGGCGAATCGAGCCGACAATGGGCGGCAGATCGGAAAATACCTCGATCGGGCGATCGTCGACTTCGAGGATGACATCTCCGACCTCGATGCCGGCACGATCGGCAGAGCTGTCGGGCTCGACGGAATTGACCAGCGCACCCACCGGGCGATCGAGCCCGAGGGCATCGGCCCGTTGGCGATCCACGCTCTGGATGCCGACCCCGAGGTAGCCGCGCGAAACGCGCCCGAACTCCAGCAGCTGATCGATGGTGCTGGACGCCGTCTCGATCGGAATCGAGAACGACAGCCCGATATTGCCGCCGCTGGAACTCAGGATCCAGGAGTTGATCCCGACCACGCGACCGTCGGTGTCGATCAACGGTCCGCCCGAATTGCCGCGGTTGATCGCCACGTCGGACTGGATGAACGGCACGTACTGCTGCTGGCCCTGGCTCCTGCCCTTGGCGCTGACGATGCCCGCGGTCACGCTTTGCTCGAACTGGAAAGGCGAACCGATGGCGATCACCCATTCGCCGGGCCTGAGCGTCGATGAATCTCCGTATTCCAGGGTGGGCAGATCATCGGCATCGATACGGAGTACCGCGACATCGGTCTCGGCGTCCGAACCGACGAGTTCGGCAACGAATTCCCGCCGATCGGACAAGCGTACGATGATTTCGTCCGCATCCTCGATGACGTGATGATTCGTAATGATCAGCCCGTCTTCCTCGACGATGAACCCGGAGCCGCCACCGCGCCGGTCCGGCCGGCCACGCGGCATGCCGTCGCCGAAGGGCTCGAAGAACCGGCGGAATAGTTCCGGCATGTCTTCGGGCATCTGCCCGCGCTGGACATCCGGATCCGGACGCTCGCCGAATCGGGTCGTTTCGATATTGACGACCGCCGGCGCGCTCGCCTCCACGATGTCGACAAAATCCGCCGGTGCCGCGGCGGCCATCTGTGCAGACAGCATCAGCAGCGCGGCGATAAGCGATCTCGATAATGATCTTGGCATTGGAATTACCTTTTGCTCGATTGAAAAATTCAGGTCATGGCGCACGCGGCGGCCGGATCGTAGCGCCCCGCTTTCATGTATCCCTTACCGGGAAATGGTCGCGCGCACCGCCGGATTCAAGGGCCGGGGCGAGCTCGACGAGCTTCAACCCGGGCGCCGGCCGCGAGCGTAACCGACGGCGCGTCGACCAAACGGCAAGGGCTGCGAACAGCGTGCCGACGCCCAGGGCGGCCAGGTCATCGCGCGGCCACATCGCGTCGGCGGCCAGCGCGCCGGCCAGAAAAGCGATCACCGGCAGCAGGTACAGGGCCGCCGCCGCCATCATCAACCAGTGCGGACTCAGTCCTGCCCGGACCCGCTGACCGTGATGCACACGCGCCGGCCCGCGCAGCGGGATGCTGGTCGACCCGGATCGCGAGAAGAGCCGGCTGAACAGCGCCGCGCCGCAGCCCGTTCCCGCGCTGCAGCGACTGCATGCACCGGGGTCATCGAACACCAGCCAGGCGCGCGCGTCGTTCTTGCGCACCGTACCGGTCTGCCAGATCAGGTCGGAATCGTTCATCGGCGGCGCCGGCATCAATCCCGTGATTGTTCCGAAGGCGCCTGCAGCCTGCGCAACTGGCGTCCGATCTGGCGCACCGTCGGCGCGGGCACCTCGCCGACCACGGTGACCCGCTGGTTGTCCAGCGTCCCGGTATAAATATGCATTGCACCGCGCGCCTCGATCTGCTCGACGATCGATGTCCCGCCGATGGGTTCGACGTACACCGAGAAACTGGCAAGGCCGTCGCTGAACAGAAGATGCTCGTAGTCCTCCGAATTGCCGTCGCCGCGGCCGACCGAAACCAGTCGGAATCCATCGGGCAGGTTCTCGGGAAGCCACCGGGGTGTCTTGCTGGCGCTCAATTCGCCTGCAGCGCCGCCGGTGACTTCGTAACGCGCGACCCGAGCCGGGTTTTCCAGATCACTTTCCAGCTCACCGTCCGCGATCGAAGCGCCCAGTTCGATTTCCACAAAGCTCAGCTTTTCGACGATCGCGCCCTCGGGCGTGAAGACCATGGAGCGCAACAGCATGCCCGTATCCCGGTCCAGCCACAGTCTCCGGCCGTAGCGGTAGCGGTCTCTCGGAACGATTTCGATGACCCGGGCGGCTCTTCCGGCCACCCGGTCGGTACCCTGCAAGCGCAGTTGGTAGACCGACTCGGGGCCAACAAGCCCTTCGCGAGAAATTCCGGGAAAGAGCCGGGTCGGAAATGGATTTTCGACGACCATCGAGGATTGCCCTGAGATCAGGCAGCGAATCTGGTCATGATCGCGCAGCAGTTCGCGCGGTGGACCATCGAGCGCGTAGATGCGTTCGCGAACACCCGCCTCACCGACGCGGTGAACAACGCGCAGGGTATCCATACGCCCGTTGCTCATGCTGACCAGCGTTCCGCGATAGCTGATCGAGGCCATGGCGTGTTCCATGCGAACCAGCCACCGTTCGACGTCTTCAGCCCATGCCTGTCCGGCGAGGCCCAGCCACAGGCCGACCAGTCCGCAAAAGGCGCGCAAGACCCTGTTCATCGGCGATCTTCGTCGGCCCGATTCACGCTTTCCTCGGACGCCGCCGGCGCAACGCGGACGGGCGCGGGCGCCGTCAGGACGGGCGCCAGCGAATTGAAGCCGGTGCTGCCCGCCGCCTGGCTGTGCCGAATCATGTATCGGTTGATCCGTTGCTGGCTGCCCGAAATTCCTGCTTCGCGATCCGATTCATCGTATGAGCGCGCGCCAAAACCGGCAGGAACGGCCTCGGCATTGAACTGCCGGTCCAGCGCCGTCGATTGACTGACGAAACCTGGTTGGTCGTCCAATTGCGCGCCGCTGTTGGCTTCCTGACCCATTCGGTAATCCAGCCCGGTAACGGCAACGAGGGCAACGCCGGCAGCAATCGCACCGCCGATGCCGAAACGCATCAGCGAAGGCATTCGACCCGGGCGTTCCGGCGAAGCCTCGTCTTCCAGTGCAGCCTGCACGCGCCCGACAAGCGAGACCGGACCCTCGAACTCGTGTTGCAGACAGGCGCGAACGAGGTGACATCGCTGCCAGTGTTCGAGCATGCTTTCGTCGTCGGCCAGGCGCCGCAGCAGAAACTCCGCGCCGCCACGATCCATTTCGCCATCGACCAGGGCGGAAACCGGTTCGCGATTGCCGTTCGTAGAGGATGCAGATTCGGTGTCGGTTCGATCGTTCATTGAAAGGCTCCGGAGCGTTTTTTACAGGTTGCTCAACAGCGGCCGCAAACGGCTGTCGATGGCTTCACGCGCGCGAAAGATTCGCGAGCGCACCGTGCCGATGGGACAATCCATTGTCGTGGCGATATCTTCGTAACTCATCCCTTCCATCTCGCGCAGCGTGATGGCGACGCGCAGGTCTTCCGGCAATTCGGCGATGGCTTCGTGGATGGTGCGTTCAATTTCTTCCTTGAGAAGCTCGTGTTCAGGAGAACTGCGATCCTTCAGACGCGTTTCGACCTGAAATTGTTCCGCGTCCTGCGCGTCGATGTCGGACGACGGCGGCCTGCGGCTTTGTGAAACCAGGTGATTCTTGGCCGTATTGATCGCGATCCGGTACATCCAGGTATAAAACGCGCTTTCACCGCGGAAGCGGCCGATCGCCCGATAGGCCTTTATGAATGCTTCCTGGGCCACGTCCAGCGCCTCCGCATGATCGGACACATAACGCGAAATCAGGCTTACGATCTTGTGCTGGTACTTGCCTACCAGCAGATCGAATGCCCGCTTGTCGCCCTTCTGGACTCTTTCGACCAGAAGCTGATCGGTTTCACGTTCGCCCATCGGGCCGTCCTGCTCCAGATTCGGTGCACATCCGGCGAACGGGCGCTACCCCATGGACCGCCGTCCGCCGCATAAGTTCGTATTCTTGTCCGATCGAAACCTGAAACTCGCGCCGATTTTCCGCGCCAGGATCAGTTTTCACGGGTCACGCGCAACACTTCGTCCAGCGAGGTCTCGCCGGCGAGCGCCTTGCGCCAGCCATCGGCGAACATCGAGGGCGCGCTGCTGCGCGCGATGGTCTCGAGTTCCGACTCGGCCGCCCGACGATGAATTGCCGCCTGCATCCGCGCGTCGATCGCCACCAGTTCGTAGATGCCGGTTCGGCCGCGATAACCGCTTTCGCCGGCAGGCAACTCGTCCCCGGGCCGGTATAGCGTAACCGTTTCGTCCGTCTCGATGCCGGCGGACGCCAGTTCCTCGGCCGGGAAGTCGACAGCACGGCGATGATCCGGATCCAGCCGCCTGACCAGGCGCTGGGCCATCACGCCGATCAGGCTGGAAGACAGCAGAAACGGCTCTATGCCCATGTCCACCAGCCGGTTGATCGCACCCACCGCGGTATTCGTATGCAGGGTGGAGAGCACCAGGTGACCGGTCATCGATGCCTGGACCGCAATGCGCGCGGTTTCCAGGTCCCGGATTTCGCCCACCATCACCACGTCCGGGTCCTGGCGCAGGATCGCGCGCAGCCCGCGCGCGAAGGTCAGGTCCACCTTGGGATTGACCTGGGTCTGTCCGATGCCGTCGATGTCGTACTCGATCGGGTCCTCGACGGTCATGATGTTGCGGGTTCGATCGTTGAGTTCCAGCAGGGCCGCGTACAGCGTGGTCGATTTTCCGGAACCGGTCGGTCCGGTCACCAGCAGGATGCCGTGGGGTCGGTGGACCAGTTTGCGCAGCCGGTCCAGGGTCGACTCGTCCATGCCCAGGTCGGCCAAGCCCAGCTTGCCGGCCTGCTTGTCCAGCAACCGCAGCACGACGCGCTCACCATGGCTCGAAGGCAGGGTCGACACGCGCACGTCCACCGGCCGGCCGGCCAGCTTCAGGCTGATGCGGCCATCCTGGGGCAGGCGTTTTTCGGCAATGTCCAGGCGCGCCATGACCTTGATGCGTGAAGCCACCAGCGAAGCCAGGCCCGGCGCGGTGGAAAGCGCCTCGCGGAGCACGCCGTCGACCCTGAAACGCACTGAAAGCCGATCGTCGAAAGGTTCGAAGTGAATGTCGGAAGCCTGTTCGCGCACCGCCTGGGACAGCACGCCGTTGATCAGGCGGATGATCGGCGCATCGTCGTCGGCCTCCAGCAGATCGGCCGGTTCGGGCAGCTGCTCGGCGATGCTGGAAAGATCGAGCTCTTCGTTGATGCCTTCGGCGACCCTGTGCGCGCTGGCGTCATCGCCCTGGTAGAGCCGCGCGATCAGTTCCCCGAACTCGGCCGTGCCCAGCTTCTCGATGACGCTGGATCCGACGAGGTTCCGGCGCACTTCCCTGAGCGCCTCCAGATCGGTCGGCGTGCGCACCACGATTCGGAAGCGGCCGGCGGCATCCCGGCCGGCCACGGTCACGCCACGGCGGCGGGCAAATCCGAATCCGGGTCTGAAATCAGCGCTCATCCGTGCGCCGGCCCGCGCTTTCGGTCTGCAGGAAATCCTCGAGTTCCGGAAGCAATGGCGTGGCCTCGCGCCGCGAAAGAATGCTGCGGCCCTCGCGCTGTTCGAGCTGCGAGCCGCGAATGCTTTCGTACTTGCCCGAGGTCAGTTCGTCCATGAGCTTCTGGTCGGCCAGGATTCGCGGCCGGATGAATACCATCAGGTTGCGCTTGACCTGGTTGCTGGAACGGTACGTGAACAGCTCGCCGAACAGCGGAATCCGGCTCAGGCCCGGCACGCGTTCGATCGACTCGTTGAGGTCGTCGGTGATCAACCCGCCCAGCACCAGCATGGAACCGTCGGGCACCATCACGCGGGTCGAGATCGTGCGCTTGTTGGTGATCAGGTCCACCGCGCCGGCTACCGGCGCGAGCGACGAGACCTCCTGCTCGATCCCCAGCATGATGGTGTCGCCCTCGTTGATGTGCGGCGTGACCCGGAGCTTGAGCCCGACCTCCTCGCGCTGGATGGTCTGGAACGGATTGACCTGCCCCTCGGCAGTCGAAATGCCCTCGGCCAGGAAGCTGCCGGATAGAAACGGCACTTCCTGGCCCACGTTGATGCTGGCCGAATGGTTGTCCATGGTCACGATCGAGGGCGTGGACAGCACGTTGGTGTTGCCGTCGGTGGCAAGCGCCTGGGCCAGTGCACCGATTTCCAGCAACTCGATCCCGAGCAGATTGCTGGTGCCGTCGACGAACCCCAGGTTCAGCCCGCCGCCGGGCAGGACGCCGGCGCCATCCTCGCCGCCCGGAAGCCCGGCGCTCAGATTCAGGATGTTGCGTCCGCCGCTGCCGAAATTGGTGCCGCCGAAGAAGCCGGAATCGCCGGATTCGAAAAATTGCCACTGGATCCCAAGGTCCTGGCCGGTATCGGCGGCGACCTCGGCGATGATGGCCTCGACCAGCACCTGCGCGCGGCGAATGTCGAGCTGATCGATGATCGACCGGATTTCCCGATACACCGCCGGCGGCGCGGAGATCACGATCGAATTGGTTTCCTCGTGGGCGTTGATTCGGACCCGCTGGCGCTGCCCTTCGGCCACTTCGTCGACCAGGCTCTCGAGCACCGGTACCAGCGAGTCGGCATCGGCATAACGCAGGTAGACCACGCGCGCGCCGCTGCCCTCGCTCAGCGGGGTGTCGAGGTGGCTGACCAGCGTGCGCAGGCGAATGCGCTGGCCGGAATCGCCGCGCAGCACGATGGAGTTGGTGCGCGCATCGGGAACCGCCAGCGGCTGCTCCGAACCCGAATAGATCTGGTTGGCGATCTCGGCGACCTCGTCGGCATTGGCATGGCTGAGCGCCAAAACCTCGGCGCCGTTGTCGGAAGCCGCGTCCAGGCGCCGGATGACGGCCTGCAGGCGGCGGACGCCGGCGGCGCGGTCGCTGATCAACAGCGAATTCGAATCCTCGTGTGCGGCCAGGTAGGCCGACTGCGGCACCAGCGAGCGCAGGATCGGCAGCACCTCGGCGGCACGCACGTGATCCAGGCCGATCAACCGGGTGACCTGGTCCTGAGGGCCTGCCTCGCCGTTGCCGGCGCCGCCGCCGAAGCGTCCTTCGACATCGGGCACGATGCGCGTCACCGAGCCGTCCGCAACCGCACTGTAGCCATGCACCGCAAGAATCGAGCGGAACACCTCGTAGACGGACGCGGCGTCCAGTTCCTCGCTGGAAATGACCGTGATCTCGCCGCTCACTGCAGGATCGATCACGATATTGCGCCCGGTGATATCGGCCACGGTCGTGATCAGCGAACGAATGTCGGCGTTCTGGAAATTGAGCAAATGCGTTTCATCGTCCGGCGCCTGGTCCTGCGCCTGGAGCACGGAACCTGCAAGGCCGAGCGCCAGCGCAACCGCCAGCATCCATTTTTGTATTTTCATCGGGAATTCGCTCCGCCGAGATTGGAAAGATCGGGCGTCAGGACCCGCTGACGATCGCCCCGCCGAACCGTGATCGCAAGCGGTTGGCCGGGATTGATGGATTCGAATACGGCGCGCACGTCGCCCTGGTTGTCGACCGGCTCACCGTTGATCGCCAGCACGACGTCGTTGGCGTGGAACCCGAGCTGGGTAAAGATGGCCGCATCGCGACCGGCGCGCACGCGGAATCCGCCGTCGGCCACCGGCAATATGGTGATGCGCTGCGCCAACGCTTCCGGGTCGAGGCTGAAACGCGAAGTCATGGAAGCCAGCGAGCCGATGCCCATGCCGCTGACCGGACCCTGCTCGTTGTCCGACGTCGAGGTCGTGCGCGTGGTCGGTTCCCGCGGCCCCGGAGATTCGGATCCGGGCAGCTCCAGTGCCTCCCGCGTGCCGTCGCGCTCCAGCACCACGCGACGCGCCTGGATCGTGACGACCTCGGCCTGTCCGGGCACTTCGTCCCCGGCGCGGTAGACCCCCTCGTTGCCGTCGGCGTCCACGATGACGGCGTAGCCGCGGTCACCGGTGACGACGCCGCGCAGCCGCAGCGACAGCGGTGTTGGCGGCAGCGGCTGATCGAAGCCATGGTCGACATCGGAAGGATCGCCGAACATCCGCCATTCGCTGTCAGGAAGCGTTGCGGCAGGCGCCGCCGATGGGGTGAACGGCAGGGACTGGTAGTCGACTTCGACGCCGTCGACCAGGACGATGCCGAGTCGCACCACCAGCAGCGCACAAACGCCGACCAGCAGCCAGTTGACCGCAGTCAGCGTGCGCCCGGAATCAAATCGGCTGGACGAGGCAATCATGCGCGAAATGCTGCAGGTCGAACACGATTCGGCAGATTAGCACAGCGTCGAAAGCCTCACCAGATCAACCACGCCGGCGTCGGCCGCCGCCGCGCGGGCCGCCGCGGCCCTTGCCGCCGCGGCTGCCGGCCGGCTTGCCGCGGTTTCCACTCGGCGGCTCGGCGCGCTCGAGTCTGGGCAAATCGGCGGCGTCGTGATTGATCAGTTCGATCGGCTGATCGATGTATTCCTCGATTTCGGGCAGGTGAAAGGCGTAATCCTCGCAGGCGAAGCTGATCGCCTCGCCGGTCGCGCCCAGCCTGGCCGTCCGGCCGATGCGGTGGACGTAGTCGGCCGCGTCCTGGGGCAGGTCGAAATTGATCACGTGACTGACGTCGGGAATGTGCAGTCCGCGCGCCGCGACGTCGGTGGCTACCAGGATCGGCAGATCGCCGGCATGGAACTGCTGCAGCAGCCGCTGGCGCTTTTTCTGCGGCACCGATCCGGCCAGCATGGCCGACTGGAAGCCATTGCCCTGGAGCATGCGATCGACCAGGTCGGCCGCGCGCCGCGTGTTGACGAACACGATCACGTGCCCGTCGACCATTTCGCGCAGCAACTTGATCAGCAACGGCAGCTTTTCGCGGTTGGACGGGTAATAGACGACCTGGCGCACGCGCTCGGTGGTCTTGTGGTCCTCGTCGATCCGGATGGTCTCGGCATCGTTCATGTGTTCGTAGGCCAGCTCGGTGACCTTGAGCGGGAACGTGGCCGAGAACATCAGGCACTGGCGCTTGTCGACCGGCGGCATCGCGCGGAACAGGTAGCGAATGTCGTTGATGAATCCCAGGTCGAACATGCGGTCGGCCTCGTCCAGCACGGCGATCCGGATGTGCTTGAGATTGAATACGTTCTGCTTGAAGTAGTCGATCACCCGGCCGGGCGTGCCGATCAACACGTCCACGCCGCCGGCGAGCCGGTCGCGCTGCTTCTGATAATCGACGCCGCCGTAGGCGAGCCCGAACTTCAGCCCGGTATGCGACCCCAGCAACTCGGCATCGCGATGGATCTGGATCGCCAGTTCCCGGGTCGGCGCGATCACGATCGAACGCGGATGGTGGCCCGCGCTCTGCGGGTCGGGATCGGTCAGCAGGCGCTTGAAGATCGCCAGCAGGAAAGCCGCGGTCTTCCCGGTGCCGGTCCTGGCCTGGCCGGCCACGTCGCGCCCGGAAAGGGCCAGCGGCAGGGTATCGGCCTGGATGGGCGTGCACTTTTCGAAGCCGGCGTCGCGCAGTCCGGCAACGATCGCCTCCGGCAGCTCGAAGCTGTCGAACCCGACGTCGCTCAGAACGTGGTCGACGTGTTCGGAGGATGCCGGCTCGCCGGCGCTTTGTTGATCGGTTCGGATATCTGTATCGCTCACTCAGTGAAACCTGAAAAATGGGAAGAATGCCGACCCTGACCGCGGCCGTGCCGGAAACTCTGAAGGCAATCGGGTTGAAACGACAGCGAGCCGCCCGAATCTGCCCGGAACGGCACCCACGGCCAGACGGCCTGCTTTTTGCAGTATTCTAGCATTCTTGACGAAACGCAAGCCCGTTCGCCGGGTACCGGTCCGTATTCCCCCAAATCCGCAGTGCCCAAGGAGATATCCATCGTGTCCGACAAAATCACGCACGTATCCGACGCATCTTTCGAGCAGGAAGTCATCAACGCCGGCCACCCGGTACTGGTCGATTACTGGGCCGAATGGTGCGGCCCGTGCAAGATGATCGATCCGCTGCTGCACGAACTCGCCGACGAATACGACGGCAAGATCAAGATCGCCAAGGTCAACATCGACGAGAACCAGCAGATTACCAGCCAGTTCAAGATTCGCGGCATCCCGACCCTGATGGTGTTCAACGACGGCAAGGTCCAGGGCATGAAGGTCGGCGCCGTCACCAAGGGGGTCTTGAAGGAATTCATCGAGGAGCACATCTAGCCCCGGACGTCCCCGGGCGCGTTGGCGGTGCCGGCATCCAAGTGCCGCCAGTCCGGTGCGGGGCACTGGACGGCAGGCGTAGAAGGTGGTAGGCTTGCCGTATCCCTTGCGGGCAACCGCCCGTTGCAGCAGTATCAGATTCCCTAGATTTTCGGGACCAACTGGAATGTTTTCCCGCTCGCATCGCCGAGTCGCACGCGTCAACTCGCGCGCATGAAGCGGTGTGCAGCACTCCGTTCAATCCGGGTATTTCAAGGCAAATCGTTCGATGAATCTTACCGACTTGAAGAAGAAGTCCGTCCAGGACCTTATTGAAATGGCCAATGAGCTCGGCATCGAGAACATCGGCCGATCGCGCAAACAGGATGTCATTTTCGCCATTCTCAAGGCGCGTGCACGCAAGAAAGAGCCGATCTACGGCGATGGCGTGCTGGAAATTCTCCAGGACGGCTTCGGCTTCCTGCGCTCGTCGCTCGGTTCATACATGGCCGGGCCCGATGACATCTACGTTTCCCCCAGCCAGATTCGTCGCTTCAACCTGCGTACCGGCGACATGATCTCGGGCAAGATCCGGCCGCCCAAGGAATCGGAACGCTACTTCGCCCTGCTCAAGGTCGAGGAAATCAATTATCACAAGCCGGAAGCGTCCAAGAACAAGATCCTGTTCGAGAACCTGACGCCGGAATTTCCGCGCGAACAGTTCATGCTGGAACGCGGCAACGGTTCGACGGAAGACATTACCGGACGCATCATCGACCTGATCGCGCCGGTCGGCAAAGGCCAGCGCGGTCTCATCGTATCGCCGCCCAAGGCCGGCAAGACGATGCTGCTGCAGCACGTCGCCACGGCCATCCGGGCCAACAATCCGGAAGCGCACATGATCATCCTGCTGATCGACGAGCGCCCGGAAGAAGTCACCGAAATGCAGCGCAGCGTCGACGCCGAAGTCATTTCGTCGACATTCGACGAACCGGCGACGCGCCATGTGCAGGTCGCCGACATGGTGATCGAACGCGCCAAGCGCCTGGTCGAACAGCAGCACGACGTCGTCATCATGCTCGATTCCATCACCCGCCTGGCACGTGCCTACAACACGGTGGTGCCGTCTTCGGGCAAGGTTTTGACCGGTGGCGTGGACGCCAACGCCCTGCAGCGGCCCAAGCGTTTCTTCGGCGCCGCGCGCAAGATCGAGGGTGGCGGCAGCCTCACCATCATCGCCACCGCGCTCGTCGATACCGGCTCGAAGATGGACGAAGTCATCTACGAGGAATTCAAGGGCACCGGCAACATGGAAATCCACCTGAGCCGCCGCATCTCGGAAAAGCGCGTGTTCCCGGCGATCGACATCAATCGTTCCGGCACCCGCCGCGAGGAGCTGATGATCGGCAACGAGCTGTTGCAGAAAATCTGGATCCTGCGCCGCATCCTGCATCCCATGGACGAAAGCCAGGCCATCGAGTTCATGCTCGACAAGCTCAAGTCAACCAAGACCAACGAAGAATTCTTCAACTACATGAAGCGTTGAGGATGAAGTGAGGGCAATCGCTACGCATCGTCTCGATAAATGCGCCCAGCGCGCAGCCCGAAACGGGGGCACGATACCATTGGGCAGCCGATACCGAGACGCGATCACCCTGTGCGTTCTCCTGCTGACACTCGGCGGCTGTATTCCGGTACCCCGGGGCGGCGACGTGCAGGACCTGGATTTCATGTCCGGCGAAGAACTAAGGAAATACGCCGAAGAGGCATTCCGGCACCAGAACCGCGTCACGACACGGCTGATGATGGCACCACTCGACTCCCCTTCCGTCAGTGATGACGATCGGCGCCGCATCGAGCAGGCCGAATCGGAAATGAACGATGCCTGCGCCAGCCTCAATGAAATTGCATCGGCCCGCGCAAGCGGCGACGACGTGGACGCGAAGCTTGAAAACACCGTGCGCAGGAAAGTGCGCACCTGCGCCCGGAAAACCGAGCGCCTGGAAAGCATTCTCGATGAACTGGATGTCGGCCGGGATCGCTAGCCCGCATTATTCATGACTCGACGTAGCGAGACGCCGCGGATGCAGGGCCTGGCGGTGTCGCAGCAGTCGGATTCATGAATAATGCGGGCTGTTGGGTCAATAGCGCCCGCGAACTGAACTGCATCGACGGCAAGGCACAGGTGATGAAGAAGCCCTCCCGGGCCGGGAACCTCTTGACCGCAGTCAAGGCGGATCGCGAACCCCGAACCTGACCATGAATCCCGCGCCCGCGTCACCGGTTGAATCGACGCCTGTGCCGAACGGTTCCTGTAACATGCAGAAAGTCGTTTATCCGGATGCAGATCGACCATGGGTATGCCGCACACACTGATCGTTTTCGCCACTACCGACGGACAGACGCGCAGGATTGCCGAACGTCTGGAAACCACCCTGGCCAACAATGGCATCGAGTCCACCCTCGCCGACATCGGCCAGGCGGCACAGCTCGATCCTGCCGGTTACGATTGCCTGATCGCCGGCGCCTGCGTTCGTTACGGCAGGCATGATCCGCGCATGGCCCGGTTCCTCGATGACAACAGGACAGCGATCGAACGCATGCCCAACGCATTCTTTTCGGTCAACCTCATCGCGCGCAAGCCGGAAAAGCGCAACCTGGCCGGAAACAAGTACCTTCGGAAGTTTCTCGAGCGCCTTTCGTTCCGGCCGGGTCACGTCGAAATCATCGCCGGGAAACTCGACTATCCGCGCTATCGGCTCATCGACCGGGTCATGATCCAGATGATCATGAAAATGACAGACGGTCCCACCGACGGCAAAAGCGTCATCGAATACACCGACTGGGCCCAGGTCGACCGGCTGGCCGAGCGCATGGCCAGGGTCCTGACCGATTCCGACGCAGACGACGCGTCCGCCGCAAGTCCGGACAGCGCTTCACATCGAGCCGCCGCCGAGACCTGAACAGATGATCTCAGAACTTTTCGATCCCGCAATCTGGCAGGCCGTCGACGGCACTGACCAGTGCAATGGCAATGATCATCGCGACGTCACCTATCACCGCGCGCAAGATGCCGTGAATCCCGGGCGAGCCATTGCGCGGATTGCATTCAACCGGCCTGATCGTCGCAACGCCTTCCGGCCCCGGACCGTCGATCAGCTCTACAGCGCCCTCGACCATGCGCGCCGGCAGACCGACGTCGGCTGCGTCCTGCTGACCGGCAACGGGCCCTCGAGCAAGGATGGCGGCTGGGCCTTTTCCTCGGGCGGCGACCAGGCCGTGCGCGGGCCGGACGGCTACATGTACGACGAGCCCGGGGCCACCGGTCGGCTGCACATCCTCGAGGTGCAGCGCCTGATCCGTTTCATGCCCAAGATCGTCGTCGCCGTCGTTCCCGGCTGGGCGGTGGGCGGCGGCCACAGCCTGCATGTGGTCTGCGACCTGACCATCGCCAGCCGCGAGCACGCTCGCTTTCGTCAGACCGATCCGGACGTGGCCAGTTTCGACGCCGGCTACGGCTCGGCGCTGCTGGCGCGCCAGGTCGGCCAGAAGCGCGCGCGTGAAGTGTTCTTCCTCGGCAAGACCTACGATGCCGAACAAGCCGCCGCCATGGGCATGGTCAACGAAGCCGTGGCGCATGACGCACTGGAAAAAAGAGCGGTCGAACTGGCAGGAATCGTCAACAGCAAGAGCCCGACGGCCATGCGCATGCTCAAGTACGCATTCAACCTGCCCGACGACGGCATGGTCGGGCAACAGCTGTTTGCCGGCGAAGCCACCCGCCTCGGCTATGCCACCGACGAAGCGCGGGAAGGCCGCGAGTCCTTCGTCGAAAAGCGCGAACGCGACTTTTCCCGTTTCCCCTGGCATTTCTGAAGACCCGAGCGCACCACGGTTTGACAATGCCACCGGAACCTTCGCATCGGCTGCAGGACGACATTCGGGCTTCCGTGCCCAACGTCAACACGCTGTGGGCACACGTGCTTGTCGATGAACTCGTCCGCTGCGGGCTGCGCGAAGTCTGCATCTCGCCGGGCTCGCGCTCGGCGCCGCTGGTATTCCAGTTCGCCGCGCATCCCCGGATCGTCGACCATTCGATCGTCGACGAGCGCTCTGCCGGATTCTTCGCGCTGGGCCTGGCGCGCGCCTCGGCCCGCCCGGTCGCACTGCTGTGCACCTCCGGGACCGCGGCGGCGAACTACTTCCCGGCCATCTGCGAAGCCGAACGCGACGACGTCCCGCTGCTGGTGCTGACCGGCGACCGTCCGCCCGAGGATCATGACTGCGGCGCCCAACAAGTGATGGAACAGGCGAAGCTGTACGGCGAACACGTACGCTGGGCCCACCAGGCTGCGCAACCGGAAGCGACCGCGCACAAGCTCGCCTACCTGCGCTCGCTCGCCTGCCGCGCAATCCATCGGACGCAATTCCCGCAGCCGGGTCCGGTTCACCTCGACCTGCCGTTCAGCAAGCCGCTGGAACCGGTCGCGGTCGGCCCGGAGCATTCCGCTCACGTGCCGAAAGCGGCACTGGAAGAGGCCGCGTCGGCCATTGAAGGTCGCGCAGGCAGCGCGCCGTGGATTCGGATTCACGCCGCGCTGCGGACCCCGGACACGTCGGCCGTCGCGCAGCTGGCCGCGGCGCTGGACGGCGCCGTGCGGCCGTTGATCTTCGCCGGAACCGACGCGGACGGGCCGGGTTATCGTCAGGCCCTGCGTGCGCTGGCCGAACGCGCCGGCATCCCGATATTGGCCGAGCCGGGCTCGGGGCTGAGGCACTGGAAGGACCGCGGCGCGAACGTGGTCGGCGCCGGCGACCTGGTTGCCGGCAGCCGCTTCCACGACCTTTGCGGCCGGCCCGACCTGGTCCTGCGCACCGGCAGCGCTCCGCTTTCCTGGGCCACCCAGGCGCTGCTGAAAAACGCCGAGCGGGCATTCCAGGTTGCCGTGGGGCCTCATTCCAAGCTGGTCGACCCCGACCACAGCCTGTCCCTGCAGCTGGCCGTCGACCCGGGCGCCCTGTTCGACGAAACCGCAAAGCGGACCGCCCCGCCGAATCCCGAGCGTCGCGCATGGCTGCGCGCGCACCAGCGCGCCGACGCGTTGGCCCGGCGCGAACTCGCGCGCTGTCTCGACGGTTCGGAAACGTTTTCAGCGCCCGCCATGTGGCATGCGCTCGGTGCGCTGCTGCCCGACAGGTGCGCCCTGTACTTTTCCAGCAGCATGCTGGTGCGCCATCTCGACGCGTTCATGTGCGCCCACGACCGGGATCTCGACGTGTTCTTCAATCGCGGACTCAACGGCATCGACGGCGTGGTTTCGACCGGCGCCGGCATCGCCGCGGGACGGCGCAACGGCCCTGCCCCGAGGCCGACCTTACTGGTCATCGGCGATGTCGCGCTGCGCCACGACGCGACCGCACTGCTCGTTGCCCGGGAATTGAACCTGGATCTCACGGTCCTGGTGGTCGACAACCATGGCGGCGAGATATTCGAGTACCTGCCGAGCGCCGGATATGGCGAGGTTCACGAGCGACACTTCGCGACCTCGGGCGCCACGCCGACACGGGAAATCATTCCCCGCGGGATCGAACTGCTGGAACCGGCCGACTGGCGGCAGTTCAACGAACAGGTCTCCGCATCGCTGGCCAATCGTGGTCTGCACGTGATCCGATTCCCCACCGACCGCCGACTCGACCACCGCCTGCGCGGCCAGCTGTTCGACCAGGTCGCACAGGGGCTGGAACAGGCCCTGCAAGGACCCGACAGCCCGCATTTCCCGCGGGCATGAACACTGCGCTGGACAGGCAGGCATTCACCCTGGAATCGATTCGGCTGGACGCGCGCCGGCTTCGCCTGGCGGCCCCGCTGTCAACGGCCGCCGGCAACTTCGAATACCGCGAGATCGCGCTGCTGCAGGTCACGATCCGACACCGTGGCCGCCAACAGCGCGGATTCGGCGAAGCATCGCCGCTGCCCGGCTGGACCCGCGAAACCGTGCCCGGAATCCGCAGTGCCGTCGCCCGGATCGAATGTCCGCTGGCGCTGAACGGCATCAACGAACTCGATCACCGGATCCCCAACCTGGACGACTCGCCCGTACTTCGCTTCGGCATCGAGAGCGCGCTGCTCGACGCGCTGAGTCGCCTGGCCGGATTGTCTCTGGGCCGGGCGCTCGCGAACCTCCGCAATACCCGCCCGGCAGGCTCCGTTGCGGTCCAGTTCACCATCGGCGCCGAGCCGGCCGAGCGCTGCATCCCGGCCCTGCAGGCCGCGCAGGCGGCAGGGTACACCCACGCCAAGCTCAAGGTCGGCGTGAGCGATCCCGAAAGCGACCTGGCGCGCGTGCGCACCATCCTCGCCGCCTGCCCCGACCTGACGCTGCGCCTGGACGCCAACGGCGCCTGGTCCATCGAACAGGCGCGCTGCATGCTGGCCGCGCTTCCGGCCGACCGGGTCGAGATGATCGAGCAGCCGGTGGCCGACGATCGGCTGACCAGACTGCTGGCCCGCCACGATGGCCGCGGACCGCTGGTCGCCGGCGACGAAAGCTGCGCCGACCTCGAGCGCATCCGAACGCTGATCCGCTCGCGGACACTCGGCGCAATCGTGGTCAAGCCCTCGGTGGTCGGCGGTCTGCTGCCGGCCGGCGGGCTCTTCGAAACGGCGCGCCGCAACGGCATCGCGGTTGTCATCAGCAACCTGATGGAATCGGCCGTGGGCCGGCGCGCCATCGCCCATCTGGCGACTGCATGGCCGGAACTCGAGGGACCGCACGGCCTTGCCACGGGACAATGGTTCAGCGAAGACGTCGCCCCGCAACCCGACTTCATCGAAGCGGCCCGACTGCATCCGGGCACCGCGCCGGGCATCGGCTTCGAACCGGCCTGGCCGATCAACGCATGACGGCGTGGCTGGCGCAGCAGGCGCAGGACCATCCCGAAGCCATTGCGCTGAGCGAGGGCCGGAGGCGGTTGGCCTACGCGGACCTGGCCGAACAGGCCGCGCGGCGCGCGGCAATCCTGGCCGCGCATGGCGTGCAGCCGGGCGATCGAGTGCTTGTGCGGGTGCATACCGACCTGCAATCGTCAATCTGGCTGCACGCCGTAATCTGGCTGGGCGCTGCCGCGGTGCCCGTCGACCCGAAGCTTCCCCCCGGACGAATGCGTATCCTGATCGACCAGCTGCGGCCCGCGGCGTCGATCATGCCGGACGCCGCAGCGTTTCGAAGCGGCGCCATGGAGAATGAAGGCCGGGGCGAAAACCGGCACGAGTGCCCGTTCATCGATGCCGGCCAGCCGCCGACGCCGGCCGTCGAACCGCTGGCGCCGGCCCCGTACGCACCCGCGCGCTGCGCCACCATCATGCTCACCTCGGGCAGCAGTTCGGCGCCAAAAGCCGTCCCGCTTACGCTGGATAACCACCGGACAAGCACGCTGGCAATCGCCCGGCGCATCGGCATGACCCGTGCGGATCAGTGGCTGCTGTGTCTGCCGCTCGAACACATCGGCGGACTCGCGATCCTGATCCGCAGCGTGATCTGCGGCAGCGCGGTCCATCTCCACCCGCGCTTCGAGCCGGCCGGGGTGCTGGGCGATCTTGCCGAAAAGCCGATCACCCTGGCGTCCATGGTGCCGGCCATGCTGCAGCGAATCCTGGAGCGGCAAGCCGGTCCGGCCTGTTCGAAGCTGCGCGCACTGCTGGTCGGCGGCGCACCGACCGCGCCCGGCCTGCTGCAGCACGCGCGAGACCTGGGCTGGCCGGTGCTCCCCACCTGGGGCATGACCGAGGCCTGTTCGCAGCTGGCCACGATGGCTCCCGACGAGGCGGCGCGAATCGACTTCACCAAGCATCCCGGCATTGTCGGACGCCCCCTCTCGGGCGTCGAAGTCCGTACCGCATCATCGGGAATCCTCCAGGTCCGCGGCCCGATGCTTTTTTCCGGCTATCTCGGAATCGACGACGGAATCGACGACGGGACCGACGCCGACGGCTGGTTTTCTACCGGCGACGTCGGCGATCTTCTGCCCGAAGGCGATCTTCGGATTGC